>DQPL01000008.1 GCA_015664885.1 Gemmatimonadota bacterium
GATGGGAAGCCAGCCACCGGAATGGTACCCGAACGCAAAGGCCAGGGACTGGTTGGCAGATACACCGTATACCGCGGTCAGGGCGAAACTGGCGGCATAGTGGAACGTCCCGAAGAACCCCGGCGCCGACGGCAAGGCAACTCCCCAACCCACCGCTGCGGTGACGAACATCGCGGATAGGAAGCCGGTATCGATGCCGAAGGCCAGCATGCCCAACCAGAACGACGAAGCGTGCCAGATCCAGAAGAAAACCGTCCAAGCGAGTCCCAATGCCAGCAGCTTCGGGTCACGCATGATCGCGAGCGAGTCGAGGAACGAAGTCAGCGAGTCCAGGAGCGGCACAGAGATCTTCTTCGGCAGAAAACGTGCGAACCACTCGACCAATTGCGAGAAGTGTCGCGGCCATACCGCCATGCTCACGAGAGCGAACAGTACCAAAGCGACGGTGATCATCCCGCCGCGCAGAAGCAGAGAGCCAGCTTCCCCCGAAAACGCGTTCGCAGCCGGTGAGCCGGGCATCATGACGGGCACGACCAGAAACAGAAGCAGCACGATGCCGTCGAGGAACCGCTCTACCACCAACGAGCCGAACGCGCCGCTCATGGTGACGGACTCGAGGCGGCTCAACGCGTAGGGTCGCATGAACTCCCCGGCCCTCAGAGGCAGGACGTTGTTGCCCATGAAGCCGATGGATACGGCCGCAAACCGCGAGCCAAGTCGCGTATGAGGGTGCACGCGAGCGAGCAGGACCTTCCACCGGAGTGCGCGGATGAAGAAGCCAAAAGTCGCCACGGCCACCGATGCGAACAGCAGCACGAAGTCCCCTTGCAGGATGTTCGCCCAAACCTGGCTCGGGTCCTCGTTGCGCAGCACCCACCACAGCAGAAAGAAGGTGACCGCTACGCCGAAGAGAGTCTTCCCCCAGTGCCTCACGCCCGGTGTCGCCGGGCCCGACGTAGGATCCGGGACATGTCCTTTACGGCACGCTCCATGCCCGTCAAAACCGCCCGCGCGATGACGCTGTGCCCGATGTTGAGCTCTTCGATCTCTGGTATCGCCGCGACAGGCTGCACGTTCTCGTACGTGAGGCCGTGACCTGCATGCACCGCCAGTTCGAGCTTGCTAGCGAGCGACGCCGCTCGATCCAACCGGTCAAGTTGGCGCACGCGCTCGGCGCCGCTCGTGTTGGCGTATTCACCGGTGTGCAGCTCGATCGCATCGGCCCCCAACTCGCGGGCGGCCTGAATCGCCTCAGGCGTGGGATCGATGAACAATGACGTGCGGACGCCCGAGCCTTCGAGGCGCGCGAGGGCGTCGCCCACGATCTCGAGTTGTTCGCTGGTGCTCAAGTCGAGGCCTCCCTCGGTGGTGAGTTCCTCGCGTTTCTCGGGCACGAGCGTCGCCTGCATCGGGCGCCACTCGCACGCCAGATCCAAGATCTCAGAGGTAGCCGCGAGCTCCAGGTTCACGCCGGTCCGAGCCGTCTCCATGAGCAGCCGTACATCGCGGTCCTGGATGTGCCTTCGGTCCTCACGCAAATGCACGGTGATCCCGTCGATACCGGCCAACTCAGCGAGCACGGCCGCACGGACGGGATCCGGCTCGTCGGTACCGCGCGCCTGCCGAACTGTGGCCACGTGATCGATGTTGAGGTAGAAACGCATGTCAGTCAGTTGGTTGTGGGATGTCACGATGCCGCCACCGGTTGCACGTGCACGCCCTCGAGCCTGCGAAGCCGGCCCAGAAGTGGCGCCGGGATTCTCACCGTAAGAAGCACACCGGTGCCCTCATCCGCGCGCTCGATCACCTCGGCCTCGCGATAGATAGCCGCCAGGGTTTGTCCGTCCTCGACGGGCACTCGGACCACGACCTCCTGTAGCCGAGCCCGGATACGCGCGACCAGTGTCTCCTTCAAGGAGACCAGCGTAGCATCGTCATGGGCCGAGACGAAGACCGCCGGGGTCGGCTCCAGCGCGCGAATGCGCGCACGTAACGCCTCTTCTTCCGCGTGCGTGATCCTGTCGACCTTGTTGAAGACCAGAATCTTATCGCTGTCGATGAGATCGAGGTCCGCGAGAACGTCGTTCACTACGTGCCGTTGTTCCTCCCACTCGGCGTGCGAGGCGTCGATCACATGCAGCAGCACATCCCCCTCGCGCGCCTCCTCGAGCGTGGAACGGAACGACGCAACCAGATGGTGCGGAAGCTTGCGGATGAAGCCGACCGTGTCCGTGAGCAGAGCTTCATGTCCGCCTCCCAAGTCCACCCTCCGGGTCGCCGAGTCGAGCGTCGCGAAAAGCTTGTCCTCAACGAACAAGTCGGCACCGGAGAGCGCGCACAACAGGGACGACTTGCCAGCGTTGGTATAGCCGACCAAAGCGGCTCGGAAGCTGCCCTCGCGAGATTTTCGCTGCATCTGCCGTTTCTCGGCCACGTGGCGCAGCTTGCCTTTCAAGTCGACGATCCGCTTCCCGATCAGTCGCCGGTCCGTCTCGAGCTGAGTCTCGCCCGGCCCCCGCAAGCCGATACCACCTCTGATGCGCGAGAGGTGGCTCCACATGCGCCGCAGCCTCGGAAGCAGATATTCGAGTTGAGCGAGCTCGACCTGCATGCGCGCCTCCTTCGATCGTGCCCGCGTCGCGAAGATGTCCAGGATCAGTTCGGAGCGGTCCATCACGCGCACGTCCAGAAGGTCCTCGAGGTTCTTCCCTTGAGCAGGGCTGAGCTCCTCGTCGAAGATCACGAGATTGCCCTCTGTCTCGATCACGAGCGATTTGAGCTCGTCCGCTTTGCCCTTCCCCACGTAGAAGCGCGGGTTCGGCTTGGAAATCCGCTGCGTGAGCTTGCCTACCACCTCACCACCTGCGGTATCCGTCAGACGCGCCAACTCTGCGAGGTGCTCGTCTATCAGGCGTGCTTCGAGCTCGCCTCTCGGCGCACCGACGAGCACTGCGCGCTCCACCGGGGTGCGCATGTCGATGAGCTGAGTCGGCATCCTGCTTCCTCTGCGCGCCTGCGCCCGTTCATCCGCTTACGTGAATGAGAAGGATACTCAAGCGGCGCGGCGGTTAGAAGCTGCCGCGGACGTCAACCGTCCTCGTCTTGCTCTGCGCTGGACTCGACGCGCCGTTCCGCCCACCACTTGAGTCGCTCGGCGACGGTCTTTTCGAAGCCGAATCGGCTGGGCACGTAGAACTCCTCCCCCGCGAGACGGTCAGGCAAGTACGTCTGCTTGGCGACTCCGTCCTGTTCCGCAGGATCGTACTTGTATCCCTCGCCGTACCCGAGCTCCTTCATCAGACCCGTCGGGGCGTTTCGGATGTGCAACGGGACCCCCTCCCCGGGGGTTTCGCGCGCGCGCCGGAGTGCAGTCGACCACGCCTCGTTGGCGCGATTCGACTTCGGCGCGGTGGCGAGGTAGATGGTGGCTTCTGCGAGCGCCAATTCACCCTCCGGCGAGCCCAGGAAATGGTACGCGTCTCGTGCCGCGAGCGTGACCTGGAGCGCGGCCGGATCCGCCATTCCGATATCCTCCGAGGCCATGCGCACCAACCTACGCGCAATGTAGAGCGGGTCCTCTCCGCCGTCGATCATGCGGGCCAGCCAATAGAGAGCCCCATCCGGGTCGCTTCCCCGCACCGCCTTGTGCAGCGCTGAGATGAGGTTGAAGTGCTCCTCAGCACCCTTGTCATAGCTGGCGAATCGGTGCTGAAGCGCCTCCCGGGCCGCCGCCACATCGACAGCCCCGCCCTTCCCCACAACGTGAGCAGCCGCCTCAGCGACGCCCAGCGCCCGACGCGCGTCCCCATCGGAGGCCTCCGCGATGAAGGCCAGCGCGTCGTCCTCGAAACGCACGCCTGCGTCGCCGAGCCCCCTGGTCTTGGATGAGACCGCATCGACGAGGATCGCCAGCAGCTCCGCCGACGACAGCGGGTTGAGAACGTACACCGGCGCCCGCGAGAGCAGGGGCCGCACGACTTCGAACGAAGGATTCTCGGTGGTAGCGCCGATCAGGATCACGGTGCCGGCTTCCACATGCGGCAAGAACCCGTCCTGCTGCGCTTTGTTGAAGCGGTGGATCTCGTCACAAAAGAGGACGGTTCGACGTCCAGTGGCCTGAAGTCGAGCGCTCGCCTGCTTGATGATCTCGCGCACGCGAGCGATGCCCTCGCTGACCGCGCTCAACGATACGAAAGCGATGTTGGCTTCGGCGGCGATCAAGCGGGCGAGCGTGGTCTTTCCACTACCTGGCGGCCCCCAGAGGATCATGCTCTGCGGTGAGCCCTGGTCCAGCATCGCGCGGATCGCCCGGCCCTCCCCCAACAGGTGCTCCTGGCCCCTGAACTCCGACAGGGTTCTCGGCCGCATGCGCGCAGCCAATGGCGCGTTTCTGTCCGGTTCCGAGCCGGGCTCCGGCTCTATCGCACGCTCGCTCTCGTCGGCGGGAAAGAGCTCGAGATCAGCCATCGCCACCCTCCGCGATGGCTCCTACGCGGCCCTCGAGCACATCCGCTCGATTGCGCGCGGGATCCTCGAGCACGAAGTCGAGCAGATCATCCAGAATCCGCCCGAAGTCGGGCCCCGGCCGTAGTCCCATTCGGATCAAGTCGCGCCCATCGAACCGCAGTTCGGCTACCGACAGCGCCGGTGCGGCGGCAAGCACCGCGCGCGCGCGCCGCCACGCCGCGACGACCGCGCCGCACGTGTCGTCATGCCCCGCCTGATACCTCGCCCGAGCACGCGCCAGTCCCAATCTCGCGACCGCGGCGAACCTGATGCGTCCGGTGGCACTCAGCCAGCGCCGGAACGTCTCGTCGTCGGCCTCTGCTGAAGGCATCTCCGCGGCGTCGGCCCGTCGCGCGACCTCGTCACTCTGAGCGTTCGAGAGCCTAAGCCGTGTCAGGACCATTGCCGCTGCCGATGCATCGACTCCCCACAAGAGCTGAGCGAGCCGCAGGTAGGGTCGGCCGGCTGGAAGCTGATCGATGCTGGCCAACTTGTCGGACCACGCATCCGGACTAGCAGCGGACGAACGCAACTCCGAAAGCTCCGGGTACAAGACCCCCAGCGCTCCAGACTCGGCGTACAGCGTGAGCGTTCTAGAGGGCTTCCGATCCGCAGAGAGGACCTTGATCAACTCCTCTCGGATGCGTTCCGCGGAGAGCGACGGTAAGTCACGCACGGATTCACAAAGCGCGGACCACGTCTCCTGCTCAATCTTCAAGGCGAAGCGCCCAGCGAAACGGAAGGCTCGCAAGACCCGCAGGTAGTCCTCGGCCAAACGATCAGCCGCTATACCGACGGTCCGCAGGACACCGGCCTCGAGGTCCTCGACGCCCTGAAACGGGTCGAGTAACTCTTCACGCAGCACATGCCACGCGATGGCGTTGATCGTGAAGTCCCGGCGGGCGAGGTCGTCCTCTACACGGTCCGCGAAAGCCACGACAGCGTGTCGGCCGTCGGTCTCGACGTCCTTCCGGAACGTGGTGACCTCGAACATGGTGCCGTCCCGCACCAGCACCCCCACCGTGCCGTGCTCGATTCCGATGGGCACGGTGCGTCGGAAGAGCTCTTGAAGCTCGTCGGGACGCGCCCGGGTCGTCAGGTCCCAGTCGCCGGACGGACGCCCCAGAAGCGCGTCACGCACCGCACCCCCGACAGCCCATGTGTCGTGCCCCGCTTCTTCCAGCGTGCGCGTGATCCAACGGACCGCCGGCGGCGCCGAGGGGCGAAGCGTGTTCACCCCACTAGGACGGCACCCCCGTTGATGTTGAGGATCTCGCCGGTGATGTGCCGGCCGAGCCGCGAACACAAGAACACGATGGGGCCGGCCACGTCTTCCGCGGTCGCGATGCGACCGATTGGGATGGACTCGGCTATGCGCTGGCGTTCCTCACCCTCGTAGGCGGTCGCGGACATCTCGGTATCGATCCAACCGGGCGCGACGCAGTTCACCGTGATCCCGCGCGGGGCCAACTCGATACAAAGGCCCTTCACCAATGAGATCATCGCGCCTTTGCTCGACGCGTAGTCGGCGTGGTACGCCTCGCCGCGCTGCCCGGCGGTACTGCCCACGAGAACGAGGCGACCCTCATCGCGCAAAACACGCGCCGCGGCTCGGCACGTGTAGAAGATCGAGTGCAGGTTGGCGTTCATCGTGCTGTGCCACTGCTCGTCCGTCATCTGAGCCAGGGGCGTATCGATGGGCGGCCATATTCCATGGTTAGCGACGAAGATGTCGAGGCCGTCGAACTCTTCTTGAGCACGCGCGAGAAGAGCGTCGGCGTCGGCGACGTCGGTCAGATCGCCTTGCTGCGCCCACGCGCGCCCTCCAAGCCCCTCGAGTTGGGCGACGACAGACTCGGCCTCGGCCTGGCGACTGCGAAACGCGATGCCCACGGATGCGCCCGCTCTCGCGAGAAGAATCGCAGTGGCGCGACCCACTCCACGCGAGCCGCCGGTAACCACCGCTGTCTTCCCCGTGAGGTCAATCAGCTCGTTCATTCGCCGGCAACCGCCGCGTCCACGAGCTCACAAACGATGTGTCCGATCGCGAGGTGCAACTCCTGGGCACGCGCGGTGGACTCGGTAGGCACTACGAGCGCAAGGTGGACGAGCTCACGTAGTCGTCCCCCGCCCTTGGCGAGCAGCGCGGCTGTGTAGATCTCGAGCCGGCCAGCGGACTGAGCAGCCGCGATCAGGTTTTCGGACTCTCCACTGGTCGAGTGCAAGATCAACAGGTCTCCAGCCCGGCCTAGCGCCTCCACCTGGCGAGAAAAGATGGTGTCGTATCCGTAATCATTGCCACCGGCGGTGAGCACCGACGTGTCCGTAGTCAGCGCAAGCACCGCGAGCGCTCGACGCTCTCGGGAGAAGCGTACGACGTACTCCGCAGCAAGATGTTGCGCATCCGCTGCAGAGCCGCCGTTCCCGCAGAACATCACCTTGCCTCCCGCGAGGATCGTCTCAAGCACCCGGTCTGCGAGCGCCTGGATCTCATCGGACATCGAGTCCGACACGTTCTGGCTCAAGGCCGACAGCGCGCTCAGATGTTCGTGGATCACCGCGTCGGAGGCGCTCAAGACAGCATGCCCTTCATGCGCGCCCATAGCCCGGTCTCGGGGGGTAATGGCGGGACGGGAAGCGGCACTTCGTCCGTGAACACCCGGCTCGGGTTCATGCGGCAGAGGTAGGTGAGCGACTCACCGGCTTTCAGCGCCTCCAGCTGCTGCCAAACCTCCTGGAAGCAGATCCTGGCCTGCGATTGGGCTTGAAAGTCCGACGCCAGATAGTCGGCCCAGCCACTGCGAAGCAGTCGCGCCGCGATCCCCTTGGCAGCGGCACCATAACGACCGGAGAGTGAGCCGTGGTTGACTTGGAGATAGGCACCGACCTCCCGCCATCTGGCGATTACTCCCAGCTTGCGATCGATTCCGATATAGCGCTCGGGGTGCGCAATAATCGGGCGGTATCCGTCATTCATGATGCGCTCAAGCACTCTTGTGGTGCCCTGCGGCACGTGGAGGCGAGGCCACTCGATCAGCACGAACGAGGTCCCGGTAAGTCGGACTCTCGGATCTGAGAAGTCGACGTCCGGAATGTCGAGCATCACTTCGTGGCCGCGCCTGAAGTCTACCTCCGGGAATTCGCCTGCCACGGCAGCGGCAGCCCGCGCGAACGCTTCATCGACCTCACTCAGGCGAGCTTCGATGGCCTCGTCGTTCCGGGTAACGCTCCCGTCCAAGTGAGGCGTCGTGAGGATCTTTCGGATGCCCAACTCGGTCATGCGTCTGACGGACGTGAGTATATCCTCGAGGTCATTGGCACCGTCGTCGACGCCGGGCACGAGGTAACTGTGAATGTCGGCGAAGGCTCCTGAATCCGTGTCGGTCACCGGTCGCCCGCCGTCCTGAGCAGGATCGCTCGCAGTGCGGCCGGAGGGTCCCTCTCCTCGAGCGCCGCCTCGCACGCATAAGTCACGAGCGCGTCGGCCGCGAGCAACTGGAACGCGCTCTCCCTAATGCGGCCCGGTCGGGAGCGGAACTCATCGAGCGCCGTCCGAGCAAGCAGTGACATCCGTTGGCTTATGGAACCGGGCCCGGCATCAGGTTGCAACCAGCGTTCGAGGTCCATGGGTGGCGCCGGACGCCGAGCCTCCACCCACCCGCCGACAGCGCTCACGCCGAGCCCGCCGCGAGCAAGTCCCGAACCACACCAGCACCCGACTGCAGCGCTTGGTCGATGCCGGAAGGGTCCTCTACGCCCGCCTGGGCCATGTGAGGTCGACCACCGCCACGTCCTCCGACGAACGTGGCCACCTCACGCACGACGGCGTCGGCGCGCACACCCAACGAGATCACATCGTCGGTGACGAAGGCAAAGAGCGCGTGTTTGTCCCCCGGCAGTTCCAGGGCGAGCACTGCCACTCCTGACTGCCCAGCAGCCAAGAAATCATCACCCCATCTCCTCGCGTCGTCGGCGCTGCGGCCTTTCAGTCGAACACCCCGGTAGCTGGACGCACCCTGGTCCAACTCGATCGCCTCGGACACCACTTCCTGCTCACCGCTTCCGCCCTGTGTCCGCAGCTCGTCGAGCATGCCCTCGAGTTCCGCACGCTCCGCGAGCAGTTGCTGCGCACGCTGGCTGAGGTTGGCGGGTTGGGTCTTAAAGAGGGAGGCCGCCTCGAGGAGTGCCGCCTCCTGTGCCTTGAGATACGTGAAGGCTCCCGGCCCGGTCAGTGCCTCGACACGACGGACACCAGCGGCGACGCCCGCCTCGCCTACCAGGCGGAAGAGGCCTATCTCACCGGTGTGATTCGCGTGGGTCCCGCCGCACAGCTCCATGCTTACGCCTGCGACGCTCACGACCCGGACCTCCTCCGGGTACTTCTCGCCAAAGAGGGCCATCGCGCCTGCCTGGACCGCTTCTTCGTATGTGCGGTAGCTGATGTCGACCGCATGATTGGCCCACACGCCATCATTGACGATCGCCTCGACTCGCTCGCGCTCTTCGATGGTCATGGGAGCCGTGTGCGTGAAGTCGAAGCGGAGCCGGGCAGGCGAGACGAGAGAACCGCGCTGGACGACGTGCTCACCGAGAACCTCCCGCAGCGCCGCGTGCAGCAGATGCGTCGCGGTATGGTTGCGAACCGTATCGCGTCGGACATCAGCCGTGACCTCCGCCGAGACGCGTACCGCCTCCGGGGCCTCCGGAAACACTCCCTCGACGCGGCCGAAGAGCGCCGTCCATGACCCGACCTTGGCCATGTTTGCCACTTCGAGCGTCCACCCGTCCCCTCGCACTGTTCCCTGGTCCGATACCTGGCCACCGCTCTCCACGTAGAACGGGTTCTGCTCGAGCACGAGCCCCAGGGAGTCGTCGCTCACGAGATAGGCGAGCACATCGGTCTCTGCGGAGAGCGAGTCGTATCCCACGAACACCTGCTCACGCTCGGACAGTGTCGTCCAATCCTCGGCAGTCCCAGACGCGTCCACCAAGCCCGCGGCGCTGCGACCCGCGCGCGAGCGCGCGCGTTGCCTTTCGAGCGCCTCGTTGAAGCCCTCGACGTCGACGCCAACCCCTCGCTCCTCGGCCATGAGTTGGGTGAGGTCGAGCGGGAAGCCGAAGGTGTCGTAGAGCTTGAAGGCCCCCTCACCCGGGATCGTCGCTCCCTCGGAGCCAACGAGTTCGTCGAAGCGGACCATGCCGCCATCGATCGTGGCCAAGAAACGCTCCTCTTCGGCTGTCGTGGTCTGTAGGAGGTGTTCACGACGGTGGACGAGGTCGCTGAACACGTCACCCATACTGTCTATCACCGCCTCCACGACGCCCGCCAGCGTAGGTTCTCTGCGGCCGAGCAGCCACGCATGGCGGACCCCTCGCCGCAGGATGCGACGCAATACGTAGCCGCGGCCTTCATTGGAGGGAAATACGCCATCTGCCAGCAGGAAGGCCACCGCACGCGCGTGGTCCGCGAGCACGCGGTAGCTGACGCCTTCTTCCGAATCAGGGTCGTAGTCGCGGCCGACGATTTGGGCGACGCGATCGAGCATCGGCGCGAAGAGGTCGGTGTGGTAGTTGGAATCCGCACCTTGAAGCACCGCGGCAACTCGCTCGAGTCCGAGACCTGTATCGACCGACGCGGCCGGAAGCGGAGTGAGCTCGCCCGAGGCGTCACGATCGAACTGCATGAACACCAGGTTCCAGAGCTCGACGATGATGCCGGCATCGTTGAGCTCGACGAACTCCTCGGTGCTCGTGACGGGTGTGGGGTTGTCGCGCAGGTCGTAGTGCAGCTCCGAGCACGGGCCGCACGGACCTGTATCAGCCATTTGCCAGAAGTTGTCCTTGTCGCCTAACCGGTAAATGTGATCCGCGCCAAGCCCCGCCTCGCTGGCCCAGAGCTCCGCCGCCTCGTCGTCCGAGTGGTGGACCGTTGCGTAGAAGCGATCGGGCTCGAGCCCGTACACCTCTGTCATCAACTCCCAGGCGAACGCGATCGCGTCTTTCTTGAAGTAATCGCCGAACGAGAAATTGCCGAGCATCTCGAAGAACGTGTGGTGGCGGGTGGTTATCCCCACCTCCTCCAGGTCGTTGTGCTTGCCGCCAGCGCGGACGCACTTCTGGGAGGTTACTGCACGATCGTACGAGACCTTCTCCTGGCCTAGAAACACCCGCTTGAACTGAACCATGCCCGCGTTGGTGAACAACAGCGTGGGGTCATCACCCGGCACGAGCGAAGAGCTCGGGCGCACCTCGTGACCCTTCTCCTGGAAGAAGTCTAGGAATCGCTGGCGGATTTGTGCGGTTTGCATGGTATGCTCTTGTGGTAACTGCTTATATGGTACTTCGCTTGTGGAGTTCTGGGGAGCCGCCAGGACACCACGCTCGCCGCCCTTCCGCTGAATCGGGTGCGCGGGTGTCGGATTGATTCGCGGGTTGACCGCTGGATTCTGGCCTGCCGCGGCCGGGGCTGCTTTGCCACCCGCCCCACACCGCCTCCGCTAGCCCCGGCCATTCGTCGGCCACGCGTGCGGGCTCTGAGCGCAGCGCCCTACCGACTCCCCACTACTCTGGCTCTCCGTGTTGCTTGTGCAAGTTACTTATCTCGCTGCGCTCCGTGTTGGTGTTCAGGTCCACATGTCGCACGGGGTCTCGTGGTGGATCAAATGAGCGAAGCCCCGGACCGAGTGACTCGATCCGGGGCTTCCTTTTGGCCTCTTTCGAGTTGCGCCGGTTAGTCGGCTGCTGCTTGGGCCGGGGAGGCAGACGCTCCGTCTGCACTGTCCGTCGCTGCGACTGCTTCCGGCTCGCCCGACGCTGGCTCTGCGTCCTCATCGCCGTCGCCGTCACTGGAAAGTCCAAGGGTGACGCGCAGGCGGGTTTCGATCTCGTCTGCGATGTCGGGGTTCTCCATCAGGAACATCCTCGAGTTCTCCTTTCCCTGACCCAGGCGTAGGTCGCCGTAGGAGAACCACGAACCGGACTTTTCGACGATGTTGTGCTCTACGCCAAGATCGACGAGTAGGCCGGTGTGGCTGATGCCCTCGTCGTACTGGATGTCGAATTCGGCCTGGCGAAACGGCGGTGCGCACTTGTTCTTCACGACCTTCACGCGCGTCCGGTTGCCGATCACCTCCTGGCCGTCCTTGATCGCGCCGATACGCCGGATGTCCAACCGCACGGAGGCATAGAACTTCAGCGCCCGACCGCCCGAGGTTGTCTCCGGGCTGCCGAACATGACGCCGATCTTTTCGCGGATCTGGTTCGTGAAGATCACCGATGTGTTGGACCGTGCTACGGCGCCGGTCAGCTTCCGCAGCGCCTGGCTCATGAGGCGCGCCTGAAGGCCGACGTGGGTGTCACCCATTTCGCCCTCGATCTCCGCCCGCGGCACGAGCGCAGCGACCGAGTCGATGACCACCACGTCGACTGCGTTGCTCCGGATGAGCACCTCGGCGATCTCGAGCGCCTGCTCACCCGTGTCCGGCTGGGACACGAGCAGGTTGTCGACGTCGACGCCGAGCTTTCTCGAGTATGCGACGTCGAGTGCGTGCTCAGCGTCGATGAAGGCAGCGATTCCTCCCAGCCGCTGCGCATTGGCGATGATGTGCAGGCAGATCGTGGTCTTTCCCGAAGACTCCGGCCCGTAGATCTCGCTGATCCTGCCGCGCGGGATGCCCCCGATACCGATCGCGGCGTCGAGGTTCAGGGCGCCTGTGGGAATCGCCTCGATCCCGCTGGAGAAGCCTTCGTCTCCCATGCGCATGATCGCGCCTTTGCCGTACGAGCGCTCGATCTGGGTGAGTGCCGTATCCAACGCCTTCTGCTTCTGATCCGACTTCTTCTGTTCGCTCTTGTCAGTCATTTGCGCCGTCGCCATCTCGCCTCCGTCCTCACGATGCCACGAAACTTGGGGGTTCAGCAAGCAAAGTACAGGACCCGAAGATAAAGCGAAAGTCCCTTCGCGTGCCGTTGCCGGTTCACGACAAGCTATCGGCCCGCGCGGGACATAGGCATGCCCTGGTGGGACTGCGTTAGCGCCTCTATATGAACGGATGGACCGCATTGGGGAAGCGCCCGCCCGGGGCGACGCATTCCTTCCGCGTATGCGGTAGTCTGGACCGTCTTTCACCGACGCGGTCTTCGCCGTCACGGCTCGGCGGGCGAGCGCCGAGGGCCTCTCGGTAGCGGTGATCGATCGACTAGCCGACGTGGACAGGGTCGGCGACGTGCCCGCGAATCTGTTCGTCGCGGGAGGACTCGACGAGGGCGCGTAGGGGCGAAGCGCGCCGAAATGTCGTGCCCCCACCCTCCCCTGACGCGCAGTTTTCTTCTCTCCCCATGATGTTAGAGCCTGTCCCCTAGCCTCAACGCGCATAACGACATGCAGCGATTCGACAAGGTACGATCTCGAGTTCGCTTCGAGTCCGTCGACTCCGAGACCAGCCGCGGAGAATCTTGCAATGTCACGGTCCGCCTCGAATGGAATGGCGAGACGTACCCCGCCACTGAAACGGGGCTCGAAACCCAACAGGGGATCATCAAGGCCGCGAGCCAGGCCGCGCTCGCCGCGACCCTCTCCACCACGAGCGAGCAAGTCGACCTGCAACTCGTCGGCGTCAAAGCAGTGCGCGCGTTCGACGGCTGGGTCGTCATCGTCCGGCTGAGCGGCCACCACCCGGAAGGTCAGCGCTTGCTAGGCGCGGCCCCCTGCGAGACCGCAGAGGAGCTCTCCCACGCCGCAGTCCAAGCCGTCCTAGACGCCACCAACCGAGTCCTGGAGCGCGGTCCCGAGTAACCGGTGCTGCAGAGGAGTGCAGTGGCCGCGGCACCGGTTGGTGCAGTAGTCGCCACACCGGTTGGTCCAGTGGTTGTTGGTGCACGGTATGTACAGCCGCTCAGGCCTTGTCGCCCAAGATCCGGTGGGGGGTCCTCTTCAGAGCAGCGACGCATAACCCGCGAACGAGCGCCGCAGACCTCAAACGGAGCAAAGCGAGCGAATTGAGGCGGAGACGCGATTAGCGCCCCGAAACCCGACCGACGACGCGACCTCAGCCCAACAAACGAACCCGATTTGCAGGAGCAGCGGCGAAGAGGACCCCCCGCCGGATCAGTCCTCTCCTCGAGTTCTCTGAAGCCCCGTCTTATACCCTTGCCAGATGCCCGGACGCACTGCGACGTAGATCGTCTCGAGGGGTCGGTCCGCGTCACGCATACCGAAAAGCGCGATGCCCATGTGCTCACCGACCGCGACGATTTCGCCACAGTCGAGACGGAGTTCGTTGTCCGACTTGTCGTACTGCCGCTCCTCGAAGGTGATCGCTTCGTCGTCCAGGAACCACGAGGCATTGCCCGCGTAGGTGCCGGCGAAGACGATGCCTGGCCGCAGTGTCCGTATGGGTATGCGGCTGGGGCCGACGAGCGTGTCACCCTGAGCGGAAACACGCACCCGGACGTTATTTGCGGTCGCCAAGCAGACATCGGCCGGAGTTCCCTCGGGCAGAGGCGGCGAAACCTCGCGCGTGATACGAACCGTGTCCGGCGGCGGCGCCGGCACGATGATGGTGTCGGGCGGTGGCCGCAGCATGAGCGAAGGCTTGTGCAACAACCCCTCACCATTGGGGCTCAAGGCAACCGACGCGAGCAGCCCGAACCGCGGTTTCCGGAACTCAGAGAAGTAACCGCTCCCGGGCTCCCCGTAGTTGGCCGCGAGGTACTGGGCCCCGAGCCGAACGCCCCTTACGTCGAACTCCGCGCCAATATTGAAGTCGAATCCGTTGTACTCGCCCATCAGCGTGAGCAGCGCGGAGTCCCCGATTCCAAAGTGTATCGCGGATCCGAAAAACCAGCCATCGGAATCGACGAAGTAGATCCGCGTCCACCGATCCGCGTTGTAAAAGCTGAGCTGATCGCCCTCTTGGAACATGCCAGTGCCGTATCCAAGCGAGAACGTGAGGTCGTGTTCTGGCAGCAAGCTCTCGTCGAAGCCTCGAATGTGGGCGCTCGCGACGCCGTAGAGACTCAGCTCCGTATTGACATTGTCGAGGCCTGGATAGGACTCGCGGAAGCGGCGGTCAGGGAAGCCCAGACGCGTCGGCTGATAGGACACACCATCGGCGAAGCCCGGCGCGGTCACATATCGGCCTCCGGCGGCGAGATCGATGCCCCGCTTCTCGGGCTGCAGGAGTTGCACACGACCAAAAACTCCCCACTGGTTCCCGCCCGACGCCGCGGCATTGAAGGACTGCAGCGTGGCACCAAGCTCGACACGATTGAACAGACCCACCGCCAACGAGGCGTCGGAATAGAACTTGTCGACACCCGCGCCGAAGGCGACGGGGTCGCCGCTCGCGTCGATCTCAAGCGTGCGTCCCAGATCCATGAAGAAACCCGAGTACGTGCCGGTGATGGTCATGTGCGGGAGGACACTCGCCACCGGGATATCCATGAGCCCGGATCCATAGCGCAGCGTGCTCGGCATGGTCGTGCTTTGCGCTGCGAGCACCGGAGCTACGAAGGCCATCGCAAGAGCCAGCCCCGCGAACCATCCAGTGCGACCCAATACCGTCTTCATGAACAACTACCTCCCGTA
>DQPL01000133.1 GCA_015664885.1 Gemmatimonadota bacterium
CCATCCTTAACGGTTACCCGAACATCCCCCCGAAACTGGCAGTAGCAGACTCTGCTAACATCAAACGTGTAGTCTGTTAGGCGTTGGGATGCCCAGAGTGCTCGTTGCTCGCCCAGGTGGTTTGCTGGGGCGGTCGTACTGTCCCCACCACACGCAGCTAGTAGCAGTGCCGCCGTAAGTGGGATGTACCTCATGCTTCGAATATGCGGCCCTCTTCTCGAAATACGCTAGTGAAGACGGCAACTAGCCCCCCCTCTACCGGGGCACCACTCCTCCCGCACCTGCCGACAGTGTTTTGCTCGTCCTGAGTTGCGGGTCTGAGTGGGGCAGGGCTGCTTCCGCATCGTAGGTTCGCCAGCCGCCTAACAAGCGATTCCTGCAGTCGCGGTAGCCATCAGGCTCGCGCGCTTCGCTTGCGGTCACCACATTAGCCGCGCAGCAGAATCGCAGATCCGTTAGATGGCCAGTCCTGAGGCGGAGTGGGTGGCGCACAACCGGATCAGAGAGACTATGTTGCGCGTATGAGCGACCTCATCATCCGCCCGAACGCAGCCCTCGAAGGCCGCCCAGCGATTGAGCGCCAGAGGAATCGTTAGGTCGCCGGATGGCACTTCGGTGACACGACCTACGGGAGGGTTTCCCGACCGGTAGCCTCCCAGATCCGCCACGCGCATTGATGCGCCTTCCACAAGAAACCACCGCCATGAGAACCGACACAGCCATCGTCACCATGCTCGTAGCGAGCTTCGCCGCGTGCTCGCCGACAACAGAAGAAGCCGCTCCCGCTTTTGGCGCGGGCGAAAACGTGTCCCCCTTCGCGATCGGCTCGCTGCAGGCCGCGTCACTGAGAGACGCCGCCTTCGCACCAGCCAACGACAACATGACGCTCGCCATTAACGTGACGAAGGCCGATGTGGACGCCCTGCTGACGGCGGCGGGCCTCGCGACCGATGTCCTCCAACTCAGTGTCCAGCCACTGATCGTCCGCACACCCGACCGCGTGCTGCTGTTCGACACCGGCAACGGCCCGTCCGGAATGCTATCCTCATCGATGGCAACCGCCGGCGTCGAGCCAGCCGAAGTGACTGACATCTTCATCAGCCACAGTCATGGCGACCACGTCGGCGGGCTTGTGGATGCGGACGGCGCGCTGGCATTCCCCAACGCCGACATCCACATCTCGGTCAATGAGTGGGCAGCAATGCAGGCAAACGCACAACTCGCCTCACTAGTGACGGCGATCAGTCCAAGGGTTGTGGCGTTTGAGCCCGGCGCGGATCGTGTGCCGGGAACCGTCAAGGCCGTGGACATCCAGGGGCACACGCCTGGCCACTCTGGCTTCCTCATCACCTCGGGCGAGGCCTCACTACTCTATATCGGCGACACGATGCACCATTCGGTGATTTCGGTGCAGCGACCCGACTGGACCATCGCCTTCGATGGCGACGCTCCGTTGGCGCAGGAAAGCCGGAAAGCGGTGCTTGCCTCCGCCGCCGGCTCCGGTCAGCGCGTCTACTCGGTGCACTTCCCTTTCCCGGGTCTTGGCAAGTTCGAGAACCGTGGTGGCACGTTCGTGTGGGTTGCTGAGTGACCGCCCGGCTTTCGCCGTTCTGGCGCGCCCGGTACGTCTTGGTGTCGGATGCCGGCCATCACATCCGGAGCTCCCTAATGTCCAGGGCCGAAAGGTGCGAGGTCTTCATGTAAGCCGTCGAGATCGATTGTTGGAGGGCCGTTTGACCCTGCAGCGGGGCCATCCAACAAGCGATTGCTGCTGTCGCGGTAGCCATCAAGGTCGCGCGCTTCGCTCGCGGTCACCATATCTAAACGCCTACGCAGAGCGCTTCGTCCTCTCGATCAAGTCGGAGTGCCTCGACCGGATCGTCATGCTCGGTGAGCCGCACTTGCGGCGAGCGATTGCGAGCTATGTGGAGCATTATCACTTGGAGCGGTGCCACCAAGGTATCGGCAACCGGCTGATCGATGGGGTTCCAGGACTCGCCTCAGGGCCGGTTGCCCGACGCGAACGGTTGGGCGGCATCCTCAGTCACTACTACCGAGAAGCCGCTTGATCGGTCGATCGAACATTGGAACAGGACGCCGTCGAGCCGGGGAAAGCCCCCTGAGTTTCTCCAGCACCTCCTCATAGGTTTTCATCGTGCGCGATTGGCCTTCGTAAACCCGATTTCAGAGTGCCACGGCACGCACCGGGGCGTCGGTGCCTGACCCTCGCCACACCGATGTTGTAGTTTGCCGCGAGAAACGCACGCAAGAAGACACCACATGCACCCGAAGGTCGGCCCGCCGCCGGGCCCCCAGGGGACAAAAGTTGTCAGCCGAGGTTCAGCTGTGGCCACTGTCCACATCGCCATTCCGGTTCAGGACGAGCTCGAATACCTTCCCGCCTGCCTCGACGCGCTTCGGCGACAGGAGGGCGTGCGATTTGTCACGTGGTTATGCGTAAACCAACCGGAAGCGTGGCAACACGAGCCGGATCGACGCCCCGTGTGCGAAGCCAACCAGGCCTGTCTCCATCTGCTTGCCGCCGTCACGGACCTCGACCTCCGCATTATCGATCGCTCCTCACCGGGCCGGGGCTGGCCACCGAAGCGGAGCGGTGTTGGGCACGCGCGAAAGGAGTTGATGGATGCGATCTGTGCGGAGGCCGCCCCCCGGGATATCATCGTAAGCCTCGATGCTGACACGCTGACGCCCCCGGGTTATCTGCGATCCCTTATCGTCTCCTTCAACCGGCATCCGGCCGCCTGTGCCATCGCCGCGCGTTACTACCATCCACTCACCGACGACGGAGCCGTCACCCGCGCGATGCTGGGTTACGAAATCTACATGCGCTTCTATGCGCTCAACCTCTGGCGAATCGGGTCTCCCTACTCCTTCACTGCGCTCGGCTCGGCAATTGCCTTGCCTGTTTCCGTCTACCGAAGAGTGGGCGGGCTGACGCCTCGAACCAGCGGTGAGGATTTCTACTTCCTGCAGAAACTGACCAAACATGGACGGGTACTCCATTGGACCGCCGCCCCGGTTGCCCCCGCGACCCGCAAGTCCTGGCGCGTTCCCGTCGGGACCGGTCAAGCCATCGTCGCCGCCTGCGAAGGCGAATACTCCGACCGCTATCCACTCTATGCTCCGGAACTCTTCGACCGGATCAGCCGCACCACCGGGGCCTTCCCCGAACTGTTCGCCGGACCGGTCGAAACGCCGCTTGACGAATTCCTGCGGGACAAGATCAGTACCGACGCTCCATGGCAACCGCTGCGCGATAACCACACGACACTGGATCGATTTGTCCGCGCCTGCCACGAGCGGCTCGACGGACTCCGCATTCTGCAATACCTGAAGGCCGAGTATCGTGAAGCGCCGACCGACGACCGGGCAACGCTGATAGACTGGCTGGACCGGTACGGGTGCCAGTTTCCCGGAACCGAGACCGAAGCTTCGCGCGTGCGGGCCCTGCTTAACGAGCGCGTGCTGGCCGATCTGAGCACTTCTGAACTCGACGCGATACGCCGGGTGCTTTTCCAAATGGAAGATCGCTATCGTCGAGAGGACGACCTGGAGGGCTGAGTCACCCATCCCGAGAAGGGTCATCGTGCCCAAGGGTCCTGCACGCGAGCTTCTCGTCGCATGACCCGCCTCGCTGAGCACTGGACAACCGGTGTCGCATGACCCATGGGACCCCAAGTGGTACCCCAAACTCCCCGAAGCTGGTCGAATCTCAACGATACGCGGGAGAACAACCGACCCCCTAACACCCTAACTCGCCATAACTTAGACGACCTTAAGGGCACTCTGTGTATATGCTGCTATCGAACTCTTAATCAGTAGGTTCGGGGTTCGAGTCCCTGGCGGGGCACTCGG
>DQPL01000089.1 GCA_015664885.1 Gemmatimonadota bacterium
GCGAGCACCGGAGCTACGAAGGCCATCGCAAGAGCCAGCCCCGCGAACCATCCAGTGCGACCCAATACCGTCTTCATGAACAACTACCTCCCGTAAGAACAGAGCGCTCGGCCTACAGGCGTCCCGAGAGCCCATTCATCTCCAACTCGCCCGGTCTAGCTCAACGCTAGAACCGTGCCAAAGACAAACCATATGTTTACGCGAGGGAGGTCGCGTCGCAACTACTGCCCTAGCTGAGCCTCTATGCGCGCGAGGCGACGCGCAATCGACACGACCCAGCCGAGTACCATCACGATCGCGATGGCGTACGCTATGAACACGTGCCAGTACGCTCTCAGGCTTTGTGTGGCCATCTGATCACCTGGCAGTTGACCGCCCAAGTCAGATGCGACGAGCAGCAGAACCACCAACGGCAACGCAACAATCCGAAGTCTTTTCATGGTCTTTATCGTGGTCAGGCGGTGGCCGCGCGCTCGCGTGCCCGCACTTCGGCGCGAAGGGTCTCGAGAGCGTAGCGGAGCAAGAACAAACCAAAGAAGAGCGTCGTAAAAACCGCGAGGCTCGTCAGCAGCACGGTCAGCATGTCGCCGTCGAGCGTCGGGCCCTCCGGTTTCACCACCACCGGCTGCGGATGGAGGAATTGGGGAAACCATATGACGCTCAGGTGGATGAGGGGGATGTCGAGGGCTCCTACGATCGCCACCACCGCCGCGAAGCGCTTGCCCTTCTCCGGATTTTCGGTCGAGCCGCGCACCATGAAATAGCCGAGAAAGATGAACCAGAGAAGAAGCGTCAAGATCAGGCGCGGCTCCCAATTCCAGTAGGTATTCCAGGCGATCGCCCCCCAGAGCGGCCCGGTGGTGAGCATGATCGTACCGAAGACCATCCCTCCCTCCGCTGCGCACACCGCGGCTCGGTCCAGTCGCTCATCCCTGAGCCAGAGGTACATCCCGCTAGTGAGGGCCGCGATGCCGAAGGCGAGGAAGCACGTCCAAGCCGCCGGCACATGGATGTAGAAGATCCGCTGGGACACGCCTTGTAGCCGATCGGTCGATACCCAGAAGAACGACAGCCAGTAGACTAACAGCATGCCGACAAGGCCCAGCAACGCCAGAGCCGTCCCCGTCGAGCGTATTCCCTTTCCCGTCATCAATCCTCCACGACGAAGCGGAAGAGCACCGCACCGGCTGCTACCGCCATGAGCACGAACGCTGCGAGCATGCGAATGTTGCCGACGACCTCGGACACGGGTCGACCCGCGAGTAACCTCTCTGTCGCTCCGGCACCGGCGACGATCATGGGCAGCAGCACCGGGAAGAGCAGGATGGGGAGGAGGGTTTCACCCATGCGCGTCCCCGACGAGACCGCAGCGAACAGCGTGCCCAGTGCGACGAACCCCAACGTGCCCAGTGCCAGCACCAGCCCCAGCACCGCAGGACTCGTCCCTATCTCCATGCCAAAGAAGAGCATGAAGACCGCGACGATCAGAAGCGAGACGACGTAGAGCAGAACGAAGTTGGAGAGCGTCTTCCCCAAAAAAATAGCGTCCTTGGGAACCGGACTCATCAGCACGCCGCGAAAGGCGCCGTCCTCGGACTCCAAGTGGAACGTGCGTCCTACGCCGAGTAGGCCTCCGAATACGATCGTCATCCAGATGAGCCCCGCACCAATATCCTGCGGCCGCACGGCGGTCCGGTCGATCGAATAATTGAACAACACGGCGGAGAGCACGGCGAAGGCCCCCATGGCCACCACTCGCTCACGCGTTCGCAGCTCGAGCAGCAGGTCCTTCCATACGATCGCGTAAATCTGACCGAGGTACGCACTCATGCGCGCCCCTCCACCACCCGGTGGTACAACCGTTCGAAATCCGCCACGTCCACGTCCTCGCGGCTGCCCTTCCAGGCGAAGTGCCCACGCACCTGGATCGCCAACTGGGTGGCCAGCGCGATGCCCTCTCCGAGATTGTGGGTGACCATGACGACGGTGCGCCGCCCGTCCTTGAGCCCGGTAAGCACGCCGCGCAGGACGGCCGCTGCAGATGGATCCAAACCGGTGTACGGTTCATCCAGAAGCACGACGTCCGGATCGTGCAGCAGTGCCCTCGCGAGCGCGAGTCTCTGGCGCATGCCGTGCGAGAGCTGGCCCACGAAAGAATTGGAGCGGTCCCCGAGGTTCACGTCGGCCAGCCGTTCCGGAATCCTGCGATCGAGGTCCCTCAGCCCATACAGCCGGCCGTAAAAGCGCAGGTTTTCCTCGACGGTGAGCTGGGCGTACAAGAAGCCCTGGTGTGACAACACGCCGACGTCATGCCGCCAATCGACCCCGCCGAAGTCGAGCCGAGTGCCGTTGACGAATACGTCTCCTCGGGTGGGACGGAGCGCACCCGAAAGCAGTCCGAGCAGTGTCGACTTGCCAGCGCCATTCGGTCCGAAAACCGTCAGGAATTCTCCCCGCTGCAACGAGATGTCGATACCCGCAACGGCTGTCACCGGGCCGTACTCTCGTACGATGCCTCGAGCCTCCAACGCCGGCGCGGCGGTCGCGGACTCGGGCGACTCTGATGCAGGGGCCCTTGCGACTCCGACGCCGCTCACCCCGCCGCCTCGGCGGCAACCGCCTGCCCACACGATGCACAGAACCGAGATCCGACTTCGTTGGAGAAACCGCAAGCATCGCAGACGGAGCCCGCGCCGAGCCCTGCCCTGATGGCGGCAATCTCGGCCTCGAGCTCGTCCTCGTCGGCCCCTGCCCCGCTCTGAGCCTGCTCGTCTGCCTCCAGCGCTGCCAAAGCCTCGGCGGTGAGCTCGGCCTTGAGGGATCGATAGTCGTGCTCGTCGAGCTTTTCAGCGAGGAAGTCGTATTCGACATCACGCAGAGCGAGCAACGCGACGCGCTTACGAGCTTCGGTGTCCGTCAGCTCGAATTCGTCGCGCTCCAGGGATGCATGCAGGCCCTTCACCACCGGCTGCAGGATGAAGAGGACCACGGCCAACGCAACGAGCGAAGCGCCGATGAACAGGGTCATGTCAGTCCGCTGCGCCCGCCATTGCCGGCTCGGCTGCGGCGTCAGACCTGGCCTCAAGCGCCACCCGGCGGCGGTCGACGCTGGGCCAGAGCGCGACGAACGTACCGATCGCCAACATGAGGCCTCCGAACCAGATCCAGCCAACGAACGGCTTGATGAGGACCTGGAGGTCGATACCTTGCGCGTTCGCGTCGGCGTTCACCGCCCCCTCCATGTCGTCCAACGCCGACAGGATCAAGTACAGATCCTCCCGAATGGTAGAGCGAATCGCCACCTCGGTCATGGGCAAATCACCGGTCACGTACATCCGCTTCTCGGTCGTCATGAGCGGCTTCTGCTTGCCATTCTGCTGGACGGAAACCGCCGCGATCGCCTGCCAGAGCAGGTTCCGGTCCCCCTTGCCGAGCGACACCGTCAGCCCTTCATACGTCAGCGAATAGGTGTGTCCGAACGGAGAGGTGACCTCTACTACGTCCCCCGGCAACATGTGGAAACGCTCGTCGACGTTGTAAGCCGCCCCCGCGAACGCGAAGTAGATCATCACCATCGCCACATGCACGATGTAGCCGCCCCAACGGCGCCGATTGCGGGCCACCAAGTGCATGAACGCGAGCGCATATCCCTCGCCCTCGATGCGCGCGCGCGCGCGCGTCCCCTTCCAGAACTCGATTCCGATAATCGTGAGCACAAAGGCGCAAATGCTCCAGGTCACGAGCGCTAGCGGATGTCGGGCGCCTGAAAACCACAGCGCGGTCCCGACCGCGAGCAAGACGCTGATCGGGATTATGAAATTCTTCCTGAGATTCCGCTTGGTAGCTCGCCGCCACGCGATTACAGGACCGATCCCCGCCAAAGCGAGCAAAACAAGACCTATCGGGAAGTTGACCTTCTCGAAGAAGGGCGGCCCGACACTGATCTTCTCACCTGTGACCCACTCGGCTACCAGCGGAAAGATCGTTCCCCAAAACACCGCGAAGGCAAAGCCCAGCAGCATGAGATTGTTGAAGAGAAACGCCGACTCCCGAGAGAGGAAGGATTCGATCCGGTTCTCACTCTGAAGCTTGGGCAAGCGGTACAGGATCAGGACGATACAGCCAGCCAAGATCGTCCCCATGAAGCCGAGGAAGATGTAGGCGATCTTCAGCTCCTGGGCGAACGAGTGTACCGACTCGATGAGGCCCGAGCGCGTAAGGAACGTCGCGAAGATCGTGAGCAGGAACGTCATCAGCACGAGCGACATGTTCCACACCCTCAACATGCCTCGGCTTTCCTGGATCTGGATCGAATGGAGGAAGGCCGTCGCGGTCAGCCATGGCAGTAGCGAGGCGTTCTCGACTGGATCCCAGAACCAGTATCCTCCCCAACCCAGTTCCTCATACGCCCAGCGCATCCCGAAAATGATGCCGACAGAAAGGAAGAGCCACGAGGTCAAGATCCAACGGCGGGTCAGTTGGATCCACCTTGCGTCGAGCCGGCCGTTGAGCAGCGCGGCCACCGCGAACGCGAACGGGATCGTGAACGAGGTGAAGCCCAGGTAGAGCGTGGGTGGGTGGATCGTCATCCAGTAGTTCTGGAGCTGCGGGTTCAGCCCCTGACCGTTCACAGGCGTAAACGCGAGCCTCTCGAAGGGGTTCACCTCTGCGAAGAGCAGCACGACGATGAAAAACAGTAGAACACCCTGTAGCACCCCAGCGACGTAGGGCATGAACTCGCGGTTCTTGTGGCGATTCTGGAACACGCAGATGCTCGAGAAAAAGGCGAGTATCAGCGCCCAAAAGAGCAACGAGCCACGCTGACCGGCCCAGAGACCGGTGATCTTGTAAAACAGCTCGAGTTCGCGGTTCGAGTAGCTCGCTACATACCAGTACTCGAACTTGTCACCCAGGAACGCGGCACCGACCCCCAGTGAAGCCAGGATCAGCAGGAAGAACACCGCGTAGATCCCGCGCTCGGCGCTCAGAACGAGGTCCCCACGCTGGGTGCGCCCCCCCATGAAGCCGAGGGCCATCCCCCATGCAGCTACGGGAAGTGCAATCCAGAGGGCGAACTCGCCGAGGATGGTCACCCGGCTAGATCCTCCGGCGAAGCTTCATACCGACTGCCGCACTTCGTCAGCATCGTCGTCGCCTCGAACACCCCATCCGCTCGCATGCGGCCCTCGAGCACGACTTCGACCTCATCCGTGAAGGTGTCCGGGAGCGCGTCACGCCACTCGACAGGGAACGTCACCGACTCGTCCACCAGGTCCATGACCAGGAAGGTGTGCAGCAGCTCACCTTGCACACGCGCATACGAGCCCTTGATGACCTGCCCACTCACCTTCACGCCGACTTCGTGGAACGTCGGATCCGCTTCGACACGCGCCATGAGCTCGACGGGCGTGAGGTAGTAGACCATCGTCTGGCTCACGCCTGTCCAGATCAGATAAGTCACCACCGCGGCGACGCCGACCAGGCCCACCATGAAACGGCCGTTCTTGTTCATATCGTCGTCCTTGCCAGAGTCCTTCTAATCCGGATGCAATCTAGCCGAATGAAGAGCGTGACGACCAGTCCGGGAAATCACCTACGGACAAGCACCGACGCCTCTCAGCCCCCGGGGAACCGTGCGCCACCGCTACGGCTCATCCGGCGGCGCGAAATGCGGCGGCGCGCTCCAATGCCCAATGGGCCGCCGCGCTCGGGTCCTGCAACGCCGGGAGGTCGAGATCGCTAGCGGGCGGAAGGCCCAAGGTCCCGACGTCCAGGCCCATCTTCTTCGCAAGCGCGATCTCGGAGAGCGTACCCCAAGAGCCCCCGACCGCAACGGCGACCTCCGCTCCAGCTACTACGAGCGCATTGCGCGCCTCGCCGAGACCGGTCGGAAGCGGGACCTGAATCCACGGATTAGCGTCCTCCCCGCGAGAGCCACGTAGAATCCCGATCGTCAGGCCTCCCGCCTCTGCGGCGCCCCTCGCCGCAGCCTCCATAACGCCGCCGTACCCTCCGCACACGACGACAGCTCCAAGCTTCGCCAAAGCGTGGCCCAGCGCCTGCGCGTCCGAATACTCCGATTCGCTCGCCTGCGCCGCTCCGATGACCGCGACCCGAGGCGGACGCTCCACGCGGGCGTCCGGCGTCACACGTCCTGCGCCCAGCGAACGGCTGCGCGAACCGCCCGGTCCCATTGGCTGGTCAACTGGGTTCGCGCTTCTTCTCCCATGCTCGGCGCATAGCGGGTCGCACCTTCCGCCTGCACGCCCAGGAAGTCGGAGGCGCTGCGCCAAACTCCGGTGGCGATGCCCGCCAGGCCCGCAGCGCCCAGGGCGGTGGTCTCGACCAAAGCCGGGCGACGCACTGGTATGTCGAGCACGTCGGCCTGCAACTGCATGAGCCAGTCGTTCAGGGCCGCGCCGCCGTCCACGCGCAGCTCGGTCGTCTCTACGCCTGAGTCGGCCTCCATGGCAGCCAACACCTCAGCGGTTCCATACGCCATCGCCTCGAGCGCCGCACGGACTAGGTGCTCCTTGCTCGTGCCACGCGTCAGCCCGACGAGCATTCCCCGCGCCTCGGGCTCCCAATGCGGCGCGCCGAGACCCACGAACGCGGGAACGAAGTAGACGCCGCCGTTGTCATCCAGCGCCTGGGCCATCGCCTCGGAATCGGGCGCCGCGTCGAGCAATCCCAAGCCATCTCGCAACCACTGCACCGCCGCGCCCGCGATGAACACCGACCCCTCCAACGCGTACGCGAGGCCGCCCTCGGCATCGCACGCCGCGGTCGTGAGCAGACCCCGCGTCGAAGGGACGGCTTCCGCACCGGTATTGAGCAGCAGGAAGGCACCGGTTCCGAACGTGTTCTTGGCGAGGCCGGCCTCCCAGCATCCCTGACCGAAGAGCGCCGCCTGTTGGTCACCCGCGACTCCCGCGATCGGCACCTCGATGCCCAGGTGCTCGCCAACGGACGTCCCGAAGTCACCCGCGCTGGCGCGCACGTCGGGAAGCAGCGATTGCGGGACCCCCAGTAGCTCGAGCAGCGACGGGTCCCACGCCGCGTCGGTCAGGTGGTACAGCAACGTGCGCGAAGCATTGGTGGGGTCCGTTGCGTGCACCGCTCCGTTGGTGAGCCGCGCGATGAGCCAGCTATCGATGGTCCCGACAGCGAGCTCCCCAGCCTCCGCGCGTGCGCACAGCGCGGGATCGGAGTTGAGGAGCCACGCGATCTTGGTGCCCGTGAAGTACGGATCGAGCACGAGTCCGGTCCGGGCCTGGACATCGGCTTCGTGGCCGGCCGCTTTCAGCTCCTTGCACATCTCGGTGGTGCGGCGGTCCTGCCAAACGATGGCACGATGCAGCGGTTCGAGCGTCTCACGATCCCATAGCACGAAGGTCTCGCGTTGGTTGGTGATGCCGATCGCGATCACCTCGGCTTCTGAGGCGGCGTCCAGCGCCTCCCGGGCAACGCGACGTGTCACCTCCCAGATCTCCATGGCGTCGTGCTCGACCCATCCGGGCTGCGGGAAATGCTGGGTGAACTCAGAGTAGGAGCGCCCGAGCACCGCGCCATTCTCTCCGATGACGAGGCAGGTAGTACCGGTGGTGCCCTGGTCGATGGCCAGAACGGATGGAACGCTCATCGCTCTCTCGGCTCCGCGTGCCGCGCGCGGCAGGTTCAAGTGGTAGGAGTGAGGCTCCCGAAGTCATATCGCCATCCCGCCTCGCGAAGCACGTTCACGAAGGCGTCCATCGGGAACCCCATGACCGAATAGTAGTCCCCGTCGATGCCCTCGACCAACGCGGCGCCCATGCCCTGGATTCCGTAAGCGCCCGCCTTGTCGAGCGGCTCTCCGGTCGCGACGTAGGCGCGGGCGGCATCCTCGGAAAACGCGCGGAATCTCACCGCGGTCTCTGAGACGCTACTGGCCACGCCGTGGGGACCGGCGAGCGCGATTCCGCTGAGAACCACATGCTCGCGACCCGCGAGCGAGATCAGCACCTCGACCGCTGCGCGGTCGTGCTCAGGCTTGCCGAGCACACGCGTGCCGTCCAACACGACGGTATCGCCGCCGATGACCAACGCCCCCGGCTCACGCTCGGATATCACGGTCGCCTTGGCGCGCGCGAGCCGCTGTACATGTTCGGCAGGAGTCTCGCCGTCCAAGTAGGACTCATCGACATCAGCCGGCATCACGAGATGATCAAGGCCCAGTTGGGCCAGCACGTCGCTGCGTCGGGGAGAAAGCGACGCCAGGATGAGACGTGGGGTCATTCGCGGTCCAGCATGAGCGTGACTGGCCCCTCGTTCACCAGCTCTACGTCCATCATCGCGCCAAACTCTCCGGTCTCCACTCGCCCACCAGCGCGAGCGCGCAGGCACGCGACGAACTGCTCATAGAGTGGCACGGCGACCTCGGGCGGAGCCGCCGCAATGAAGCTCGGACGCCGGCCCTTTCTCGTGTCCCCGTACAAAGTGAATTGGCTGACTACGAGCAAGTCGCCGGAAACGTCCAGCAAAGAGCGATTCATCTTGCCTTCGTCGTCCGCGAAGACGCGCAGCCCGACAATCTTGTCCGCCATCCATTCGAGCTGAGTGACGCCATCTCCGGGTCGAAAAGCCACCAGCAGGAGGTGTCCCCGGCCAATCTCCCCGACCGTCCGACCGCCGATTCGAACCTCCGCGTGAGCAACTCGCTGGAGGAGTACCCTCACTCGACCGTGACAGACTTGGCGAGGTTCCTCGGTTGATCGACGTCCGCGCCGCGCTGGACCGCCATGTGGTAGGCGAGCAACTGAAGCGGGACGGTCGTGAGCACCGGAAGAAGCGCCGGAATCGTCTGCGGCACGCGGATGAGATGATCGACCCTGCCCTGCAACTCGGGGGCATCGTCGCTCACCACCGCGATGAGACGGGCGTGGCGCGCTTTCATCTCTTCGATGTTGGAGACGACCTTCTGGTACACCGGATCCCGCGGCGCGAGCACCACGACCGGCATATCGTCATCAATGAGCGCGATCGGACCGTGCTTCATCTCAGCGGCGGGATAACCCTCCGCGTGGATATAGCTCACTTCCTTGAGCTTGAGCGCACCCTCGAGCGCTACCGGGAACTGATAGCCGCGTCCGAGATAGAGAAAGTTGCGGGCGTCCCCATAGGCTTCGGCCAACGCCTTGATCTCGTCGTTTAGCTCGAGCACCTGCTCTACCTGTTCCGGCAACATGCGCAGCGCCTCTAGGAACTCACGCCCTTGCACTACAGACAGGTGGCGGCGACGCCCCATATAAAGCGTGAACATCGCCAGAGCCACCATCTGGCTCGTAAACGCCTTGGTCGATGCCACACCGATCTCAGGGCCGGCGTGCAAATAGAGGCCGAAGTCGGTGTATCGCGCGATCGTCGAGCCGACAGCGTTGACGATGCCCATCGTCTGGACCCCGCGCTGCTTCGCCTCGTGCAGCGCAGCCATCGTATCTGCGGTCTCCCCGGACTGGCTGATCGCGAGCGCGAGCGTGCCTTCTTCCAGAACCGGATTCCGGTATCGGAACTCTGACGCATACTCCACGTCGACCGGAATGCGCGCGTGTTCCTCGAGCATGTACTCGCCGACGAGGCCCGCATGCCAACTCGTGCCGCACGCCATGGTCACGATGCGCTTAATGCGGCCGAGATCGAACTCGTGATTCTCGATGCCGCCGAGTCTCACGTCACCCTCTTCCTCCAGAAGGCGGCCGCGCATCACGTCACGCAGCGAGGCCGGCTGCTCAAAGATCTCCTTGAGCATGAAGTGCTCGTAGCCGCCCTTCTCCATCGCCTCGACGTCCCAGGTGACCTGGTGCATCGACCGGCTTACCTCCGTCCCTTCGAGCTTATAGGTGCGATATCCTTCTGGCTCGAGCACGGCATAGTCGCCGTCATCGAGATAGACGACCTGGCGCGTCAACGCGATGACCGCGGCAGCGTCGGAACCCGCAAGCATTTCACCGTTCTTCCCGACGCCGATCAGCAGCGGCGAGCCGTCTCGAGCCACGACGATCTTGTTCGGGTCCCTGCTCGAGACGACGGCGATGCCGTAGGCCCCGTCGATCGAGCGAAGCGCGGCGGAGACAGCATCCTCCATGGGCATGCCGTCCGTCCACAGATGATCGATCAGATGGACGACTACTTCCGTGTCGGTCTCTGATGCGAAAACGTAACCCGCCTCCAGAAGCTGCATGCGAATGCTCTCGGCGTTCTCGATGATCCCGTTGTGGACCAGGGCGATTTCGCCGTCCGACGAGGTGTGCGGGTGCGCGTTGGGCTGATTGGGCACGCCGTGCGTCGCCCAGCGAGTGTGCGCAATGCCACAGGTCCCGCGCGGATCGGCCTCGTCGACCGCCTCGGCGAGCGCAGACAGCTTGCCCGGGCGCTTGACGACCTGGACGCCGCTTCCATTCAGGAGAGCGACCCCCGCAGAGTCGTATCCGCGGTACTCGAGTCCCTTGAGACCCTGAAGCAGGATCGGGGCGGCCTCCTTGGGGCCTACATACCCGACGATTCCGCACATGCCGTCACTCTCCTATGGATGATCAAACGACCGCCTTCAGGCGATTCCGCCCAACAGCTTCGCCGCCCTGTCGATCAGGGCGTGCGCCGCTTCCTCTTCACCCGCCTCCGCGATCAGGCGCACAACCGGCTCCGTACCCGACGCCCTCACGTGCAACCAGGCCCCCCTCGCCGGCCATGCGAGGCGCAAACCGTCCTTCCGATCGACCACCTCCGCATCGAGATCCTGCTCCAGCGCGGCAAACGCCGACTCGAGAGCGTTTCGGGGGAAGGAGACCTTCACCTTCACGATCGCATACCTCGGCCACCGAGCCGCAGCCGCTGAGGCACTAACCCCTTCATCCACAATGTGTTGCAAGATGAGGCTCGCCGCGAGAGGCGCGTCGCGCGTGTCGTGGAGTGCAGGCAGGATCACGCCGCCATTCCCCTCGCCTCCGACCACGGCGTCTTCTGCCTGCATGCGCCGCGCCACGTTCACTTCTCCTACTGGTGCTCGCAGCAGTGGAACGCCGTACGCGCGAGCCACATCCTCCACGACCTGACTCGTGGAGAGGTTGGTTACGACCGGACCGGGCGTTCGCCTCAGCACGGTAGCGGCGGCCAACGCCAGGGTGAGGTCCTCGCCCAAGGCTTTTCCGGTCTCGTCCACCAGCGCTAGCCGGTCTACGTCAGGGTCGACCGCGAGCCCGATCTCGGCACCCGAGTCACGTACCAGCTCGCCAAGATCAGCGAGATTCGCGGCAGTCGGCTCGGGGTCTCGGGGGAAGAGCCCATCGGGCTGCATGCCGATGCCCTCCACTGAACAGCCAAGCGCCTCGAGCAGGTCGACCATTACGGGGCCGCCTGCGCCGTGCACGCAGTCGATCGCGACCTTGATGTTGCGCGCGCGCAGCGCCGGCACGTCGAGATGTGGCAGGGCCAAGATCGCCTCGAGGTGCCGAGGCCAGGCCTCCGGGTCTTCGGTCACGGAGGGAATCGCATCCCATTCCGCCCTCTCCGGGTCTTGCTCGCTGAGGAAAGTGCGGAAGCGCGCCGAAAGCTCCGAGTCTAGAAATACGCCCTCTCCGGACACCAGTTTGAGCGCATTCCACTCAGCCGGGTTGTGGCTCGCCGTAATGCCGATGCCGCCTACCGCGTCGCTCCTCCGGACCGCCAGGAGCAGCGTCGGCGTCGGAACCATGCCCAAGTCGATCACCGCGACACCTACCGATTGCAGCCCTGCGATGACGGCGCGTAGGAACATTGGCCCTGAGGTGCGGGAATCCCTGCCAACGTACACGGGACCGCGCCCGCGCTCCCCACGCATGAACGCCCCGAAAGCGGCTGCGAGGCCGGCGATCAACTCCGGTGTAAGCGGCGCCCCGACTCGTCCACGCACGCCCGAGACGCTCACCATGAGATCCTGCGGAAGTTTTATTGGCACAGAGCCCTAGCCGGCAATGTGGGTTTCGCGCCGGAAGCGCGGTCGGCGGAAGTTCACCCGGCCGGCGGGAACCCGTCAACGCAAAGGCCGCGCCACCCTCGACTGGGCTACCCTGTCCGAGTACAGCCAAATTACATTGCGCGACTCCATCTACTCACGGATAAGCAAGGACCAACACCATGAGCGAAAGGTCTCTCGGAGGCCTGCGTTTCGGTACTCTCGCGGTGCACGCGGGAGTGAGTCCGGAGCCGACGACGGGGGCGATCATGACCCCAATCTTCCAAACGTCCACCTATGTCCAGCCGGCGGTCGGAGAACCCCTGCAGGGGAGCTACGACTACGGTCGGACCGCGAACCCGACGAGAGAGGCGCTCGAAGCGAGTATCGCCGCGCTGGAAAACGGATCGCGTGGGATCGCATTTTCGTCAGGACTCGCCGCGATCGAAGCGATCGTGAAGAGGCTTTCTGCGGGTGATCATGTCGTAAGTGAGGAAAACACGTACGGCGGCACGACCCGCATGTTCAATCACGTGCTCAGCCGTTTCGGTATCGAATTCAGCTACGTCGATACGCGCGACTCCGGCGCGATCGCCCAAGCGCTGCGGCCGAATACGAAGCTCGTGCATGTTGAGACGCCGACGAATCCCATGATGCGCCTTTGCGACCTCCGGGAAGCCGCCGATCTCGCCCACGACGCCGGCGCCTTGCTCTCTGTCGACAACACCTTCGCTTCCCCGTACAACCAGCGACCGCTTGAAATCGGCGCCGACTTCGTGGTGCACTCGTCGACCAAGTACATCAACGGCCACTCAGACGTGATTGGCGGCCTCGTCGCGGTACGTGAAGAGGAGCTCGCCGAGGAGCTGTTCTTCATCCGGAAGTCGTCAGGCGCAGTGCCGGGCCCGATGGACTGCTGGCTGACTCTGCGTGGCATCAAGACGCTGCACCTGCGTATTCTCCGGCACAATGAGAACGGTCTCGCGGTGGCCCGATACCTGGAGGACCACCCTGCGGTGGATCGCGTGCTCTACCCCGGGCTGGAATCGCACCCGCAGCACGAGCTGGCTGCTCGCCAGATGACCGGGTTCACCGGCATGGTGTCGGTCGACGTGGGCACCCTAGAGCGCGCCAAGACGATGACCGAGCAGCTTCGCGTCTTCGCGCTTGCGGAAAGCCTGGGCGGGGTCGAATCTCTCATCAGCGTACCCGCACTCATGACCCACGCGTCGGTCCCCCAAGACCGTCGTGAGGCGATGGGGATAACACCGGGGCTCGTTCGGTTGTCGCTCGGAATTGAGGACCAAACCGATCTACTCGAGGATCTCGAGCGAGTGCTAGCAGGGTGATCACGAACGGACAGAAGGGTGAAACCGAGACTCCAGGGGCGCCGTAAGGGGCTGCGAGCGCCGGCAGACCTCTCGCCGAACGCACGAAGCACGACCAACGAAAAGAGGATGTAGAGACATGGCGGACGATCAGGACGACACCGTAGACCAGACGGGCGACGATGGGGCCCAAGCCGGTAGTGATGGGGCGAAAGCACGCCGCATCCTAACCGATATCGCGCCGCACTCCTGGGAGCACCCGGCCGACAAGGCCGCTCTCCAGGCGCTTCGGCGGATCCCGGTATTCGATGAGGTTCTTAGAAAGATCTTCGGCTTCATGACCGAACGCGCGTTCCGTCTGGCGTTCCAGGCGAGCTCGGTGAGGATCAGCGATAAGCAGTTCCCGAAGATCCATGCGATCTACAAGGAGTGCCTCAAGACACTCGACGTAGAGGAAGAGTACCCGCTCTACATCTCACAGACGCCGATCGTCAATGCGGGTGCTTGGGGGATGGAGAAGCCCTTCATCATCCTGAACTCGGGAACGGTACGGCTTCTCGACGACGACCAACTCGCCTACGTGATCGGCCACGAGATCGGTCACATCATGAGCGATCACGTTCTCTACAAGTCGATGACGGTGATCCTGCTCAACCTGGCGACGATGGGTTTCCCGATCGTTGGCTTGGCGGCTCGCGCGATCTTGGTCGCTCTGCTCGAGTGGCAGCGCAAGTCCGAGCTCTCTTCGGACCGGGCCGGATTGCTCACGGTCCAAGACCCTGAGATCGTTCTCGGCACGATGCTCAAGATGGCGGGCGGTGGCGAGCCGGAGGAAACGAGCCTGCAGGAGTACATCATTCAGGCCGAGGAGTACCGTGAGGGTGGCGACGTGGTCGACCAGGTCTTCAAGGTGCTCAACATGCTGGCGCAGACACACCCCTTCTATACAATCCGGGTTAGCGAGTTGCGGGCCTGGATCGAGACCGGCGACTACGACCGTATCGTGCGCGGGGAGTACGCACGCCGCGGCGAGCCCGATCCCGCCTACAAGGACGACCTCAAGGCAGCCGCTTCGTCGTATGCCGACGACGCGAAGGACTTCGTGGACAACATCGCGGATGCCGCCAAGCGCATGGGCTCGGACTTCATGAGCGGCTTCAAGAAGTAGTCGCCTGCGGGCAGAACCAGGGGTGATCGGGCTGCCGCCCGGTCACCCCTTTTTTTTCTTGTCACCTAGCCTAAACTCCGCCACATGCGAATCCTGATCGTAGGCACCGGTGGACGCGAGCACGCCCTCCTTTGGAAGCTTCGCCACGACGCCCCCGCCGCTGAATTCTTCGCTACCCAGCCGAACGGCGGGATGGAGCCGCTCTGCACGCCGGTCCCGATCGCGCCTGCAGACATCGAGGCACTTTCCGGATGGGCAGCGTCCCATCACATCGACCTCACCGTGGTCGGACCCGAGGCACCACTGGCGGCGGGGATCGTGGATCGCTTCGAAAAAAAGGGACTCTCAGTCTTCGGGCCGAGCAAGGACGCCGCGCGCATCGAGTCCAGCAAGGTGTTCTCGAAGGACCTGATGAGGACCGCGGGCGTGCCGACGGCGGAATACCGCACGTTTTCCAACCTCGAGGGAGCAAGATCGTGGGTGCGCGAGCGCGGAGCGCCTATCGTGATCAAGGCCTCCGGACTCGCGGCTGGAAAGGGGGTCATCGTCTGCACAACGGAGGACGAAGCCTTCGACGCGCTCCAGGCGATGCTGGGCGACCTGACGTTCGGCGAGGCCGGACGCGAGGTCGTAATCGAGGATTTTCTCGATGGGGAGGAGATCTCGGTCTTCGCGGTTACCGACGGCACCAACGCGGTCGTGCTGCAGCCGTCCCAGGACTACAAGCGCGTGGGCGAGGGTGACACGGGACTGAACACCGGTGGTATGGGAGCATATGCGCCCGTATCGATCGCCACCGACGAAGTGGTCACCGAATGCCGCATCCGCGTCATCGAACCCACGCTCCGCGCGCTAGCGGCCAGTGGCGCGCCTTTTCGCGGTCTTCTGTACGCCGGCGTCATCAGCACCAGTGACGGACTCAAGGTCATCGAGTTCAACTGCCGCTTCGGCGACCCCGAAACACAGGTGGTGCTGCCGATGATGCGCACATCGCTCCTAGAGCTCATGCGGACCGTGGCGGAAGGAGGCGCGCTGACACCTGGAGTGGCTGCAGCTCGACCGGGTGCGGCGGTCTCGACGATCGTCGCGTCCGGTGGCTATCCGGGCAGCTACGAAACGGGGAAGACGATCTCCATTCCGGACGACCTGGAGTCGGACGACTGCATTGTGTTCCATGCGGGTACCAGGAATGAGGATGGAAGGCTGATCACCGCCGGAGGGCGGGTGCTCGCGGTCACCGCGTTGGCACCGACGTTTCTCGCGGCCGCTGACGCCAGCGAGGCAGCCGCGGCGCGCATCGAATTCGGGGGCGCCTTCCATCGTAAGGATATCGGTTGGAGAGAACGCCTACGTCAGGAGTAGCGGCTACACATGCCTGAGCTGCCCGAGGCCGAGACGATCGTGCGGGGCCTGCGAGCGTCCGTTCTCAGGCAGACGATTCGTCGCGTGGAGGTGGTGCGCCCGGACATCTTGAGACAGCCGAAGGCGGATTTCTTGCGGCGGGTGCGGGGGCGCCGTATCGAGAGTGTCGGCCGGCGCGGCAAGAAGGTCTTGATCGGCCTCGACGGGGACGGTCTCATCGTGGTGAACCTGGGCATGACCGGACGCCTGCTGCCATTCCCGGTTGTGCCCCGCGGAGAGAGCCGCCCGGGACATCCGGCGGTACGCTTCCGCTTCGAGGGCACGGGACTATTGGTATTCGACGACACCCGCCGGTTCGGTTCCGTCGAGGTGCTGACCGACAGCGAGTGGCAGACCCGTTCCGCGAGTATGGGGCCCGAGCCGCTCGACTCGGGCTATACCGCAGGAAACCTCTTCGATGGACTGCAGCACTCCCGCACCCCCGTCCGCTCTTGGCTACTCGACCAAAAGCGGATTGCTGGAGTCGGGAACATCTACGCCAACGAGGCGCTCTATCTCGCTGGGGTGCATCCTCGCCGGGAAGCCCGTGATGTGCGCCGACAAGAGGCCGTCGCGCTTCATCGGTCGATCCGGCGGGTACTGCGTGACGCGATCCGGGCGGGAGGGACGACGATTCGTGACTATCGAAATGCGGAAGGACAGCCCGGCCAGTACGCCCGCCGCCTCTACGTGTACGGAAGGGACGACGAGCCGTGCTTGAAGTGCCGCACCGAGGTGCAGCGGATGGTATTCGCCAATCGCTCGGCCTTCTATTGCCCGACCTGCCAGCCGTCGCGCTCAGAACGGTGAGCAAGCGCTCGCGTCGGCCGTGGGGCCTCCGGAAGCTGCCCAGAGCATCTGTGGCCGCCTTGCTATGGCTGCTGACGCCGGCCCTGGCTTCCGCCCAACTCTCCCCCGGCGAGCGACTCCCGGTGCGTAGTCTCACGCTCGGAAACGGAATGCGCCTCGTGATTCTGCCGCGCTCGGGGGCGCCAACCGTGTCCTTCGTCGTGCAGTACGGCGTGGGAGGCGTGAACGAGCGATTGGGCACTACAGGAATCGCTCACCTGCTCGAGCACATGTTGTTCAAAGGAACGACGACGGTCGGAACCAGAAACGTCGACGCGGAACTCGCACTCTTTCCTGGCATGGACGCGGCTCACGATTCACTGGTGCGCGCCCGCTCATCGGGCGATTCCGCGACCGTGCGCCGCCTGGACCAACTGATCGGTGAACTGGAAGACAGCGCCCGCGCCTTCGTCGAGGCCAATGAGTTCGACCGAATTCTCACGCGTGCGGGCGCCCAGGGACTGAACGCGACCACGACCAACGGGTCCACCATTTACTTCGTGGAACTGCCCTCCAATCGGACAGAACTGTGGTTCGCGCTCGAGGCCGACCGTCTGTTGAACCCCGTCTTCCGTGAGTACTACTCGGAACGCGACGTGGTCACGGAAGAACGACGCATGCGCGTCGAGACCAGCCCAGGCGGCGTGCTCTACGAAGCGCACCTGGCGGCGGCATTCACGATGCACCCCTATGGCGTCCCAGTCGTCGGGTACATGGCCGACCTGGAGGTTCTGAGTCGCTCCGACGTCGAGACGTACTACCGGCGGTTTTATGGCCCGAACAACGCGGTCGTGGCCATCGTCGGCGATATCGATCCGGATCGCGTCGAGCGTTGGGCTCGGGACTACCTCGGCCCCATTCCCGGCGGGGAAACACCCGATGCGGTCACAGCCGTCGAACCCAAGCAGCTCGGCGAGCGGCGGGTGGTGGTCGAGTGGGATGCGGAACCCGCGCTTCGCATCGGCTGGCACGTTCCCGCGGGAGTCCACGACGATGCGCCTGCGCTCGCCATCCTCACTTCGCTGCTCACGGGCGGACGCACTTCGAGGCTCCATCGACGCTTGGTCATTGAAGACCAGATAGCGGGTGGCGTTTTTTCCTCGCTCGGACCCGGCAGCCGGTATCCTCAGCTGCTGCAAATCGATACCAGCCCCCTTGCCCCGCACACCACCGAAGAGCTGGAGCGCGCGATCTACGAAGAGATCGCGCGACTCGCGAGCGACGGACCCGCACCGAACGAGCTCGAGCGAGTCAGAAACCAGATCGCCGCCGGATCGATCCGACGCATGCAGTCGCACCTCGGCCTAGCGTTTCAGCTGGCAGAATCGGTATCGCTCTTCGGGGACTGGACGGAAACATTCCGGTTCTCCGCACAACTCCGAGCCGTCACGGCCGACGATGTGCAACGGATGGCACGCCTATACCTGACGCAGCAAAACCGCACCGTGGCGACCTTGGTCAAGAAGGACGGCTCATGAACACCTGCGCACGGGGCCCCCTGATCGCAATCGCATTCGCGGCTTGCCCCCTGCTTGCCCTCCAGGCGCAACTGCCCATTGGCAGAGCAGCCCTCGATGGTCTGGACTACCCCACGATCGACTTTCGTCCTCCCATTCCCGATGAGTACAACGTCGCAGGAGTCCCGGTACTTCTGCTCGAAGACCACGCTCTGCCCCTGGTATCGGTGTACGCACGCTTCAAGGGCGGTTACGGGCTATTCGGGCGGGAATCCTATGCGGCGGGAACCGCGCTGCCGTCGCAGATCCGCTATGGCGGAACGAAAGAGCTGTCGCCCGACTCGGTCGACAAGGCGCTCGAGTACTACGCGATTCAGACATCGTTCGGTGGAGCCGGCGAGGCACTCTCCGCCACTATGAACACCCTGGTCCAACATCTGCCGGCGGCCATGGAGCTCTGGGGGGCGATGCTCGCCGAGCCGGCCTTCGACTCCACTCAGGTCGAAATCTGGAGGGCGCGCCAACGAGAGAGCATACGCCGGCGCGCTGACAACCCCGGTGGATTGGCATTTTCGGAGTTCAATCGGCTCCTGTACGGCGATCACCCGATCGGCTGGGAAATGGAAGACACCGATCTGTCGCCCGAGCTTCTCTCCTCCCAAAGTCTCGCCGAGCTACATCGACGTGTGGTCTGCCGGGAAAACCTCGTCTTGGGGCTTACCGGAGACATGCGCTGGCAAGACTTTCGGCCTCTGCTCGAGGCATTTGTCCGCAGCCTTCCTGCCTGCGAGGGCACCGTCCCGCCGTCGCCGATCCCCGACATTAGGGAAGAACCAGGCGTCTACCTGATCGAGAAGGACCTGGAGCAGAGTGTGATCGTCATGGCGCACACTACAGACGTGCGCCTCGCGGACGACTCGTCCTACTACTCCGCGACGATCGGCAACTCGATTCTTGGTGGAGGCGGCTTTTCCAGCCGCATCCTTTCACGCGTGCGCACTGAAGCGGGTTTCGCCTATTCGGCCTCCTCCCTGTGGACGATGCCGAGGCGCTACGATGGGCTGCTCGGCGCCATCACACGCACGAGTCCTGAGAACACGATCCCGGCGATCGAGTTGATCCTCGAGACCATGGAAGGACTACGAACCGCGCCCCCCGAAGCCGGGGAAGTTCAAACCGCCGTCGAGCGCATCGTGAACGGCTTCGTCTTCAACTTCGAGACGCCTGGACGCATCGTGTCCCGAACGATGTTTTACCTGGCTCAGGACCTCCCTAGCGACTGGCTCGAGCGCTACCTGAATGGTATTCAGCGCGTGACCGCCGAGGGCATTCACGACGCATTCGCGAGGCACCTGCGGCCCGCTGAGATGATGATCCTCATCGTGGGTGATCCAGACCGAATCGGGCGAGATGCGATCGCGGCGCTCGGTCCGGTTACAGTGCTCGACATCAACTAGCACCGACCGACGCTAGTTCGACTGCGCCTAAGCTTTGTCGCGCTACGGCCCTCGATGCGGCCAGGCTACGGTGGGCTAGGCCGAGCCCCAATGCAGTGCCGCAATGCCGCCCGTCAGCAGAGTCCAGCCCCCATCGGTGAAACCGACCGTCTCGAATAGCGCCCCTAGCTCAGCCGGCCCCGGGAATTCCTTCACCGACTCGGGCAGGTACGTATACGCCCAGGGGTGACCCGAGACGATGCGCCCGACGACGGGAAGGACATGGTGGAAGTAGAACAGGTAGCCGGCGCGCATGATGGGGTTGGGCGGTACCGTGAACTCGAGGACCACGAGCCGCCCGCCCGGCTTCAACACTCGGCGCAGATCCGTAAGCCCCGCGCGCAGATCGGAAAGATTGCGCACGCCGAATCCGACTGTGGCGCCCTCGAAGGTGTCGTCCGGAAACGGGAGCCGCAGCGAGTCGCCGCATACGGCGTCGATCGCTTCGCGCTCGATCTTCGGGGCGCCCTGGACCAACATCGGATGAGCGAAGTCCGACGCAGCTATACGGCCCCGGAATCCGGCGCGATGAGCGAGCTCGAGCGCGAGATCGCAGGTGCCGGAACAGGCGTCAAGGTAAACCCCCTCCGGCGAGTCCTCCCAACCGAGCCGGTCCAGAGCTTTGCTGCGCCAGGACCGGTCGATATTGAGACTCAGGACGTGGTTCAACAGGTCGTAACGCGGCGCAATCTCGGAGAAGAGCGTTTGCACCTGACGGTGCCGTTCGACCCCTTGCTTAGGCGCGGCCGGGGGGACGGGTGACGGGACGGATGGCATGACAGCGAGGGACGCGACGGCTTAGATTCGGGGGCCCGACTGCGACACGAGCCGAAGTCGAAGGAGGGCGGAAGTTATGGGAAGCGGTAGGGAGCCTCAACGTCCGGAGCCGCCGGAGCCCGGCTCATTCACCCACGGCAGGACACGGATCCTCTGGGCGACATCGACTACGCACAGATCGATGATCGCGAGCTGGCCACGCTCGCTGCAGGTGGCCGCGAGCCCGCGTTCCGCGAGTTGCTCTCCCGGTACGAGCGTCCGGTGTTCTCGCTCATCTACCGAATGGTGAGAGACCGAACACTGGCGGAAGACCTGGCGCAAGAGGCGTTCATTCGTGCCTTCAACGCGATCGGCACATACAAGACCAGCTACAAGTTCAGCAACTGGATCTTCAAGATCGCGAACAACCACACCATCGATTACCTACGCAAGCGGAAGCTCGATACGATCTCGATCCACGGATCGCCCCATGCGACGACTGCGGACGAAGTCTCGCAATCGCAGTTGGTGATCGTATCAAAGGACGAGAATCCTCAGGAATTTGTTGAGAACCGTGAGCTCAGCGGGCAGATCGAAGAGGCCATTGGAGAGCTCCGCGAGGAGTACCGCACCGTGATTCAGCTACGCCACGTCGAGGGATACGCCTACGATGAGATCGCGGACATCATGGAACTCCCGCTGGGGACGGTGAAGACCTATTTGCATCGCGCCCGCTCCGAGCTCAAGAAACGTTTGTCTCACCTGGTTTCTTGACGTATGACATATCACCAAAAAGACCCGTGCGAAGCGCGTTCTCGGGCCCCAGCGGCACGACGTCCCAGACGCCGTTTTTTATGAAACTTCGTCAATCGCGGGCCCGTAGGGGCAACCTGAGGAGTCGCAGCGGAGTTGAGACCGCATGACCGGTATGTCCAGCGAGCATTTGAGCGCCGAAGTTTTGCAGGCGTTCCTCGAGGGCGACCTTCCCGGCCGGGAGGGAGCCTCGGTCGAGCAGCACCTCGGATCTTGCGCCCGTTGCGACTCGGAACTCGAAGTCTGGCGCTCGCTATTCTCGGAGCTCGGTAGCCTCCCTTCGCGGCGCCCGAGTGAAGGCTTTCGGGATCGAGTGATGGCGGATGTTCGGATTCTGGCTCCGCTGCCGCTCGCAGCACGCATCCGAAACCGAATCGTGGTGCTCCTCCCGGGTCGCAGCGACGGCCACATTTCGGCGGGCCGACTTCAGGGGATGCTTGAGGGCCTAGTGCCGGCCACGCAGGTCGCGCGGATCGAGGCCCACTTGAGTTCGTGCGGTCAGTGCGCCAGCGAGGCCGACGCCTGGCGGTCGGTGTTCGCAACGCTCAATCGCCTGCCGCGCCTCGAGCCGGGTGAGCAGTTCGCCGGTCGGGTCATGTCAGGCATGCGCATGCCCGCGGCTATCGCGGCCTCCGTTCGTGTACCCGCATTGCACAAAGCCGTCGCGTTGGCCGGGAAGCTCGTACCTCAGACAAGGACTGCGTGGGCCGCGCTCTCAGGCATCGCAGTCGCGCCTGCGGTCACGGCCGGACTGGCCTTCTCCGCGTTGCTCTCGCACCCGACCTTCACGCCGGGCTCGCTCGTCGCTTATGCGTGGTGGCAGTTCAGCGATGTCGTATCGGCAGCGTGGACCGCGCTCTCCGGGTTGGTGTTGGACATTGCCCAGGTCACAGGTGCTCTCTCGCTTTTCGACGGACTCGCCGCGGCACCGTTGGTGGTGGCCGGGGGCGTTCTTCTTTACGGGGCCGCGAGTGTGATCGCGCTACGCGTTCTCTATAAACACGTTTACGCCAACCATCCCTTGGATGGACGATATGTTCAAGTTTCTGCTTCGTAGCTCCCTGACGGCCCTTGGCCTCGCTCTTCTGGCCGCGACTTCTACGCTCGAGGCACAGCTTCGCGACGTGGTATCGAAAGAGGTCGCGGTCGGTCGCTCAGAAGCCGCACTCCGACTCGAATTCTCCGACGACGGCGCGCTCGAGATCGCGTTCGAGGATGGTTTGGTTGTGATCGATGGGGACGTTGTCGGCATGTTCGAGCCAGGCGACCAACTCGAGGCCGCGTGGCGGTCCTTGTTGGGACAGGCCGTGTCTCTGGACGATGGCGAGCTCGCGATCATGCTCTCCGACTGGTCGGTTCCAGCCGGCCTGGCAAACGACCTGGCCGACCTGGCGCGCGAAGTCGACCGTGCGTTGGAAGACGCGTTGTCTTCGTTCGAGATCACGGTCAGCAGCAACTCATCGAGGGCGCCGGTCACAGTCGCGGGCGATCCCGGGTCCCTGCTGTCACTGTTTCTCAACGCGACCGGTGAGCTGGGATTGCTCGGGGAAGCGCTCGCGGGATTGAGAGGCGAATTCGCCATTCATGTCGATGAGGATGTCGTCGTGCCGGCGGGCTCGACCGTCGACGGTACGCTCGTGGTGATCCAGGGCGACGCGCGCATCGAGGGCGAAGTCGACGGCGACGTCATCGTGGTGGATGGCACGCTGGAGCTGCTCGAAGGGAGCCGGGTCCGCGGAGAGGTTCGACTCGCAGATGCTCGCTTGGTCCGCAACCTCGGCACCGTTGAAGACGGCTTGGTCGATCTACTCGAGGAAGAGCGTGTCAACGAGTCCGAGATTCGCAGCAAGATCCGCGAGGAAGTACAAGCGGAGCTCCGGGCTCAGCTGCGTCGTGAAATCCGCGACATGACCCGCCTGGAGTTCAGCGATGCAGACAATGGCTTCTCGCTCATGGCCCCATTCCGTTCGGTCTTCCGAGGGGTCGGCGAGCTCGTCAAGAACTTGATCAGCATTTTGGTCCTGGGTCTTCTCGGGGCGGGCGCAGTCGCCTTCGCCGGCACCAAGGTGGACACGATCGCCGACACCGCTCGGCGCTCTCCGGGCCGTTCCGCGATGGTCGGTATGGCGGGCACACTCCTGCTGATTCCCGTGTGGCTTCTCGGAGCCGTGGCACTCACGGTCTCAGTCATCGGCATTCCGGTTGCGCTCGTATGGCTACCCCTTTTCCCGCTGGCCGCGTGTGCCGCGGGTGTGATGGGTTACGTGGTGGTCGCGCGCAATACCGGCGAGTGGCTCGCCGACAGCGAATACCCTTGGACCGGATGGATTCGCAAATCCAACCCGATCTATACGATCTTCGGTGGCCTTTTTGGACTGATGCTCGCCTTCATGGCGGCCAACGTGCTCTCGATCACACCGTTCCTCGGGTTCCTCACCGGACTGCTCGCGTTCGCCGGATCGGTGGTCACCTTCTTCGCGATCCAGATCGGATTCGGCGCGGTCTTGCTCACTCGAGCCGGCCGGCGCAACGAGTGGGCGTCTACCTACGATCCCGATGCCGCGTGGGAACGAGCGATGGACGTGGATGTCGAAGTGGACGTTGACGAAACAGCTGACAAGGTCGACGAGGACTCCGACGATGCGTAAGGCCCTGTACATCGCCGCGGTGACGGTTGCCGTGGCCCCCGCGCTGCTCGCGGGCCAGAGCTGGCGGACCGTGACCATGTCCCACCAGATCGAAGACAACAGCGAAATTCGAGTCTTCGTGGAGTACGGCGCTGGTCACCTCAAGATCGGAGCCGCGGATGGGGGCGTTCTGTACCGCATGAACTTGCGCTACGACGAAGACATCTTCGAGCCGGTTTCGGATTTCTCAGGAGATCGCCTGCACCTCGGGGTAGAGTCGATCGGCCGTGGCTTCAACATCGGTCGCAACAAGCAGAGTGGCGAGCTCGACCTGGAGTTCGCCCGTGGGATTCCGATGGACATGGATCTCGAGTTCGGAGCGGTACGAGCCGACATCGACTTTGGCGGCCTTGCCTTGACGGACCTCGATTTGAGCACGGGAGCCTCGCAATCGACCATCGACATCTCGGAGCCCAACTCAGTGGGCATGTCGACGGCACGCTTCGAGATCGGCGCGGCCGAGTTCGAGGCCCGGCATCTTGGCAATCTCAACGCCGAACGCATCGAGGTCGACGCCGGCGTCGGACAAGTCACGCTCTGGCTCAACGGTCGCTGGCAGCGTGATGCGAGCGTCTCTATCGACATGGGCCTGGGGGCTCTCGAACTCCGCGTCCCAGAAGGGCTCGGATTCCGACTCCGAAAGGAGGGCTTCCTCGTGTCCCTGGATTCCGAAGGCCTGGTCAAGCGCGGAGACTGGTATTACTCGCTCGACTATGAAGACGCCGACCGCAAAGTGACCGTCGACCTGGACGCCGCGTTCGGCAGCGTCAAGGTTGTGTGGGTTCGCTGAGTGACACCGAGGTTCGTTAGGAGAGCACCATGATCGGCACGCTACTCACATTCTTCGCAGTGGGCCTCATTACTCTGCTGGTCGCCGGGGTCGTTCTCTCGATCGTCGGCACGCTTTTCTCTCTGACCTTCGGCCTCGCCTTCTTCTTGCTCTTCAAGGTCGCGCCGGTGCTGTTGGTCGGTTGGATCGCGGTGAAGATCTTCGAGAAGATGACCGGCGGAGGCTCGTTGTCCGCGGCCGACCGGAAGTGGCTCGGGGAGTAGCCGGCGACGCACGACATGTGATCCTTGATTTATCCGCGCGCCCTGCCGAGTCTTGGCGGTAGCGGGTAGGAGTAGATCAGACTCTCCGGAAGCGACATGCCCTTGCTGAAGCCCACCCCACCGTCATCGCCAAGAGAGTGGAGATTGCTGAGGTCGCCGCACAGTTGCAGCAGGCCGCGACCGCGAGTCTTGGCGCCGTGCATAGGGCTCTGGACCTCCTGGAGCAGCGGGACGAAGCCCTACGAATACAGATGGCCGACTTCCCGGAGATCGAGAGCAGGATGGCGAGCCTCGAAGCCCAGGTGCGTATCGACCAGGAGAGCCATCAGTTCATCTTGTCTCAGTTGTATCAAGCTCAGATCGCCCGTGGGGCCGCAGCACCCTACGTCGGGGTCTTCGACCCCACGACGGGAGCGTCACCCAACCACGGCCGCGGCCACGTCAGCGTGGTGCTCGGAGGCCTGCTCGGGCTCATGCTCGGCATCGGCGCGGCATTCTCGCTCGCGTTCTTCGACCGCGCCGCAGTGGCGGCCGACCAACGATGGATGGAGAATCGCTTTTAGGCTCCCGCCAGAGCCCCCAGCCGATCCTCGATCGCGTCCTTCACCGCCATGAGCGCCGCGGCTGCGGCTGACTCAGGTGCGGAGATTACCGTAGGCGCGCCGTCGTCCCCGGCGATGCGCACTTCAGGATCCAGCGGTATGCGCCCGAGAAACGAAAGCTCCATCTCGCGCGCCAGCGCCTCTCCTCCGCCCGATCCGAAGACATCGATGATCTCTTCGCAGTGCGGGCACGCGAGCCCACTCATGTTCTCGACCACGCCGAGCACACGGGTATTCACTCGCTCGAACATCTTCACGCCTCGGCGCACGTCACCAGTTGAGACGTCTTGCGGCGTCGTCACCATCACCGCGCCGTCCAGGTCGATCGTCTGCACGAGGGAGAGTTGAGCGTCCCCTGTGCCCGGTGGCATGTCGATCACCAATAGGTCGAGTGGCCCCCAATCGACCTGCTCCAAGAACTGTTTGAGGATTCCGGAGATGAGGGGCCCACGCATGATCGCCGGCTGCTCCTTGTCCAGAAGAAAGCCGAGACTCATGAGCTTCACGCCGTGAGCTTCGAGCGGTTCAATGAGTTCCTGACCCTTCCCGCCGCTCACGGAGGGACGTCGGTTCACACCGAACATCAGAGGTATATTTGGACCGTAGATGTCCGCATCCAGGAGCCCTACCGCTCGGCCTGAGCGCGCAAATGCCGCCGCCAGGTTGGCCGCGACCATGGACTTGCCGACACCACCCTTGCCCGAGCTCACCGCGATCACCTGCTTCACGCTCGTCAGGATACCTGGCTTGGGGGTGGGCGCGGGGACCGATCCAGGCTTCAGCCCACCCTGCCTGCCCTTCCCACCGGAAGCAGCCATCTGGGGAAGCTGCACGTTGATCTTGACGTCGGTGACGTCTTGCACCGCCTCCGTTGCCGAGCGCGCCTCCTTGACCAGCTCGCCCGAGTCCTCCGGGCGGAGGAGAAACTGATAGTGCACCACACCGTCGTCCCCCACCTCCACATTCTGTACGTGTCCCCCAGCGATGAGATCGCGCCCACTCCCCGGGTGCCTAATGCGGGAGAGCGCGGCCATGACCGAGCGACGCAGTTCGTCAGAATTCATTTGCACTCATCATTGATTCTATTCCACTTCTGGTTCTTTGGTGGCCGCTTGCCGTTGGATTATCGGACGCCTGGGGGCCTCTCGTGATCGGCCGCGGGCGCGACACCGACGCGGAAAAAAGTAGCCCATAAGCGGAAGAAAGGTACTCATAGAACAAATCTTCAGCCCAAGGCCAATCCACCCGACACTCCATATCGTAGGGCAAGTAATCATTGATTTATCGGCGCGCATGACAGAATTTGCGACACCCTAGGGAACAAACGTTTACTCGGGAAATCTCGCCACTGGAGCGGGAACAGACCTTGCAGTATCGTGGGTACGACTAGATCACACCCCCCAGAGGCGCATGAATATCGACCCTGGCCAGCAACCGTACATCGATCCCAGTCCGGAGGATCTAGGGGCTACGCCCCATATCTCCGACTATTGGACGGTCATCGCGCGACGCCTGTGGCTCGTGCTGGTGATTTTCACCGTGACGACCGCCTCATCGATCTTCAAGGCCTCGCAATCACGAACCACGTATACCGCCACCGTCGCATTGCAGGTCAACGACCCACAAGAGCGGTCGTCAGGACTCGTCAATATCCCAAGCCTAGGTGGCCTCAACCTCTTCGTCGATCCGATTGAATCGGAGATCCAGGTTCTCGGCTCCGCCACCATTAAGGCAACGGTCGTCGACTCCCGGGGCATGCGGCTGGCGCGCGTGCCCGTCGAGGATGCTCGCTCCTTGATCATGCGGGACGTCTGGGTGGCGCCTGATGTGCCCGACTATCAGCCGTTCCGCCTCATCGAGGAATTCGAGGGTCGCTATGACCAGGTCATCATCGACTCACCGCCGGTACTCGCGGTGCATACCGACGGGGTGGTCATCGTGCTGCGATCACGGGAAACCAAACAACGTGCGGCCGAGCGCTCGGTCGACCAGTTGCGACACCTTGGAGTGCGCGTGTTCGGCGCTGTCCTGAACACCGTCACGACCGCAAATCCGGACGAAGAGCTGCTACTTGCAGTACTACTACAGTTACACCCCCACGGGGACGGCTACACAGAGCGGCTGGGAGCGGTTGCGTGACGGAATGAGCAAGGTGAAATTCTTTGAGTGATCTGACCAAGACGGGAAGGTCCGGGGGGCGGGAGAACGATGCGGTTCCTCCGCCCCCTTTTTCGTCTACATATCCCGTTCCCCCGCCCCGGCACCATGAACGGCATCCCAAGCATTCCGCCTCCATCGAACGAGCCGGTACTCTCCTACGCACCCGGTACCAGCGAGCGCACTGAACTCAAGGCCGAGCTCGAGACGCAGGCGAGCCAGGTGATCGAGATTCCCCTCATCATCGGGGGTAACGAGATACGCACTGGCAACACCTTCGACGTGGTGATGCCGCACTCGCACGGTCACGTCCTCGCGCGCGCACACGAAGCCGGTCCTGAAGAAATCGACCTGGCGGTCGCGGCCGCCCTCGACGCCCACGCCGACTGGTCGACGACCCGCTGGGAGGACCGTGCGTCCGTCTTCCTGCGCGCCGCCGAGCTGCTCGCAGGCCCGTGGCGCCAGAAGCTGAACGCCGCGACCATGCTGGGCCAGAGCAAGACAGCCTTCCAGGCGGAAATCGATTCGGCCTGCGAGATCATCGACTTCTTTCGCATCGGGGCCCACTTCGCCCAGCAGATCTACTCGATGCAGCCGATGTCCGACAAGGGCGTGTGGAACCGCTCCGAGTATAGGTCACTCGAGGGGTTCGTCTACGCGGTGACGCCGTTCAACTTCACCGCGATCGGAGCCAACCTAGCCGGTACACCGGCGATGATGGGCAACACCGTCGTCTGGAAACCCGGTCACACAGCGATCCTCGCGAACTATTACGTCATGAAGCTGTTCGAGCAGGCGGGTTTGCCGGCCGGGGTGATCAACTTCATTGCTGGTGATGCCGCGCAAATCACGGCCAACCTGCTCTCTCGTCCCGAGTTCGCCGGCGTTCACTTCACCGGCTCGACCCGCGTCTTCAATATGTTTTGGAAGACGATCGGCGACAGCATGGGCACCTACGACGGTTATCCGCGTATTGTGGGCGAGACCGGCGGCAAGGACTTCATCGTCGTGCATCCCAGCGGCGACTCAGCCGCAGTGAAGACCGCCATAGTTCGCGGAGCGTTCGAGTACCAAGGACAAAAATGCAGCGCCGCGTCACGTGCATACATCCCCGCGAGCATGTGGGCTGAGCTCGAGGGCCCACTGGTAGAGGAAACTGCTGAGCTCACCATGGGCGATCCACGCGACTTCACCAACTTCCTGAACGCAGTCATCGACCAGAGAGCGTTCGAGAAGATCCGGGGCTACATCGAACAGGCTCAGGAGTCGGAGGATGCGGATGTCATCGTGGGTGGCGAGTGCGACGATAGCGAGGGCTGGTTCATCCGCCCAACCATCATCGTCGCCAAGAACCCCGACTACAGGTCGATGTGCGATGAGATCTTCGGCCCCGTAATCACGATCTACGTCTATGACGACGCAGACTGGTCGGAGACGCTGAAGGTCGTGGACACGACCTCGCCCTACGCGCTGACCGGCGCCGTGTTCGCAAGAGATCGGAGTGCCATCCGGGAGGCCATGGAGGCGCTTCGGCACTCGGCCGGCAACTTCTATATCAACGACAAGCCGAGCGGCGCAGTGGTGGGCCAACAACCGTTCGGCGGCGCTCGAGCATCCGGAACGAATGACAAAGCCGGCTCGATGTTGAACCTGCTACGCTGGGTGAGTGCGCGCACGATCAAGGAGACCTTCGTACCACCGACCGACTACACCTATCCCTTCATGGGCGGCAAGTAGCGTTACGAGCGGTGATCGACGTCGGTAGGTGACCCTAGCAGCTTCCTAGCGCTTGATCGAAGTCGGCAATCAGATCTTCGACGTTCTCGATCCCGACGCTGATGCGGACGAAGCCCTCTAGGATCCCCAGCGCTTCGCGTTCTCCCGGGCTCAGGTGGGCGTGCGACGTGTGGCGTGGTTGCGAGAGCAACGTCTCCACGCCTCCCAGGCTGGGCGCGGCCGAGGCCACCTTCAGCTCACCCAGGAAGCGATCAGCCGCATCACCTCCCCCAGCGAGCACGATGCTCACCATGCCGCCGAATCCGTTCATGAGCTCGGCGGCAATCGCATGATCGGGGTGGCTGGGCAAGCCGGGGTAGATGGTCGTCACCACCTCTTCTTTCGTCTCGAACCACTCTGCGATCGCGGTGGCATTCGTGTTGTGGCGAGCAACGCGCACCTCCAGCGTTCGCATGCCTCTGTCCAGCAGCCACGCTGCGTCAGGGTCCAGCGCCGGGCCGTATAAGCGCGAGAGCCGCGAGACTTCCTCCACTAGCCCTCTGGTGCCAGCTACCGCCCCAGCGATCAGGTCGGAGTGACCCCCGAGATACTTCGTAGCGCTGTGAATGATGACGTCGATCCCCGCCTCGATACCGCGAAAGTTCATCGGTGAAGCGAAGGTCGCGTCGCAGGTGACTGTAATCCCGTGTTCGTGCGCGAGGGCCGCGATGGGCCGCGGATCGAAGAAGCGCAGGCTGGGGTTGGTCGGCAATTCGACGTGAAAGACCCGAGTGTTCGGCTGCAGCGCATCCTGCCACCCCGCGAGCGACTCCGGCTCGACGAAGGTCGTCTCGACCCCCCGCCGCGGGAGCTCGCGCTCAAGCAGAGTGTGTGTGGCACCATACAGGTACTTCGACGCGACGATATGGTCACCAGCTTCGGCGAGCGCGAGAAATGTCATCGCGGTAGCGCCCATGCCGCTGCCGAGAGCCACCGCGGCCTCGCTGCCCTCCAGGGCTGCGATCTTGCGCCCAACCAGGAGCTGGTTGGGGTTGCCGTACCGGCCGTAGCGTAGCTCCCCGTCTTCCGGCGTAGCCCATTGGAACGTCGCGCTACGCACGATGGGCGGAACGATGGGCTGTCCAGAGCGCTTCGCCTCTACCGCCCCGTGGATCGCGACCGTTGCCGGTCCGGGCAAGCGAGCCGGCTTCTGTTCGTCGGACATGGTACCTCGCTAGAAGGGGCCTACAAGAGATGCCGAACCAGTCGGCTGAGCGCATGGTACCGGCCCGAGACAGGACTGCGAAACGCGACGCGACGCTCGACCAACCGGTCGAGGGCATGGCGCGTGTCCTCATCGGGGTAGAGGTCGGTCAAGTCCTCCGCGGTGACGAGTCCGTGTTGTTCGAGCACCAGCCAGCTGGATGCCTCGATCGGCTCAGGCGCGCCGAGCAACTCAAAGCTGCCGGCTTCGGTTTCACCGACAGCAACCAGACTCTGACGCTCCAGCACGACCTGAATCTGGTCCCGGTGCGGCTCGTGCACGCCGCAAAAGACGAAGAACGCCTCGTGTGCGCGTTCGTGCAGGTACCGCTGGAGTAGCTTGGCGACGACCTCATCAGCGCACGAGTAGTCGAGAATCGTGACCTCGGATAGATCGATCAGAGAGAGCGACTGCTGGCCCGCTCCACTCAGTTGGGTCTCGATCGCCATGCGGACCGCACGACCTGTCGGGCGGGTGACCAAGTGCGAGTACAGCGACGTGACCGTCTTCTGGACCAGGCTACCCACGTCGATCGCGATGGGATCCGGCGGCACGTCGCTCATTCGTCGACCCGTGCCGGCAGGATGATGCTGATCTGAGCACCTGGAAATGGTTCCAGCGTATCGACGAGCGGCGGAGAGTCGTCCCACTCCGGGACCTGTCCGATGCGCGCCGTGCCACTCCGGATCGTGATCGCGCCGTTCCAGCGTTGTACTTGGCGACGCATTTGCTGGATTCCTTGGCCGCGGCCGGAATCCGGAAAGCGAGTCAGCCCGTGCAGGAACGCGGCCTCGAGCGCCGTCGTATCACCCCACCGATCTCCATATCGCGCCGAATGCTCCTCGGTCAGAGAACCGCGAAAGCCGCGGCCGAGATCCATTACGGAGATCACCACCACATACCGGCCGAGTCGGCGCGCCCAGTTGTACGCCTGCGCGGCGACCCACCCGGACGCATCAGCGTGCTCGATGATGTTCTGGCACACTTCCGAGAGGATGACAGAGAACGGGACAACCGCAGTCGCGGGGTAGTGGAGTTTCGACGCGAGCACTGCGCCGGTCCCGCTTTGCACTCGGTCGATGACCTTGTGTACGTCCGCGTTGCCCTGGATCTGCGTGATCTCGAGCAGGACGTCCGAGGTCCCCGAAGCACGTCGCGGCGGGTGTCCATCGAAGTCGAAGATGCCCTGAGCCTCCCGAAAGAAGCCCATGCGGCTGAGGTAGCCGAGTACGTCAACGCTCTCGGGCAATTCCAGCCGCGGCAAGGCGCCCTGCCGGTCTCTCGCGACCGAGCCAGCGGCGAGAAGCGCCACCATGCCGTTCGGGTCGATCCAACGCACGTGACGAGCATCGAACAACGAGCGCTGCTCCTGCATGGCCGCGACAGCGTCGAGCAACCCGTCGACCGTCTGATGGTCCAACGATCCCGGCACTGCCACTACGTTCACCTGCTCTCCTCCACATGCGAGAGTCGACCCGCCAAGTGTCGCCACAGCCCGCGCGCGCCTCGATGATCCACGTTTCGCCCCGCGAACCGGTTCGCGTGGGTCATCGCAGTCTCGAGGTCGTCACCCGCCAACATCCGGGCGAAGGCGGTCGCTCCCCAGACGTCCCCGCAACCTGTCGGGTCTCCGGTTCTGGGCATGTCGAGAGGCCCGACCTTGCCGCTGTGCACGCCGGTCGACAATGCGACGCGTTCATCCTGCCGCCAACGCGCCGGGTCGGCAACAAAGTCGGCGGAGGATACAAAGGCGGCGCCGCGCGGACCGAGCGTTACCGCGATGAGCCGCAGACCGGGGCCGAGCGCCCCAGCAGCGAGCGCCCAGGGGTCACCCTGAGCACCGAGCAACTCGAATTCGTCCTCGTTCATTTGCACCGCGTCGAAACACCGAAGCCACGCTTCCCACGCCTCCAAGGTCCGAGGCACTCGCACGCCATGCTGGGTCATGTGGAGGAAGAGCGAGTGGAGGTCGGCGTACGCGGGGCCGCGGTACCCCACGCGTAACGCCTGCGCGGTACCCAGGTCCATCTCGAAGCCCGAGATGAAGTTCACATAAAGTGCATCACACAACTCGACGATCGGCGCCAGTTCCGGCCAGGTCCAGGGTGGCACGCCTCCCGTAAGCCGCTCCATGCGCCGCGCATCGTCCTGGTAGCGCAGTTCGACCCGGTTGTTCGGCTCTGGTACGACGATGATACCCGAGTCATCGACGCCCGGAATGCTTCGCAGGAAGCGCCGGCCGTCCTCGGCGAGGTCACGCCCCAACTTGAGGATCGGCAGCAGTCGCCATCCCCGGGGAATGGAGGCGCTGAGCGCGCCCAAAGCGTACCCGATACCACCCCACTCCTCGATCGGCTCAGAACGGCCATCGCGGTCCGATATGTGATCCCATACCAGCGTTCCGATTACGCCCAGGGTGCGAGGTTGCTTCACGCACCCACTTCCCTTTCCGATCGACCGTCCAGGACCTCCGAAACGAAGATCCCGGCTGCACCGATCACACCCGCCGTCTCCGGAAGCTCGCCCGGTACGATCTGGCATGCTTCGACCGCGGACTTGAACGCCCGACGACGTACCTCGGCGCGTAACGGACCGAACAGGTGATCACCTGCGCGCGTGACGCCCCCAACGATGACGATGACCTCCGGGTTGAGCGTATTCACGATATTGGCTACGCCGGCTCCCAGGATCTTGGCGGTCTCGAGCATCACTTCGTGGGCGTACTCGTCCCCCAGCACGAGCGCCTCGTACACGGTCACGGCGGTGATGCGCTCGAGGTCATTCTCTACCAACTCCGAGAGCACGGACTCGTAACCGGCCTCTACGCCTTCGCGCGCACGCGCGGCGATGTTCGGACCGGACGCATAGGCCTCCAGGCATCCGTAGTTGCCACACGCACAGCGCCGACCGTTGAGATCGATCGTGGTATGCCCGATCTCCCCCGCGCTGCCCGAGACGCCACGCACGACGCGTCCGTCGAGGATCACGCCACCGCCGATCCCTGTACCCAGCGTGACACCCACCAACGTGCTGACGCCCCGCCCCGCGCCTTGCCACCATTCGCCGTACGTGGCGCAGTTGGCGTCGTTGTCGAGCGTGGCAGGCAAGTCGAGACCATGCGCGATGCGGTCGCGGATGGGATAGTCGGTCCAGCCGAGATTTGGCGTCGCGATCACGACCCCTGCATCGAGATCGAGCGGGCCGGGGCAACCGATCCCGACGCCGACGATGTCGTCACGCGAGCCTCCGTGCGCGTCGAGCACCTCCTTAATCGCGTCTTCGGCCATGCGCTCGATGTCAGCCACGGCCGCGTCCGCGCCGCGTTCGGGCTCGGTGGCACGCGAACGCAAAGCCAAGGGATCGCCTCCCGCGACGGGGACGAGGCCCACGACCAGGTTGGTCCCCCCGATGTCCACGCCGACGACCCAGCCGCCGCTCACGCAGTAGCCTCGGGGTCGATGCGCACGGACACGTCGATCGCCTCGGTTTCTCGCAGACCGTTCGGCGCGCGCGTCTCCCGCTGTCGACGTATGCGGTCGCGGATAGCCCGGTTCGCCCGCGTCGTCGCAGGGTCCTTGTAGGGGCGCCCATGGTGAAGGTGTAGGCAGACCGCGCGGTGCCGAATCTGCTTGCCGTGAACCCCGGCGTTCTCGAGCCGCTCGCCCGCAGCCCGGTCGAGGCCACCCCAGCCCATGTCCAGGTCGAATCCGTTGATGCTCAGCAGATGCTCCTTCCAAGTCGAGGCACTGTGGCCATTCCAGGTTGGTCGGGTCGGCGTTATGGCGTCGAGCGCGCGCGCGAGCATGGCACTCCTGGTGAGCCGCAGAGCTCGGCGCCCCGGGCGGTATCCGTGTGCCCGGAGCCACGACGCATCAAATACATGACCGGTGTCGATGGCGCGCTCGTCCACCTCGAGCGTCACCGACTCCGGAAGCTTCAAGTACCCGCCTGACAGGAATCGATCCGGTTCCGCAAGGCTCAGGTGGGTGGCCACGAAGTCGTCTCTGGGAATGCAGTCCCCGTCGCTGAAGATCAGATAAGCACCGGCGGCGGCGGCGATCGCCCGATTGAGCGCCTCGGTCTTTCTGAATCCCCGGTCGGGGTGCCAGACATGGCGCACGTTCAGTCCCTCTTCGGCTGCCCGCCGCACTACGCTTGCCGTCTCCGGGCCCGAACCATCGTCGGCGACCACCACCTCGAAGTCCGAAAGCGTCTGGCGCGCGTATCCAAGTAGCGCCAGCTCCAAGCAGCGCGGTTGCTCGTACGTCGAGAGAACGATCGAAACCTGCTCGTTCAATCGTCACCCAGGTGCAGCACCGCCAGAAAGGCCTCCTGAGGGATCTCTACGGTTCCGACCAGCTTCATTCGCTTCTTCCCCGCCTTTTGCTTTTCGAGCAGCTTGCGCTTGCGGGTGATGTCCCCGCCATAACACTTGGCGGTCACGGCCTTGCGGTGCGGCTTCACGTTCGTGCGGGCAATGACGTCGTTTCCGATCGCGGCCTGCAGCGAGACCGCGAATTGCTGCCGAGGGATCAGTTCCTTGAGCTTCCGCACCAGATCACGGCCATGCAGGAAGGCCTTGTCCTCGTGGATGATCACGCTGAACGCGTCCACCGGATCTCCGTTCACGAGGATGTCGAGGCGGACGAGCTGGTCCGGCCGCATCTCGATGAACTCGTAGTCGAGCCCCGCGTAGCCCCGCGTACCGCTCTTGAGGCGGTCGTAGAAGTCGAGCACGATCTCAGAGAGCGGCAGCTCGAAGTCTAATTCGACGCGTTGCGGATCCAGGTAGTTCATGCCCTTGAAGGTCCCCCGGCGCTCGTGACAGAGCTTCTGAACGTTGCCGATGTACTCGGATGGGCAGAGGATACGCGCGAGCACGATGGGTTCGGCAACCGACTCGATGCGTACGGGGTCGGGCAGCGCAGTCGGGCTCTCGACGTGCAATTCAGAGCCATCGGTGAGCTTGACGTAGTACTCCACATTCGGCACCGTCGTGATGAGTTCGACGCCGAACTCCCGATCGAGGCGTTCTTGCACGATCTCCATGTGGAGTAGCCCAAGGAACCCGCACCGGAAACCGAAGCCGAGGGCGATCGACGTTTCGGGCACGTATTGCAGCGAGGCGTCGTTGAGTCTCAGGCGCTCCAACGCTTCACGCAGATCCTCGTAGTCGTCCGCATCCGTCGGGTACAGGCCAGCGAACACCATCGGGCGAACCTCTTTATACCCCTGCAGCAACTCGCCCGCTCTGTTCTCAGCATCGAGAATCGTGTCTCCGACCTTCGTATCAGCGACCGCCCTGATTGTGGCAACGACGTACCCCACCTGTCCTGGCGTAAGCTCTGAGCGCGGCCAGCGGCCCAGGCGTAGGCTCCCGACCTCGGTGACATCATACTTCGCGTCGACAGTCCCGAACGTGATCTTCGTTCCGGCCTTGATGGTGCCGTCGACGACGCGAATGGAGGGCACTGCTCCGAGATACTTGTCGTAGTACGAGTCGAAGATCAGTGCACGCAGCGGGGCGTTGATGTCACCCTGCGGCGGCGGCACTCGTGCAACGACCGCCTCCAGGATTGCGTCGATGCCGACTCCTTCTTTCGCGCTCGCCAGGAGTACGGAGTCAGCTTCGACGCCCAGCAGGTCGACGACCTCGTCCCGCCGTCGCTCAGGTTCCGCTCCCGGCAGGTCGATCTTGTTGATAACCGGAATGATCTCCAAGTCGGCGTCGAGCGCCAGGAACAGGTTCGAGAGCGTCTGAGCCTGCACACCCTGGGTCGCGTCCACGACGAGAATCGCCCCTTCGCAAGCCGCCAGCGAGCGCGACACCTCGTAGGTGAAGTCCACGTGCCCCGGCGTGTCGATGAGGTTCAGCTCATACTCGTTCCCGTCTTCCGCCTCATACGCCATGCGAACCGCGTGCAGCTTGATGGTGATCCCACGCTCGCGCTCGAGCTCGTTGTCGTCCAACACCTGCTCGCGCATCTGGCGCTTATCGAGCGTTTGGGTGCCCTCGAGCAATCGGTCGGCCAACGTCGATTTGCCGTGGTCGATGTGCGCCACGATACAGAAATTCCGAATGCGATCCGTGTCCAAGAAGCAGCGCGTGAGTATAGAGGAGTGAGGCCCGGAGAGAGCCAAAGCTAATCGTGCGCCGAGTGCCCTCGAAGTCCAAGAAGGCTGTACGGCTTTCGCCAACGTCCGCATTGATTGACGAGTCAGTGATAGAGGTTAGTGTTGAAGCACCCGCTGAGAGTTGATTCCACGCGGGCGCCCCCCCAACCGCGCCCCTCCCGAGAGACACCGACCGAGCAATACTCGTGTCGCCTTTCACGCCGTCCAAGGAGTGCCTCATGAACCGTTTTCGGATGGTGTCCACGGCCGTGGCCGGATGCCTCCTCTTCTCCGGGTGTGAAGTGCCCACCGATCCGCCGATTCTGGAGCAGCGGTGGATCGTCCCCATCGAGGAGACCACGCTATCAGTGGACCAGTTGCTGCCAGCCGGGGTTTCGGTCTCCGGTAACAGCTTCAGTGTGAGCATGGATCCGTTCTCGACCGGCCAAACATTGGGCGCTGCGTGCGGCGCTTGCGCGGCCCTGAACGGCCTCACGGCGCCGGCCCCCGCGTTTTCGACCTCCTTCGACACGAGTGAGAACCTACCTGCCGATGTAACGGCTGCTACGATCTCGAGCGCGTCCATTGAGATCCAGATCGCAAACGGCTTCTCCTTCGATCCCATCGCTGCCTGAATCCCCCTCCTCTGGCCCAGCAAGGGGGCAACAGCCATGCCACGCGGCGGAACCGCTTCATTGCTGGTACCTGGAGTCGTTCACGTCCACAGCCGAGGACACCGCGGCGGCGCGGGAGGACAGGGTGTGGACATGCTTCGCGCCCGTTGAGCGGTGCTGGGCCCGCCGGTAGCTTTCCTGGCTCTATGGACAAACAACGCACTGCTTCGCCGACCCGGCGCCCCGATCTGCTCGATCCGGCGACGCTATCACAGCTCGGTGGTATCGAATTCATCGCGCGTGAGGTCGTGGAAGGCTTTTTGATGGGTCTGCACCGCTCACCCCACCGGGGATTCTCGGCGGAGTTCGCCGAGCTACGTGCATACCAGGCCGGGGACGATCTCCGCTACATCGACTGGCGCATGTACGGCCGCTCGGATCGCTTCTTCGTCAAGCAGTTCGAGCAAGAGACCAATCTCCGCGCCCACCTGCTGCTGGACGTCAGCGAGTCGATGGGGTGGAGCTCGGACCCGGGAGTACAGCCCACCAAGCTGTGGTACGCCAAGCACCTGGCTGCCTCGCTAGCGCTCATCCTTTTGCGCCAGGGCGACTCCGTGGGCCTTTTGGCGTTTCACGACACAATCGTGGACCGAGTTCAAGCGCGGGGCGGACGACGGCAGTGGAGTGAGCTCGCGCGCCGGCTGACGGCTCTTCAGGCGACGGGTGGCACCTCGGCCGAAGGCGCGTTGCGGGACCTGGCAGTGCGCCTCCGTCGCGCCGGCCTCGTAGTCCTGCTCTCGGATCTACTCGTCAACACGGATGAAACCCTGACCGCGCTCAAGTTCCTGAGGCATCACGGACACGAGGTGCTGGTCTTTCATCTGCTGGATCCCGGGGAGCGGGAGCTGCCCGCGGCCTCGGAGGCGCGCTTCTACGATCCGGAGACCAACGACGAACTGCTGGTCAGTGTGGCGGACATTCGGGTCGAGTACCGGGAGGCCGTAGCCGACGCCCTCGAGGAGTGGAAGCGAAAACTGCAGCCGCATGGCATCGACTACCAAGTGATCGATACCGACCAGCCGCTCTCGTTGGCTCTGCGCGCCTATCTGCGCAAGCGGGAGCGCCTCGGATGACGCTTCGCATCGAGCTCTACTGATGGGGGCTCTGAGTCCGCTATTCCTCGTAGCCGCGCTCACGGTCGGAGTGCCCATCTACCTCCACTTATTCCATCGGCACGAGACACGACGGCAGAGCTTCCCAGCGCTTCGCTACCTCGAGCGCACGGAGCGAGAGCATGCCCGCCAGATCAGGCTTCGTCAGCTGATCCTGCTGCTCATGCGCGTCACCGTCCTTGTGCTGTTGGTCGGCTCCGGCGCTCGCCTCTTTTTCAACGGCCGTGGCTCCGCGCACCCGGCGACCGCCGTGGTCATCGTGATCGACAACTCCATGAGCAGCGGCCTAGTGGTCGGAGAGGTCCGCGTTCTCGATCGCCTCAAAGAGCTCGCCCGCCAGACCCTCGAGGGCGCCTCCGACGAGGATCTGTTCTGGGTCATTCGTGCCGGCGAACCATGGCTACCCGCGCTGCCGGCGTCGGCCGCACAGGCCAGAGAGGCGGTCGACGCGATCGAAGCCAGCGACGCCGCCGGTGACTTGACCGCCTCGCTCGAGCGCGCGGCGGAACTGTTGCGGACCGCCGAACTGGAACGCCGAGAAATTCATCTGCTCTCCGATCTCCAGCGCACTGCCTTTCAACCGCCTCAGGAGGCCCCCGCCGGGACGCTACCGGTAGTGGCCTGGGTCTCGAGCACGTCTTCGACGCCCAACCACGCCCTGAGTGGAGCCCTGGTGGGAGGTGGTTTACCGCCGCTGGAAGGCCAGCGGACCACGGTGGTCGTGACCGCGCTCGAAACTGGCGACACCACGCGGCTACCCCTTAGGGTGCTCGTCAACGAGCGCATCCGGGGTGCCGCAACCGTCCCGCAAGGTTCGGCCACGTCGGTCGTGCTGCCGCCCACCGCTGCCGGCTGGGTCCGTGGCTATGCCGACACCGACCCCGACGCCCTGCGGGCCGACGATCGTCGCTACTTCGCCTATCGTTCGCGCTCCGCGCCGTTGCTCGCGTCAACGCGTGACGCAGGCATGTTCATAAGCGAAGCCGTTACCGTGCTGGCGTCTGCGAATCGGGTCGTGCGTAGCTCGGCCGCCACCGCGGAACTGCTCATCTCGGCCGGTGGCGACAATCTGGATCAACTCGGCGCAACGGGCGCGGCGCTGATCGTACCCGCAGCGGACCCCACGCTGCTTCCGGCGCTCAATCGCCGTCTGGCGGACGCCGGCATCCCCTGGCGGTATGAGGTGCGCGCGCTTTCGGGCGGCGCCGAGCTGCAAGGACGTACGCTTCCGGCACCGCTCGAGGGCGTCCGAGTCGAGGCGTGGTACCGCATGACGCTCGCCTCCGCCCCCACCACGCCGACGAGAACCCTGGCAGAGGTGAATACCGACCCGTGGGCTGTTGAGGGCACATCAGCGTTCGGCCGCCGCTACCTACTGCTCGCCTCGTCACTCGATGCGCCGTCCACAACGCTGCCGGTATCGACTGGGATGCTGCGCTTCATCGACTGGGCGGCGAGCGCCTGGGCTGGTCGGGCAGGCTTGGAAGGTGAGCTGCTGGCAGGTGCGCACTTGCCTGCGCCTTTGGGAGCCACAAAAGTGCGCTTCCCGTCTGGCGAAGATCATGAAATCGACGGCACGCGCACGGTCCGTGGCACTGGCAAGGCCGGTTTCTACACTTTTCTCGCTTCGGATACGACGGTGTCGGTGGTCGCGCTGAACACACCGGTGAACGAGTCTCGCCTGGCGCGTGTTTCGGAGGACGATCTCCCAGCCCTGATCGGATCTGGCGTAGTCTCGGTCGAGCGAGAAGAGGACTGGGCCCGTACCGTCTTCCGGACGCGTCAGGGCCCCGAGCTCTGGTGGCCGCTGCTTCTGGCGGCGGCCCTGCTGATGGCGATCGAAGCGCTGTTGGCCGCCGCAGGTCGGGTAAAGATACCTGCCAAGACGCGACCGAAGGCCGCGCGCAGCACGGTGCCGAATGCCGCGGCCTGACCCGATCCTCGATGCGGTCGCTTCGTGCCCTACGGTCGAAGCACTCACCACGGGCCTCCCGACGTCAGGTACCGTAGCTCAGGTCGGCGGAGTCATCGGTTCGCTCGGGCCTCTGGTACTCGCAGCACTCCACCGAGCGAATCGAGAGCGTGTGTTCGTCGCTTTGGCTCCGACACCTCTGGACGCAATCGCGGCGGAGGCTGACCTCGAGACCGTGCTGGGGGGGGCCGGCGCTTCTCACTTGTATCCGCAGAAGGAAGCACTGCCCTACGAAGAGTCGGAGCCGCATCTCGAAATCGGGGGCCTCAGGGTCGAGGCGGTACAGGCGCTGTTCTCCGGCCGCACCCAGATCCTGGTCACGACCCCGCGTGCCCTCCAAGAGCGGGTCCCTATTCCGGAACGACTCGCCGAGCTGAGGCGGACGTTTCGCGCGGGTGACCAGGTGGTCTTCTCGGAACTGCCCGTGTACCTCGAGGCGCAGGGTTTCGAGAAAGTGGCCCTAGTCGAGGCGGTAGGCCAGTTCGCTGTGAGAGGTGGCATCCTCGACATTTTCTCAGTCGCGGCAGGGGACCCGGTGCGAATCGAGTTCTGGGGCGACGAGATCGAGTCGATCCGCAGCTTCGACATCCTGGACCAGCGTTCGACGGGAGAACTGGCGGAGACGCACGTGCTGCCCGTCGACTTTCGCAGAAATGAAGAGAACTCGGAACGCACGGTTGCCAGATCCCTGCTCGAGTTGCTGCCCTCCGACGCAATCATCGTTCGTCTCGGCGCATGGGAGATCCCGGAGGACGTGCGACGCACGTGGACACGTGTCTCGACGTTGTACGAAGAGCTCGTCCATTCGGGCGCAACTCCGCTGCCGCCCTCCTCACTCTTCCTGGAACCCGAAGAATTCGCTCAACGGATGGCTCGCTTTCCCAGACTCGAACTGGACGAGGCGTCCGGACCCGGCGCAAGCCTTCCGGCAAAAGTGCCACCGGCGATCGACCGCGATATGGCGAAGCTGGAGGCGTATCTACGGGAGGGCAGCACCACCGGCAACGATACCCTTCTGCTCTGCGACAACGATGGCCAACTCCAGCGGCTCGAGGAGATCCTCGGCGGCGCCCGGCGGCTCCCGCCGGGCACGCGCATCGGCCTCGGGTCGCTATCGACCGGGTTCGAACTCGCCTGTGGCGCCGCACCGCTGCGAGTGCTCAACGACCACGAGATCTTTCGCCGAACGCGCCGGGTCCGCCGCAGCCGCCGCTTCAGAGGAGCCGTAGCGCTGGAGAGCCTCTCGCAGCTGACCCCCGGGGACTACGTGGTCCACATGGATCACGGCGTGGGGCGCTTCGTCGGTCTGGAGCATCTGGAGATCGCTGGAGAGGAGATCGAGGCGTTGACCATCGAGTACGGCGGCGGCGAGCTGCTTCGGCTTCCGGTCTACCGGCTCGATCTGATCGAGCGCTGGGTCGGTGCATCCGACGACTCCAAGCCGCCGGGCATCCACCGCATCGGCGGCAAGCGCTGGAAGAGCCAAAAGAAGAAGACGGAGCAGGTCATCGAGGCCATGACCGTGGAGTTGCTCGAGCTCTACGCGCGCCGGGAGGCCGCAACGGGCTTCGCGTTCTCGAAGGACACGCGTTGGCAGATGGAGATGGAATCCTCGTTCCTCTTCGAGGATACTCCAGATCAACGCCAGGCCAGCGAAGACGTGAAGCGCGACATGGAGTCCACGCGACCCATGGACCGCCTCATCTGCGGAGACGTCGGTTACGGCAAGACCGAAGTCGCGATCCGGGCGGCCTTCAAAGCGATCCAGGACGGGAAGCAGGTCGCAGTACTGGCGCCCACGACGATCCTGGTCGAGCAGCACCGGCACACCTTCCAGGAGCGCCTGGCGGACTATCCGGTGCGCGTCGGGGCGCTGAGCCGATTCCGCTCGCCCAAGGAACAGAAGGAGATCCTCGCTCAAGTCGCCACTGGTGAGGTCGACATCATCGTCGGGACCCATCGCCTGCTCTCTGATGACGTCGTAATGAAGGACCTCGGGCTGCTCATCATCGACGAAGAGCAACGCTTCGGCGTCAAGCACAAGGAGCGCCTCAAGAGACTGCGCGCATCGATCGACGTGCTCGCGCTGTCGGCCACGCCAATTCCCCGCACGCTCTACCTATCGCTCTCGGGGATCCGCGACATGTCACTCATCCGCACGCCGCCGCGCGACCGCATGCCGATCTTCACCAACGTTCTTCCTTGGACGGATCAACTGCTGTCCGAAGCGCTGCACCGCGAGCTCGACCGCGGGGGGCAGACGTTCTTCCTCCACAACCGCGTCGATACGATCTACACCGTCGCAGAGGACGTAAGAGCGCTCGCACCCGAGGCGCGAATGGAAGTCGCGCACGGTCAGATGAGCGCAAGGGAACTGGACAACGTGATGCGGGCTTTCGTCGACGGAGAGATCGACGTACTCGTTTGCTCGTCGATCATCGAGAACGGTCTCGACGTACCCAACGCCAATACACTCATCGTCGATCGCGCGGACCGCTTCGGCCTCTCCCAGTTGTACCAGATCCGTGGAAGGGTTGGGCGCTCTCACCGGCGGGCGTACTGCTACCTCTTGGTCCCGGACCCGGTAGCCGAGGACGCAGAGCGACGACTGCGCGTACTCGAGCACTACACCGAGCTCGGCTCGGGCTATTCGGTGGCGCTGCGCGACCTCGAGCTTCGTGGGGCGGGCAACCTGCTCGGCGCCGATCAATCAGGTTTCGCGCAGCATGTCGGACTCGATGCGTATATGCGGCTCGTCAAGAGGACGGTCGATCGACTTCAGAAGGGTGAGCAGCAGCCGGAGTGGCCCGATCCCGACGTCTCATTGGCGGGACCCGCGTACTTACCGGAGGGGTACGTTTCCGACCCGGGTCAGAAACTTCATCTTTACCGACGGCTCTCGCGCGTCGAGGGGCGGACGCAGGTGGAGTCGCTGCGGATCGAGTTGCTGGATCGTTTTGGATCGCTCCCTGTTGAAGTCGAGAGCCTGCTCGACGCTGCCGTGCTCCGAGTGTTGGGAAGGAGCTTGGGGGTTGATCGTATCCTTGTACGGGAGGACTCTGCGCGAGTGACGTTCAGGCCGGGCTTCGTGCCCCGCATGGCGGTGCTCGAGGGTCCTTTAAGGCAGAGACAGACCGAAGTCGAGATACGTCGTCTGGAGCCGCTTTCGATCGTGCTTCATCAAGTTGGAATGGACCCCGTTCTGGAGACGCTGATGGTGGCGCTCGAGGCCCTTCGCTCAGCCCACTCAGCTGCCGCATGATTTGGTGCTAGGAGAATCGATTCTATGAAAATGCGTTGGACGCTCGGTATGGTGGCGCTCCTCATGTCGGGCGCAGTCGCATGTAGCGACGCCGGCTCGAACGATGGGCTCGTGGCGCGCGTCGGAGACTATCAACTGACGGTAGCGGACGTCGCCGAACTCATGGTCAACGAGGAGCGACTTCCGGCACAAGTCACGGTCATCCGGCAAGTCGCCGATCTTTGGATCCAGTACACACTTCTCGGTGCGGCTGTGTGGCAGGACACCTCACTCAGCTCCATCGAGTTCGAGGCACTGGTCCGCCAACAGCTGGATCAACTAATGATCTTCGAGCTCCGCGATTCGGTCGTCCAGATCGACACGGTGATCGCCGATGACGAGCTCCAAGAACTCTATGCGGCTGAGGACCCCGCACTCGAGATGCGGGCGCGTCACATTTTGATGCAGTACCCGCCCAGCGCATCCGATGCGGAACGCGGCGGAGCCCGCATACAACTCCAGAGAATCCGCGACCGGATCGTGGCCGGTGAATCGTTCGAGTCGCTCGCTGAGCAGTTCAGCCAGGATCGGGGCTCGGCGGCTTTTGGTGGGGATCTCGGCTTTTTCGGTCGTGGCGACATGACGGCGCCCTTCGAGCAAGCGGTGCTCGCGCTCGAGCCCGGTGAGCTGAGCGGCCTCGTCGAGACCCAGTACGGTCTCCACCTCATCCGACTCGAGCAAAGGCGCATCCAAAACTTCGACGAGATCGCCCCGGGCTTTCGTGAGCGCGTCCTGACCGAGCGCTTCCTGCGCGCCGAATCCACATACATCGCCGACGTCGAAACACGAGCGCAGGCCAAGCCATTGGCGGGGGCGTTCGAGGTGCTGCGAGAGCTCGCACGCAACCCTGGGACCAGGCTGAGCAGACGAGCCGGAGCCCGTGCACTCTTCGAGTACGTTGGCGGAGACCTCACCGTGCGTGAGGTCCAGCTCGTGCTGCAGAGCCAGAATGCCGAATTCCGGGACGAAGTCGTCGCCGGAGACGAGGAGCGGCTCGACGGGTACCTGCGTGGCATGGTGCAACGCAAAGTGCTCGCGGCGGAGGCAAATGCGGCGGGGTTCGGCGTCTCAGTGGAACGCGTCGATTCGATGATCGCCGACGCTCGAGTACAACTCCGTGGCGCGGCCCAAGTATTGGGATTGCTGTCGCTGGATCGGGCGCCCGGCGAGGATCTGGACCAGGCCATCGCGCGCTCGGTCCTAGAGGCGGTGGGCAAGGTGCTGACAGGTGCGACCGAGATGGTCCGGCTCGGAGGAATCCAATACCAGCTCGCCGAGGGCTCGTCCGCGGCGGTCTTCGACCGCGGTGTTGGCGAGGCAATCCTCCGGATCGGGCAACTGCGCATGAACCGCAGCCCATCCCTACTGGAGGAGGCTGCCGACACGGTGAGCCTCAGTGCCGACACCGCGTCATCGGGACGCTGAAGGAAACCCTGACTCTCCATCGGTTTACGACGTAACATGCCGAAAAAACTGATTCCCTTCGTCTTTGGGCTGGCCCTGCTTCCGGGGCTCGCCTCCGCGCAGTTGGCGACCGACGACGATATCGTCGACCGCGTGGTCGCGGTGGTTGGCGACTCGGTCGTCCTCCAGTCACAAGTGATGGAGGGGGTTCAGCGCATCATGCTCACGCAAAACGCTCAGCTTCCGGAGCCGGGGCCCGAACTCGAGCGCTTGATGAGCGACATGCTAGAACAGCTCGTGAGCACTGTTCTGATTTCTCAGGAGGCGGCACGCGATTCACTTATCGAAGTAGACGAAGTCCTGATCGAGGAACGAGTTACCGAGCAGATCGGTCAGGTGACGGAGCAGGTGGGGGGGCAAACTGCTCTGCGACAGTCGCTTACCGGCATGGGCCTCACGCTCGCCGAGTATCGCGACATGCGCCGCAGTGAAATCCGTCAGGAGCAGGTCCAGCAGATGTTCATACAGTCACGGCTGCGGAACGCGCCGCCAATCGAGCTGACAGAAGACGAACTGCTCGCTTCGTTCCAGGCGGCGAGAGCACAACTCGAGCAGCGCCCGAAGCTGGTGACCTTCGATCAAGTGGTGATGATGCCGACGCCCTCCGAAGCCTCGGTCGACACAGCGCGCACCCGGCTCGAAGCACTGCTTACGCAGGTCCGAGAGGGAGCCGATTTCGCCGAATTGGCCACCGAACACTCTGACGATCCCAGCGGGGCCACGGCCGGCGGTGACCTCGGGTGGTTCCGCCGCGGCAGCATGGTCAGGGAATTCGAAGAAGCGGCGTTCGCGCTCTTCGAGGGGGAAGTGAGCGACATCGTCGAGACCCAATACGGACTGCACATAATCAAGGTCGACCGCAGCCGCATCGGCGAGCGCAGGGCCCGACACATCCTGCTCATTCCCCAAGTGACCGAGACCGACCTCCAGCGCATGCGTGACATCGCGGCGGAGGTGCTCGCACAGGTGCAGAGCGGAGCCGACATCGAACCATTGATCGAACAGTATGCCGATCCCGAGGCACCCGATTCGGTAACGATCGAGTTGGAGGGAATCCCTTCCCTTCCGCCTGGTTACGAGGCCATCGCTGCCGCATCGGCCGGCGACGTAATAGGCCCGATCGAATACGACACGGGACAGGGCACCAAACGGATCTCCGTGGTCAGGGTGACCGACGTGCGGGAAGCCGGGGCGTATACGTTCGAGGACCTCAGAGGCCAGCTTGCGGATCGACTGCGACAACAGAAGCAGATCGCGGGAATCCTCGAGGCCCTACGCGCCAAAACGCACATCGAAATCCGACAATAACGCGAAGCGGATGCGGACTCGCATCGCGGTCACACTCGGAGATCCCCGCGGCATCGGGCCGGAAGTGGCCTTCCAAGCAGTGGCGGGAGAGCTGCCACCGGGCGTCGACCTTACGTTCTTTGGAAGCGACGCCCTCGGGCCTCAGGTCCCCGCTGGTTGTGACTTCGTGTCGGTCGGCGGGTTCGACGGCAGTGAGCAAGACGCCGGCAACGTGTCGGTACTCGCGATCCAACGCGCGGTCGAGAGCGCTATGCGGGGAGAGTATCGGGCGCTGGTGACCGCGCCGGTCTCCAAGCCCGCGTTGCGCGCGGCGGGGCGCGACGTACCGGGGCAAACCGAGCTGCTGCAACAACTCACCGGGTGTGAGAGCGTAGGAATGCTGATGGCCGCCGAAAGGACTCGGCTGGGGCCGCCGCTTCGCGTTCTGCTCGCGACGACCCACTACGCGCTGCGCGATGTGCCCGAAATGGTCACAACGGACCTACTTGCGGACCAGGCTGAGTTGCTTTGCGCGGCCCTCCGGCGGGACTGGAAGATCGATGAGCCTCGGCTGGCCCTCTGCGCACTCAACCCCCACGCATCCGAAGGAGGCCTATTCGGAGACGAAGAAGCGAGAGTGTTCGAGCCGGCTGTCCAACGCGCTGAGTCAGCCGGCATCGATCTCTCTGGTCCGCATCCCGCCGACACCGTCTTCCAGCGGGCATTGGCTGGACACTTCGACGCAGTCATCGCGCCGTATCATGACGTGGGCATGGCAGCGTTCAAGACAGTGTCATTCGGGGGAGGAGTCAACGTGACGCTGGGGCTCCCCTTCGTGCGCACTTCCCCAGACCACGGTACCGCCTTCGACATCGCCGGCACGGGGCGTGCAGACGCATCGTCCATGCGTGAGGCACTCCGCCTAGCGCAACAACTCTCGTCCGCCCGCTTTGACACGGATTCTGTCGATGTCTAACCTTTCGTCCCGGAATGACGCTTCCTCCGCAAACCACCGAGGCGCCACGATCCGGTGATCAAACTCACGAACGTATCCAAAGAGTATGCGAAGGGCGGATTTGCGCTTCGCGACGTCTCGCTACACGTGAAGAAGGGCGAGTTCGTGTTCCTCACAGGACACTCCGGGTCGGGAAAGTCCACGACGATGCGGCTTAGCCACATGGCCGAGCGACCCACCAGTGGGGAAGTACGGGTTACCGGATACACCTCGGACCGCATCACTCAACGAGCCCTGTGGAAGATCCGGCGCCGCGTCGGCTTCGTCTTCCAAGACTTTCGCCTGCTTCCCGGTCGCACGGCCCTGGAGAACGTCTCCTTCGTGCTGGAGGTAACCGGCACCCCACGAAAGGACATCGTGCCGCGCGCCCAGAGGCTGCTGACAAGAGTCGGCCTCACTCCGAAGGCCGGCTCACTCGTGCACGAGCTCTCTGGTGGAGAGCAGCAACGCGTCGCGATCGCTCGGGCTTTGGCCAACAGTCCATACGTCCTGCTCGCGGATGAGCCGACGGGGAACTTGGACGACCGCGCTACACGCGGCGTGATGGACCTCTTCTGGGACATCAACGCGAACGGCATGGCAGTACTCATGGCGACGCATGACCTAGAGCTCGTACGTCGCTACCCCAAGGCGCGCGTGCTCGAGCTCGACAACGGCCGGCTCGTTTACGACTCGGCAGCCGCGTAGGGCGGCCGCGTGTACGCGATAAGAGAGGCGCTGGCGGCGTTTCGACGCGCTCCCGTCCTCACGGGTCTCGCGTCGGCCATGGTCGGGCTCGCGCTCTACGTCATAGGACTCCTCGGCCTCGCGACCTACAACCTCCAGCAGGCCCTGAGCACGATCGAGGACCGCGTACAGATCGCGGTGTATCTGCGCGATGACACGCGGCAGAGTGAGATCGACCTCGCTCAGGCCGAGCTGGGTGAGATTCCCGAAGTGCGAGCCGTGCGCTTCATCTCGAAGCGAGAGGCGCTCGAGCTCGCGCGCGAGGAGTTGCCGGAATTCAGCGCACTCTTCAGCGACCTCGAGGTCAACCCACTGCCTCAATCGCTGGAAGTGGAACTAATCCCCGGGGAGCGCAGCCAGGAAGTCGTGGAGAGGATCTCGGCGGCCGCCCTGCGCTACCCGTTCGTCGAGGACGCCCGATACGGTCGCGAGTGGGTGGACCGGCTGTTCGCGCTGCGTCGCATCGGCGCAGCGACCACATTCGCCATGGGCTCCGCATTCGCCGTGGTCGCCGCGCTCATCATCGGGACCGCGCTGCGCATCGCGATCTTCGCCCGCCGAGAGGAGATCTATGTGATGCGCCTGGTTGGGGCCACCAACGGATTCATCCGCCGACCGTTCCTGCTCGAGGGAGCCCTCTCGGGCCTCCTCGGTGGTGGGCTCGCCTGGCTGATGACCTGGGCCACCTACCGCGGGGTGTACGCATTCCTGTTCCAGCTGGCATGGATCCCCCCGACGTGGATCTTCGCTGGTCTGGCCTCGGGCGCGTTCTTTGGCGCCATCGCGAGCGCGCTCGCGATCGGCCGGCACCTCCGCCAGGTGTAACGATGCGCTGCACCCGGACGGTCGTCGCCGGCTTCATTGCGGTCAGCGCGCTCGCATGCATGGCGGGGGCGCTCGCGGGTCAGACCGACCTGCGCCGCGAGATCCTCGAGAGCCAACGCCGCCTCGAACAGATCCGGGCCGAACAAAGCAGGCTCGAGGGCGAGATCGGCGACGTACGCAACCGGGTGAGGGACGCGTCAGAAGATCTCGCCAATGTCGAGCGCCGACTCTCCGCGTCGCGCTCAGTGGTGGCAGAAATTCAGTTTCAGTCGGACGCGGTCACCCAGTCGATCCAGGAGACCACTCGTGAGCTGGTGCAGGCACGCGAGAAGCTCGCAGAGAATGAAGCCGTGCTCAACCGACGCCTGAGGGACATCTACAAGATGGGCCCATTGCACACTGTCGGAGTTCTTTTGGGCGCATCTTCGTTCACTGATCTGCTCAACAGGTATCGCTACCTGCAGCGAATCGCATCGTTCGACCGCTCGCTCGTCAGCCGAGTCGAAACGATCGAGGGCGAGCTCGTGGAGCGCAACGACGACCTGAGGCAGCGCATGGCTGAGCTCGGGAGCCTCCGCCAAAATCGACTCTCGGAGGTCGCCCAGCTTCGTTCGGTCGAGTCCGAGCGTCAGACGGCGCTGGCCGAGTTTCGTAGCCGTGAGCGCCAGACAGTGAGCCGGCTGGAGCAGCTCGACGCGGATGAAGGCCGCATGACGCAACTCATCGGCGATCTGGAGACCCGGCGCCGAGAGATAGAGGCGCGCACCGCAACAGCACGCGCCGATGCTTCGCTCTCAGCGGACGACGCCGGCTCCCTTGACTGGCCCCTCGACGGCGAGGTGATCTATCGCTTCGGCCGTGAACGAAGTCCGAACGGGACCGTGCTACGATGGAACGGCATCGGGATTTCCGCTTCCCCCGGGAGCCCGGTCACGGCAGTACGGGCCGGAACGGTCGTTCTCGCAGGCCCGTTCGAAGGCTACGGGCCTACGGTGGTGCTGAGCCATGGAGATGGCTTCTATACCCTGTACCTATATCTGGAAGAGATCGGCGTAGTCGAGGGACGCACTGTCTCGATCGGGCAGGTCGTGGGGACCGTGGGCGGGACTGATACACCGGAGGGCCCGCACATCGAGTTCCAGGTACGCGCTCCGGTGAACGGTGGCTCTCCGCAGGCGCAGGACCCGTTGCAGTGGCTGAGCGCCCGAGAGAACGAGTGAAACTTCATCCGGTTGTTGGACACCAGGACCTGCTGCAGGCACTCGCGGCCGCTTACGCCCGGGGCTCATTGCCGTCCACACTGCTGCTTCACGGACCGAAGGGCGTGGGTAAGCAGCGCGTCGCGCTATGGCTGGGCCAACTCTTGGCATGTGAGGCGCCCTCCCCCGCTGGGCCGTGCGCGCTGTGCCCAAGCTGCCGTATGGCGCTGGGCGTCGAACACCCCGACCTGCACTGGTACTTCCCGCTCGCCCGACCCAAGGGCGTGAGCGGGGAGCGTCTGGTCGGAGCGCTCGAGGACGCGAGAGCGAAAGCTTTGGCGGAGCGGCGCTCCGAACCCATTCGCGCGAGCTACGACGACGAGTTGCGCGGACTCTATCTCGGCGTGGTGCAGAACATCCGGAGCCGCGCCTATCTACGCCCGACCATGGCCAACGGCCAGATCTTCATCGTCGGGGACGCGGAGATGCTCGTCTCTCAAGAAGCGAGTCAGGAGGCCGCGAACGCGCTGCTCAAGCTGCTCGAAGAACCCCCTGGGGCGTCTCGATTCATCCTCACGTCGAGTGAACCGGGCCGCCTCCTGCCGACGATCCGGTCTCGCACCGTGTCCATCCATCTCACGCCTGTGCCCGTGGCCGATGTCGAGGCGTTTCTGGTCGCCGGCGTTTCGGCAGACCCGAACGAGGCGGCTTGGGCCGCTGCGCTCTCCCAGGGCGCGATCGGACGTGCCCTCGGCTTCCTTTCTGACGGGGACGCGAAGGGCCCTCTCGAGGCGCTGAGGCGCAAAGCCTACGTGCTGGTGGATGCGGCTCTCTCGGATTCCCCTGTAACCGGCTACTCGGTCGCACTCTCATACTCGCCGGCAGGGGCGAGGAAGCTCATGGACCTCTTTGCATTCGTCGAGGAGTGGCTCAGGGATCTCGGGGCGGTCGCATCTGGTGCCGGCGACGCGGTTTTCAACCACGACGCGCGTCCGCGACTGACCGAGATCGTCAGCCGCTCTGGAATCACTGCCAATGACCTGGCGCTCGCAATCTCGGCGGTCGAAGAAGCAAGGGAGCTCGCGCGTGGGAATGTGAACCCCCAGCTGGTGATCAGCGGCCTGATCCGGAGCATTCGGAGTCGGGTGGTGGACGGGCCTCTAATGGAGATGACTCCATGACCGACAGCGCCGAGGGGCTGACGCATCTGGACGATGAAGGCCGCGCCCGCATGGTCGACGTTTCCCAGAAGGCAGTGACCGATCGCCGTGCGACCGCGACCGGACATATCGTCATGGATGCGGCTACGCTCGCGCGGATCGTGGCGGGTGACGTGCCCAAAGGCAGCGTCGTGCAAGTCGCTGAACTCGCGGGAGTGCTCGCGGGCAAGAAAACCTCGGACCTGATTCCGCTCTGCCACCAGCTGCCCGGGGCAAACATCACCGTGCGTCTCGAGCCTGACGAGAAGCTGCCGGGCATCGTCGCGCACGCCGAAGCCATCATCGCGGGGCAGACGGGCGTCGAGATGGAGGCGCTGACTGCGGTCAGCGTGGCACTGCTTACCGTCTACGACATGGTGAAAGCGGTCGACCGGGGCATGCGGATTGGTGGCATCGCCCTGCTGAGCAAAGAGGGCGGCGCGTCCGGAACTTGGCTGCGAGACTCTGGGGAGTCGGGCGAGTAGGTCTCAGCTCGCCGGCGCGGAGCCTCTTCGTACGCTCGGCGACACCGGTACCGTGATCAAAGCCCCGATGCGCAACCGCCGTGGCCGAACGAGGGGATTGGCGGCCCTGAGATCGGCGAGCGGGACACCGTACTCGCGCGCGATGTGGCCCAGCGTCTCACCAGCGGATACCTGATGCTCGAGGAAACTCACGCGCTCATCGCGCGGAATGCGTGCGTAGTTCCTCTGAAACGTGGACCCCATCCCAGCCGGTACCCTCACCAACACGCGCCGGCCCGGTGGCGTCATTCCACGCACGTACTCGGGGTTGAGCCGTGCGATCTCGCTCTCCGTGCTCTCAGCGGCGCGCGCCACCACGTCGAGCGTGGTCGCGTCGGGGATCATCACCTGTTCGAACTCGAAGCCGCCGCTCTCGACCGCTGTATACCCGTGGGACGCCGGCGAGCCCGCCACTACGATCGCTCCCAGCAGCTTCGGCACGAAGTCCTGCGTCTCTTTCGGAAGATGGCGCCGAAGCGCCCAATAGAGGCTGTCGGAGCCCGGAGCTAGCGGAGCATACCGTCGCAGGACCCGCTCGACGCGCGCTGGGCCGGAGTTGTACGCGGCCAGCGCAAGGAACCACGAGCCGAAGTCCTGGCGCAATGTGGCGAGGAAACGCACCGCCGCCGCCGTCGACTTGTACGGGTCACGGCGCTCATCGACGAGCGGGTTGATCTCCATGCCGAAGCCACGCGCTGTGGGCGCCATGAACTGCCAGAGGCCGACGGCGCTCGCGACGCTCACCGCGCCCGGGCTGTACCCGCTCTCGATCACGGGCAGGTAGCGCAGCGACGGCGGCAGATCTCGGGCTGCGAGCGCAGAGTCCACGGTCTCTTCAAACCACGCCATGCGCTCGAGGTAGCTCGGGAACCAGCGCGACGACCTCGTCCGCCAGAACTCGATCCACTCGTCGACCTCCGCACAAAACTCAGGGTTTCGCAACATCGGAGAGCTGAGGATCTCGTCATCGAGTCCCGTCAGGTCCGGTGGAACAAGGAAGTCGGTTACCGGCAGGGTCCGCAGCACCGGCGCATCGACGACGATGAATACGTCATCAGGCGCGGATGGCGGCCCCACCAGGGACGCCCCTCCGACGCAACTGCCCGCGATGACCCCAACGAGACATGCGAGCAGGCCAATGCCAAAACCGCCGTTCCGCTTCATGGGTAAAGCTATGTCACACAGGCGGAATGAGGCCAGACAACGCCTACATGTGATAGTTGGGCGCTTCCCGCGTAATCGTCACGTCGTGGGGATGCGACTCACGCAGGCCGCCGGTCGTGATGCGGTTGAAGCGAGCCGTGCGCAGCTCTTCCAACGACGCGGCTCCGCAGTATCCCATACCGCTGCGTAGACCGCCGACGAGCTGATAGATCGTGTCCGAGACGGGCCCCTTGTACGGTACCCGGGCCTCGATGCCCTCGGGCACCAGCTTGGCCGCGCTGGTCTCGCTCTCCTGGAAATAGCGGTCGGCGGAGCCCTCTTCCATCGCGGACAACGAGCCCATGCCACGTACAGTCTTGAAGCGGCGACCCTCGAGCAGGAAGCTCTCCCCGGGCGACTCATCGGTGCCGGCGAACATCGAGCCCATCATCACCGAATGTGCACCGGCAGCGAGCGCCTTCACGACATCGCCCGAGTACCGGATGCCGCCGTCGGCGATAATGGGTACGGATCCCTCGACGCCGTCTACCGCGTCCATGATGGCCGTGAGCTGCGGGAGGCCCACGCCCGTCACGACTCGCGTGGTGCAGATCGATCCGGGGCCGACACCAACCTTCACGGCGTCGACGCCTCGCTCGACCAATGCCTGAGCACCCTCCACTGTCCCGACGTTGCCGCCCACGAGCTGGACGTCGGGAAAGCGCTCGCGGACACGAGAGACGGCCTCCAGGACGCCCTCGGAGTGACCGTGCGCGGTATCGACTACGATTAGGTCGACGCCGGCATCCACGAGTAGAGCAGCGCGCTCCAGATCGGCCATCGAGGCACCGATAGCCGCGCCGACCCTCAGGCGGCCGTGGCGGTCCTTGCACGCGTCGGGATACTGCCGGCGCTTGAAGATGTCCTTGACGGTGATGAGCCCCTTCAGGTGCCCTGCATCGTCGACCACCGGGAGCTTCTCGATGCGATGCTCATGCAGGATCGCCTGAGCCTCGTCGAGCGTCGTCCCCACCGGCACGGTGACGAGGTCCTTGGACGTCATCACCTCCAGGATCGACAGGTCCATGTCGGTCTCGAACTGCAGGTCACGATTGGTGATGATGCCGACGAGCCGACCTCCGGACTCCACGATCGGCACACCGCTGATCGAGAAGCGCGCCATGAGTGCATGTGCGTCCCGAAGAGTCGCGTCGCGCATCAGTGTGATCGGATTCAGGATCATCCCGCTTTCGGAACGCTTCACCCGGTCGACTTCCTGCGCCTGCCGCTCTGGTGGCACGTTCTTATGGATGATCCCGATGCCGCCTTCCCGCGCCATCTGGATCGCCATCCCGGACTCGGTGACCGTGTCCATCGCGGCTGAGAGCAGCGGGATCTTGAGCGTGATGTCCCGAGTCACGCGCGACGACACGTCGGTGTCCTTGGGGTGCACGAGTGAATGCCCGGGGACCAGAAGAACATCGTCGAACGTCAGTGCTTCCGTGGCGATTCGGGCTCTCTGGCTCGATGGATCAGCCATCGCTCGTAGACCTTTCTCTAATGACAAACGCCCGCCCCTCGAGGCACCGAAAACGGCGCGTCGGAGGGCAGGCGCGAACCCACTCCGCAGAGTGTGACTCTTCCATTGGAAAGGATATCCGGAGCACCTCAGGGAGTCAACGGGCCCTGCGCGCCCCTGTCAGGACTAGTCTAGGAAGCCTCCTCGGCACCCTTGCCTACGCTCTTGGAGGCCTGGTCGGGATCTGCTTCGATCTGCTCGGCGTCGTCCTCGTCGTCCGGCGTCGAGTCGAGAACCTGACTGAGATCAGTGAGCACCTTCTTGCCGGCCGATCGTACTCCGGACAGCACGCGGTCGGCAGCCGAGATGAATTGGAATGCCTCGCGTATCGTGTTCGGGCTCACAGCCTTCTTCCGGAGCTTGTCCTCGAGCCCCTCCGCGAACTTCTGGAGGCCAGAAGCCTCGACGGCCTCGTCCTGGGCGTACTTGGCCTCTAGGAACTCGATGTAGTCCAGAGCCTGATAGATGTGCTGGTCCGGGAGAGATTCGATCGTGCGCATGAGGCGCTTGCGAAGAACGTCGTGCATGGCTCTTAAGGTACACGCAGCTCGGTCACGAGCCCACCTTGTTTCCGTTTCGAATCCAGATAACGTCCTGCATGCCATTCCTCCCCCTACGCCCAGTACCGGTCGCCGACAGTGCCGCCACTTTGTATCAAGAGTGGCTGAGCTGGCTTGCCGAGGAGCTCGGGCGCCCCGATTGCGACCGGAACGAGCTCGTCCGGACCGTGCTGACGGACATCTATTTTCCGGAGCTTGCCGACCGAGACACTTCGACCTTGAGCCGCACTACACAGGTCACACTCGCGCAGATGGATCCGAGGAATGTCACCCTGGAACCGGAGTACTACCAGGAGATTGACCTCGAGAAGTACGCCCCGAGGAAGCCCCTGCTGTGGTTATGGGAGATGTTCGACCGCAGCGCGCTAGGCGAGAACGTCGAACTCGGAATCCACTTCCGGCGCCTGCTAGCGCGGCACTTATTCGCGAGCTGCGGCAAGAACTTCAAGGCTTTTACCCACGTGCGTGTGTCAGTCGGCTACAACCTCAACGTGGGAGACAATGTGGTCATCCACCGCCACGTGCTTCTCGACGATCGCGGCGGCATCGACATCGGAAACGGCTCCTCGGTGTCCGACTTCGCCAACGTGTACTCGCACTCCCACAATATTGTGGACGGCCGCATCGTCTATCTGCCGAAAACGGTCATCGGCAACGGCGTGCGCATCACCTATCACGCGACGATTCTGGCGGGTACCCATATCGCAGACGACTCCATGATCGGCGCGGGGTCGATGCTGACACGCAGTACCGAGCCGCACTGGGTCTACGTCGGCGTGCCGGCCCATAAGGTGAAGGAAAAGCCGGCCGATGAGCGAGCGCAGAAAGCGCCGCCCACACCCGATCCCATGATCAACCCGGAATAGCGCTGGCACCGTCCCGAGCTAGTCCTCGTCCTCTTCGTGCATCTCCTGTAGCCTCGCCACCACAGCTGGGTCAGCAAGCGTCGTGGTATCGCCAACCGTGCGCCCCTCGGCGATATCGCGCAGAAGCCGACGCATGATCTTGCCGGATCGCGTCTTGGGGAGATCCGCGGTGAAGACGACTATCTCCGGCTTGGCGATGGCTCCGATCTTCTTGCCGACGTGATCGCGGATCTCGCTGAGTAGCTCGTCGGTGCCGTCGAGCCCGTGCTTGAGCGTGACGAACGCCGCAATCGACTGGCCCTTGATGTCGTGGCTCTTGCCCACCACGGCCGATTCAGCCACGGCGGGGTGATCCACCAGCGCGCTCTCGACCTCCATCGTGCCAATCCGGTGCCCCGCGACGTTGAGCACATCGTCCACGCGGCCGAGGATCCAGAAGAACCCGTCTTCATCGCGTTTGGAACCGTCGCCGGGGAAATAGACCCCGTCCCACTTCGACCAATACGTGTCCTGGTAGCGCTGGTCGTCTCCCCAAATCGTTCGCAGCATCGACGGCCACGGAGAGGTGATGGCGAGGTAGCCGGCCGGAATCTCATCACCAGCCTCCGACTTGATGGTCACGTCGATCCCGGGAAACGGAAGTGTCGCGGTCCCCGGCTTGGTCCGCGTCACACCAGGTAGCGGGGTGATCATGATCGCGCCGGTCTCGGTTTGCCACCACGTGTCGACGATTGGACACCGCTCTCCGCCAACGACTTCGTGGTACCACACCCAGGCTTCGGGGTTGATCGGCTCACCCACGGTCCCCAGCAGCCGGAGTTTGGAAAGGTCGTACTTCCCGGGCCATTGATCGCCCCACTTCATGAAGGCGCGGATCGCGGTAGGCGCGGTGTAGAAGACCGTGACGCCATACTTCTCGCAGATGTGCCAGAGTCGGCCCCAATCCGGCGTGTCCGGAGAGCCCTCGTACATCATCACGCGCGCGCCGTTCGCGAGCGGCCCGTACACGATATAGCTGTGGCCCGTGACCCATCCCACGTCCGCGGTGCACCAATAGACGTCGTCGTCCTGGAGGTCGAACACCACCTTCGTCGTGGCAGCCACCTGGGTCAGATAACCACCGGTCGTGTGCACCACCCCCTTGGGCGTTCCCGTCGTACCGGAGGTGTAGAGAATAAAGAGGATGTCCTCCGCATCCATCGACTCGGCCGGACAATCGCTGGAGGCAGAAGCCGTCAGGTCATGATACCAATGGTCACGACCCGCCAGCATCGCGGAGTCGACCTGCTCGCTCAACTCACCGCCCCGCCGAACCACGACCACGTTCTCGACCGTGGGCGACGACTCCAGAGCGAGGTCGGCATTGGCCTTGAGCGGCACTATGGCGCCTCGCCGCCAGCCGCCGTCGGCCGTGATGAGCACCTTGGCCTGGGCGTCGTTGTTGCGGTCCGCCAGGGACTCGGGGCTGAACCCTCCGAAGACGACCGAGTGCACCGCGCCGATGCGCGCGCACGCGAGCATGGCGATCGCGGCCTCGGGAATCATGGGCAGGTAAATCGTGACTCGATCGCCCTTGCGTACGCCCAACCCCTTCAAGCCGTTCGCGAACTGGCACACCTCCTTGTGAAGTTCGGAGTAGGTGAACGTGCGCTCATCTCCCGGCTCACCCTCCCAGATGAGCGCGACTTGCTCCGCTCGGGGGCCGCCCAGGTGCCTGTCCAAGCAGTTGTGCGCAACGTTGAGCCTGCCCCCCAGGAACCACTTGGCATGCGGTGGCGTCCACTCCAGCACCGTGTGCCACGGCTCGAACCAGTCGAGCTGCTCGGCCCAGCCAGCCCAATAGGCCTCGCGGTCGGACGCCGCCCGCCCGTACATCTCGTCGTCCGACACCACTGCCCGCGCAACGAAGTCCTGCGCGGGAGAGAAACGGCGATCTTCGCTCAGAAGGGAGTCGAGCGCGCCAGAATCGTTGCTCATTGAGGTCCTCTTGGTAGCGATGGACTCGGCTTGGCCAGAAGGTGGGCTGACAATCTGCACGCTTCAATGCGCGTAGCAAAGCGACCCATGGGTGGCCTTCCACCTGGGCCGCCGGATCAGTAGCTTATCGAGAATCATTCTTGATACTGGTATCCGATGGCCAGCTGCTGCGATCCATACGAAGACCGATACGAGGAACGCTGGCGTAGGGGTGCGCTGTCCACGCTCACGTGCGGCATCGCCTGGCTCGCCGGCTTCGCGTTGGCCTCCCTGGGCATGCCGGAGGCCTCTCTTGCGCTCCTGCTGCTCGCCTACGTCGCTGGTGGCTGGGAGGCCAGCGGCCGGGCGTACGCCGCGGTACGGCAAGCCACGCTCGATGTAGACCTGCTCATGCTGCTGGCTGCCGCCGGTGCGGGGGTTGTCGGTCATTGGTTGGAAGGCGCGGCCCTGCTCTTCTTGTTCTCCCTCGGAAACAGTCTGGAGAACTACGCGTTCGGCCGTACGAGGCGCTCCATCCGAGCGCTCATGGAGCTACGACCCGACGAGGTGAGCCGCGTTGAGGATGGGAAGGCTCGTACGGTCCCGCTCGACTCGCTGGCCCCCGGGGACATTGTCCGCGTTCAGCCAGGCGAGCGTGTCCCCGTCGACGGTCGAGTCGTCGACGGCCGGTCACACGTGGACGAGTCCACGCTCACAGGCGAACCCATACCGGTATCCAAGGAGGTCGGCTCTCCGGTCTACGCCGGCAGCCTCAACACGTCGGGTTCCCTGGACGTGCGCATGACCAGCGCCGCGGACGATACCACTCTGGCGCGGGTCATCCGGCTGGTGGAAAGCGCCCGGGAGACGCGCGCGCCGACGCAAAGCTGGATCGAGGCCGTCGAGAGCCGTTACGCCGCAGGAGTTATCGTCGCGTCGCTGGCGGCCGTGCTGTTGCCCTGGCTGCTGCTCGGGTGGGCATTCGACGACGCCTTTTACCGGGCCATGACGCTCTTGGTGGTCGCGTCTCCGTGTGCGTTGGTCATTTCGATTCCAGCCACCATCGTCGCCGCCGTGTCGAACGGAGCGCGACACGGAGTGCTCTTCAAGGGCGGAGCGTCGCTCGATGCCCTCGCCGACGTACGAGTCATCGCTTTCGACAAGACCGGAACGCTCACGGTCGGCCGGCCTGAATTGGCCGGTGTCGCCATCCTGAGTGCCGCGCACGCGCTTGCAGGCCCAGGCCCACAACTCGCCGGCACCGATACCGTCGCCGACGAAGAGCGCCTGTTGAGATTAGTCGCATCAGCCGAGTCACGTTCCGAACACCCGCTCGCCGGTGCGCTCGTGCGCGCGGCGTCCGATCGGGACCTCGATGTGCCCGACCCCGAGTCGTTCCAGTCAACTCCGGGGCAAGGGGTCGAGGCAATCGTCGAGGGCACGCGCGTTCGAGTGGGGCGACCCTCGTGGGTGACGGCCGCTAGCGATACCCCAGCGCTTGGGAGGGGGCTGGAAGCGATCGCTGAACACCGGACCCCTGGCACGACGCCCGTATATGTTAGCCTCGACGGGCAGTTCGAGGCCGTGTTGGGGATCGCTGATGCGCCTAGGCCTGGACTCCAGCACGCGCTCGCACACCTGCGTCGACAGGGAATCCGGCATTTCGCGATGCTCACGGGCGACGACCGGGGCACCGCGGAAGCCATCTCTTCGGATCTCGATATCGATGAGGTCTACGCTGAGCTCCTGCCGGATGGAAAAGCCGAGGTACTCGAGAAGCTCAGGCAACAGCACGGACCTGTCGCCATGGTCGGAGACGGCGTGAACGACGCCCCGGCACTCGCCGTGGCCGATGTGGGGATCGCGCTGGGTGCGGCCGGAACGGACGTCGCTCTGGAGACCGCCGACATAGTGGTCATGGGAGAGGATCTCGACCAGATCGGTCACGCCGTTCGGCTCAGTCGAAGGGCCCGCCGGATCGTCCGTCAAAACCTGTTCTTCTCGGTAACGGTGATGGTGGGCCTGGTCGCGCTGGCGCTCGCCGGCCAGATAGGCCTGACCGCCGGAGTGATCGGACACGAAGGCAGCACGATCATCGTGGTCTTCAACGGTCTCAGATTGCTCGCCGACGGACGTGGCGGATGAGGCGTCTAGCCCACTGGCGGCATGATGGCGCGCAAGGCCTCCGCCTCGAGCAAGCGCTCGAAGGCCTGCACGGTAGCCTGCGCAAGCTCGACGATAGCGACATGACCGGCGCCGATGGTGGCGCGGGGCAACTGCAGCTTGAAGCGAACCTGGGCTTCGGCCGCCCCAGGATCATCTCCAGCTTCGCGAAGACGCAGCCGCAGCGACACCGGCGTGCGATGACCCTCGGGCAGCGACGCCTCACTCAACTCGCCCAAGAGTCCCAAAGAGGTCTGCATCCGGCCCAGGTCCTGGAGCTCGAGCAGGTCGACCACGAGCGCCATGTTCCCCATGAGCCCTCGACTCGTCTCGTCGAGATACACGTCGATGCTCACGTCTTGCGGTCCCGCGTCGAGATGGAAAAAAAGGTAGGCGCTGCGGGTGGACTCCCCGTCCCAGCGACCTTCGAACTGATGGCTGGTGGTCTTCTGGAGGCCCGACAACTGCCACCCGGCCGCCAGCACACCTTCCTGCACGGCCTCGATGAGCGGCTCGAGCGTAACAATGGAATTCGAGGGGAAATCCGTCACGACCGGTTGACACCCTTTTGCAAGGCCGGGTAATCTATGCTCATGCACGATCCATCGAGCGATCTACGTTTGCGAAAGGCCCTCGAGGGCAGCGGCCACCGCTTCACGGAGCAACGCGCTGCCGTGTACCGGTTTCTCGCCGATACGGATGTGCATCCCACCGCGGACGAAGTATATCTCGCGGTACGCCAGGACCTGACCAGAATCTCGCTGGCGACCGTCTACAAGAGCCTCGAAACGCTCGTGGGCTGCGGGCTGGCGGTCAAGCTCACCTATGGCGACAACTCAGCTCGATACGACGGGCGCACCGACCCGCATCATCATGCACGCTGTCTCAACTGCGGGCGGGTCGTCGACATCCACGGTAAGATCGCGGACTCCGAAATCGAGGGCCTTCAGTCGGGGACCGCCGGCTTCACGGTCACCGGCTTCCGCCTCGAGCTCTCCGGCTATTGCGCGACATGTGTGCCCGAGGGCGGGCCCGACCCCCTTCATGCCTGAGCCCAGCTGTCTCTTGAGCATCGCTGCCGCCGCGTGAGGTCGCTCCAGCGGCGCATGATGTTGGCAGGACTACTCGTCGCCGCTCTTCCGGCGATCCACCCTGCGCAGGCGCAGGAGCTCTCTCGACTCCGGTCCGATCTCAAGCAGGCCTTGGAGACGTATCGCTGGCAGGACGCGCAGTGGGGCGTGCTCGTGGTCTCCTTGGACCAGGGCGACACGCTCTTCTCGGTCGGGCCCGACACGCCGCTCGCGCCAGCATCCAACCTGAAACTGTTCACCACGGCCGCGGCGTTGCGACGGCTAGGCGCGGACTTCCGCTTCCAGACCTACCTCTTGACGGACGGGGTGGTCAGCCAGGGGGTGTTGCGCGGCGACCTCGTACTCTACGGGACCGGCGACCCGGGCATCTCCGACCGTTTCTTCTCGGAGAAGGACGGAGTCTTCCAAGTGCTGGTCGATCAGCTCGAACAACTCGGGATCACATCAGTCACCGGTAGGCTGATCGCGGACGCGTCCCATCTACCGGGACCGCTGCGTCCCACCGAATGGGACCCCGCCGACCTCAACGATCACTTTGCTGGCGCGGTCTCGGCGCTCTCGTACAACGACAACGTTGTCTCGTTCAGAGTGATCGCAGGCAATCGCAGCGGAGTGCGACCCGAGGTGCAAACGGTACCGGACCACGCCGGCCTCGACGTCGTGAACAACGCACTGACGGTCACCGGTCGAGCGCGCCCGCGCCTCGCCATTTTGCGCGAGAACCCGCTTGATCCCATTCGGATCGAGGGTCGTGTCACGCGAGGGGCACGCGACGTATGGCGCCAGATGACGGTGTCCTCCCCGCCACACTTCGCGGCATCCGCGCTGCGAGCCGTGCTCGTGGAGCGCGGGATCCGAGTGCAAGGCGGAATCCGTGTCGTGGAGACACCCGCCAACTCGATTGTTGGGCGCATTACAGCCCCCACGGTCACGGGTCGCCGCCGAACCCGGATCCTCGCCAAGCACGTCTCCGCGCCTCTGCACGAATACCTGGCCGTGGTCAACAAGAGAAGCAACAATCTCTACGCGGAGCTTCTCTTCCGTACCGTCGGCCGTAGTGTCGAGGGTAGCGGCAGTCCGGCGGCGAGCTCGAAAGCCGTTCTGGATGCTGCCGCCGAGCTCGGCGTGGCGACCGCGGATCTAGTGCTGCTGGACGGCTCTGGACTCTCGGCCGGGAGTCGTGTAACGGCTGCCTCGTTCGTCGCCCTGCTCGCGGGCATGGCCGAGACCGAGCAGTGGCCCGAGTATTGGGCGTCGATGCCGGTGGCCGGACAACGTAGGGAGCTCGGCCGCATGTACCGTACCGCGGCCGCCGGCAATCTACGTGCAAAGACCGGCACGATCGAAGGTGTGTCCGCACTCAGCGGCATGGTGCGCTCTCGAGATCAAGAGCGTCTGGCGTTCTCGATTCTCCTGAACGGGGCACCGTCGACCACGAGGGCGAAGCGTGTCGAGAACATCATCGGCGCCCGCCTCGCTCAGTTCCAAAGAGCGCCGGGCCAAGCTCCGATGGTCACGGTCGCCGAGACGACCTCTGCCACGGAGGGGACAGCCGACGACGGTAGGTACCGGGTACGTAGCGGCGAGAGCCTCAGCCTGATCGCCCAACGTCTAGGGCTTACGCTCGACGCCATGCTTCGAGCCAACCCTCGTGTCGAGCCCAACCGCATCTTCGCCGGGCAGTGGCTCGCGGTTCCTCAACCTGGCGGAGGGAGCTAGCTCAACCCGCTGCTAGCAGCCCCACAACGCGCTCCATCTCTTCGACGGTGTTGTAGAAGTGCGGCGCGAAGCGAATCGCGCCGTCACGCACCGAGAATACCACCCGCTCCCGCCGCAGGTCGGCAGCCACCGTGCTGACATCGGGGGGGAAGAACGAGATGATGCCGGCACGCCTCGCGGACTCCAACGGCGTCCACATGCGCACGTCGGACCTCGCCGACGCCCACTCGATGAGCGGCTCATGCACGTGGAGGATGTGGTCCCGAATGGACTCGACCCCCACCTCGAGCAGAATCTCAACCGACCGGGCTAGCCCGAGGTAGTCCTGAACGCCCAGAGTGGCTGGCTCGAACTTGCGGGCGTTGCCCCGCCACTCCTGTTCGTACTGTCGCGTATCCAAGACCCTCGGGGATCCCTCCAGGGCCAACCATGATGGTACCGGAGGATCGAAGCGACCGAGTAACTCCCGGCGAATCCAGGTAAAGCCGGATCCGAAGGGAGCGCATAGCCATTTCTGACCGCCCGCAGAGACGACGTCCGCGTGCACGTCGTGGACGCGAAACGGTGCCGCACCCAGGCCCTGAATCGCGTCGACACAGAACAACACATCGTGGGCCTTGCAACCGGCTCCGAGGCGCGCCAGGTCTGCTCGATATCCCGACGCGAACTGCACCATCGACACCGAGAGCGCTCGCACTCCCTGGCGCTCGACGGCGGCGAGAAGCGCTGTTTCGTCCGGCAATGCGTCCGAGTCACAGGGTACCACGACGACTCGGAAGCCGCGCTGCTGCAATGACTTCCACGGCAGCACGTTGGCCGGGAACTCACCGGCGCTGACGATCACGTCCCCCGGTGGTCCGCTTCCCACCAAAGCCGCTGCCAGGGTCATGCCGAACGTGGTGTTCGGTACGAGCGCGATTTCGCTTGCGGAACCGCCAATCAGCTCCGCGAGAGCGGACCGGCACCGGTGCTGCGCGGCTCCCAGTTCCCGCTCCTCGAAGCCATGCGTTCGGTTTCGGGAGAGCGTGAGATCGGCCGACTCGCGCGCCGAGGAGTCCGGCACCAATCCCCAGCTCGCGCTGTTGAAGAAGATGCCCTCGCAGGGCCGAGCGTACTCGCGGGCGCAGACCCGCGCGATGGTTTCGCTCACGGCCCCCGAACGAGCGTCACGCCGGAGGTAGCGCGGTATCCCGCCCGACCGCCGACTTGAGCCTCTTGCGCAGCTCTACGATGGACATCGTCATGAGCGTGCGCCGTGCAGTGCGCTCGGAGTTCCAGCGAACGTCCACCAGACAACTCTCCTCGCCCACGTCGTCCGCGAGTACCAGATAGAACCGACCCTTGTAGTCCGCGCCGTCCTGCTCACGGACGGACGCGGTCCAGGTCCGGCCTTCCGCGTCTGAAAAGTCTCGCATCGTTCTCTCGATTCGGGTGCGACCGACGTCGCTACACGACGAACAAACCTCGCGGCTGGTGCCGTCCCAAGCCACACGTCGCCAGGAATGCGTCCAGCACCGGCTCGAGGCCTCCGGCCTCCCGGATCTCCATCGGGGTCGCGCCCGTGTAGTTCCGAAGAGCGCGACGAAACCCTGCGCCGCTGGAATATTCCAGTTGCCGAGACACACTCTCGCCTGTGCGACCAGCGTCCCCGAGCCAACGGCCCGCGTGCAGGAGCTTGGCCCACACGAGCAAGTGACCCGCCGAGGGAAGTCCGCTCGCCTTCAAGCGTACAGACAGGTGGGCCCTCGTGACCCCTGCACGTGCCGCCAGCTCGTCGGTCCTCCACCCGAGCTGCGCACCGCGCAGCGCAAGGCGCACCGCCAAGGTCTCGCTGGCCGGTAGGTGGGCACTCACCGCGCGAGTCACCAGAGCCTCAGTGCTCAGGCCGAAGCCGGTGCGAATCGCCCTCGCGACCCCCGCATGCAACTCGTCGAGGTGAGTGAGCACGAGGTTTCCAAGCCCCGCACGTCCGAGCCGAAAGAGACCCCATGGATCGGTACCCGAGCGCGCCACGAGTACGAGCCAGAGGCTGGGGAAGCGCACCGTGAACTCCTCGACAGCAGCCTTCAAGCCCACATCTTCGGGAACCAGCTCCGCATCGAGCACCACGCCGGTCACCGGTCGCTCTGCGGCCAGACCCATCAAACACGCCCACGAACTCGCGTGCACGATCGCGATAATCCTCGAACCGGAGAACGTTCGAAGTGGACACAACTCTCCTCCCAAATACTATGTCGGAGGCACACTTCAATTTAGCGAACACCGCGAGGGTCCCACAACGACCCAGCGTCACCTATTCCCCATGACTCTTCGCACGCGTGGCCTCCCCACCGATCTCGGACTGCTTTTCATGGCCGCGATCTGGGGCGTCAACTTCTCGGTCCTCAAGCTCGTGCTGAGGGACCTCGATCCGCTCGCGCTCAACGCGCTGCGCTTTCCGCTGGCGTCACTGGCGCTGTGGACCCTCGTCCGGCGGCTTCCTGGAGCCTCGAGGCCGAAGCCCGGTGACGTCGTCCGTATCCTCGCCCTGGGCATCTTCGGCAACATCGCCTACCAGCTCTGCTTCATCTTCGGGCTGGACTGGACCCTGGCGGGCAACGCTAGCCTCTTGTTGGCGACTACCCCGATATGGACCGTCATTCTCTCGAGCGCCGTGGGGCACGAGCGGCCCGGGACGTGGGTGTTCGCCGGGATCCTCGGCACCTTCGCCGGCATGTTCCTGGTGATCGCGGGACGTGGCGACGCGCTCGACTTCGGCAACGATTCGCTACGCGGCGATCTCCTCATGGTAGTTTCCGCGATTCTATGGTCGATCTACACGGTCGGGGGCCGCACGCTCGTACGCAAATACGGCGCCCTACGCATGACCACGTGGACACTGTCGGCCGGGACGCCGGTTCTGGTGCTCATGGGGGTTCCGTCGCTTCTCAGCACCGACTTCAGTGCGGTCTCGACCGGCGCCTGGTTTGGCGTGCTGTTTTCAGGAGTGTTCGCGATCGGGGTCGCCTACCTGCTCTGGTACCGGGGCGTGCAGCGCCTGGGCAATAGCCGCACGGCGGTCTACTCCAACCTGGTGCCGGTAGCGGCTCTGATCACCGCATGGATCTGGCTCGGCGAGGTGCCGACAGGACCGCAAATCGCGGGCGCCGGAGTGATTCTTGTGGGCCTGTCGGTGGCGAGGCTAGCTCAGGCGCCGGAGCCCAGCTGATCACGGTGGACGAGCTCGGGAAACTCGTAGTACAAGACGCCTTCCTTCGAGATTTCCGAGCGGATACGAAAGCCGTCGTCCATCGATGTGAGGATCTTGTCCGCCGTGGCAAGCGATAGGTTCATGTCCGCCGCGACCTCCGTGACGGTCAGCCTACCCCCCCTCATGCCGGCAAGCTTGAGGATCTTCCTTTCGAGTCCCTGCATGAGTGCCTTGCGGCGATCCTGCAGGCCCTGCCATCCCCAGTAAAACATGCCGGATCCACCAGCTCCGATGACGGAGCCGACCGCAACCGCGGCCATCTCCCATTCCACGAACCCGATCAGCACCATCAAGCTCCCGAGCAGGACCATCCCCACACCAAGGACCCTGCGCTTGAGGCCCGCGCCCGGTAGGAGCTCGGCCGGCTGCGCCTCCATCATCATCATGCGCTCGGGCTCCGGACCCGTAACCGCGAGCGCTCTCGACGCATGCTCCCAACCCAGTCCGCAGCGCGGGCAGATCAAGTGCTTGCGACGGGCGGCCCAGTAGATGAGGCCACCAAATCCGTAGGTGAACAGCGACACACCGACGAGCATGCCCACGTGCCCAGCTCTACGGAAATACGGAATCCCCTCGCCCTGGTACGAGCATTTGGGGCACCGGCGCACGCCCGCCGGGCGCGTCAGTGCCGCTCCGACCGGCGTGGAGGTCCCGCAAGTGGGACACCGCGCAGCGCCCGGTTGGAGATTCTCGCCGCAAGTTGAACAGCGCATGGACCGCCGGAAACAGATGGTTGCCTAAATCGACTCTGCTCCTTACGGGGAGCCAAGTGAGAAGATTCAGCCGTTTTTAGCCTGTTATTCCAGGCTAGTCCAGCCGAATCACGCGCATCCTGAGCACCGCGCCAGAGGGGCTCGCCCCCCCGGCCTCACCACCGAGCCGCAACGTCACCGAGCCCTGCAAGGTCGGTACCACAATGTAGTACTGCACGGACGAGGACCATAGCGATCCCGACCGAGTGAAGTCAGCGGAGCCGAGCGCTTCAGGGTTCAAGGCAAAATCGTTGGCGAGGAATTCACGCAAATCCAGTCCCGGATACGTGAGTCGGCTCGCCACACCGTCCTGGCCATCCAGATAGACCGCTGCCCACCAGTCTGCGAGCAGTTCTTCCCATGGGACGCCAACACGAGCCGTGACATTGTCCGTCCCGGTGGTGGTCGTGCGCGTGAGCTGCCCGAGAACGCCGACTCCCTTCTGCGCGGCGAGATACAAGACGTGCAGCCACCCCACACCTCGCTCCTCAAGCGACCCTCTACCACCCGCCCCCACGAGCAAGCTCGTCGAGGACGGGTTGGCCAGGTACCGGCGGGCCCGGCCCGAATTGCCTACTCTGAAAAGCTGGGTGGCGAAGGAGTTCTCTGCCAGCTCATACTCGCTGGCGACCAGCTCCTCCGCCATCTGCGCCAGCCCCTCGGAAAGCCACAGCGCCTCGGTGGACGCGGCCTCGAGCACTAGGACGCGTTCGTTGAAGTGCACCATGTGTTGGAACTCGTGTGCCAAAACCGCGGGCGTCACTTCGAGCACATTCTGCTTCGGCCTGGCGTCGGAAAACTCTCCGGCCGGGTCCGGCACGAGCGAGTAGAAAATCTCCCCGTTGTTGCTGCCTTCGCGATCGGGCAGCAGATCGATACCGTAGTAGAAACCGCCCACGAAGCCGGTCGAGCCCCTCGGAGTGAGACTATTCACGGTGGGCGTGAAGAGGATCACCACGCGTTGGTTGCCATCCAGGTCCGACTCATCTCCAAACGCATTCCTCACCGTTGGATAAATGACCTCGTCGAAGCGTCGCCCGAAGTCCGCCAGGTCGGACGTGCTGAGGCCGCCTCCGGGAGCCTTCTCATCGACGTAGAGCGCGGCCCGAGCACCCACGTACTTCGCTACTGCGTTGACTTCATCGAACTCACTGTCCGCATTGAATACCTGGAACGTCCGGGTGTGGCCTACGCTCGGCACCGCCCCCTCTACTCGAAGCGGTCCTGTCTGCCTGCGAGCGACCCCTTCGCGAACGAGCACCGCCTCGCTGCGCCTCAGCAGCTCCTCGAAACGCGCTTGGGGGCTTACCCCCCCCGCCACCTCGAGCGTCGCTTGAGCGCCGGCCTGCCGTTGAGCTTGCGGCGAAGCATCCCCTACGAGCCCGGTAACCTCGAAGTCATGCTGTGCCCCACCGATCGTGCTGGCCGACATCGCCTGCACTAGGTACGACGCACCACCGAGCCCCGACAGGCGCAGGCACGGAAAACTCGAGTCATCGGCCATGTCGACGACCTCGCCCACGCTGAGCACAGTCGCGTCTGAAGCGCCCGTCACTTCAAGCGCGAGGGCTTCGCTCTTTACGGCGCCCAGCTGAGCGGTCACCTGAACCGACCGGGTAGGCAGGCACACAGGCACGAGCACCTCGAGCTCGGTCGAGCTCGCAGAGGTCACGCGCCCGCGGATGCCCGAGAAGAGAACGACGTTGTGGTCTGGCGTTGGGCTGAAATTGTTTCCGGAGAGTGTGATCGCGGTGCCCGCGGCCGCCTCTGAGACAGACAGCGCATCCAAGGCCGGGCGGTCGACTGCGAAGACCGTGAAGTTGACGGTCGCGGACTCCTGCTCCGTGACGGAGGCCTTGATCACGACATCACCCGGCACACTGCCGAGCCGTATGCTCGCAAACGAAGAACCCGACTTGTCCGTCAGGGTAGCGGGTGAGCCCGAGAACGTCGCGTCGCCTTCGACGACCTGCCAGAGTACCCCGACTTCCTTCCTCGGCGTCCCAGTCGAAGTGGTACTCACCACTACTTGTAAGCGCGCAGGCAGCGCCTGTCCCACGGCCCCGAACTGTCCGTCGCCGCTCGCCGCCACGATCGACACGGGCGGCAGACCTGGCTCGGTCGGATTCTCCCCACACGCGACCAAACAGAGCAAGAGGGCGGACGCCCGTACACGAACGGCCCTCAACGTCGTCCACCCTCGCGCGTGACGCTCAGGAGGTCGACGATTGGCGTACCGGTCAGGACGGACGCCCCAGTTCGGACTCTAGCCGTCACCGTCATGTACTCGAGCGGGACGAAACCCTCCACTTCCGACAAGCGATCGGGCGGGATGGCCACGTATACGAACTGTCCGCCGTCGCCACCAAAACGACACAAGAGAAACGGCTCTCCCTCGAAAAAGTCGGTGCGTACCGCCTCCGCCTTCTCCTGGGAGATGAACTGCAAGCGCCACGAGATGACGCGCCCGGCAAACGCCTCGGAATCCAGCGCGATGTCATCCGGCGACAGGGCCCCGGGTTCAAGCGAACCATCCTGTGCGCTAGGGGTGTTCGGCTGCCATATCCACCCCTCCACGCGGACGCGGACCCAGTTCCCTTGCCTGGCGGTCACCTCGAGCTCGGCCCCTGGGGCCGCGGTTGCAAGCGTGTCGCCGTCCGGCGCACTGAGAATGACAGCCCCGACGTCTCCGACACCCGTGAACCCGGCGGGCCGGCTCACCGACGGAGACGAGGGAGTCGAGCTGGCGTCCGAGGGCGTCGCGCCGGTCGGCGAGGCGTCCGTGGGCGAGCCCGCAACCTCCGCCACCGAGGGACCCCACACCCACCCCCTACGACGGATCAGAATCCACCCCGGTACTCGGCGGACCTCTTCGAGTAACGTGCCGCGCTCCAAGCGTCCAAGGATCGTCCCCGAGGGCGCGTCCCTGAGGTTTTCTCCCTCCGGCTCGGAAACCACGAGCTCGAACGCGGCGTCGCGACTCACCTGCAGGGAACGCGTCCACATCCATCCCTCGAGATCCACCTGGACCCAATTGCCCTGCCGCGCCACGATCTGCACCGAAACTCCCCCGGCCAGGCGGGCGAGGATCTGTCCATTGGGGGTCCCGCGAAAATTCTCCTCCGCGCGCAAGCTTGCTAGGCCTTGTGCACGGACGCCCTCGGCGCCCAGTCCGAGCAACGACACGAGCAGGAGCAACCATCCGTTCGTAGTACCTTTCGGGTTCGGCATCAGGGCTGAAACGATCCGGGTCTGGTGGTGTTAGATGTGCGTTCGGTCAGCCTGAAGTCTGGCCGGGCTGTCGATTAGCGTCAATCAATCCAACGTAGGAGAGGAGCGCTCCGCCCCCATGCGCGTTTCGTTTCGTACTCTTAGCAGCGCCGCGATGTTAGCGCTCACGCTAGCGCCGTCGTGGGTGGAGGCCCAGAGCATTCCGTCTCCGTACTTGTATCTCACGGCCAAGAAGGAGACCGGTCCAGTCATCGGGTACATGAACGCCGCCACCGGTCGTTTCGGTTTCGGCCCTCCGGGAGGACGGTTGCTGGGAGTCCGCTGGGGAATCGAGCTCACAGGACCACTGTCCTTCGAGGTTGTGAGCGGCATGGTCGAGGGCATCCGAGACATCGTGAACCCCGGTCGCGACGAAGGAGAGCGCAAGGTTGGTGAAGCCGACGTGCGCATGATGACCGTGGACGCTCGCCTTAAGTTCAGCCTCACGGGAGACCGTACCTGGCACAGCATCGCGCCGTTCATCGTATTCGGGGGCGGCATGGCTTTCGATCTTGCCGGTGTCGATGCGGTCGAGGAGGACCTGCTACCGGAAGACCGGTTCGCGTTCGGCAAGTCCTTCTTCGGTACGCTCGGCGGGGGAACTCGATGGTTTCTCACAGATCGATTCGGTCTGCGCGCAGACGCTGTATTCTCGCTCTGGAGGCTCAAGACGCCCCCCGGTTTCAGTGATCCTGAGCGTGACTTCGGCAACGTTGAAGAAGGTGAGTGGGCCCGAGGCCTCACCTTCACGGTCTCTGGCCTTTGGCGCTGGTAGCGACAGAACGGTGAGCGATCCCTCTCCCACTCAGTTCGAAATCCGTGGCGCGGACTGGCTGAGTCTCGACGAGGCACAGAGCCGCATCTTTGAGGACGTCGGCCGACTACCGGCGGAACTCATCGACGTCGGTGACAGCCTGGGGCGAGCGTTGGCGGAGAACCTCAAGGCGACTGCGACGCTGCCGCCGTGGGACAACAGCGCCATGGACGGCTACGCCGTGCTCGGTGACGACATCGCGGGCGCGAGTGCGTCCACTCCGGTCGTGCTGACCGTGGCGGGGGCGGTTCGCGCGGGCGAAGTGCCCAGCACGCCCGTCGAGCCCGGGCAGGCCGTTCGCATCATGACCGGGGCTCCGGTCCCCGCAGGCTCAGATACCGTAGTGCGCGTGGAAGACACCGACGCCGAAGCCAATCCCGGACGGGTGTGCGTCCTTCGCGACCGGGATCGGGGCCGCAACATCCGGCCCGCCGGAGCCGACATGCAGCTGGGCGACGTGGTGCTCCTGGCTGGCCACGTGGTGACGCCGGGGTCGGTCGCGGCTCTCAGCGCCCTCGGTCTCACGTCGGTTTCCGTCGTGCGTCGCCCCTCGGTCGCGATTCTGGCCACGGGAGATGAACTGCGCACACCCGATCGATATGACGACGTCCGCATCGGCGCCGGTGTACCCGAATCGAACGGGCCGATGTTGGCCGCCGCGGTATTGCACGCCTCAGCGGTCCCAGTCCGACTGGGAACTGCCATCGATGACGAGCACGACCTGCGCGAGCGAATCGAGAGCGCGGCAGATGCCGACACGCTCGTGACCATCGGAGGCGCCTCCATGGGTGAGGCCGACCTGGTGAAGCGGGTTCTCGACGACCTGGGATTCGAGCAGAGCTTCTGGCGAGTCCGCATGCGCCCCGGCAGCCCGTTCGGCTTCGGCTGGCTTCCGCGGCAGGACCGCAAGCAGCCGGTATTCGGGCTGCCCGGAAATCCGTCTTCGGCGTTCGTCACCTTCGAACTCTTGGTTCGACCGTTCCTACTCGCGCTGGCCGGGCACCGCAACATCTTGCGCCGAACCGTTCGGTGCATTGCGGGAGAGCCATTGAAGGGTCCGTCCGACGCGACTTGTTTCCTCAGGGTGGGCCTCGATTCGGCCTCACATCCGCCACGCATCACTTTGGTCGGGCCGCAGGGCTCCGGACTGGTGCGAACGCTGCATGCTGCCGACGGGCTGGCGGTGCTGCCAGATGGAGTCCGAGAGATCGCGGAGGGAGAGCTCGTCGACGTGATGTTGATCGACGACGCTCCGGCGGCCGAGCCGTTCAGGGCGGTGTGAGGGGCGTCTGCCTGGCTCTAGCGACCTGCGGGGTCGTCGCTTGCTCGGTGCCGCGATGGCCGGTCGATGCTCCGATGTCCTCTCCTTTCGGCCTGCGACTCACCGGGCTGCGACCGAACATCCATCGAGGCGTCGACCTGGAGGTGCCGGAGGGGACGCTCGTACGGGCGATGAACGACGGCCGCGTGCGCTTCGCCGGCATGATGAGCGGATACGGGAACGTCGTGTGGCTCGAGCATGGGAGGAACCTGCTCAGCCTATACGCGCATCTGTCCCGGATCGAAGTCGCTCGCGGGGATCAAGTAGGCGCCGGCGCCGTCATCGGGCTCAGCGGTGCGACCGGAGACGTAACCGGGCCCCACCTCCACTTCGAAGTGTGGAGATGGGGCCGCGAGGTCGATCCTGTGCCGCTCTTGGGTGGGCGCCCCGGGCGCCACTACTTGGATTGAAGACGGACTGGTCGGCTTCAGTCGGCTGCTTTCAGGGCTGCCACTTCTTCCGCGAGCCGCGGTAGGATCTCGAAGAGATCCCCTACGATGCCGTAGTCGGCCACCCCGAAGATGGGTGCGTCCGCATCCCTGTTGATCGCCACGATCGTCTGGGAGGTGCGCATTCCGGCGAGGTGTTGAATCGCGCCTGAGATTCCGACCGCGAAGTACAGCTTCGGCGCCACAGTCTTGCCCGTCTGACCCACCTGCTCACCGTGTGGGCGCCATCCGGCGTCCACCACCGCCCTGGAGGCGCCGAGCGCCACGCCGGGCCCCAGAGCGTCTCTCAGCGACTCCAGTAGGCCCCAGTTCTCGGGATCCTTCATGCCGCGCCCTCCCGAGACGATGGTGGTCGCCTCGGACACGTCGAGCGCCCCGTCCGCCGCAGCCTTGCGTTCTATGACGCGAATCCGCCACGCGGAAGGGTCGATGTCGGGCGTGAACGTGCTCACGGCGCCCCCCGCAGCATGCTGCTCGACCGGGAAGATGTTGGGCCGGATCGTGACCATCGCCGGCACTGCATCGACCGACAGGTGCGCGAAGGCCTTGCCCGAGTACACCGGCTTGGTAATCGACAGCACTCCGTCGTCCACATCGATACTGGTGACGTCCGAGGCCAGCGGTACGTCGAGCATCGCCGCGACGCGCGGGGCGACGTCCTTGCCGACCGTAGTGGCCGGCAAGATCACTGCCGCGAAGTCACCCGCTCGGACGTGGTCCGCTATAACCTGCGCGTAACCCTCTGGGTTGTACTCCACCAGCGCTTCGTGCTCTCCAACTGCGATCGAGGCCGCACCGACCTCGCCGAGCGCGCCGGCCGACTCGAACAGCCCTGGACCACCCAGGGTAATGACGTGCGCCGATCCACCTAGCTGGCCCGCCAGTCGCGCGGCAGTGCTGACCGCCTCGCGCGCAGCACTCCCGATTTGTCCGGCCCTTTGTTCTGCGAAAGCGAGTACGTCGCTCATAGCGCGTTCGCCTCCTCACGCAGAAGCCGGAGCAGCTCGGGCACAGCGTCGGGGCCTTCGCCTACGATCCGGCCGGCCGCGCGCGCAGGAGGCTCGCTCAAGCGATCCACGCGAAGACGCTCAGGGACGGAGGTGGCCTCTTTCTCTTCGAGCGGCTTCCGCTTGGCGGCCATGATGCCCTTCAGCGAGGCATAGCGTGGCTCGTACTCACCCTTGGTGATCGTGAGCACCGCCGGCAGGTCGACTTCGATGACCTCGACGCCCCCTTCTACCTCGCGGTGACAAACCGCCATGTCGCCTTGTACTTCAAAGGATGCCACCCCGGTCACGCAGGGGCGGTTCAGCAGCGTCGCCACCATCGGGCCGACCTGTTGCTGGTCGTCGTCGGCTGCCTTGACGCCAAAGAGGATCAACGCATCGTCAGAGCCCTGCAATTCGTTCGCCAATGCCTTGGCCGTCGCCAGCCCGTCGAGGCCCACGTCGGCAGTCAGGAGAAGCGCGCTGTCAGCGCCCATCGCAAGGCCCGCACGCAGCGACTCCGCCGTGGAGGCGTCGCCGAGACTCAACAAGGACACGGCCCCGTCGCCGGCGGCTTCCTTGGTTCGAAGCGCTGCCTCGACCGCAAATTCATCGTAAGGACTGACGATGAACTTGACCCCGGTCGTCTCGATTCCGGTTCCATCGATTCGAACGCGGGTCTCGGTGTCAGGAACCCGCTTCACACAGACTGTGACGTTCAACGAGGTGCACTCCGCTGTGGCGTGGACGCTACCGCCCACCGTGTTATTGTCGCGCCGGGGTACCCCTGTCGCAGGGTCGTGATCCGCTACAATGTCGCGCCTAGAAGACCGAAGCAGACCGTGGCGATCGCGCCACCGACCAGGGCGTAAGGCAGCTGAGTTCGAACGTGGTCGATGTGGTCGGTCGCCGACGCCATCGACGATATGATCGTAGTGTCGCTGATGGGTGAGCAATGGTCGCCGAAGATGCCGCCAGACAACGCCGCGGCCAAGAACGGAGCGATCGGCAGACCCAGTCCCGCGGCAGCCGGTACCGCGATGGGGAGCATGATCGCGAACGTGCCCCAACTGGTGCCAGTGGAGAACGCGATGCCTCCCGAGACTAGAAACACGAGCGGTAGGTACACGAAGTTGGGCATCGTGCCTCTGGTCACCTCGGCGACGTATTCACCGGTCCCCATGAGCTGAACGACATCGCCGAGTGCGATCGCGAGCAGCAGGATCAGCGCGAGCGGCACCAGCCCCCCTGCTCCCTTCAGCCCGACCTTGACCAACTCGCTGGTGGTGAACGCTCCTTGCACGCGCAGCATCAACCACGCCACCGCAAGCCCGAAGAGCACCGACCACAGCACGCTCGTCGAGCCGCTGCCGTCGGCAAACACGCCGTTCCCGGTGATATAGAGCCCGATGGGCATGAAGAGAACCATCGCGGCGATCGGCGCGACCATGTTGATCGCTCTAGGCGGTATCGTGTCGATGGGATCGGGCGACAGCACGTCCTCGTCGATCATCGGGGTCGCGTCCGGCCACAGCAGCTCACCCGCCTTGGTGCGCTCCTCAGCCTTCTTCATCGGCCCCAAGTTGATGTTCCATAAGATCACAGCCAGTACCAGCAGTACCGCCACGATCGCGTAGAAGTTGAAGGCGATCGACTGCACGAAGACGCCCAGCGCATTCTCCACACCAAGACCCTCGAGAATCTGCAGGTTGTACGCCCCCCACGCGTTCAACGGGATGAGGATGCAGATGGGAGCGGATGTCGAGTCGATGATGTACGCGAGCTTTTCTCTCGAGCACTTGTAGCGATCGAAAAGAGGCCGAGCGGTCGAGCCGGCGACGAGCACTGTGATGTTCGATTCGATGAAGATCACGACTCCGGTTGCCCACGCGAGCAGTTGCGCGCGTTTCGCAGAATTGACCCACTTGTTCTGCTCCAGGAAGAGCACGAAGCCGCGTACCCCCCCGGAGGCCTCCACCGTCGCGATGAGCGCTCCGATCGCGATCGTGAACATGATCGCGCGCGCGTCGCCGTCGCTGCCGAATACGTCGACCGTACCTTGGATCGCCGCCGAGAGCCCGGTCAGGGGGTTCCAATCCGAGACGATGGTCCACGCCAGCCACAGCCCCCCCGCCAACGACAGATAGACCTGCTTCGTCCATATGGCGAGCACGATCGCGAGCACGGGCGGCAGCAAGGTGATCCAGGTCGGATCGCTCATTCTTGGCTTCCTTCGGTCGCGGTTGCAGACGGTTTCGTCGGCCCCGGATGACGGGACACTCCAGAGGCGCCGAGAACATAGAACCGATAGGGCCAGTCCGCCGCCGCGCTCACCCCGATACGTGTGGAGATGCCCACCATGTCGTGAGCCACGGCCCATCCGGCCTGCAGTCGCAGCGGTTCCTCTCGCAGGTCGTGTCCGTACAGCTCGCCGGTGATGCCGAGCGCCTCGCAGAGCCGGCCCGGACCCGTGCTCAACGGCTCGCAACCTCGGCGTTGCTTCATCACCTTCTGCCCCTCCATCGCGTGCAATCCTCGCAGCAGCACAGCTCCCGCGTCGCCTTCGGGCCCCGTGACCACGTTCATGCACCAGTGCATGCCGTAGATGCGATACACGTAACTGAAGCCCGCTGGGCCGAACATCACGGCGTTGCGCTTCGTCGGACCTCGGAGAGTCGCGGCATGTGACGCGGGATCATTGGGGCCGTCATAAGCCTCCGTCTCGACGATCACCCCCGACGTGCGTCGTCCGCCGATCGTCGATACGAGTCGATACCCGAGCAGACCCCTAGCCACTTCGAGCGCGGGCCGAAGCAGGAAGCCCGCGGGAAGCTCGGCGCCAGGAGCGAGTCCGGACTGCCACGGCAGGGGGCTCGGCATCGCGCTGCTCAGGCGCCGCTCCTGTTAGAAGGCTGTAGCCGTCTAGGACCGACTCCGCGAGCCACGGCCTCGACCGCCTCTACGTCCGCCACGTCCGCTCTCGCTTCCGCCCCCGTCCGATTCGCCGGCAGTCCGCCTGCTGTAGTCGGCGCGCCACGCTTCGAGCACCTGCTCCGCGCGGGCGGGTGGGACGGCTGCTGAGATCGCGGCCGGGTCATCGCGTAGGGTTCTGAAGAGGTCCGGGCCGAAGCGCTCGACCAGCGTCTCCGCGGTCTTGTCCCCCACGCCCTTGTAGCGGTGCGCCAGATAGCGGACGATGGCATCGGGCTCGCTCGGGAGACCGAGCGAGCCGAGATCGACTTCGCCGGCCGCTGCCGTCTCTGCGACTTGCGGCGACGCGGCCTCCACGGGCGCATCTTCAGTCGCCTCATCCGGCGCCACATACGGCGCCGGACTTGAAGCAGCGAAGGCCTGGCCCTCGAACAGTAACGGCTGGTCCTCGGCCCCTCGGCGGCGCGTGGACCCACGCCGCGGACCGAGACGCAGACCCAGGTCTGCCAGGTCGGAGGGCAGCACCTCGACGATCCTGGGCTCGCTGCTCTCCGCGACAGGCTCGGACGCCGACTCGGCATCGGGCACGTCGTCAGCCGCCGCTTGGGACTCGAGTCCTCTAGGATCCTCATCCGCGACCGCCACCTCCGCAGCACCGGTCACCAGGCTCACCTGGAAGTTGCCGCGGTCCGTCCGCTCCGCTTCGATGATGCCGTGTTCTGTGGCCTGGGCCAGGAATTTCGAGAACTTCGGGAAGCCCAGCTCGGCCTCGTCGAACGAGCGGTCTCTCTGAAGCATCTTTCGCTTCACGTCGGAGTCACGAACGGACTCACGCCCCGCTGCTCGGAGATCCTCCAGCGCGGCCCTCAGCAAAGAATAGGCATCCTGGAGTGGGTCATCGGAGGCCTCCGACGCGTCCGCCGACCCGGACCCCTCTTCGGGCGTGTCGCGGTCAACGCGATCACGTCTGCCTCGGCCGCCGCCCCGGCGAGTGTGGCTCTCACGCGAGTTACTCGTGGCTGCGGGGCGCCGCCCGCGCCCTCTCATGGGCCCGACCTCGTACTGGCCGTTCTCCAGCTTCTTCAGCTTCACGAGCCCGCGCGAAGAAGCCTCCGCAAGGAACTTGCTGAACTTGCTGAAGCCCATGCCGGCCTCGTCGAAGTTCGCATCCAACTCCTGCATGACTTGCTTCAGCCGATCCGAGCGCATGACGTCGCTTCGCGCCACCATTTTTTTCAGCGCCTCGCCGACAAGCACCCAGGGGTCCCGAGCCTTCTGGTGGAGTTCGGTCGTCTTGGTGAGACCGGTGAGGCTCGTGTAGGAGTAATACTCGTCGCAGTTCTGAACGAGGATGTCCGAGCTCGATTCCTGAATGCCCACGCCGATGACGTACTTCCCGTACTCCTTGAGCTTGAGCACCAAGCTGGAAAAATCCGAATCCCCCGTGAGCAGGATATACGTCCCGATCTCGGGTCGAATGAAGACGAGCTCGACCGCGTCGATCGCCATGCGAATGTCGGTCGCGTTCTTCTTGTTGCTCCCGTAGGCGGGCGCGAAGATCAGATCGACCGACGCCTCCGAGAGCGGCACGATGTATTGCGGATAGCGACGCCAGTCGGCATAGGCTCGCTGGACGCTGACCTTGCCCTTGATGACATCGGTGTCGAGAAGGCTTTTGAGTTCCTTCGAGAGGTCGCTGCGCACACCCATCGTGACGTTGTCGAAGTCGATGAGCAGCGCTGCGTGAGGCGTGTCTTGCGCCGAGGAGCCCGGTCCCCCTTGGTGGGGGGCCCTGGTATACGGTGTACCCATTTGATTTTGTCTCGCAAACTGAATTGTCTTGCCGCGAGACCTCCCCACCCTACTCGCGTCGTTGGATCACGAGCGGGGTCGGGGAAGCCTGCCGGGGGCGCCCACCGTGGACGCCGCGACCCCGTTAGACCGATTCGCTCTCCTACTGAACCACGCGGGAGAGCTCGACCCGCCGCACCTTACCCGTATCCGTTCGCGGTAGTCTGTCCAGGAAACGAACCAGATCAGGGACCTTGTCCTCCGCGAGGGTCTCGCGGCACCAGTCCACGATCTCGTGACCTGTGACGATCGCACCTTCGACCAGAACGATGCAGGCGCAGATGGCTTCTCCGAGCAGCGCGTCAGCCATGCCGATCACCGCCACTTCTTGTACCGCCGGGTGAGACTCGATTCGAGTCTCTACTTCGCGGGGGTACACGTTGAAGCCAGAACGGATGATAACCGTCTTGCGTCGGCCGACCAAATGCAGATACCCCTCTTCGTCCAGGAGCCCGAGGTCCCCCGTCAGGAAATATCCCTTCTCGTCGTGGGCGTTCGCGGTCTCCTTCGGTTGTCGGTAGTAGCCGAGCATGACCCCGGGCCCTTTTACGGCGATCTCTCCAACACTCTCGACGGGCAGCTCTTCCCCGCTCGACTCGACGATGCGGATTTCCGTTCCAGGAAGCGGCTTGCCTACGGTGAATCGGCGCTTGTCCGCGGGGTCATCTATGCGGGCGACAGCGAGCGTCGAAGCGGTCTCCACCAGCGAGTATGCGTTCAAGACCGAAACCCTCAGATCATCCCCGATGCGCGCAATGAGATCGTCGTGCACAGGCGCCCCGGCCACCACAGCCAACCGCAGCGAGCTCAGGTCGCGGCGGCGAGCCGACAGCTGAGCGAGTTCACTCACGAAGAGCGTCGGAATCCCATAGTGGACCGTAGCATCGTGCTGCTCAGCCAAATCGAGCGTGGCGGCGGCGTCCGCTTCATCCTGCAAGATGATGCTCGCGCCGACGAGCACCGCGGAGAGCAGCCCTGGCCCCAGTCCAAAGACGTGGAAGAGTGCCGTCACACCCACCAGCCGATCCGATTCCGTCAGCCCGAGCGCATCTGCCGTGCCCGCGGCCGTGTGAATCAAGTTGGTATGACTGAGCTCGACCCCCTTCGGCTTTCCCATGGTTCCCGACGTATATACGATCGCGAAACAGTCGCGGCCCGGATCGACTACAGCGGCGGGAAAGTCGCGCCCCGCACCAGCGGAGATCAGGTCTTCGAACTGAAAGATGCGATCGTCATACCAAAGATTCTCCTCTCCGACGGTGGCCAAATACTGCAGCTCCGGGAGCTGCGGCATCAGGTCCTCGAAGAGCTGGAGATAGTCGACCCCGAAGGCGTGTTCCACCGTGACCGCACAGACCGCCTCCGAGTGCCGCAGCACGTACTTCAATTCGGATGTGGTGAGACGAGGATTGAGCGGCACGATCGTGGCTCCGAGCTTCGCCGCCGCGAACATCGCCACCACGAACTCCGGACACGGCGGCAGTAGCAACGCGACTCGGTCACCGGCCTCGATGCCCAGGTTGGAGAAGGCTGCGGCGAGCGCTTCGGCGTCGCGCTCGATCTCACCGTAGGTCAGCACGCGGTCGTGGAGGCGCAGGTACACATGTCCGGGATCGGAGGTAGCCCTGTTGGCCAGTGCTGACGCGATCGTGAAGCCTCTGAAGCGCTCGGTGAGCGCCATGTCACCTCCAATCAAGACGGATACGTGCCGTCGGTCGTTTCGCAATTCAAGCGATCTCCGCGAGCACGTCGCGCACGAGCGAGTCCGGAATCTCGCGACTCCACGCTTCTTCGTCCTCCACCTCGCCGAGCCGACGAAGTAATACGTATCGTGGCCTCCCGGAGCGAGCCTTCTTGTCCGAAGCGAGGAAACCCATCGCCGCTTCCAGGTCGACCGATGGCACCGAGTCGAGCGACAGGCCCAGCCGGGAAAGACTGGATGCTATCTGGGCTCTCGTCCCGCCCTCGGTGATACCGAGGCGTTCCCCGAGCTCCGCTTCGAGCAACATCCCCGCCGCCACCGCGGTGCCGTGGCCCATGGCGTACCCGGTAGCCGCCTCGAGCGCGTGGCCCACCGTGTGGCCGAAGTTGAGCACTTGTCGAACGCCGCCCTCCCGCTCATCCCTCGTAACCACATCCGCCTTGATGCGGACCGAGCGCACGATGGCCTCCGTTGCGGTCTCGGTGTCGACCGCCAGAAGCATGTCAGCGGCGGTGGTGAGCCACTCGAGGTAGGCAGCGTCGAGAATCGCTCCGTGCTTGAAGGCTTCCACCAGCCCCTGTACGCGCTCAGCGTCGGGCAACGTCGCGAGCGTGTCGGAGTCGGCGAATACAGCTCTTGGCGCGTGGAACGAACCCACGAGATTCTTTCCCGCGCGCACATCGACCCCGGTCTTTCCGCCGACCGACGCATCGATCATCGCGAGGTAGCTCGTTGGGACTTGCACGACAGGAATGCCGCGCAGATACGTCGAGGCGACAAAGCCAGCCAGGTCCCCGGTAACACCGCCACCCACTGCGACTACACAACTATCGCGACCATGCCCATCGTCGAGCATGGCGTCCGTGAGCATCGACCAATTCTCGCGGGTCTTGCTAGCTTCCCCGGGCGGAAAAGAGTAGAGCCGCGCGTCGACCCCGGTCGACGTCAACGCTTCGAGCACGGCAGAGCCGTACAGCGGCGCTACGTTCTCGTCGGAGATCACCGCGTATCGGTGTGCCCGGGCGTTGTTTGGCAGCAACGTAGGGAGGCGAGCGAGCAACCCGGAGCCAACGACGACTTCGTAGCTCCCGCCGGAGACTCCGACCTCGACGCCGGTCCCATGGGCGAGGTCCGGCACAGGAAGGCCGTCCGTCACGGACGACCTGGAAGCGTAACCTCTACCGAGACGCCATCGGTGGCGCCGACGCGGAGCACGGTGGCGGCCCGACCACCTACCTCCATGACCTCGAGCGACGCGCCGCCGCCGAGCGAGCCGAGCGCGTCACGGAAGCGCTCCACAAATCGGTCTCGGGCTGCCTCGTCGTCCCAGACCGAGTACCAGATCAGACCGCGTTCGCCCGTTCCTACTTCGACGAGTACGTACCGGTCGCCACCCCAGCCGTCCGCGAAGCGGGCGCTCCCGGGCCCCAGGTGCTGGTCGAGCATCACGCCCAGCTCCAGGCGGCCGAGCACATCCTCGTGCAGGATGTCGGCGCCGGAGACCGACATCGCCAACTCGATCGGCACGTCATCGGCAGTGCCACCGAGGATCTGTTCGGTCGATTTAGGCAGGTACTCACCAAACGGCGCGACCCTATCCCCCTGCGCCCACAGGCCATGCACGTAACCCGCGCCCTCGAGGTACGGAAAGAGCAAGCTCTCCTGGATCACGGGGGGCGCGGCGGCGAGCGCCGGGAACTGATCTCTCGCGCCCTCGAGTTGAGAGCGCAGCAGGTTGGCGAAGTTGGGAAGCGCCCCCAAGTCAACTGGCGTGCCTTGCGCCTGCTCGGCCATGTACTCGAGCATCACGAGCGTCGCGTGACCTTCGATCGCCGCCTGAGCGGCGGTCGCCCGATCGCTCCCGAGCTTCGGGTCGGTAAGCGCGCCGAGGTCGACCCACTGGTCCTGCACTGCGTGCACGAGCTCGTGCACCAGCAGCCCCTCGAGCAAGGCTTCCGGTTGATCGTCCATCACGAAGAGCGCGGTGGAGTCCGGTTCATAGAAACCCGCGACCTGCTCCGTGTACAGCGCCAGCAACACCTCGCGCAAATCAAGCGTGTCGGGCACGAGACCGAAGAGTGCATAGGCTTCGACCGTGGCCCGGGCCTCCTCCTCGGGCAGCTCCTCGTCGAGCTTGCTCTCGAGGTAGCGGACCAATTCCTCGCGGCTGCGCATCTCGAGGCGCACGGGTTCGCGCAATTCGAGGCCGGAGCGTGCAGCGAGGTCCGGCAACAGCTCCGACGCCAGCTTCCGCAGCGTCGCGTCCGACGACACCACCAGCTCGGACTCCGGTTGCTGCGCGGTCCCGCCGCACGCACCGAAGACGAGCAGCGCCACAGAGCAAGCGAGAATCCTGGTGACCCTGACCCCCGCCGAGATCCGCTCGATCATCCTACTTTCGGGCGCTATTTGCTGCACGGTCATCGGGAGCATCACGTGGCGTATAGGGACGTGCGAGCGCGTACGAGGCGCCAGGCCCCGGAGCTTCGCCCCCACAATGCACGGGGTCAAGCCACGGTGGCTTTGCCTGTAAACGCCGGCGCTTACAGATTGCTTGACACGTGGAGCGGACCCGTCCCGCGCGTCGGTTCAACACGGATTGGAGGCAGCTAGTGAACGTACGGGCTACATGGATCGTCTCGGGCTTGTTGGCGCTGGCGCTCGTCCCCCCTTCACTCATCGCTCAGGACGGCTGGACGGTCCGGCTCGCAGGTGAGGTGGGTGGTTTCCTCTCCACTCGGGACCTTGGCAAGAACGTAGGGACTGTGCAGGAGCTCCAGGTGTTGCAGGTGACGTCCAGGATGGACCAGGCACCAGTCGTCGGAGGCGGTTTCGAGGCGGTGATGCCTGACGGTCGAACAATGTTTCGGGCGTTGTTTCGTACCACGGTGAGCGGGTCCGCTTCGGCTAAGGTGGCCTTATGCAAGATTGCCGATGACCGGGGCGCATTGTGCGTCCCGCGCGTAGTGGACGTCACAATGGCATCATTCCTCGGTGAGATCGTCTTCCTGCAAGGCGAAGCAGACGACACGTTCCGCCAGAACTTCATTATCGGCACCGGCCTCCGCTCCTACCGCTTCACCGCCGAGGCTTGTGACCCCGATGTCAGCCTCTACGCCCTGTTCACAATCTGTGAGCTGGTGCTTCCGATGTTCCAGGACCAGGTGTCCGTGCAACCGTTTGTCGAGTTCGGCTTTGGGTGGTCGTACGGAGCGGGGCCGATCAACGCCTACGTACGCGCGCTTGGCGTCGTGGGGCCATACGCGGGCGGCCGCGGCACCGCGGAGGGCAGCTACCAGACGGACGCTACCTTCGTGGGCGGGCTCAGCTTCCGCGTGCGTTGATCCGGCTGTGGCGAAAGGACTTAGCGGGGTGGCGATCGCGTTGCTCGCGTGGGCCACACCTGGGCTAGCCCAGAGCAACAGCGACCTCTTCACGCGAGCACACACGCTGGAGCGACAGGGAGACTGGCAGGGCGCTCTCTCTCTTTGGGCCAGCGCTCCGGACAGCGCCATCGGTACCGGTCGGTCGGACCCTCGCATCGGACCGGCGTTCATCGCCACGGCAATCGAGAACGACGCCCGTGACCGCCTGGAGGAGGCGTCCGCCCTGTATCTCTGGAGCTTCTCGGCCCCTGACCCGGAGGCCGATCGCGAGCACGTGACGCTCGAAGCCAGGCGGATCACGCCCCTGCTGACGCTGCGGGATTCCGCACGCTGGCAGCCCCTGTTGGAGGGGGACACGCCTACCTTGTCCATGCGCATCGCTCGCTACTGGCTAGAGCACGACCCCACGCCGGAGACCGTACTCAACGAACGACTCGTGGAGCACTGGCAGCGCATCGTAGAGGCTCGGAAACGGTATCAATACAACCGTTCGAGCGTTTACGAGACCGATGACCGGGGCATCATCTTCGTGAAGTACGGCCCGCCGGGCACCAGAAATCACGGCTTTCTGGGTTCGAACGAGATGGAACTCAAGATCCGGGTCGCCGACCCGATCGCGCGAGAGGTGATACGGCGCATGGACCCGCACCCGCAGTTCGATCTGTGGAAGTACGCGGGCCTCAACGCTGAGGAGTACACGTTCTACCTATTTGGCAACGTATGGGGCACCGGGCCCTTCGAGTTGGTCGAAGGTCCGCTCGACCTCATAAGCTCCAGCGCGCGCAACCTCTCGTCCGCCAGCAAGAGCCCCGGCGGCGTTCGCGTGCAATACTACCACGAGCTCTTCTACTACCGTGACCTTGCCATCCTGGGTGGACGCTTTGGCCGCCGCTTCGACGAATTGGCGACGCTCTGGGACGGTTATACGATGCGGCGGAACGCATACGGCGCCGGGGCCGGTCAAGCTCCGACCGCTCCCACACTCCAGACCTACAGCTACCGTTTCGCGGAGGAAGACCGGTACGCGCCGGAAGGCGTGCCAAGCATCGAAGTGCGTTCAGAGTACGAGGGTGCCGCGCGCGCCGTAGAGATGGTCGTCCAGCCGGTACGAGTCTTGGACCCGTCGGACCAGCCGATGATCGTGGTGCAAGCTCTCTCAGCGCCCAGGCTGCGCCTAGGAGATCGGGCTGGGGCGGGCTACGTCTCGCCCCTGAGGGACACCGAACACACGCTGATCCTCCGAAACCGGGAAATGGAGGAGGCCGGCCGCATGACCCAGCTCGCGCCGGCGAGAGTCGGAGGAGTCTCGGTATTTCGCCTGAGACACCCGTCCCAGCCGGTGCACCTCACCGTGTATGCAAAGGCGATCGGCTCTCCGGTGATGGACGCCGACACTATGACCTTGGCCGGGCAGGGCCACGCGTATATCGACGCGCCGCTGGTCGCCGATGCTTCGGTCTTCGAGGTGAGCGACCTGGCGGTCGGGACTCCTGTCGACGCAGGGGCGCTCGAGCATGCACTCCCCTTCCCTCTGCTGCCCAGCGCCCGCATCTGGACCGGAGACGCGCTGCGCGTCTATCTCGAGCTCTATCATTTGACGGCAGATGCCGGGGGGACCGCGCGGTACGATCTCCGCTTCCGACTGCTGCCTTTGGACGACGTGGGCGAAGTGAAATCGTCCCCACCTCCCGTCACGCTCGGCATCCAGTTGGAGTCCTTCGACGAGCGAGCCCAACGTCACTTCGACATCGGGCTCGCCGGGCTCGAAATCGGCCTCTACCGGCTCGAGGTGGACGCCACCGACCTCGTCTCGGGCGCCTCGCGCTCGCGGGCGACCGAGATCGAGATCATCGGTTAGTTCTAACAGCCCGCGGTAGAAGTACAGTGGGCCGCGCGCAGGGGTCTCGCGCGTTCAAAAGTAGGCACGACGACGAGTCGTAGTTGTTCGGGCACCGCCGCCGAAGGCGGTGGTCGGAGGAGGAGAAACGACCTATTGGGCCGCGACCCCCCTGCGCCCAACACCGTAACGAAAGGATACGCATGTTTGTGGGTTGCGGTGGCACGGCCCCATCTCCGTCGTTGGGGCTCCTAGCCGTAGCGACGGCTATGGCGTCGTCGCCCGCCTAGGATTTAGGGCCGTGGCACCGCAACGCGGCCCACTGTACTTCTACCACGGGCTGCTAGCGCCGCACTCCCGTACGAATCTCGAGCGACATGTCCATGAACACCTGATCGAAAACGTCTTCAGCCTCATCGGGAACAGGCGCGGGACGCCAGTCGGTCGACACGCCACCGCGAACTTCGTATTCGCCGTCGAAGGTGACACGGAACTGCAGTCCACCGTCCAGTTCCGCGACCATCCCGCGTCCCCGGATAATGATGCGCATGCGCGCGTCCGTGGGACCGGTTACAGCCGCGCCTACGGGTGGCTCGAACGGCCGCCACTGAGACTCCCAGTACACCCTCGTTTGCGTGTTTTCCTGGCGCTGGACGTGCCAATTATCCTTGGCCCAAACCTTCATTACCGCCTCTTCCAGCGTCGGTACGAGTTGTCGTCCCAGGTCGCGGGTGTAGCGAGAGGACAGGCCCCCAGTCCCGCCCGAGGCACACGCGGCCAGAATCATGACGCACGGTGCGCAAACCAAGAACCTCTGCAGCTTCTTCATCCTATCCCTCCTGAGAACCTGAAGTACGCGCTTCACGCCGAGTATTCGCCACCAGCACCCGATCGTCAAGGCAAAAAGGCGGGCCACCGCGCTCGCGCGCGGCAGCCCGCCAAGTTCAGAACTTAGAACTGGCTTTGCACAGCGTGACCCTAGTTGATCACCTGACCATGCTTCCCCTCGGCCTGAACCACTTCATCGTAGGCCTCGAGAGCTTTACGCTTCCAGCGGATCGACTCGGGGTCGATCGCGTCACGCCTGTTCTGAGGAGCGGCACCCGGGTTGCCCGCGCCACCGAAGGAGTAGATCTCCATCAGCAGCAGGTCCAGCTCGGCGCCCGGCACCGGGAACTGAATCGTGGTGTTCGTTACCAGGTCTCCCCAGCCACGATCATCGAAGAAGTCCGACCCTGCGCCGTAGTGGAACAGCTCAATGCGCTTTTCGTACTTGATCGCCTCCCACAGGTCTTGGCAAGCACCGGTCGTGGGATGCCGTGGCACGCAACGGGCCGATTGGTCACCGTCTACGGTCACCGGAGGTAACTCGCCGTTGGCGACGCGGTGCACGTTGATCAGGTCCGCGGCACCCTGCATGTTGCCCGTCCGGTAGAGAGCCTCGGCCTTGATGTAGTCGAGCTCCTTGGCCGGGAACGCACCGTGGATGCCGTTGCCACTGTTCAAACGTATGTGACGCCACCGCGAGTCGACGTAGTTCCCCCAGTGGTACGTGCCACGCTCCGCGCGCATGTTGTTACCAGCTTGGAACTTCTGGTATTTTCCGTCCGCCGTCGGCGAACCGGCCGTGATGCGGCGGTCGTCCGTGTCGATATGGAACGGAGTGCGCAACTGGACGTTGGTGAGATTGGCCCACGCCTGGAACTCGCCGCTCTGGTCTGAGGGTCCGATCCATTGATAGTCCGACCGCCCCCAACCTTCGTGGGATCCCGCACGATAGTGCAGACGGGACCACGCCCAGTTGGTGTCGTCGCCGAGCAACTCGAAGTCCGTGTTGCCCGCGGCTGCGACTTCGGCCAGCACCCCGCTCCAGTTCACTGCGGCGCGCGCGGCTTCGTCGCGCGCTACCTCGATCATCAGCCTCGCTTTGTAGGCATGCGCCATCTCAGCCAAACGCCCGTTGCTCCAGGAGCTGTTGTAACCGACCCAGGCCGCGGGTATCGTGAACGATGAGCTCGCCCCCGAGACGGCTGCGTCGAACTTGGCGATCGCGGCCGCCGCGACCTCCGTGTACGAAGACAGTTCCGGCAGAGCATTCGGATCATCGAGAGAAGTATTCTCGTCGATGATGAACGCCTTATCGAACGTCGTGGCGATCCGCGCAAGCGCCATGCCTTGAACGAACGAAGCGAACGCTAGCGCGCGGGCGTTGTCGGCACCGTCTACGCCTAACGCAACACCGCCCTGGACCGCGAGAACGCCGTCCCGAACACCAGACAGCGCCTTGTAACTGTCGCGCCACACATTGAACAACGACGATGCATATGTAGCCGACGGATCGTTGTTCCAGCCCTCTCTGGGCTCAGAACCCATCTCGCGCATCCCGAAGTTGCCCCATGACGACGACCATGCGTCGGCCATGGTGGTCATCGGGATGAAGATGCGACTGTAGTGCCCCGATCCCCACCAACTCGAGAACGAGCCGGCGATGAGGGCCTCTACGTCGGTGGGGGTGGAGATCGCGCGCTCGCGGTCCGGATCGTTGAGGTTGACCACCTCAAGGTCACCGCATGCCGCTGCGCTTACTGCGATCACTACCACAGCAAGAAGTTTAGACAGCTTCATGTCGGTCTCCTAGAAAACTAGTTCGAGAACCGCCGTAATCATACGGAAGTTCGGGTATTGGTAGTAATCCTCGGTGCCGATGATGCCACCGACCTCGGGATCGTAGCCCTGGTAATCGGTCCAAGTGAAGATGTTACGACCCGTGAGGGAAACGGCCATGGACTCGAGGCCCATGCCACCACCACCAAGACGCTCAAGCAGCTCGCTGTCCAGCGTGTAGCGCAGTCCGAGCTCGCGCAGCTTGATGTAGGTGCCGTCTTCTACGTAGTGGTCGTTGTCGGCGAAGATGTTGTAGAGGTCCGAGTAGTAAGCCACAGGCTTCTTGAGACCATCTTCCTTGCCGTACTGATCCGTCTCACCGCTGCGCCAGTCGCGCGCGGCCCACTGACGTGTGGAGTTGTACTTGTCTGCACCGAACTCACCGTCGAACAGCACGTTGAGCTGCAGGTTGCCACGGCGGATCGTGTTCGACCAGTTCAGGTTGAAGTCCGGAACCGCTACGCCGAGGAACAAGAAGGGGCTTCCCGTGTCCGGGTCCTTCATCTTGATGGGCCGGCCCCACTTCTCGCCGTTTGCGCCCGACGTGCCCCAGAGACCCTTGGCGATGCCGTCGGTGTAGCTGTTGCCGGCACCGACGTAGACCATGTATCCATCGTCGTTGGCCTGGAACATCGAGCAGTCGGTGCCCGCGGCCAGGTCGGCGCAACTCCGGGACCAGCGATCGCCGTAGAACGTGCCCAGCGCCTCACCCTCACGGATGTAGGTCGAGCCGCGGCGATATGCCGGTCGGTTGAGGTACGTGATTTCCTGCCTGGTACGGTCGTAGTTGATGCGCGACGACCAACCCATGTTCGGACTGTCGATGATCGCGGCTTCGATCGAGCCTTCCCACGTGTTGCTCTCGAGCGTACCGGCATTCTGCCACTGGCTCCGGAAGCCTGCGTAACCCGGTAGCGGCACGTTGATCAGTTGATCTTCGATCTTGTTCTCGACGTACGCAGCTGTGATCATGAATTTGCCGTACAACAACATCTCCAAACCAAACTCCTGCTCGGTGGACAGCTCAGGCTTGAGCTGGGTGTTGCCTAGCGTGTTCGGCGAGATGATGCCGCCCGAAACGCTGTAGGTCTCGTACTGGTTGGAGAAACTCGGACGACCGCCGGCCGTCCCGACCGAGTAGCGCAGCTTGAACTCGTCCATAAAGTCGATGGGCCACCAGCTTTCCTGCGCTATGCGCCACGCAGCGGAAGCACGGAAGTACGTCTGCCAGCGCTCCTTGGGGCCGAACAGCGAGCTGCCGTCGCGGCGCACCAGGAAGTCACCCATGTACTTGCCCTGATAGTCGAGTGAGCTGATGAAGAAGTAACCCTGCGCAATGACGTCGCTCAGGCTCGACGAAGCCGTCGTCTGACCGGGTTCCGTGTTGTCCAGAACAAAGACGTTGCCGACGGTGAAGTTCTGACCCGTGACGCTGTAGTTCTCGCCGTGCTGATCCTCGAGCAGGTACCGCATCTTGGTGCGCGTGGTGAGGTCACCGAACGCACGGTTGAACGAAGCCGTGATCGACGCATTGATGTCGTTGCTGAGGCTGTTGTAACGGTGCAGCGAACCTGGGTCACGAGTGATCGGCTGACCCGGCCCCAACTGTGTCTGCGCGTAGTTCAACGGAATGATGTTGAGCCGGTGGAAGTCGTACCGGTCGACGCTGTAGTTGGCTTCGAGGTCGAACCACGAGGCTGGGGACCAGCGCGCGTCCACCGCAGCCATGAAGCGCTGACGGTCGTCGTTGTAGTCCCGGTTCTCGATGCTGTACAGCGGGTTCCCCGTATTAGCGTGCGGGTCGGGGTTGATGAAGAGGCAGCCGCCCATCTTCTCGGCGAGCTTGCACTCCATGTCGTCCGGGTTCCGCGCGGCGAGATTAATGTGCGGGCCCATGAACGTCAGGCTGTAGAAGACGCTGCCGGTGACTTCGTCCTGATGGGACTTCGCGTAGTACGTGTTCAACGAGATGCTGAAGTTGTCGCGAACCTGGTGATCCAGGTTGACGCGGAACGTGCGACGGTCAAAGCCGTCGTTCCCCGCCATGACCCCCTGCTCTGCGCTGTTCGAGAACGACGCGCGGTAGTTCGTGTTACCCGAGCGGCCTTCGACCGCGATGTAGTTGACGTACGCGTCACCGGGATTGAAAAACAGATCGATCTGATCGTAGAGCGTGCCCGGATACGCGTTGTCCTGGAAGGCCGTATCAGGCGTGCCGCCATCAGCGAGCATGGGATCGCCGCTGTTGTACGGGTCGTTGTAGTCTACGAAATTGCCGTCTGAGTCGATGAAGTTACCCTGCGCGTCGAGCGCGTAGGGGTGGTACTTCGTCAGCGCGATCGAGTTGACGAGGTCGGACTTGCCGTACTCGTTGCGCACGGTCATGCGCGACTGATCGACTCGCAGGCCAGCGCCGCGGCGCGTCCTGATGTTGATCACGCCGTTCGATGCACGCGAGCCGTAGAGTGAGGCAGCGGCTGCGCCCTTCACGATTTCTACCGACTCGACGTCGAGTGCGTCGATGTCGGCCATCGTGTTGTCCGTGATCACGCCGTCGATGATGACGAGCGGCGAGTTACTCTTCGAGATGCTCGTCGGGCCACGCAGCATGATCTGCGCCGCGTCACCCGGCTTGCCGCTGCCGCTCTGTACTTTCACACCAGCGACTTGGGCCTGGAGAAGTCCGTCGGCGGACGGCGCCGGTATCGGCATGTCCGAGAAGTCCAGGTGCTCCACCGTGAACGGCAGCTTGATGCGAGGAGTCGAACCCGCCACGCCGGTCACGATCAGCTCCTGCAGACGCAGGGCCGTGCCCCTAAGTCCCACCTCTACGATGGTTGTCTGACCCGCGGTCACCGTGATGGTCTGGGTGCCTGACGTGTAGCCGATGATCTCGGTAGTTAGCTCGTGCGAACCGGTCGGCACGTTGAGAATGAGGAACCGGCCCTGGTTGTTCGACAGTCCGCCAATATTGAGGGCGGAAATGTAAACCTGGGCCGATTCTAGAGTCTGCCCGGTCTCCTGGTCGGCGACTGTACCGGTGATGGTACCGGTCGCCTGCGCCAGAACGGGCGCGGCCGAGACAGCAAAAACCAGCGCTGCCCCTGCCAAAATCGGAATGCACTTACCCCAAAATTTCATCGGGTGCCTCCGCGGGGGTTGGGAAGAGCGCGTAGGATGGTCGTCCCCCACGCGCGCGAACGAGCGTCCTAGCCCTCGTGGGCTGGAACACCAATATGGAAACGATCCCTTGGCCTGATCGGCCAACGGTTCGATCACTTACAACAGTTTGTCGGAGAGTTTCGAACGGAAAACGCTTCAAAAGCTCAACTCCGAGTAGCACGGACAATATGGGACTCCCCCCTCACACCACCTCACCCGCCACCCTAAGGAGCCTTCCTCCTGACCAGAAATCTCCTGGCGATCATAAACTGTGACGCCAGCATGGCCAATGTCAAGCAGCAATCGTCCCTGGGTTACGAGAGCTTTCGTCGTTCGGCACCCTTTAGCCACGATCGTGTTTGAGGCGTAAGCCGAGCTTGCACTAGCTTCATGGGGCGGACGCGCTGGCATTCCGCTTGCATCGGTACCGGACAGACACTCCTTACCGACGGAAGCCGCACTGATGACGAGAGCAAGGCCGGACACCGATAGCGAGCCGGAACGGGGCCTACGCGCCCTCCTCAGTAGGTTCTGGCACCCCCGGGCTTACCTGCTGGGCAGCGTCTTCCTGGTCGCGGGCGCGATCGGCGGAGTATGGGGCTCCTGGCAGAACATCTGCTCCGGCGACGGCTGCCCCTCCATCGCGCAGATCCGAACCTTCGAGCACGAGCAGACGAGCAAGCTGTTCTCCTTCGACGGCCGTCAGATTCACGAAATCGGGTTTGAGCGCCGCTCGCCGGTGTCGATCCACGCCATGCCGGACTATGTCCCCCATGCCGTCGTCGCGATCGAGGACAAGCGCTTCTACGAGCACAACGGGTTCGATCCCATCGGAATCGCGCGTGCTGTATTCGGCGTACTCACGTTCCGCAACCTCGGGGGCGGCTCGACCATCACGCAGCAGCTCGCGCGCAATCTCTTCGACGAAATCGGCTTCGAACGCCGAATGGTGCGGAAACTCAAGGAAGTTCAGGTCGCACGCGACCTCGAGCGCTCGTATACCAAAGACCAGATCCTGGAAGCTTATCTGAACGAAATCTACATGGGCCGCGGGTATGGCTTCCAAAACGCAGCGCGGGCCTATCTCGGCAAGAATGTCACCGACGTGAACGTGGCCGAGGCGGCACTACTGGCGGCGATCCTGAATGTGCCCGCGTGGTACGACCCATTCCGACATCCGGAGCGCGCGAAGAATCGTCGCGACCTGGTCCTGACGCGCATGGCAGCAGAGGGCTACCTCACCGTCGACGAGGCCGAGCGCTGGAAGCGCTTCCCGTTACCCGACACGGCACCGACGGGGAACGTCACGTCGGTGGCACCCTACTTCGAAGAGTGGGTCCGTCAGATCCTGGACGATCGCTTCGGTGCCGAGATCTACCGGAGAGGCCTGCGCATCTTCACAACGCTCGACATCGACATACAGCGAGCGGCACGAGCATCGATGGAGGAGGGGTGGGCGGCCATCGAGGGAGACACGGTCAACTTCAAGCACCCCCACTATTCCGAGTTCGATACCGTGGCCAAGTTTCCTGGCTCCACGCCGTACCTGCAGGGAGCGTTCGTAGCGCTCGATCCCGTCACGGGGCACGTGAAAGCGATGATCGGAGGGCGGGACTTCGACCAGTCCAACTTCGACCGGGCTCGTCAAGCGGAACGCCAGGCGGGCTCCTCTTTCAAGCCGTTCGTATACACGTCGGCGATCGCGAGCGGGATCCCGGCGTCGTTCGTCATCGTCGACTCCCCAGTTGTGTACCCCCAGGTGAGCGGCGAAGACTGGCGTCCCGCGAACTTCGGCAATGACTTCAAGGGGCCGATGACGATCCGAGAGGGGCTGGTCACGTCGACGAACATGATCGCGATCAAGCTCGGCTGGGAAGAAGTAGGCATTGAGACCGTAGCGCAGACCGCGCACCGCATGGGCATTCGGACCGAGATCGAGCGGTTCCCATCGACCACGATCGGTGCCGCCGAGGTCAAGGTGCTCGAGGTTGCTGAAGCGTACTCGACATTCCCGAGCCTGGGCACCAAGGTCCGTCCCTTCCCCATCATCCGTGTAGAGGACTCTCAGGGGAACCTACTCTGGGAGCCCCAGCCGGAGCGGACACAGGTGCTCGACAGCCTCGTCACGCGCATCATGGTGTCGATGCTCGAAGACGTGGTGACGCGCGGAACTGGCGCCAACGTCCGCCGGGCCGGCCTTCCTTTCTCGGTGCAAGCGGGTGGCAAGACCGGCACGACCAACGACGGCACCGACGTTTGGTTCAACGGCTTCACGCCGAGCTTGGTCGCAACCGTGTGGTTCGGCATGGACTCCCCCGTCCCGATCTTCGAGGTGGGGCCGGGCAGGCGCCAGGCGACAGGAGGCGGGCTAGTCGCACCGGTCTGGGGTGCCTTCATGCGTCGCGTGTACGTGGGCGTCGACGGCGACGAAGACAACGGAGTCGCCGCTCAGCGTCCCTTGCTACCGATGCCGGACCGTATCCCCCTGCTTCCAGGACTGCACACCGTCCTGGTGGATCGAAAGACCGGAAAGCTCGCTTCGCGCTGGTGCGCCGAAGAAGACCAGTACCTCGAGTACTACATCCCAGGCACGGCGCCGACCGAGTTCTGCGACCGATCGGATAGGCGCTTCAGGGTTCCGCGAGGCGGCCGCTAGTGCAGAGGCCCGTTAGCCACCAGATCTAGAGAGGGACCACCCCGCGCTCGTCGACCCGGTGAGAGACGAGCTGGCGGAGCTCGGGGGCTTGCTCGACGTCGCCCACGGTCACTGCACGGCGCACCACATGCTCGCCCGTGTTGGCACCCTCGGCGTCCCTGGCGTGCACGGTCGCGAGCAGGTCCCCCGCCGACACCTCGTCACCCGGCTGCACGTGCATCTGGAAACCGACGCTCAGGTCCGGTTTCTGATCCATGTTGCGGCGCCCTCCGCCGAGCGCCACGACTCCCTGCCCCAGCATCTTGGGCGCCACCGCCAGAACGGTGCCTGCGCCCGCCGCAACCACGTCGAGCCTCTCAGGGGCCGTCACGAGTCGCTCCGGAGAATCGATCACACCAGTATCTCCGCCCTGCGCCTCCACGAGGCGAGCCAACCGTGCGAGCGCAGCGCCCGAGTCGAGAGCCGCTTCGACACGTGAGACGGCTGCCTGCTCGGCAAGCCCGGGCTCCGCGAGCCGCACCATCTCGACGGCCTGGAGTTGCACGATCACGCGCAAGTCCTCCGGGCCCTCTCCGCTCAGGCACAGGATCGCCTCGGCGGTCTCCAAAGCATTGCCGATGGCGTAGCCGAGTGGTCGATCCATCGCGGTAAGCAACGCCACGGTAGGTAGACCGCGCCCGACACCGATCTCGACCATCGTCTGCGCCAGCTCGATCGCACGATGCTCCTCGGGAATGAATGCCCCGGCGCCGACCTTGACGTCGAGCACCAGCCCGGTGAGCCCTTCCGCGAGTTTCTTGCTCATGATACTGGCGGCGATCAGCGGGCGGATGGGTACGGTCGCGGTGACATCGCGCAGCGCGTACAAACGCCCGTCCAGCGGAGCGATCTCCGCAGTCTGCCCGATCATCGCACAACCGACTTCCCCGAGGACACGCTGAAATTCGTCCAGCGATAGGTCGGTTCGGAATCCCGGAATCGCCTCGAGCTTGTCCAGCGTACCACCGGTATGTGCCAAACCGCGCCCGGACATCATGGGCACATAGATGCCCAACGCGGCGACCAGCGGAGCGAGTGCTATGGAGACCTTATCGCCGACTCCGCCCGTGGAGTGCTTGTCGATGCGGGGGCCGGGCAGGTGACCCAGGTCCAGCACGGTCCCCGAGTGAAGCATGGTGTGAACGAAGACCTCGGTTTCTTCGGCGTCGAGGCCCTGATGGAATGCGGCCATCAAGAAGGCGGCCATCTGGTAGTCGGGGACCGAGCCTTCGAGGTACGCCGCAAGGAAAGCCGCGAGGGCTTTTCCGTCTATGGCACCGCCGTCGCGCTTCTGTTCGATGACCCTGCTCGGGATCATCAACGGCGCCTCCAGCCCATTCCGATCACCCCGCTAGTGTTCAGGCGCCCTAGCTCGCGAAGCGCTTCCTGGCCCCATCGATCGCGTCATCGACCTTGCCTTTCACTTCGTCGGCGAGGTCGTCCCAACGGTCGGTCGCGGAGTCGCGGATGGTGAGGGCAGTCTTCTTGATGCGTCGGCGCGTGCGGTGACCCAACTGCGGAGCCGTGAGCAAAGCTACGCCGGCGCCAATGACTGCTCCGAGCAGCAGCCCTGAAATGAAGTTGATAACCTGCGTCTCGTGATCGTATTCCACGGTCCCCCTCCGGTCAGCGCACGCGCATCGTTGTTGTATATTAGCCTTTCCACGTACCGGCAACGAGACGGGAGGACGATGGACGCACCGGCCACGACGCTTCGGGAAATCGCGGTTCCGGTTTCGATCTTCGTTACGCTCCGCACCGAGTTGGCGAAAGAGGCGGGGGCGCTGCCAACAATTCACGCACTTCACCACGCCGGCTACCAAGCCGGGTCGGAGGCCGCAGCCACCTTCGCGGTGGGACGCGAAGTCGGCAGCATGGGGCAGTCGGCCTTCTGGGTCAGGCTCTCGGAGTTCTTTTCCCGGAGAGGCTGGGGAACCCTCCGGCAAAGCGGTGATCACTCCGGAATCGCCTTGCTCTCAAGTCCAGACTGGGCCGAGGCTTCACCCGATGCGGACGACTCGGAAGCGAGTTGCTGCTTCAGCACGGGGTTCTTGTCGGGCCTGCTCTCCGAGCTGGCGGGAGGCCCAGTGGCGGTTTTGGAAGTCGACTGCCGCGCGCGAGGCGACGAGCAATGTTGCTTCGCCTTCGGATCCGAAGTCGCGATCCACGACCTGTATGGCCGATTGCTCGATGGGACCAATCTGGAAGGCGCACTCGCCGCGTTGTAGCCACGTGTCCCTTCCCAGAAGTTCGGCGGGCACCGAGGGTGCCGAGGCGCCGCCCTGGCAAGGCGCGACGACGAGGAATAGCAGGGCTATTTTGAGGAGGAGCAACGCAGCCAGGGTGGATGCATCGGCGCCCGAATGCCGGCGAACTTCTGGGACGGGACACTGAGTGCGTGCGCTTGGAATCGACTATGGCCTGAGGAGGATCGGCCTGGCTTTGAGTGACCCGACCGGCACGATCGCGTCTCCGCTCGAAACGCTGGTGCGGCGAGCAGGCAAGCGGCCTCCGATCACGAAGCTCGAAACCATCGCTCGGGAGGGGAACGTGGAACACCTCGTCGTCGGCCTACCCCTCGACCTCGACGGAAGCGAGAACGAGTGGTGCGCCGAGGTGCGCTCAGTCGGGGAGCGACTCGCCGGACGCCTTTCGGTGGAGGTGTCATTCGTGGACGAGCGCCTGACATCGGTTGCCGCTGAACGCGCCGTGCGGGCGTTGGGCCTGCCTAAACGCAAGCGCGAGGACAAGCGCCGCATCGACGCTGCGGCCGCCCAGCTGATCTTGCAGGCCTGGCTCGACCGGCGGACTGTATCGTCATGAATCTGAAGAGAGTCGCCGCTGCTGGTGTCTTGGTCGCAGCTTCGGCCGCCGTGTTTGTTGTATTCGTGCTGGGCGCCGGAGGAGGAGGACCACGCGAGCCGGTGCAGATCACCGTGCCACCGGGGGCGATACTCTCCGAGGTCGCTGACACGCTTGCCGCACGCGGCGTAATCCGGTCCCAGCGCATATTCGGGCTCTACGCCCGCTTGCGCGGGGACGACCGGCGCGTCAAGTCGGGCATGTACGAGCTGCGAACGTCCAGCTCGTGGGATGAAGCACTCGAGCACCTGACACTGGGTACGGTCCTCACACGACTCATGACGATTCCGGAGGGCTTTCGCCTGCGCCAGATGGCGCCGCGCATCGCGCAGATCACAGGCACGGCAGTCGACTCCGTCGTCGCGCTCATGGAGGCCCCTGGCATCGAGCGACGACTAGGAGTCCCCGGGCCAGGGGTAGAAGGCTACCTCTTCCCGGATACGTACCGCTTCGCTCCGGGCGTTCCCGTGGAATCCGTGCTCAACGCAATGGTGGAACGCTACCAAGTGGTCTGGACCGAGGACCGCCGTTCCCGCCTCGCGGAGCTCGAGATGTCCGAGGCCCAGCTCGTGACGCTGGCGTCCATCGTGCAAGCAGAGGCCCGCGAAGTGACAGAGATGCCCAGCATCTCTGCGGTCTACCACAACCGCCTGCGTGACGGGTGGCTACTGCAGGCCGACCCTACTGTGCTCTACGCCCTGGGAGGCCCACGCTCACGACTCCTCTACGCAGCGATCGATTCGGTCGCGGACAGCCCGTACAACACGTACAGCCAGCGAGGTCTCCCGCCCGGGCCAATCGGAGCACCGGGTGAGGCCGCGATCGACGCGGCGCTCCACCCCACCCAAGAGGACTTCATGTACTTCGTCGCTCGCCCAGACGGCTCACACCACTTCACCCGCACCCTCGCGGAGCACAACCGGGCCAAGGCCGACGCGCGACGCGCGTGGGATCGACTGGCGGCGGGGATCGACGGGTCAGACGGATCCAGCCCCAACCCTCGGTAACCGACACGCAGCCATCTTGACGCGGACGACCGACTCGATCTCGCTGCGCGAGGCGCTTCGTGTGATGGTGGTCGTGGAGGCCGGACTAGCCGCACCCCGGTCCTTGGTAGAGGTCGTGCAAGCCGCGCTGGCCGGCGGCGCGAGGGCGATTCAGCTGCGCAATAAGGGTGACGCCGCATCGGAGCTCGTGGCCGCCGGCGCACGATTGGCCCCGCTGCTGAGACAGGCCGGCGCGTTGTTCTTCGTCAACGACCGGCTCGACGTAGCGCTCACCCTTGATGCGGACGGGGTGCACCTGGGTCCCGACGATCTGCCCGTCGCTGCGGTCCGCGCCGCGGCTCCGAAAGGATTCCTGATCGGGCGATCAGCCGACGAGCCACGGGTTGCGTTGCAAGCGGCCTCGGAGGGTGCCGACTACATCGGGTGCGGGACGGTCTTTCCAACCTCGACCAAGCCCGACGCCGGGCAGGTCATCGGCGTGGAAGGACTTCGCCGAGTGGTGGAAGCAGTGCCGGTACCCGTGGTGGGAATCGGTGGAGTCACCGTCGAGAGAGTCCGCGACGTCGCGCGAACCGGGGCTGCGGGCGTCGCGGTGGTCAACGCAGTAATGAGCGCCTCAGACCCGGCGTCCGTCGTGCGCCGCATGCTGCAAGGCTTCGCCGGCAACTAGCGCCTCCGGTACCAGTCCTCGCGCATCAGGCGGAAGTGCATCAAGAAGGCTACCTTGCCAGCTCCGGTGCCGGTCACGCCCACGCCGTCGTCTTCGTAGTCCTTACGCTGATAGCAAACACCACCGCCGTTGATCTCACCGGTCGGACAAGGCGGAGCCCACAGGTAGGCGCCCCATCCGTACCATATTCCGTCCCGAGCCGGATTGTCAGCAAGCCAGGCGTTCAATGCGTGCCCCTCTTCGTAGCTCAGCGGCTCGGCGTGCCCTGGGTCGGACGAAAAACCGCCGTAACTCCGGGATGACGTGTATACCGCCTGCACGTTCGAGAAGAAGGAGGGCACGCGACGAGAGAAGGCGGTCAGGTTGTTGTAGAACGCATCGTAGTCGGACCCGGCGCTTGGGTACTCCGGGAGAACCGTTCCGTCCTCACGCGTCGTAAACTCGTTGGCCGCCTTGTGATAGATGACACGAACCTGGTCCGGCCGCAGGCCATGGAGGAGCCTCAGCCCCAGCAAGCATTCCTCCCAGAGGAAGTCGTACTCGGGGTCGATCCAATGTTCGATGGCGTGCCCGACCCTCCCACAGTTCAGGACCAGCACCTGGAACGAGACGTCGAAGATCCAGTGGGAGTTGATGCGCGCGGTGAAGTCTCCGCACTCCGAGCGAGCGTTGCTCATGCCGACGCATATCACGACTATCCTACCGTCGACCGGAGTCACGACCGGCGAACCATTGTCTACGAGCCTGAGCCACAGCCCCTTGTACTTGCCCGGCGTCTGAATGCCGTCGTCGCCCCGGTCGATCGGGAACGGCTCGATGACGTCCAAACCGGGAGGAGACCCGTCCGAAGGGTTGGGGTTCAGGCCTGAGTCGCATGCGGAGAGGGCACACGCTACGAACACCGGCACACACCAGCGCGTTGCGCAGGACTGTGAGCGCATTCCAGGAGATGTCGTCAGACGTTTCGAGAGCACAGGCTGTCGCTTGGAATCCCAGTCGGTAAAGTCACGCTACCCTTCGTACGAAGTATCGGATGAAACATGACTGCCCGCGAACCGGCAAGGTGGCTCACCCTCCTCCGGTGAACTCACCAGGGTTGCGGTTCGCGGCGCCGACTTCCTCCTTTCCCGGGTCCTGACCGCTCGCTGCCGCCAAAACGTGACGACGCCAAGAGCCCTGACACGCTTCGCTGTTCCGTGGATGCCGCTCGCCCCATGTGTGGCGGCACTGCTGCTCGTGAGTTGCGGTGACGCGCCGCCCGAGTGGATCGGAGAGTCGCCCCTCCGCTGGCACCAGCTGAATGTGAGCGGAACGGAAGCTGCCGGCTTCACGGCTCTCGGCGCGCGACAAACCGGCGTCGATTTCACGAATGACCCAAGCGCCGAGATGGTGACGCGCAACCAGCATCTGGCCAACGGCGGGGGAGTCTCCCTCGGCGACGTCGACGGCGATGGTCGCGTAGACATCTTCCTCGTCAATACGCGTGGCGCCAACGGCCTCTTCTTGAATCGGGGCGGCATGCGATTCGAGGACGCCAGCGATGCCGCCGGAGTGAACTTCGGTGACCGCCGGCCCAGCGGCTCCGCGCTGGTCGATATCGACGGAGACGGTGACCTGGACCTACTCGTCTCCTCGATGGGCGCGCCCGTCACGCTGCTCGAGAACGACGGCCTGGGCGTATTCACCGATCGCTCGCTGGAGTCCGGTTTCGAGACTTCGCGCGCTGGTAGCACGATGACCTTGGCCGACATCGATGGCGATGGAGATCTGGATCTGTACGCCGCCAACTACCGCCTCGATCGCGCCGCCGACGTCTTCTCTTCCGCGGATCGACGGGAGACGCCGGTGCTCGAGCGGCGCGACGGAGAGTGGGTCGTGAACGAGATGTATCGGGAGTACTACCGTGTCATCGAGGACGCTGAGGGCGTATTGAGCTGGGAATTCGGCCAAGCCGACGACCTCTACCTAAACGACGGCACCGGTGCCTTTCAGCGAGAGCCCATTTCAGGGAGTCGATTCCTCGACGCTGAAGGTGAGCCGCTGGAGGTAGAGGCGCAGGAGTGGGGACTGGCCGCGCGCTTCCGCGACCTCAACGGCGACGGCGCGCCGGACCTCTACGTCGCCAACGACTTCGAGAGTCCGGACCAACTGTGGATCAACGACGGGGCAGGAACCTTCCGGCTGACCGGTGCGGGGGCGCTGCGAAAAACGAGTCATGCTTCGATGTCCATCGCCTTCGCCGACGTCGACGCCAACGGTACCACCGATATCTTCGTGGCGGACATGCTCCCGCTCTCGAGCCGGCTCAGGAAAACGCAGGTCTCGACCTTGATGGAAGTCCGGCCGCCACCCGGCTCCGTCGAGGTCACGATGCAGGTGAACCGAAACACGCTCTTGCTTGGAAACGATGACGGCGCCTGGACGGAGGCGGCGCAACAGGCTGGCCTCGACGCCTCCGGTTGGTCCTGGGGTGCGGAATTCGTGGACGTCGACCTCGATGGTCATCAGGACTTGCTGATTGCGACAGGCCACCCCTGGAACGCAATGGACGCAGACACGGGGGAGCGTCTGCGGCGCACCCAGGCTGGCGCCGAGTGGAAAGATGTGATGAACCTCTTCCCCGCGCTCAGACTACCCAACCGAGCGTTTCGCAACTTGGGGGACGGGACCTTCGAACTCGTGGAAGGCGCATGGGGATTGGACCGAGGAGAAGACATCTCCCACGGCTTGGCGACCGCAGATCTGGACGGCGACGGCGACCTTGACGTCGTGGTCAATCGTCTGGGCGATCCTGCCCTCGTGCTACGCAATGACTCCGAGGCGGCCCGACTCGCCGTGAAGCTCGTGGGCTTGGCACCCAACACGGGCGCGGTGGGCGCGAAGATCCTCGTCTCGGGCGGCCCCGTCGACCAGGTACGCGAAGTGGGCGCCGGCGGACTCTACCTCTCGCACTCCGACGGTCTGCAGAGCTTCGCCACGGGCTCGGCTTCCTCGCTAACGATCGAAGTCACCTGGCGGTCCGGGGCACGAACCGTGGTGGAGGCCGAACCAAATCGCCTCTACGAGATCACGGAAGTATTGAACCAGGGGGCAGGCCCGGCTCCGACAGGGTCACCCCAAGCCACCGAGGGCCCGCTCTTCGAGGACCTGCGCGCGGCACTCGCGCACACGCACGCCGATCGGCCCTTCAACGTCACTGTCGCGCAGCCTCTTATCCCCCGCGAGCTGAGCCGACTCGGTCCCGGAATCACTTGGACGGACAGCGATGGCGACGGCGACCCGGATCTGGTAGTCGGCGCAGGTGCGGGCGGCGCTGTGGCGTACTTCGAGAACCAGAACGGTACGCTGCGCAGGGCGGTCGCCGGACCCGCGCTCGAGTATGATGTGACCACGCTGCTTCCCGAGCCAGACGGGCGTTCCCTGTTGGCGGGAGTCGCCAACTACGAGGCCCCGTCTCCCACGGCCGCTGTCGAAGTGCCGACGGCTGTCTCGATCCGACTCGGCCCGGGCGGCCCCGGGATGGGCGTGCCTGCGCTTTCGTCGGACGGCTCGTCCACAGGCGCTCTGGCGTCGGCTGATGTGGACGGAGACGGAGACCTCGACGTATTCGTCGGCGGGCGTGTCTACGCGAGTGCCTACCCGCTGCCTCCCACGTCACGGCTCTTCAGGCGCCAACAGGACGGCAGTCTCGTGTACGACTCCGCCGCGTCAGCGCCGTTTTCGCGAGTGGGACTAGTATCGGGTGTGACCTTCACGGACATCGACGGCGACGCCGACCCCGACTTGGTGGTCGCCACGGACTGGGGTCCACCGCGTCTTTTCATCAACAACCGCGGCGGCTTCACCGAGAGTACGCGGTCGTGGGGCCTCTCTCCATATCTGAGCTGGTGGAACGGCGTTACGGCCGGCGACCTGGACGGCGACGGCCGCATGGACCTGGTGCTTACGTCCTGGGGCCGCAACATCGGTCTCGAGGCTCGCACGGACCGGCCGCTGCTCGGCTACTGGGGTGACTTCGACCGGAACGGTCAGCTCGACTTCCTTCTGGCTGCACGGGACGACCGGATTGGATCAGTTGCCCCGCTCACCAGCTTCGGGCGTCTTTCGAGCGGACTGCCCTATGTCCGCCGGCAGACCACGACCACGTACGGTGCTTATGCCGACGCTTCCCTTGCCCAGGTGTTAGGACCCGCGATAAGCAGCGGGCAGGTGTCGGAGATCACCACGCTTCAGCACATGATTTTCCTGAACCGCGGGGATCGTTTCGAGCCGCGCGTGCTGCCGGCCGCGACCCAACTCGCGCCTGCTTTCCATCCCTCGGTCGCGGACTTCGACGGGGACGGGCACGAGGACCTGCTGCTCACCCAGAACTTCTTCCCCAACACACTCGGAGCCGAGCGCTTCGATGCCGGTCGAGGACTGCTGCTGCTAGGGGATGGGTCGGGCGAATTCGTGCCCCAAACCCCCTCGCAGTCCGGCATAAACCTGAGAGGAGATCAGCGCGGAGCCGCACTCGCGGACTACGACGGCGACGGGCGTATCGACCTCGCGATCGGACAGAACAATGGGCAGACCGTGCTGCTTCACAACCGCCGCGGCCGCCGCGGAATCCGGGTCCGCCTGCGAGGCGGCGCGGCTAATCCACACGGCATCGGAGCCACCCTGCGCGTGGTTTATGCGGACGGACTCGGACCCGCACGGGAGCTGCGGCTCGGCTCGGGTTATTGGTCCGTCGACGATCCGGTGGCGGTGCTGGGCCTACGAACGGAACCGGAAGGCATCGAAGTGCGCTGGCCAGATGGGGTTGTGCAGCGCGTGGACGTCACGAACGATCAGCTCGGCATCACAGTCGTGCGGGCGAACCGCTAGCGGCTCCCGCCACCCAGAACCGCCATGGGCGTCGGCGCCCGAGTATGGTACCGCCGCACGATGTCGGGATGCGGGTATACCTCACTCGGACCATAAGGGTACTCGGACATCGCGTGGAAGGGCAGCGGCTCCACCCTCCATCCGTCCGCGGTATTCAAGTCCGCGTCCTTGATCCATCCGTCCGAATAGATCATGAAATCCCGGGTCCACCCTTCGGGGAGCGGCGGAGCCTTGGCAGCATCGAAGCGAAGCGTGATCTCGTCACCCGGACCCATGATCGGGTAGATATCGTCCGACTCGCTTACCAAGTCGAGCACCGAGCCGTAGCGAGTGTACGCACCCACGATCGGCCGCCACGGTGACTGCATGGACACGCTTGCATAGTCGAACCAATGGGGGCCGAACCGCCCCCCCTTGCGGTATAGCTCGGAAAAGCCACGATAGTGAAAGTCGGCCGCGACGGGCTGCAGAGTAGTGACCTCGATGGGGGCTGTTACCGCTCCGACGGTGAAGAACGCGTGGTCCCAGTAGATGTTCATGTTGGTTCGGATGCGCACGCGATGGTCTTCGCTGCGAAAGAGCCCAGATAGATCCTGAACGACGACCTTGTTCTTCCCCGCCGGGAAACTCAACGCTTCGACTGCGGTCACCCACGCTCCGGAGACGTCGATGACCTCGAGGTACGGCATGATCGTGCCCAGCGTCTCGGACTGTGAGAGCGCCACGTTGATGCTGGCGTCGGTCGGGAAGATCCAGCCACGCAGGTACAGCTCGACAGGCGCATCCACCGCGAATGCCCCGAGGTCGAGCACGAGATCGTGCAGCGCGCTCACGCCCTGGTAGCGATCTGGCAGGAATTCGTCCACGTACCGGTCGTCCGCGTGCAGCAGCCGAGGCAACACATCGGTCCCGTGCCCATCGACCGCCGAGAGCGGCGTTCGTTGCTCGGCTACCTGGTGAAGCACGAGCGGCGGGTTCGGTTCCGGGAATACGAAGCGCTCGTCCACGAAGACGTCCACCGAATCCGGATGGTCCACGACGACGAGCTCCACCTCGTCGATGTAGAAGACCTCCCACAGCTCACCCGTGATCTGGAGCTCGTATGCTCCGTCGCGCGGCTGCAAAGCGTGTCCAGGAATCTTCACGAAGCCCTGAGACGCGGCAGGCGGCGCGTACGCCGTCCCGCCCTGAGCCATGAGACCCATGGGCATGCCCAGTGCGCTCTTCCACATGAGATCGGTCAAAAACTCGAAGCGCTCTCCATTCCACGTGTACAAGAAGGGGCAAGAGCCTTTCAGAATCTGCTCCTCGATCATCGACTGATTCGCGTTGGGATAGAACAGGTTCTGCGGGACTCCGTTGGTCCAGCGAACACGGACCACGTCGGCTCGGCTGTGTTGGCCCAGACCGATATGGATCTCGGGACCCGTAACCACTCGGGTCTGGTACAGGCCGCCCGCGCGCACCTCGATCTTCGCGCCGATCCCGAAGTGGTTGTTCTTGCCGCTGCCCGTCGATAGGCCGACGAGCTGCATTTTGAGGTACCGGTTCGCATTGCCGCCATCGTTGCGGATCAGTCGCACCGAGCCATCGACGGCTGATACGAACAGGTCGAGGTCGCCGTCATCGCCAAAGTCGGCGAACTCCAGTCGACGCAACGCAGGCAACTCGCCTTGCACGAGGCTGGAGAGGTCGTCGAATCGACCTGCCGAGGAGTTTCTGAAGAGGCGAATGGCCCCTGCCCCGCCGTCTTCGGACTCTCCGACCAGCACGACATCGAGCCATCCGTCGTTGTCGAAGTCCACCAGGGCCGCGTCGTGAATGATGAGCGTCGCGGCACCTTCCAACAGTACCGTCGGGCGCTCGTCCACCGCGAACCCGCCGTCTCCGTCGTTCAAGTGCAGCACCAGCCCCCGACCGCCTCGTGGTGCCGTCAGCAGATCGAGAAAGCCGTCGTTGTTGTAGTCGCCCACACGCACCACGCCTGCGCTGCCTGGCGTGAGGCCCCGGGCATCGCTCACCTCGACGAAGACCCCCGACCTCTGATTGTCGAAGAGGCTAGTCGTGGACGCGCCCGAAAAGATCAGTTCCAAGTCATCGTCGTCGTCGAAATCCCCGAAGGCGGCGGCGCCTTGCACGCCCCCTGTCGCGGCCTCCGTGCCGGCGCGCCCGCGTACATCGGTGAACGTCCCGTCCAGGTTGTTGCGGTACATGCCGGTACTCAGGCTGCCCGCCACGACCAGATCGAGGTCTCCGTCCTGATCGAAGTCGATGAACAGCGGCGCCCCGCCAGCCAGCGACACCTCGAGCTGAGCCGAGACGTCTTCGAACGTGCCGTCGCCCAGGTTACGGAACAGGACTCCGGTCGCGCCTCGGGAGAGAAACAGGTCGAGCGCGCCGTCGTTGTCGTAGTCGCCGAAGAGCGCGTGGTCCGGGGCCGACCCGGTCACACCCGCCTGCGTCGAGACGTCAACGAACCCGGTGGGATCGTTCCGCCATAGAGCGCCCCCGGAGAAGACGTCCCGGTCACCGTCACCATCATAGTCCGCCACCGCGAGCGAGCGCCCACCGCCCGCGCCGGGACCAGGCATGCCCACGGTCTGCGTCACATCCGTAAATCGCAGCGCGGCCAACACGGTCTCTGGATCGCGTACCCCGGGTGTGAGCGTCTCGCTGAACGTGACCACGGGGAAGCCGAGCAGTACCCCGCCAGGCCCACGCAGCTCGAGCAAACCCTGCTGGTAGATCGGTGTCGTGCGCATCACGTTGTGGAACGCGAACGCGGCGCCCTGAGCGCCCGCGGCGTCACCACGTTGCGCGGCGAGCGAGGCTTGTTCGAATAGGTCTCTCCCTTCGACCGGGATCTCGGGCACTAGCTGACGGATCTGCCCCAGATGGATCGAGGCGCCTTCGGCCGCGCCTGCCGCGAGGTGCGCATCCACCAACTGTACACGTGCGCTCACGTTGCCCGGTTGCAGCGCGACAACGCGCTCGAGTTGAGCGGCACGGCGGGCGGCTGGACCGGCATCGGTCGAGTCGGCGTCCAGCGTCGCAAGCGCGTACAGCGTTTTCACGTGGCTAGAGTCGATGAGCAAAGACGCTTCGAGCTCCTGCCTGGCCTCCAGCTCACGCTCCTGCGAGCGGAGAATTTCGACGAGAATTAGTCGCACGTCGGGGTCGGAGGGCAGCAGCTCGATCGCATGTCGCAGCTCGGTCTCCGCGTCGGCCAGCCGCCCCTGCCTCAAATACGTGAGCCCCAGGTTCGCATAACCCAGTGGCTCGCCCGGCGCCATTTCCACGAGTCGCTGGAACTCTGCCTCGGCCTCCGGCAATCGATTTTCCTCCAGATACGCCAAGCCTAGTGTGCGGACGGTGAGCAGTGCGGCGGGATCGGCCGGAGCGTCCGCGTCCGCGCACACGGTCAGCAGAAGCGATGCCAGCATCAGGGAAGGAGCGCGACGGCGGGCACTGCGAACGTTCATCGGTGTTCTCGTACCGTAATCGTCTGGCCGGTGGGAACTGGACCAAGCTCGACCGTGCGCCCACCCCGAGGCCAACTGACGACGAAACTGTCCACCGCCGCAGCCTCCCCTAAAGCGAAGAGCAGCGGGTTCAGGACCGACTGAGAGAGATAGGACGAACCCGCGCCCACATACCGCCGCTGGACTCCCGCCTCCGTGTAGACGAGAACCAACGCGCCCAAGGCGTCCCGGTTCGGATGCGCGCCTTCGAGCCTGAGCTCGATCCACTGAGCGGACCCGGGGTTCAGGTCGTTGCGGTAGAGCCTGGGCGCCCCGCCGTTCACGGTGAGCAGCGCGTCGAGATCGCCGTCACCATCGATGTCCGCGGTCACCACGCCTCGGCCCACGATGGGAGCCGCGAACGCTTCGCCGACCAGCCCACTGACGTCGGAGAAGCGCCCCGAACCGTCGCCCAAGAAGAGTTGCGGCGGCTGCTCGAACGTCTGGTCCGCCTGCACCGCATTCACACCGGGTTCGATGTGTCCGTTCGCGCTCATCAAGTCCGGATGGCCGTCCAGGTCGAAGTCCGCGAACAGCACGCCGAAGGTCAGCGGCCCCAGCGTCGAGCGCGTAAGGCGAGCGGCACCGGCTCGGTCCTGGAAGAGGTTGTCCCCAATCTGCGTGAAAAGCGCGAGCGGCTCGTGCGCGAAGTTGCCGATCGCGATCGACCACCGGCCCTCACCGGTCAGGTCCGCCACGGCAACACCCATGCCGGCGCGGGCCCTGCCGGCCTCATCGAACGCGACGCCCGCGCGCACTGCGATGTCGGAAAAGGAGCCATCGCCGACATTTCGGTACAGGAAGTTGCGCTGGGTGTCGTTGGCCACGATCAGGTCGGGCCACCCATCCGCATCGAAGTCCGCTACCGCGACGCCGAGCGATTTCCCTTCCGGGTTCGACACGCCGGCCGACTCGGTGACGTCGGCAAAGCGCCCGGACCCGTCGTTTCGGTAGAGCCTACACGACTCACCTTGGTACTGCTGGGGAGTCGCGTATGACTTGGTCGTGCCGTCGATGGTCGCGAACAGGTCGGTCTCGCTCGTCCAGCGCACGTAGTTGCAGACGAACAGATCGAGCCAGCCGTCTCGATCGTAGTCGAGCCACGCCGCTCCGGAAGACCACGCCGCCGGCGCGCCGGGTGCATTGCCCGTGACCCCGGCAGATACGGTGACGTCGGTAAAGCGTGCTCCGTCGTTGCGCAGAAGCACGTTGTCTCCGACCGCGGTCAAGTAGATGTCCGGGTCGCCGTCGCCGTCATAGTCCGCGACGGTCGCCCCCATCCCGTAGATCGACAAGGCGAGACCGGCACTGGCCGTGACGTCCTCGAAATGGCCGTCCCCCAGGTTGCGGTAGAGCCGCTGCGTAGGCGGGCGGCCCGTTCCCTCGTGTCCCGGCCACCAGGTCCCGTTTACGAGCAGGAGGTCGGGAGAACCGTCTCCATCGTAGTCGAAGAAGGCCGCTCCGCTGCCCACCGTCTCCGGCATCCACTTCTCGCCGAAGGCACCGTTCTCGTGCACGAAGTCGAGGCCCGATTCCCGAGCCACCTCGGTGAAGCGCAAGTCGGTGCCCTCACCGGCGCCGGGTGCCGTGGCATACGCGCCCTCCGAGTACTCGGGCGCGGATTCTTCGACTGGCTCTTCTCCCCCGCATGCCGAAATCGCGAGCACGCACGCGAAACGCAGGGCCGACGAGGGCTTCGCGACGTGCCACCTCGAGACATGGCTGGCCAGACCGAGCCGCTTCATCGACGGATCTCCAAGCGATGGGTCGGGATCGGCTGGGCCATGATGTTGGCTCCGGGATCACGTGCTCGGTACGCCCGAGTGATCTCCTGTGCCGACTCGTCGATGCCGTAATACAAGTAGGCTGCCTCGGCGCGATCAGCCTCTGCCTCCCGCCCGAGCGCTCTCAAGGCAAGCATGCGGTTATAGTGCGCGACGCGGTCCTCAGGATCGATCTCGAGCACCTCCGCCAACGCTTCGAGCGCGCGTTCGAATTGCTGATCCAGGAAGAGCGTGCGCCCCATGGCCCGCCAGGTCGCGCGGTCCTCGGGGAAGACCTCGAGCACGCGCTCGTACGCGAGCACGGCCTCGGAGTAGCGGCCGTCTTCCTGTAAAACGCGGCCCCAGACCCACGCCGCACGAGCGTCGCCGGTGGCCACTTCCTCCGCGCGTGCCAACGCGTCGTAGGCGGCCGTGAGGTTGCCTTCCGCCAAAGCCGTCTTGGCGAGATTCAACGGTCCGTCCGAGACGTCCGGGCGCAACGCGGCTACAATCTCGAATGCGTTAGCGGCGCCTCGGGTATCTCCCTCGAGCAGCAGCCCGATACCGTAGTCGTTGTAGCGAACCCATTGTTCCGGGAGCCGAGGAAACGATGGACCCCCGTCGACTGCCGTCTGGCCCACCACGAGCACGCGCGCCGAGTCCGATGCGATTTCTGTGACCGGCAGGTCGGGCACGTCATCGAAGCTGGCAAAGCCCGCCGGGTTGCCTGCAAAGGCGAACTCCGTGTACGCGCGGTCGAACTTCCTCCACAGCAGCCGAGCCCGAACCGTAAGGCGCGACTCCACCCACGCATCGGGAAGTACGAGCTCGAAGTGCGCGATATCGGCTGAGCCTGGACCAATCACGTTCTGGTAGACCGTGACGTGGATGTCCTGCGCGTTACGCCTGTGGATGGCGTCTCCGTCCTCATCGACGATGACCGCCTTGAACGTGTGCGCCATGGGGTCGAGGTAGCCGTCCGCGCCGATCTCGCCACTCGCGACGAGCAGGTTGCCCTCCTCGTCCTCGATCGTGAACTCGAGCCAACCCTCATTCGAGTCGTTGGTACCGCCCGGGAACGTGTGTCCGACGCCCGCGTTGCGGACCACGACATCGAACGTTAAGGGAACGCCGGCCTCCACCTCGGAAGCATCCCACTCGAGCGGCATTGTCACGGCTCGACCAGGTGCCTTCACGGCCAGAACGTCCACGGTGAGCTTCGAATCTCTCAGGAACTCCTCGATGCGCCGGACCGTGGCGGTATCCGCACGCAGATAAGGCAGCGCGGTGTTGACGGCCAAGAAGCGATGAGAGCGTACCATGCCATTGTCCGCCGCCACATCGCCACGAGGCGCCGGCTCCAAGGGCATATGACAGTCCTGACAAACGCGTTTGCTCGGCGGTAGATAGAACGTGCGCGCCGCGTTCAGTGCGACTCCACTGTCGTCCCAATTGTCGAAGTCGTCCTGCCCCCGCAGCCATCGGTAGTTGTTGACCGGCTCGGTGAGGCTGACCTTGTGGCACGTCGCACAGAATGCGCTCTCTGAGTGGAACGGCTTGAGCAGTCGCGCCTTGTGCACCGCTGGCCGAGCCTTGACCGCCAGGTCATGCAGGTACCTGCCTGACGAGCCTGGCGGGGACGCAGGAAAGAGATAGGGGTCCTCCTGTTCGTCCGGGATGTTGTAGTTCCCGTTGCCGGTCTGGTCATGGACGCGGTCGATCGCGTGGCACGCCAGACACGTCAGCCCTGCCTGGGCTTCGAGGCTGGTACGATCGATCTCCCGCCCCATGGTGCCTGCGAGCATCAACGCAGGGTCGTGACAGCCGCTGCACCACTTGCTCTTTCCGCGGCCAACGCCGTCAACGTCCTCGGGGAACGAAGCGATGTGCTCCTCCATCCACGGATTGGTCTCAAGTGCGCCTCTGCGCATATCCATGATGGTCGCTTCGTAGAAGGGGTTGTTGAACGAAGCAAAACGGTGCGCCGAGGTCGCCCACTGATCGACCACGTCCGGATGGCAGGTCTCGCAGGACTCTGCGCCGATGCGCGCCTCCATCACGAAACCGCGATCGGCCACTTCCGCGCGTACTGCATCCCGCGACGTCCCAAAACCCGGAGTAGTCAAGATTCTCGCGGCCAGATACGCGCCGGTCGTGGTGGTCGTGGCAGAGGGGAAGAACGGGCTGGCAGGCGGCACCGCGGCAACCGGCACCCAGCCCGCCGGGCCGAACCTGCCCGCCAATAGCTGCTGTACATCGCGGTCCGCGCCGCCCGGAGCCGTCGACGGTGCGGCAAGTGTGCCGCCGCCGCCCAATACGAGCGCTCCGTGGGCCAGGAAGAGAGCGAGCGCGGCAACCGAGATCCCCCCCAGGTAGCGCGCGAACTGGAGCCCGTCAGGGCGGGCAAAGCTCACCATGCGATGCACGATGTACGCACCCACCACGACCGACGATGCAACTACGTGCGTCCACCAAGCCCACTGGTTCTCTCGGGTTGCGGCGGCCGAGAGGATGAAGAGCCCGGTTACGAGCAACGTGATGCCCAGCACGGCGTACGCCCCTCCGGACCAAGCGGAGGCAGCGTGGTATCGGCGCCAGACAGTCGGCAGGTGCGCCACCAAGAACACGATCATTACGCCGACCAGCGCGATGCCCACCCCGGTGTGCGCGAGCAGCATGAACTGATAGAAGCGGGGTAGTGTGTCGGCTCCCAACGCAAAAGGCGTAAGCCCCACGCCTGATGCGAATCGCACCAGTAGTAGATAGACCGTATCCGCCAACAAGAACCCCGCCACCACAATCGCACCCGCGAGCAGCCGCCGTAGCCAGCCCGGCAACAACGAGGGAAGTCGGGGACGTGGCTGCGCCTTCGAGCGACTCATCGATCCGCTCCCAAAGCGAACGGCGCGCGCTCGAGCAACTCTGCCCCGGCAGCGCCTTCGGTCACCCGATAGGCCGAGTCCAATTCGAGGCCGATCAACTCCTGAGAGTTGCCTGTCGTCGGCCAGCGCACCGTGACCAACAAGACACGCTCGGCACGGCCCAATCCAATGTCGAGCCGAAGAGGGTTACCGCCGAACGAGCTACCGCTCGACACGACTCGGTGGATATCTCGCGTTTCGCCATCCATCTCCACCGTGACGCGTACGCGCGCCCCGATCGCGGACCGATTGCTTTCGACTCCCACCAGCCAGAGGGAGAGCCAGCGATTGCCACGCCCTGGATTCTCGAAGAGCACGTTGTGGGCTACGTCGCCCTCGTAGGCGCCACCCATCGCGGCAAACACGTCTTGATCGCCGTCGTGGTCGATATCGCCGAAAGCGACGCCATGGCCCTTCTGGATCAGCCCGAATCCCCCCGAAGTCGTCACGTCTTGAAAGTGCTCGCCCCTGTCGTTTCTAAACATCCGGTTGGGCATCAGCGCCTGGAAATATGCGTCCCCGGTGCCCACGTAGAAGTCGAGCCAACCATCGTTGTCAAGATCCCCGAAGTTGGACCCCATCGCGAACTGGATACGGTCGAGACGAACCGCCTCGGAGACCTCGTCGTAGGTGCCGTCGCCCCGGTTCCGATACAGACGGGGCAACTCCGATGCATGAGGCAAATCGAGGTACTCCGCGGCGATATCCCCGAAGTTCGTACGATACCCCGCCACGAAGATGTCGAGCCAGCCGTCGTTGTCGTAGTCCCAGAACCAGGTTGGGAACGCGTCGCGTGGCTCGGCCACGCCTGCCTCGCTCGTCCGGTCGCTGAAGCTCCACGCCCCGTCCGTCCCCGGGCCCTCGTTGCGCAGCAGGACGTTGGGCGCATTGGTGCGCGACACGTAGAGATCAGGGCGGCCGTCGTTGTCGTAGTCGCCCCACGTGACGCCCTTCACGATGCCCGTAATTGCCACACCCGCTTCATGGGCGATATCCAAGAACGTGCCGTCTCCAAGATTTCGGAACAGTTGGCAGGGATGGGGCCGCTCGCCGAACGTTTCGTTGCCGACGAAGAGATCGAGCAACCCGTCGCCGTCGAAGTCCGCCCAGCTCGCGGTCTGGCTCGGATGCATGGGCCACAGAAGACCCGCCTGCTCCGTCACATCCTCGAACGTGCCGTCACCTCGGTTCCGCAACAGGGAGTTGACCTGCCCCTCGACCAGCCAACCGCCGCGCAGGACGAAAACATCGAGATCGCCGTCGTTGTCGTAGTCGGCCTGCACGAGGTTGCCGCCGCCCCAGAGACCCTCGAGCCCGGCCGCCCCAGTGAGTGACTCGAACGTGCCGTCGCCCCGGTTCAGGTGATATCTGAGCGGGTCCCGGAGCTGCCAAGACGACGCCATGAGGTCGAGCAGACCATCTCCGTTGAAGTCGTCCATGACCCCGCCCCCTACGTGTCCGACATCGTCCACGCCCAGGGCTGGGGCGACGTCCCGGAACCGACCGATCTCGTATTCGGACCGGAAGGCAAGTTCGGGAATCCGGTGCGCATCAGGCACCCCCGTCGGGTACGTACCCACCATCATGTGGGCGACGTTGAGCATCCATCTGGCTCCGAGGTTGTCCGGGTCGCGCCCGAGCAGTTCTTCGTATATCGGAATCGATGCCAGCGCCCCCCTGGGAGCGGTGTGCACCAATTCCGCAGGCACAGGGACGAGGCAAGCGACCGCGCCGATGCCATCGATGCAGTTCTCGAACTCTCCAAGCCTAAGGTGTGCCGTCGCCAGGTAGTCCAGAAGAGACTCCAGGAAGCTCGCGGGCGCCCGCTCGGATGGCGGCGCATCAGCCTCGTACTCGGCCAGGTCGGCCCGCAAGGACTCCAGGAGCTCGATGGCGGTTTCGAGTCGTCCGGCGTACAGCGTTTGCTCCGCGATGGCCAGCCGAAAGAGCATCCGTTCCCGGTCGTTCGTGCGAGCCGGCAGCGCCTCCATGGCCTCGAGCAGAGCGGAGTTCGCAAACCGGTTCTTCACCGGATCCACACCGACGACCGCCGCGTCCAGGTACGCGGCCATGTCGAATGGGGCCTCGGCTTCGGGCGAAGAGCACGCGACCGCCGCCAGGGCCAACGGGACACATAAGAGAAGCGCCGGCAGGCGGGAATCGATTGTCACCCCGCGCTACTCCTGTGTGTGGTGCTCGACACGCTGCCGAGGATCGGTGTGGCGTGCGTAAGGACTGCGGAAGATGTTGTGGCGTTTCTACGCGATCAAGACGAGGGCAGGCGGATCACGATGTGGACAGATCCCGCCTCGAGCGGCGTTTCTGACACGCTCCCGTCTGGCCAACGGACCTCGACCGCTCGCGCCCGCCCTGAAACGCCCAGAACCTGAACCGCGTCGTCGCTCGACCAGTAGCCGGATCCCGAGCGAATCTCCCGAGCGGGTCCGACCGTGTCATCGTACAGGAGCCGCATACGCGCCCCGATGGCGGTCGGATTCGAGGGCGGCCCCTCGAGCACCACCCGCAGGCCGGGGCGGGCCCCCACGTTGTGGAATAGCTTTGTCTGCGTGCCGTTCTGCGCCACCGCCAGATCGATCCGAGCATCTCCGTCGTAGTCGGCGAACGCAGCGCCACGTTGGTCTCCATATACGATCAGGCCCGAGCGCGCCGCCGAGAGCGCACTCAGATCTCCCGTGCCGTCACCGAGGAGCACCAACCCACGACCGGCGTCGTACCGGGGCGTGAAGCCCTCCGTCGGGAAGAAATTCTGCGTGATGACGACGTCCTCGTGCCCGTCCCCGTCGATATCGGCCACCCCCACGTGATGGGCGGGGGCGAGCTGCGCCTCGACAGGAAGCGGTCTCGCTTCGAAGCGCCCGCCGCGATTCAGGAGCACCGTGTGCTCCAACGTTTCCGCTCGCAGGAGGAAGAAACTCGACACGTCGGTGCCAATCACACCGGCAAGCGTCGACTCGGCGTAGTCGCCGAAGTTACCCAAGCGAGCGCGCAGGGATGGCACGGCGCTCCGCATCTGCTCGTAGCGCGCCAATGGATAAAGAGGACCTCCCTCGGTGCGCGCCCGCGCGAGCAATACTTCCCATGTGCCACTCTGGTCGATGTCGCCGTGGACTAGGGTGAGGAGCCGGTCTGGTGACGTCACCAGTCGCGAATTGAGGCCTTCGTTGGTCGCGACCAGATCCATGCGGCCGTCGCCGTCGAGGTCTCCTGATGTGATGCCCCGCCAAAGGCCTGTGAGCGAAGCCAATCCCCACCGCTCGGTGACGTCCGTAAAAGTACCGCCCTGATTCAGGAAGAGGCGGATCGGACCCCATTCCACAGCCAGAGCGAGGTCGGGGTCACCGTCGTTGTCAATGTCGGTGAAGACCGCGCCCGAAACGAGTCCGAGATCTTCGAATCCGGTCTGCTCGGTATCGCGATACACGCCTTCTTCGTTGATGAGCAGGCGAGACGTAGCCGGCAGTGGGTAAAAAGCCGGCACCGTACGGCCTCCAACGAACAGATCCAGGTCCCCGTCCCCGTCTACATCGGCCTGAGCGAGCGGACCTACGGAGCTGAGCAGCGGTTCGGCAACCGCCTCTGACTCCGATCCGCCTCGCCAAGCGAGCCGCGTCACGCCGGCGAGGCCCCGTGCCTCCGCCGCCGACTCGGCGTCGAAGCTCGTCCTGCCGACAAGCAACGACACCACACCAGCACGCCAGGAAGGCAGGATCGTCGTCTGGTCGTGCAGACTCGTCGTGCCCGGCACCGACGTGAATCGCCCACCGTCGTTGAGCAGAACCGACGTCCGGCCCCCCTGCGCGGCGGCAATGATGAGATCGGGATCTCCGTCTCGGTCCACGTCGGCCCAGGTCACGCCGGGCCCGAGCCGGGACAATTCGTACGGCAGCAGCGGCTGGCGCGCGAGGTCCGCGAACGGCTGTTCTCGGTGCCGGTGGTCGAGCGAGCTGGAAACGTCCTCGAAGATAGCTTCCACGAAAGGGGACCCCGTGACGTCCGGCACCCGCTGAGCGCCTGATTCACGGACCTCGTACAGGCGGTTCGCAGCAACCGAGATCAGTGTCACCCCACCCCTCGGCCAGGTCACCTCGAGCCGCATCTCCCCTTCCGAGGCCCCCGCCGCGAAGGACACGAGCGTCTCTGAACCCGAGAGGTAGAGTCCGCCCGCAGTGATTTGCTTGTCCTGAAACGGTACCGGCGTGCCTGTACCACCACCGCCCAGCAGTCTGACCCGAGCTCCGATCGCCTGGGTGTTGGGGGCGTCCCCGACGAGGCGCACCGCGACCCGTGCCCCGGGGGCGTCGTTGCGAAGCATCAGCACGGGCATGTTCAGGCGACTGAGAACGACGTCCAGGTCTCCGTCTCCGTCGAGATCGCCTGATGCGATCCCGTGAGAGACGTCGGGTGAGCGGGAAAACCCCCACTCCTCGGCGACTTCCTCGAAGGTGAGGTCGCCGCGATTGCGGAAAGCTCGGTTTCTCGTCGGCAACTCCGGATACAGCGACTTCGCCTCGTTCCACGTGACCGAGCCGCGCAGCCCAGTGATGCGCTCGAGCGCGTCGCCGTCCCTCATGTCCCTGCCGTGACCGTTGGCCACGAGCAAGTCCTCGAACCCGTCGAGGTCCACGTCTAGGAACAGGCTCCCCCAGGTCCACTCCGAACCGTCGACGCCCGCCATCTCGGCGATCTGCGCCCAGGTACCGTCACCGCGTCCCAGAAACAACGTGTTGCGGCCGGCTTGAGGGCGGTCGGCGATTCGGCCCGGCGGCTTGTCGAGAGCGGCGTGCAAGGGGACTTGCTCCAGCCTCCGCCCTGCCTCCGAGCTCAGCATGTCGGCTACGAAGAAGTCGACGTGTCCGTCGCGATTCACGTCTGAGAAATCGACCGCCATTGAAGCATGGCTCTGAGTGCGCAGCGCGAACGGGTCCGCGAGGCGGAACGTGCCCGAGCCGTCGTTGAGCCACAGGTAGTCGGGGTCGTCGAAGTCGTTGCACACGTAGAGATCCACGTCGCCGTCGCCGTCCACGTCATAGAAACGTGCCGCGAGGCCGAAGTCGTCTACGTCACGAGCGAGCGGCACGCCATCCGCGTCGAGGAAACGTCCTCCCGTCCAGGAGACCGCCTCGAAGTGACCCGTACCGTCATTCAAGTAAAGGCGATCCGGATCCGCCTGCTCCGCCGCGACCTGCACGCCGTCGCGCATTTCGAGTCGAAAGTGTTGCTGGAATTCCTCCGCGATCCGACGCTCACCGTCCAGCTCGACGACCAGATCGACCGAGGCTCGCTCGTAGGGGCGCAGCACATCGGCAGCACTCTCGACCTTGTAGTTGGCCACATACAAGTCGAGGTCGCCGTCGGCGTCCACGTCCGCGAACGTGGCGCTGGTGCTACCGAGCGCCGAGGAGAGGCCCGCGTCCGCGGTTGCGTCCTCGAAAGAGCCGTCCCCAAGGTTCAGGAAGAGCGCGTTCGGACCTCCGAGTGCGGTGACGAAGAGATCCAGGCGACCGTCGCCGTCGACGTCCGCGAACGATGCGCCCGTGGAGTAGCGGCCGGGCGCGCCTACCCCCGCCTCTTCGGTCACGTCTTCGAAGCGCCATCCGCCCAGATTCCGGTAGAGAGCGTTGGAGCCCTCCAGGCGAGGAAAATACAGGTCGGCAAGTCCGTCACCGTCGTAGTCCCCCACTGCCACACCCGAGCCCACGAGCAGGTGGTCATGCTCGATGGCCGCGACCCGCGACAGTCGATTCCCGAAGTCCACGCCTGTGCGGCGAGTCGACATCTCGGTGAATCCCGGGTTTCCCCGCTCGCGTATCGAGAGCTCGCGCCATCGGAAGTCCTCCGCCTCCTGCCACGGAGGGGTAGCCTCGCTTGCACAGCCGGCGACAGCGAGAAGCAATAACAAGGACGCGCGCAGCGGACACACCATCAGGTCATCCTCGATTGTCCATGGCGTAGAGTAATCGGAAGCAGTTTGCCCGAGTTCCGTGCTCAGGCGAATGTTCGCGTCGTCGTTTCACCCGCCCGCAACGAAAGCGTTCCTATGGAAAGGGTTCCAAAACTGTTCGTCCGAGTGTTCGTCTGTCTAGCAGCCTGCCACCTGTTCCCGGCGGCAGGGCCCGGCGACGTCGCGGCACAGTCGCAAACCACGTCCGCGATACGAGGGATCGTACTCATGGCGAGCGATACCGCGCTAGCCGACGCGACGGTGACGGTTCGGCACGTTCAGACGGGTGTCGAAAGGAGCGTGATCACCAACGCGGACGGGCGTTTCTTGTTGCTGCTCTTGCAGCCCGGCGGACCCTACGAACTCACGGCCACGCACTTGGGTTACGCTGAACTCACGCTCGAGGGTATCCAGCTGCAGGTCGGGGAGATGCAGACGCTGGAATTGTACCTGTCCGAGCAGGCCATCGAGGTCGCGGGCATCGCGGTCAATGTCGAGCGTGCCGAGATCTTCAACCCAGGCCAGGTCGGGCCCGCCACGCTACTGAACGAGCGCTTCGTCGAGTCGGTGCCGATCCTCTCACGAGACGTCATGGAGCTGGCGCTCCTGTCCCCCCAGGTGACGACCACGGAGAACGGTGGCTTCTCGGTCGCGGGCCAGAACGACCGCTACAACCAGGTGCTCATCGACGGTGTGGGCAACAAGGACCCGTTCGGGCTGACGGCGGGCGGCGTGCCAGGCGGCCAGGCCGGCGCGAAGATGCTGCCCCTCGACGCCGTGGCCCAATACCAGATCCTGATCGCGCCCTTCGACGTTCGCCTCTCCGGCTTCGCCGGAGGCGTGATGAACGCGATTACCAAGGTGGGCACCAACGAATGGAACTTCCGAGGCTTCGCCGTCGGGCGAAACGAAGCGCTCATGGGTGACCTCAATCTTCCGACCGGCATCGTCGAAGCGTCTGGCGTGGACCGATCGCTGTTCGGGTTCAGCGCGGGTGGGCCGATCGTTCGCGACCAGGTGCACTTCTTCATCGCGACCGAATTCGAGGAGCGAGCCAAACCTCCCACGGGCTTCAATCTCGTGCGCGACGATCCGGCCGTCATCCAGATATCACCGGCATCGATGGGGGCCTTCCAGGAACTGTTCGAGAGTTCGTTCGGCGTCGATACCGGAATCGGCGGTCCCTATTCGCTCAACCAGGAGCTCGCGAATATCTTCGCGCGAGTCGACGCAACGTTGGGAGGCGGTCACCGCCTCACGGCGCGCAACGTCTTTGCACGGGCACAAAACGACGATACGCCGAATCGCACGGTGTTCGAGCCCTACGAGCTGTCGTCCAACGCGGTCCTCCGCGAATCGGCGACGAATACGATGTCGATTCAGCTCTTCTCAGAGGCGAGCAACGGAGGAGGCAACGAGCTGGAGTTCTCGGTCCAGCGCACCACGGATCATACGACGCCGATGAGTTCTTTCCCCCAAGTCGAAGTCGACCTCAAAAGTCCGGTCGGCGACGGTCTGGCTTTCACGCGCGCCGTCCGTGCCGGCGCTCAATTCTTCGCGCAGGCGAACGACCTCGAGCAAACGACGGTCAGGTTGACCAACACGTTCACGCTGCCGACCGCAGGGGGAAGCACCTACACGCTGGGCATGACCGGCTCCCTGAACAGTCTCCAGCACGAGTATCTGCCAGGCGCGCTCGGGGACTATTACTTCTCGAGCATGGGACACCTGGCTAACAACGCGCCCGAGAGATACCAGCGTAGCATTCTGCTGCCGGGCCAGGATCCCGCGGTCAACTTCTCAGTGCTCGAGGTCGGCGCTTACGTCCAGAACGAGATCAACGCCGGAAAAGGGCTGACCATGCGCTTCGGCATGCGCGTCGACGTGCCGCACATGCTGGACACGCCCGAATACAACGCCGAATTCGACGACTTGTTCGGTTTCGACACGTCGAAGCCGCCGTCCGGGCAGATCCTCATCTCGCCGCGCTGGGGCTTCAATTGGCAGAGTGAGGGTCAGCGCACCACACAGGTCCGCGGCGGCGCCGGCTTCTTCACCGGACAACTGCCGTACGTGTGGCTCTCCAACGCGTTCCACAACACCGGTCTACGATCCATCACCGAGGTGTGCACGGGTCGGCGGACGGACGACCCGCTGACCGGAAACACGGCTCCCGGATATGATCTGGGCAACACCCCGGTGGGGTGCCTCAACGGCTCCCCCATTACCGTGCGGCCGGTCACGGTCTTCCACCCGGACTTCAAGTATCCACGCTACATCAAGTTCTCGGCGATCGTCGACCACGAGTTGACGTCGCGCCTGAGCGGATCGCTCGGCTTCCTGTTCAGTCACGCGCGCAAACAAGTCTCTGTCGAGGAGAGGAACCTCGACGGTCCGGACGGAGACATCGGCCCTCTCGAGGGATACGGAGGGTTCGAGCGTTCGCACTTCGGCAACCCCACGCCCAACGGATTCGCGCCGGTCCGCGACCATCCGGAGTACGACCAGGTGTTGCTCGTCACCAACAAGGGTAACGACTGGACCTATTCGCTCACCGCAGAGGCACGCGGATTCATCACAGACGACCTGGCGTTCCAGGGCGGGTACTCGTTCGCGCGCTCGTTCGACAGACAAAGCCTGACCCAGGTCGACATGATCTCCAATTTCGGATTCAACGCGACCGAGGGGAATCCCAACCAGCCGCTGATGACCGCTTCGAACTTCGACCGGCCTCACAAGTTCGTGATGTCAATCTACGGGAGTCCGCTGCCGGCTCTGAGAGACACCGACATCTCCCTGCTCTATACGGCTCAGTCTGGCCTGCCGTTCTCCTACGTTTACCGCGGTGACCTCAACGGCGACGGGTATCCGGCGCTCGGGCCGGCGTTCGACCGCTTCAATGACCTGCTCTACGTTCCGAACCTCGCGACCGAACTGCCCGCAGGCTTCGCAACCACTGCGCTGCTCGCCGCCGCATTGGTGGAGGACGAATGCCTTAGCGCGCATCGGGGAGAGATCCTTAGACGAAACGACTGCCGGGCTCCTTGGGAGCACCGCCTCGACTTGCGCGTCACGCACGCGGTGCAGGCCGGTGACGCACGTATCCGCTTCGAGGTCGACATGATCAACCTGCTGAACTTCATCAACTCGGACTGGGGCGCCATTCAGTCCATCCGCAGCAACGTTCCGCTGCTGGAGCCGTCAGGGCGGGCGCAGAGCTTCGGCGAAGTGGGAGAGCTGTTCTCACGATGGGCCGGCGGAGCCTTGCCATCACGCGACCAAGAAGGGAGACTAGTACCACCGGACCCGTGGTCGGTGCTGACCCCCGATTCGCAATGGCAGGCGCAGTTCGGAATCCGGGTAACGCTCGGGGGCAACCGGCGGTAAGGAGGAGTTGTAGGTTTCGCCGGAAGAGGCCGAAGCTTAGGCCAAGGAGGACGCATGAGAACCCGACGCACGGCGAGAGACCGAGCCTTACGAGGGGGGATCTTGACCGCGCTCGTCGTGCTGCTCGCGGCTGGGGCCGTGCCGGCCGAGGAAAGAGCTGCTAATCTGCTCGGTTACGTGCGCGGCCTCCAGACCCGTCAACCGATCACTGGGGCATCGGTCAAGCTCGAGTCGATGAACACCGTAAGGGTCACGAACGCGCTCGGCTTCTTCGCATTCACCGACGTACCGCTGGGAACGCACGAACTCGTCATCGAGTCGCTGGGGCACGAGGAGCGCCGCATCCAGGTGCGGCTCAGCGAGGACAAGAGCTACGAGACCGATGTCGAGCTCAGCACAGAGCCCATCTTGCTCGAGGGCTTGACGGTACGCGTGATCCCGCGGCGTACGTTCAACGAGCTCCGCGATCTCGACATCCGCCTGTCGCGCGGCTTCGGCAATTTCGTGCTGCGCGAGGAGCTGGAACAGCGCGGAGGCAACCTCATCACGCTCATCCAGGGAATGCCGGGCGTCCGTGTCCAAGGTTCGGGCAGCACGATGATGGATCGGACAGTCGTGCTCCGGCGCGCGTCGCACATCGTGTCCCCTGAGCCAGGTGTCTACCGCATCGAGTATTGCTACCCGGCAATCTTCGTCGATGGCCGCCGCTTCAGCCGCAGAGCATCGCTGGGTGATCAGCCCACGGACTTGACCGAGTTCCTGGCGTCCGACATGGACGCGGTGGAAGTGTACGGGGGAACGTCGGTGCCGGCGGCCTTCGGCGGAGGGGACGCCGCGTGCGGCGCGATCCTCATTTGGACCCGCCGCGGTCCGCGTTGGATCGGAGGCAGGGACAGCTAGCCCGCGGTCGAAGAGGTCCAGCGGCGCTGGGTCAGAGGCAGTCTCGAATCGTCCAACCCTCGGGCTCGCGCTCTGCCGAACAGCGAAAGCTGTACCAAGTGTGGTTGTTCTCCCGGATGGTTGCAGTCACGCGCGCGAGATTCGGCGTCACCCACTGCGGGTGACTGATCCCGATCGCGATCGCGCGAGCCCCCGACTCCACGAGCACTTCCGATAGGTCGTCGCCCCACTGGCAGGCCGAGATGGGCAGCACCCGCGGCCGTACCTGGGCAAGCCGGGACAGCAGATAGGCGGGCGGATCCATGTCCTCGCTCCTGGCCGCGATCGCGGTCGCGATGCGGTCTCGTCGTCCAGCCCGCTGGCCCACGACAAGGCAAATCGCCTCGGGCTTGCCGAGAAAGTCCGAGGGGTCGTAGTGCTCCGCGAGATAACGCACCGCGGCGCCTTGCACCGCCTGCGCCTCCCGAGCCGGCGTGCGCCCGCCCCACACCTCCTGACTGGCCGCGCATGCACCGAGCGCGAAGACAGAAAGCACGATCAATCGCTTCATCGATCCTCCTGGCAATGCCGCACTAGGGCAATACGCCGCGGAGCGCCGGATGTTGCCTGCAGCAGGGGGACTAGCCTGGAACGACCGTCGCCGAAAGGATCGCATCGAGTGGCTCGAGGAGGTCCACCACGTCCATGCCGCTGCTGACCCAACCGAAGGCCGTGAAGCCCCGAGCGAGGTGCGGCTGCCGCGAGTGCGTAATGAAGAACTGGCTGTTCTCAGAGTCGAGAGAGCCAAGGTTGGCCATCCCCACTACACCGGCCTCGAACGGAAGCTGTGTAAGCTCGGTTCGAATCGTGAAGCCTGGTTCACCCGTCCCGTCCCGCGCGACGATGTCGCCCGTCTGCGCCATGAAGTTCGGGAGTACGCGGTGAAACGGCACCCCATCGTAATGCCCGTCCAGCGCGAGCCTGGCAACGGTCTGCACGGTGAGCGGCGCCTCGGCAGTCAGCAGCTGGAGGGTTACAGTGCCTCTCGTCGTTTCCAAGACCAGGCTAGGAGCGTTACCCAGTCCGCGCAGGAACCCCCAGTCGATGGTCTGCGCGTCCGGAAGCAGTGGTAGCGAGGGCTCGTCTTTAACCTGCGCTTCCGATGTTGGAGCCGAGGTTGCCCCGAGCGCTGCAAGGTCGAAGCTGCGGACTGCGAATTCTGGTGATTCGAGTCCTTGTCTCGCCGCCGCCGCGACCGAGGCTCGTGGGTCGTCGATCAGCTCTCTGAAGAGGTCGAAGTACAGATCATGAGCCTCCGCCGATTGGCGGTCCCCTTGCCACCGTCGCAGAAGCACCAAGGAAGCCTCCGCTGCGGTGCGTTCCGAGGGGTCGCGCGCCGCCCGAGCGATACGAGACAGCGACTCCTGCCCCGGGATGTAGGACAAGACCTCCAGTCCTACCACCCATCGACGCTCATCACCGGGTGCTGTGGCGTCCACCCATGCGAGGACCACGTCGATCTGCCGCATCAGCGCGAGTTGAATCAAGAGCTCACGGCTGACCGCGAGCCGGTTCGGATGACCCTCGATCCAGCGCTCCAGGAGGGGCACCAGCGAGTCGTCCAAGGCCCCCCCGGTAAGTGCTCGCGCCGCCGCAAAAACAACGAGCGGTGACGGATCGGCGAGAGCGTCTACCAGCACCTGCACGGCCGAGCCAAGAGGATTGAGTCCCGACATCGCGTTTGCGCGTGTTCGCCAGTCCTGCGCCTGCGCGGCCCACCGTGAAAGCCGGCCGTAGTCGAGAAAGTCGTCAAGCCTCGCAAGGCCGACGACCAGATGCATCGCGGCCGGATCCGCCAGGTCGTAGCTGTCGAGGGCCTGTCTGACGTAGATCGCATGTCGGGCCCAGAGTCTGACGCCCGACTGGAGGCCAAAAAAGCTCGACGCGGCCAGCCGTACGGACGGGTCCTCGTGCGTCAGCGTCTCGATCAAGTAGTCCCGCAAGCCCTCATGGCTGACCCCATACACGCCCCCGAGGACCGATAGCGAGCTAGCGCGGGCGGCTTCCTCCCAGCTTTCGAGATCGGCGCTGAGTAGCAGGTCCGCCGCTCGCTCGGTCGCCATGTGACCGAGCGCCTCGATCAGGCGCGAGCGTACGCCCGCATCCGCCTCCTCGGCCAAAGCGGCTCCGAGAGCACCCGTGCTCCCGGGATCACCGATCCGGCCGAGCGCAAAGGCCGCATCCCGTCGGACTTGGGCCTCCGCATCGTCGAGTAGTGGCGAAAGCGCAACGACGGACTCGGCAGCCTGAAAGGACGCCAGCGTCATCGCGGCTCGGGCGCGGACTTCGGGACGCTCGGCGAGCAAACGCTCGACGACGCCGTCGATATCGCGCTGAATGCCCAGCTCCACCACGGTTTGCAGTTCGGCATCATCGAGCAGGCCGTCGGCGGGCCTCCCCGAGGAGGGCAATGAGGGTGCCGCCTCACAACCCGCCGCACCGAATGTCGCGCATAGAACCACAGCCAAGCCCAGTCGTGGACGCCTCACAACCCCCCCTCTTCGAGCAGCTGCTCGATTTCTGTCGCCTCTACGAAGAAGTCGCCCAGCGCGGTTCCGGCGTCGGGCGTATGCCAGTCCGAACCGCCACTCATGAGCAGGCCGGAGGTGCGGCAGATACCCTCGTAGCGAAGCATGTCATGGCGCTTGTGTGACGGGCGGTACACCTCCAATCCCCGTAGGCCGGCACGCACGAGCTCCGGCAGCAACGGATCCACTAAGTCTCCAGGTGGATGGGCCCAAATGGGAATGCCATGCGATGCCAGAATCAGCTCGACCGCTTCCACCGGCGTAAGCAAGCGCGTCGGAACGAAAGCGTCGCTGCCATCGCCGATGAGGGTGTTGAAGGCTCCATGCACGGACGAGGCGTGGCCGGCCGCCACCAAAGCTCTCGCCAAATGAGGTCGACCGATGGCAACGCGGTCAGGACCGGCCTCCTCCTCGACTTGCTCGAACGTGATCTCGATCCCGCTCGCACTGAGCCTGTCCACCATCTCTTGCATTCGCTCGTCACGCCGGCTGGTCGCCCTCGCGCGGTGGGCGATCATCGCGTCGGCCTCGGGGTCGACGAAGTAGCCTAGCACGTGTACGTCACGATCGCGATGCGTCGAGCTGACCTCCAGCGCGGGAATGACCTGTAGGCGCACTTCCGCAGCAACGGCCGACGCGGTCGCAAACGCCGCCGTTGTGTCGTGGTCCGAGACCGCGATTACATCGAGCCCGCCCTTCGCTGCTGCCCGCACAACGGCCTCGGGCGACCAAGCCCCGTCGGATGCGGTAGTGTGGATGTGCAGGTCGAGCTTCATGCGCTAGGGCCGTGACGCACGACGACGTCAGCCGTCGCTGTCGTCCGCGAACACGATCGCGTCGGCCGGAATCTGCTCGGGCGGTTCGTCACCCGCATACTCGGTCAGCAGCGTCACCCGATCGCGCTCCACTTTGAGCACGCCGGCGGCCACGTAGAACGAGTCACTTCCGCCGCTCGGCCGGTCGATGGTCATCTCGCCGGATCCGATCAGCGTCAGCATAGGGGCGTGCCCTCGCAGGATGCCGACCTGGCCATCCCACGCCGGCGCCACCACCGCAGATGCTTCGCCCTCGAAGACGATGCGATCCGGAGAGACTACGCGAACGTTCAGCAAACCGTCGGCCACGAGCTAGCCCTCCTTCTCTAGGCGTTCGCCTTCCGCGATGACACCTTCGATGCCGCCCTGGAAGTAGAACGCCTGCTCCGGCAGGTGGTCGAACTCCCCTGCCACAACGCGCTCGAAGGACTCGATCGTGTCATCGAGTTTCACGTACTGCCCGGGTGTGTTGGTGAACACTTCCGCGACGAAGAACGGCTGCGAGAGGAAGCGAGCGATGCGGCGGGCCCTGCCCACGATGATCTTGTCTTCCTCCGTGAGCTCGTCCATTCCCAGAATCGCGATGATGTCCTGGAGGTCCTTGTAGCGCTGGAGGATCGCCTGAACGTCGGTCGCGACCTTGTAGTGGCGCTCGCCCACGAACTGTGGGTCCATGATGCGCGATGAGGAGTCGAGAGGATCCACGGCAGGATAGATGCCCTGCTCCGAGATGGCCCGGTTCAACACCGTCTGCGCGTCGAGGTGTGTAAACGCCGCGGCCGGCGCTGGGTCCGTGAGGTCGTCCGCCGGCACGTAAATCGCCTGCACCGACGTGATCGATCCCGACGAGGTCGAAGTGATGCGCTCCTGCAGCTCGCCCATCTCGGTGCCCAGCGTGGGCTGATATCCCACTGCAGACGGCATGCGGCCAAGCAGCGCCGACACCTCTGACCCCGCCTGCGTGAAGCGGAAAATGTTGTCGATGAACAGCAACACGTCCTGACCCTCTACGTCGCGGAAGTACTCCGCCATGGTGAGGCCCGAGAGGCCGACCCGCAGACGCGCTCCTGGCGGCTCGTTCATCTGCCCATATACCAGCGCGGTCGAGCTGATCACGCCCGACTCCTTCATCTCCAGCCAAAGGTCGTTACCCTCGCGTGTGCGCTCACCTACGCCACAGAAAACGGACCGTCCGCCGTGCTCCATCGCGATATTGTTGATGAGCTCCATGATGATGACGGTCTTGCCGACACCGGCCCCGCCGAACAGACCCGTTTTACCGCCCTTCACATAAGGCGCGAGCAGGTCCACGACCTTGATACCTGTCTCGAAGATCTCGGTCTTGGGCTCGAGCTGGTCGAACCTCGGCGCGGCCCGGTGGATCGGCCAACGCTCGACCTCGGCACCCTCTCCGCCGACCGGGCCCATCTCGTCCACGGGCTCACCCAACACGTTCAGGATGCGACCGAGCGCGGCCTCACCGACCGGAACGGTAATGGCGCTACCGGTATCGGCGACTTCCATACCACGCGTCACTCCGTCCGTAGACGACATCGATACCGCGCGGACCTGTCCTCGTCCGATGTGCTGCTGCACCTCGGCGATGAGCTCGATCTCCTGCCCAGCTTCGTTGGTCGTCTTGATGCTCAACGCATTGTAGATGTCGGGAAGATCCTCGGCCGTGAACTCCACATCGAGCACCGGTCCGATGACCTGTACGACCTTTCCAATACCGTAATCAGCCATGATGTCTCTGGTTTCCCTACTCGAGGGCAGCGGAGCCACCGACGATCTCGGCGATCTCCTGCGTGATCTGGGCCTGACGGACCCTATTCAAGGTGCGCGTGAGGTGTTCGAGAACATCCCCAGCGTTATCGGTCGCGCTCTTCATCGCGGTCCTACGGGAACCCTGCTCGGCGGCCGCGTTCTCCACCAACGCGGTATACACTGCGTTGCGGATATACGCGGGAAGGATCCGTTCGAGGATCACGTCCCCGCTCGGAGAAAGGATGTAGGCGTCGGCGGACGAAGCCTGGGCGTCCGCTTCGATCGGCAGCAGGTCTCTGGTGCGCGGCGGCGTCGACATCGCCGACTTGAACTTCGAGCTGATCAAGTACACCGCGTCGACCTCACCGCTCTCGAAGCGCTCGCGAATGGGAGCGATCAGCGACTCCGCGTCGTCCACGGTCGGATGATCGCTGATGTCGGTGCGCTGGGTGAGCATTTCCACGCCGCGGAAGCGGAAGAACGCGATGCCCTTCTTGCCTGCGACGTGCAACTCCGTTTCGATCCCCTGCCCGCGCAGATCCTCCATGAGGTTGCGCGCCCGCTTGATGAGGTTGGCATTGAACCCCCCCGCTAGGCCGCGGTTGGCGGTACACAGCAAGATCGCCGCGCGTTTGGTTACGTCCGGACGCCGCAGGATCGGGTACTTCTCAGAGAGCGATGGAGAATACAAGCCCGACACGATCTCGTGCAGCGCTTCGGCGTACGGCCGAGTAGCGCGCACGCGATCAGTCGCGCGCTTGAGCTTGGAGGTCGCCACCAGCTCCATCGTGCGCGTAATCTGTCGGGTGTTCTCTACCGACTTGATTCTGCGCTTGACGTCGGCGTAGCCAGCCACTTGATCGTCCTCTGGTTGGCGGGAGCTAGGCCGAAGCCGTCGCGTGCTCTACCGCGAAAGCCTCGTTGAAGCTCTCGATGGCAGCGACGAGGCGCTCGGTGAGCTCGTCGTCGAGCGTACCGGTCTCGCGCAGCTCATCGAGCACGTCCTGGTGCTTGGCCGCCATGTCCTGATGGAAGCCCAGCTCCCACTGGCGGACCTGTTCCACTTCGACGTCGTCGAGGAAGCCGTTGGTCACGGCGTAGATCAGCGCTACCTGGTTTTCGACCGCCATCGGCTGGTATTGAGGCTGTTTGAGCATCTCGACGGTGCGGGCGCCACGAGCCAGTTGTCGCTGGGTCGCCGCGTCCAGGTCGGAGCCGAACTGGGCGAACGCCTCGAGCTCTCGGTATTGCGCCAGGTCTAGGCGCAGACGACCCGCGACCTTCTTCATCGCCTTGATCTGCGCATTGCCGCCCACTCGCGATACCGAGATGCCGACGTTCACGGCGGGGCGAACGCCCGAATAGAACAGGTCGGGCTGCAGGAAGATCTGACCGTCGGTGATGGAGATCACGTTGGTCGGGATGTAGGCCGCAACGTCTCCGCCCTGCGTCTCGATAATGGGCAGCGCCGTCAACGACCCGCCGCCGTGCTCGTCGGACAGCTTACACGCGCGCTCCAGCAGCCTCGAGTGAAGGTAGAACACGTCACCTGGATAAGCCTCTCGTCCGGGCGGACGACGGAGAATCAGAGAGAGCTGCCGGTAGGCCTGCGCCTGCTTGGAGAGGTCATCGTAGACAACGAGCGTGTGCTTGCCCTGCCACATGAAGTGTTCAGCGAGCGCCGTGGCCGCATAAGGCGCGATGTACTGCATCGGCGCTGGATCGGACGCATTAGCGGTCACGATGATCGTGTACTCCATCGCACCGTGCTCGCGCAGCGTCTCCACGACACCCCGCACCTTGGCGGCGCGCTGCCCGATCGCGCAATAGATGCAGATGACGCCGGTACCCTTCTGGTTGATGATCGTATCGATCGCCACGGCGCTCTTGCCGGTACCGCGGTCGCCGATGATCAGCTCGCGCTGACCCCGTCCGATCGGAATCATCGAGTCGATGGCCTTGAGGCCCGTCTGCAGCGGCTCCCGGACCGGCTGTCGCTTGACGATGCCCGGAGCGACGATATCGATCTGGCGCGAGCCTGCGATGCCGTCGATCGGGCCGTTCCCGTCTTCGGGAGTGCCGAGCGCATCGACGACACGGCCCAGGTATCCGGGCCCCACCGGCACGTCCAAGACGCGACCAGTACGCCGCACCTGATCGCCCTCGTGCAGCCCGGTCCACGCGCCCATGATGACGGCGCCGATGTTGTCCTCTTCGAGGTTGAGCGCGAGCGCGGTGACCGTCTCCCCCGTCGATGCAGCGGTGATCTCGAGCATCTCCGACGCCATCGCCTTCGTGAGGCCGTAGATGCGGGCGATCCCGTCTTTGACTTCAAGGACTTCACCGATCTCTTCGGCCTGGAGGTCCTCTTCGTACCTCTCGATCTCCTTGAGAAGTACGTCCTTGATCTCGCTGGCTCGGAGCTGGGAGTCGTTGGCCATCTTCTATTTGGTCCTGGGTATTGGGATCGGATCAGGCGTTGGTGGGATCGCCGACCGCTGCGGGCAAACGCGCCCCCAGGAGTCGTCGACGCATACCGTCGAGGCGCCTACGGATCGATCCGTCGTAGATCGTGTTTCCGGTGCGTACGATGAGTCCCCCGAGAATCTCCGGCTTCACCCGGACATGGGGGATCACCTTTGTTCCGAGTGCGCTCGAGAGCCGCTCGGAGATCAGTTGCATGGTCGCGTCATCGAGCTGGCGCGCCACCGTGACCTCCACGTGTTCCCGGCCGAGATGGTCGTCCAGCAGGAGGTCGTATGCTCGTGAAATCTCGCGCAGAAGCCGTTGGCGGCGTTTGTCGATGGTGACCATCACGAAGTTCACCACATGCTTCGGCAACGCTTCACCGAATGCGCGTCGCACTACAGCCTTCTTGTCTTCGTCATCGATGCGTGGCGTCTCGAGGAAGAGCCGGAACTTCGCATCATCCTCGACGACGCCGGCGATGGTCGCAATCGCGGCCCCATAGGTCTCGAGCCCGTCGTGGCGACGCGCCAGCTCGAAGAGCGTCTCCGCGTAGTTCTTGGCGACGGTTTCGTCTCTCACGCCTGCGCTCCGGAAGAGTCTCCCAACTCGGCCAGATAGCGCTCCACGAGCTCGCGGTCCTTGGCCTGGTCGAGGTTCTCTCCCATCAGCTGCGAGGCCGCAGCCAACGCGAGCTCCACCGATTCCTTCCTGAGCATCTCGAGCGCGGCGTCGCGCTCGCGCACTATTTCGGCTCGAGCCCGCTCGACGATCGCTAGGCCCTCGGCCCGGGCCTTTTCTTCGATGTCCCGGCGAACGTTCTCGCCCGCTGCCTTGCCCTCGGCGATCAATTCGTTGGCCTGACGACGCGCGTCGGCGATCTGCTGGCGGTGCTGCTCGAGCAGCCCGGCAGCCTCTTCATTGCGAGCCGCTGCCTCGTCGAGCGCAGACTGGATGCCCTTCTCCCGCGCCTCGACGGCAGCCAGGATCGGACCCCAAGCGTACTTCGAAAGCAGCAGCAACAGAGCAAAGAATACGAGCAGCGTCCACACACTGAGGCCCGCATTGATATCGAAGAGGCCCCCACCACCTTCTTCGCCACCTCCCTGGGCCCAGAGCGGGCCCGGCAGCGCGGCAAGGATCGACAGCGTGGCCGGCAGAATCCGAGTGGCTCTCATCTTGATCTCCATCGATTACCCGAGGTCATGGGCCCGCACCAGCGAACCCAGTCGTTGCCGCCCCCGAGAAAGGGGGCCGCATGACGCGACCTACAGGAACTTGTACAGGATCGTGATGACGAGACCGAACAGCGCTGCTCCCTCGACCAGCGCCGCCAGGATGATCGCGGCCGTCTGGATCGTTGCCGCGGCCTCCGGCTGACGCGCGATACCCTGGGTCGCTCCGTATCCGATCAGTCCGATGCCGATGCCCGCCCCGATCGCCGAGAGGCCAATACCGATACCGGCCCCGAGAAGACTTCCAAAGGCCTTAGCAGCCTCGGCATCCATGGCCACATCTTGAACAACCGCCAGCATTCCGTGCAACATGTCGGTTTTCCTTAAGAGGTTCTTGTCAAACGACTGAAGTGATACATCAATGCGCGTGGCGTATCAGACCGATGAAGACCGAGGTCAACATCGCGAAGATGTACGCCTGGAGGAACGCCACGAACACCTCCAGAACCATTACAGCTAGTACCATGCTCACGGACGCACCGGCGATCACGAACTTGCCGATCGTGAGGTTCGCGAACATGAAGATCATCCCGAGCAGCGACAGGACGAGCGTATGCCCGGCCGTCATGTTCGCGAAGAGCCGGATCATCAGCGCGAACGGTTTGGTCAGCTTGCCCAAGAATTCCACAGGCGTCATGACCAGCATCAAGACGGCTTGGCCCGCTTTCGGAAGACCGGGCGGAGCATAGAAGATCGTGCCCATGTAGCCCCTGAATCCCAACGTTCGCATCCCAGAAATCTCGACGACGAAGAAGGTCACCAGTGCGAGCGCACCCGTGACGTTGAGGTTTCCGGTCGGCGTCGCGGCAAACGGGATCAGCCCGACCATGTTCATGGTCAAGATGAAGAAGAAGATCGTAAGGATGTACGGCGTGTACGCGTCCGCCCCGTGCCCAATGTTACGCCGGACGACCTCGTCACGGAAGTACACCACCAGGGCCTCCATCGCGTTCGCGAGGCCCTTGGGCGCGCTGTCGGCATAGCGGTCCCGCATGGCGCGACCGATGGGCAGGAAGACCAGAAGCAAGAGGACAGCGGCTACCACGAGAAAAATCGAGTGCTTCGTGGGGGAGAGGTCGAGCTCCAGCGCACCGATGTGGATCGGCCCCCACTGCGGGAGGGGCCACACCCAGTGAAAGCCGAGGATCTCGACCTCGATCGTCTTGCCGTCGCTGAGGTGATGCATGAGCATCTCCCCGAGGTCAGGCGTCGCGCTCTCGCCTCGACTCTGCGTGGCGGATCCGCCGCCCTGCGTGGCACCCAGAATCCCGAGCAGTCTCACGTCAGGTCGTCTCGCTTGCTGGCTGTTTGAAGAACATCGGCTCGAGCAGCAGAAGCCCGAAGAGGAACCCAGCTAGGGCCAGCAGCAACGCGACCGAACCTTCGATGCCCCGGCTAATCGCTAAAAATGCCACCAAACCCAGGACCGCCATGCGCAGGAGGCTGCCGCCCACCCAGACCCCCAGGAACCCGGTCGTCCTACCCCGGAATCGCATGAGTGCGGCGAAAGCCAACCATTGCACAGGCAATGCCACCGCACCGGCGATCAGAATCCCCACTCGACTGGCAGGATTGAGGAACGACCACAGGACGAGGATCACTGCGGCGACGCCCAAGGCGCCGGTACCGGCGTATTTGGCCTCTCCGCTCATTGGGGGCCGTTCTCTCGTTGCCTGGGTTCGATCACGATGTGGTAGTACAGACTGTAAAACCCTGCGCCCGCGCCCACTGCCGCTCCGAAAAGCATGAGAAACGGCGTCGTGCCGAGCTTGGAGTCCAACCACGCTCCCCCGCCCATGAAGAGCAGGATCGAAAGCGCAAAGGCCAATCCAAGGCCCATATGCCGGCCGGACGCCCGCACGATTTCCCGGGGGTCACTGCGCTGCTCGTCTCCGGCCACAGCCCTGCTCCCTGGCGGCGGGAAGTTCGAGCCTGAAACAGACCCACTACCCGCCATAGCCAGCACAAAATAATGCTTGTGAAAAAAAGCGCAAGCGGAATTCATGCGTGCTCGGCTCTCTCGGGAGCGCTTGACGTGAGAAAAAATGCCCTCCTATCTTCGACACAGTAACGCCCTCTTGGGCAAGCCATGGACCCCGGTTTAAGAACCCGGATCAGCTAGAGGGCATCCGGGTATGTCGAGGGGCTGCCTCAGCAAGTATCGTCCACACGCACCTACGAGTTTACCGGGCCGACGCCCCCATCGAGCGACCCGGCATCATCCACCAGGATAGGCATGACAACGAGCCAACAGAGTGCAGTCCTCGACCGAGATCTGGAGTTGCTCGACCGAGTCGCGGAAGTGTCGGGACTGATGCGCGCCGAGGTGGCTAAGCGCATCGTCGGCCAAAACGAGGTGGTGGACGAACTGCTCACGGCACTTCTTGCCAACGGTCATGCACTGTTGGTGGGAGTCCCGGGATTAGCCAAGACGATGCTCGTGCAGACGATCGCAGACGCGCTCGATCTCAAGTTCAGTCGCATCCAGTTCACGCCGGATCTCATGCCCACCGACATCACGGGTACCGAGGTCATCGAGGAAGATCGGACGACCGGACGGAGGGTCTTCCGCTTCGTAAAGGGTCCGATTTTCGCGAACATCGTGCTCGCGGATGAGATCAATCGCACTCCACCCAAGACGCAGGCCGCGCTACTGGAAGCGATGCAGGAGCGCGCGGTCACCGCCGCGGGCGATACCTACCCACTCGAGCAGCCCTTCTTCGTGCTTGCCACGCAGAATCCCATCGAGCAAGAGGGCACGTACCCGCTACCAGAGGCTCAGCTCGACCGCTTCATGCTCGAGCTTCCGATCTACTACCCGTCTCGCGAGGAAGAAGAGGAAATCGCGATGCGGACGACAGGCGAAGAGGAACCGGAAGTGCTCCCGGTCCTTACCGCCGCCGAGCTCATCGATTTGCAGCACCTGGTCCGTCGCATCCCCGCGCCGCCCTCGCTGGTGGCCTTCGCCGTACGCCTCGCACGATCAACGCGACCAGGCGAGGAGGCCGCCTCGGTGAGCCAACAGTACGTCGCATGGGGTGCCGGCCCGCGAGCTTCCCAGTACCTGGTGCTGGGCGCCAAGGCGCGCGCGGCCTCGCGGGGCGCGGCCATCCCGTCGTATGATGACATTCGAGCGATCGCGCCCGCCGTGCTGGCCCATCGACTAGTGCTCAACTTCGAGGCCGAAGCCGATGGCCGCGCGACGCGCGACGTGATCCGAGAGCTCCTCGAGGAGACCCGGAATTGGAGCTAGCAAGCAGTGGGTCGGGGGACCACCCTCCGAGTATCCAGCTACACAGTGAGCCTAGAGGCACACCATGATGGGCGCGGCCGCAGGCGTGATCGTGCTGTTCATCATTCTGTCAGCTGTGCTCACGGCCGCGCACACCGCCGTGTTCCATATCGGCTCCTCGCATGTGCGCACACTCCAGGAGGAGGGCTTCGCCGGAGCCGGTGCCCTGAGCGAAGTCAGATCGAATCCCAGCGCCATCGAATCGAGCGTCCGACTCACGATCACCACGCTCAACCTCGGAGCCCTCGGGCTCGGGGTTGGTACAGGGGCGATGACGTGGGGCCGAGGCGGTCCCATCGCCGACGTGCTCATCGGGATCGCGGTGATCGTCATCTTCACCGACGTGGTACCACGCAGCGTCGCGGCGCGGCACCCCGTACGACTGGCGCTCTCGTCGGCCTCGAGGTTGCTCAGATTCCGCAAGTGGACACGCTTCATCTGGGGAGCCGTATCCAGACTCGAAGTCGCGCTCGTCCGTGACGGAGACGACGAGCTCAGCACCAAGGAGCGAGAGCTGCGAGAGCTCCAGGAGATTGGGCAGGAGGAGGGCATCCTCGAGGAGTCGGAGAATCAGCTCGTCGAGCGGGCGTTCAGACTCGACGAACTCACCGCCTGGGACGTCATGGTCCCACGTGTAGACATCTTCGCCTGGAAACAAGACCTGACGGTCGCCGACGTGCTCGATGGACTCGAGGACCTGCCCTACAGCCGCGTACCTGTATACAGGGAGTCGGTCGACGACGTGACCGGCATCGTATACGTGCGAGAACTCTACGAGCGCGTCGCGGCCGGAGACCAGCAGGTGAAACTCGCCGAACTCTCCCATGAGCCATTCTTTGTCCCAGGGTCGCTCTCATGCGCCCAGCTGCTGCGCGACTTCCAGTCGGGGCGTATCCATATGGGCTTGGTCGCGGATGAGTTTGGAGGCACCGACGGACTCGTAACGCTCGAGGACGTGCTCGAAGAGCTGGTTGGCGAAATCCACGATGAGACAGACGTCACGGAAGAGGAGATCCTGCGGCTTTCCGATACCGAGCTCGAATGCGACGCCGGCGTGGATGTGCGCGACATCAACGAAGCCTTGAACGTCTCACTGCCCAAGGACGAGCACCGGTCCTTGAACGGCCTGATCTTGGAGGAGCTCGGGCATGTTCCTGCCCAAGGAGACAGCTTCGAGGCTGCCGGAGTGCGCATCGACATCGTGGAAGCCAGCGAGACCCAAGTACTCCGCGCCAGGGTTACACGTCTTTCGGCGCCGCGGGTTCCCGCCGCCTAATGGCCCTCATCATTCCGTTCAACGGAAAAACCCCGACGGTTCATCCCTCAGCCTTCGTCGCCCCCACCGCAGTGCTCATCGGTGACGTGACCATCGGGGCGGAATCCAGCATCTGGTTCGGGGCAGTGCTGCGGGGTGACGACCCGAACAACGGTATCGTGGTCGGGCCGCGTTCGAGCGTGCAGGACAACTGCGTGATACACGTGGGGAGATGGCAGCCGACGGTAATCGGCGCAGACGTGACCGTCGGCCACGGCGCCAAATTCGAGTGCTGCACGATCGGCGACCGGACAGTCGTGGGCATGAACGCTGTGATCCTGCAGCACGCCGTGATTGGCGCCGAGTGCGTGCTCGCGGCCAATACAGTGGTGTTGGAGGGCGTGGAGATTCCCGACCGGAGCCTCGTGGCGGGCGTGCCGGGAGTCATCAAGAAGCAGCTCGAGGGTTCAGCGGCGGAGTGGATCGAGGGAGGCGGCTCGCACTACGTGGACTTGTCGCGCGAATACCGCGCGCTGGGCATCGGCCCCCCGGCGGACTCATGAACCGTGAAGCGCAGGTCGCGCCGCCGCAGCCCCCTGCCCCCACGTGTGATCTGTGCGGCGGACCCATGATCGACCGCCACTGCAAGCTCGTGTGCAAGCGCTGCGGGTATCAGCGAGACTGCTCCGATCCCTAAGGCCTAACGAACCGAGCCGAGCGTGAACGAAGGCACCGTCAGCGCCTCGAGCTCGGCGGCGCCCTCGATGGCCCGGTACACTCGGTCCATCTCGACGTCGGCGTATACATCGGTCCGTCCGCTCGTGGGCCACGTGATCGCGATCTCGCGAATCCCCTCCGCGACGCCTAGCCCGATCTCGAGTTGCAGGCTGTTTGCGCCGAAGCTCCCGCCCCCGTCTACGAGCTTGTGGAACTCCGCGGCCTCGCCGCCCATGTCCACCGTGAGGCGGACGCGCGCTCCCAAGCCGTCTCGGTTCGAGGCAACACCCTCCAGCCGAAGCGTGACCCAGTGATGACCATGGCCGGGGTTTTCGAAGAGCAGGTTACGGCCGAGGTCGGCAGGATATCCGCCCCCCATGTTCACCAGAATGTCCTGGTCACCGTCGTTGTCGATGTCTCCGAACGACACTCCATGCCCTTTCTGGAAATGCCCGAAGCCTCCCGACGTGGTCACCTCCTGGAAGCGCTGTCCCGC
>DQPL01000037.1 GCA_015664885.1 Gemmatimonadota bacterium
ATCTCCAGGGTATCCATGGAAGCCCTACCAGCCGCTTCACATAGTTGCGATCGGGCTCGTGCGGAGGATTGAAGACCATCACGTCCCCGCGCCGGCTTCAAGTCGCGGCCACCGCGGGCGTTCGGCAGTGGAACGGTCAGCCTTTCCCGATCTCCGTGGACGAACGGGGGAACCGCGAGTCACACTTCGAGGTGCGGTGGCGCCGTTCACTCGGCGGACGTCAGATCGGAGTGGCACGGACTCAGTGGTCTCCGGAGGAGGGCTTGCAGGTTCTCATGCTCGAGCTCGCCGCCCAGAGTCCCTTCGGGACCGGCACCCTCGAGCCGCGTCAGGTTCGACTCATCGCAGCGCACGAGATGGGCCACGCTCTGGGCATTCTCATGCACAGTGACAACTCACGCGACGTGATGTACCCGACCAATACCGCCACTTCGCTGAGCGCGCAGAACTATAAGACGATGGGGGCCTTGTATGCCTTGGAGGACGGCACCACCATCCTCCGGTGAGCTATCTCGCCGACCGAACGCCGGCTGTACGTACCGCGTTAGGTCATGCGCCCCATCACCGCTCACCGCCGAACCTCAGGACGCCCTTCACGTAGAGCGCGCGGCCGGGCCCCCGGAAGCTGAAGACCTCCTCGAAATCCCGATCGAGCAGGTTCTGCGCGCGAAGCTCCAGAACGAACCCTGGCCTGCCGGCGTCGGCAGTGACGACCTCGATGGATCCACCCAAGGCGAGATTGCTGTATCGAGCCAGTTGTACGGGCACGGCGGGGAACTGCGTAAAGTCCCTGTCGGCCCGCGAGCCGACGACGGAGACGTCCGCAAACAGCTGCACTCGGCTGCCTGCGTCGGCAGCCACGCGCGCGTTGAAGGTGTGCTTGGGCCGCCTCAATAGTGACTCCCCGACAACGAAGGCCGCACCGGGACCCTCTTGGAATCCGGAGTCGGTGACCTCGGTATCGAGTCGCGTCCATGAAGCCGATCCCCGAAACGAACCGACTACTCCGTCGATCTCGAGCTCCAGACCCCGGCTGTTGGCAGCCGCCACATTGAAGAAATTCGACCCGTCCGGAGTCGAGGTGACGAATGTGTACTGGATCAGGTCTTCGAACGACTGGTCGAACCAGGTGACGCGAACGTGCGCGTCGCCCGCGAAGAGGACCTGATCGACACCGAACTCCCATGAGCGAGAGCACTCGGGCTCGAGGTTCTCGTTCCCTACGGCGAACCCAGTCGCAAAATTCTCGAAGAACGTCGGCTCCTTGAGTGACGTACCGGCGGAGCCGCGGAGTCGCGTGCCGAGGCGCTGCGAAGCCAGCCAGGACGCTCCCATTTGCCAGGTCCCAAACGTCCCGAACCTCTCGTTGTCCTCCAGTCTCCCGCCGACGTTCAACGCAAGACGGCTCAGCTCACCGGTGACATGTGCATAGTACGCCTTGTTCTCACGCGCGTACTCGCTGCGTCCCGACGACGCACCATACTGACTCAGGGACTCGGTTAACGATCGCTGGCGCTCCTGCTCGATCTCCCACCCGCCGGTAGCTACAAAATCGCCCGTGCGTAAGTTGGCACGCAGGTCGACGGTCGCGCGTCTGATGTGATCGAGGCTTGTGAAACCGAAGAAGCCCAGCGTGTCCGAAGCGGCGTCGGGCGCGTCGTCCGCACCCCCATCCGTATCCGCCACGCCTACGCGCGCCTGTACGTCGAACCCGGAGGAGAACTCCCGACGGAGGGACGCGCTCAAGACGGTCTCGTCTCCGTACGTGAAAGCATTCCGATCCACCGCGTTGCCGGCGTCGTCCGTCGGGTAGTGGTACTCCCGGTCACCGACGCGAAACGAGATGTCGGCGCGCGTGCGATCGTCCGGCAAAAAGCTCAAGCGACCGCTGGCGACCGTATTGTCATGGCGATTGTTGAACGCCAGGATTCCATCGGTCCTGGAGCGGGACAGCGAGATGCTGTATCCCGTCCGCTCCGTCCCACCAGCGGCTCCCGCGGACCAGTCACGCCGGCCAAAAGAGCCGAGACGCGTCGACAGGGTTGCCGTCATGGGTCCGTGCCCCGCCCGAGTGATGATGTGGATCACGCCGGCCATGGCATCCGATCCATGTAGCGCGCTGGAAGGACCGCGGACGATCTCGATTCTTTCCACGTTCCAAAGCGTGAGTGCCGCGAAGTCGAACCCACCGCCCGGCTGGTTTATCTGGACATCGTCCAGCAGCACCAGCACGTAGTCGCTCTCGCCTCCCCGTAGGAAGACGGAGGTCGCCGCGCCGAACGAGCCACTCTGCACAACCGCCAGCCCGGATACGGTTCGCAGCGCGTCTGCAACGGTGGAGAGACCTGCAGCCCGGAGGTCTTCGCCCTCGAGCACGGTCACATTGGAAGAGATCGCGTCGGCGGAGCGAGGCGTCGGGCTCGTCGTGACGACAAGGCCGTCGAGCGAAAAAGCACTCTCCTGCGCGACGAGTGCGGACGTGCTCGAAAGAGCAGCGAGTGCCAGGACGGCCAGAGTTCTGCGGGCCATACCCCCCCCTCGGAGATATTGGGCTTGGACGGGTGGTCCAGGTCTCCTGGCTCGAGGTCGACTGTCCGCCTTCCCAGGGATCAACCCCAGTGGCGCTCGTGGACAGACGTTCCGACTACGTCGGGCCTCTCACAGTGGCGGGGCCGCGCCGGAATCTCACCGGCTTCCGATATGGCCCACCCGCATGATCGATTGTGGGAAGAACATACGTCCGCCGGGGCCCCGAGGCAAAGACACGCCGAGGGAGCGCAGACTATTCGCTAACCGTCCCGCACGAGGCCGTAGCGCTCGATCTTCTTATAGAGATTCGAGCGTGGCATCTCAATTCGGCGCGCGGTCTCGGCCACATTCCACTCGTTCTCACGCAATTTCTGAACGATGTACGCGCGCTCGGCACTCTCCTTGAACTCCACGAAAGTCTCGAGACCGAGAATCTCGCCTGCCATGCTTTGGGAGCCGCTCCTGCCAGAAGCGAGCAGATCCACGTCGTCGGGCCCGACCTCAGGTGATGTTGAGAGAATCAGCAGACGTTCGACCGTGTTGCGCAGCTCTCGTACGTTGCCCGGCCACGGCAGCCCCTGCAGCCGTTCGACCGCTGAGGGGGAAAAGCGCTTCGGGACCACACCCTGCCCGTTGGCCATTCGCTCACAAAAATGGCTTATCAGCATGGGCACGTCTTCGCGCCGCTCGCGTAGCGCGGGTATCTGAATCGGGACTACGTTCAGCCGGTAGAAGAGATCCTCGCGGAACGCTCCCACCTCGATTTGTTGTTCGAGGTCCTTGTTGGTGGCCGCGATCACGCGGACATCTACCTCGATCGACTTGGAGCCACCGACGCGAGTGAGGACGCCCTGCTCGAGCACCCGGAGCACCTTCGCCTGGGCCTCGAGCGACATGTCTCCGATCTCGTCCAGAAAGAGTGTCCCCCCATGCGCCTGCTCGAACTTGCCCTCCCGGTCCGCGACGGCACCGGTGAACGATCCTTTCATGTGCCCAAAGAGAGCCGACTCGATCAGTTCTGAGGGGATCGCCGCACAGTTGACCTCCACGAACGCCTTATCCGATCGTGACGAAAGCCGGTGAAGGGCCCGAGCGACCAACTCCTTGCCGGTTCCATTCTCCCCCGTCACCAGGACGCGAGCTTCGGTCGGCGCGACCCTTTCCACGCGGTCGAGCACTTGCCGCACCTGGTAGGACGTGCCGATGATCTCGTATCGGCTCTCGACCTGACTCTTTAGGTCCGCGATGCTGTCGGTGAGTCCTTTGAGCTCGAGCGCGCGGCCCAAGGTGACGAGCAGCCGATCAGTGTCGAGGGGCTTCTCCAGGAAGTCGTATGCGCCGGCGCGCGTCGCCGCGATAGCCGTCTCGATCGTGCCGTGACCCGAAATCATGACGACCAGGGCTCCGGGACATTCGGTGTGTAGGCGCGCCAACACGTCGAGGCCGTCCATCCCGGGCATCTTCACGTCCAGGAAGATCACGTCGGGGTGAAAGGACTCCGCCGTGAGCAGCGCATCGGGCCCGTCCTCAGCCGCTCGAACCTGGTGTCCGTCGTACTCGAAGACCTGGACAAGCGCCTCCCGAATCCCCTTCTCGTCATCGACTACCATCAGCCTTGCCATCTACCGCGTCCCCTCATTCGCTTCATCAGCCGCGGCGGTCACGTCGGCGAGCATCACCAAGCTGTCTCTTTGCACGAACACCGAGCTCAGGCCATCGGGCATTGGCACCTCGAGCGCGTCGTCCGGCAAACTCGGGGGTCGCGACTGTCCGAAGGCCCTGAGCACATCGGCGACCAGGCGCGCCGGAATAGGAATCTTCATGGCCTGTAGCCTGTCGACGACCAGCGCCATATGACGCTGGTCCAGAGGCACGAGGGAACCCCGAATCTCCAAGAGGATCGTGTCTGGAAGGAGGCCGATGATGTGATCGAGCCGAGGCAGCTTGGGGAAAGACTCGACCGCGACCCTCGCCGACACATGCACACGTCCCTTTTCCAACTCGATGGTCGGCGCAGTAATCCCGCGAGGGACGAGGCCCGGCAACGAATACCGTACCACGGCCGACAATTCGGTGCCTCCCAGCATCAACCGGTCGCCAGCTTCGCCGGCTCTAAACTGCTCGAAGAGGTCCAATGTGTGCGCGGCGAGTTCCGGCGTCGGCTGCGGTTGCTCCAGCGTTGGCGCCGCAGGAGCGATGCCCAGCGCGCGCTCGATACTCGGAAAAACTGCCGGGCCCCATCGGAAGCCGGCGTACGCGACCAGGATCAGGACGACAGCAATGACGCTCTTCTTCATACCGAGACCGATCCTCTAGGTAGCTAGCCTGACGCTGGACACGACGCTGTAGCGCGCGCCTTCCTTCGACAGGCGGCTGCGAATGAGGTCGATGGTTCTGACCTTTAGCTCCGACGAGAACTCCATTGCCGCGACCAGGTCATCGAGCCCTCGAAACGCGCCGGCGCCGCCGCGGTCGTCCGCCCTGCCCAGCGTGACATGCGGATGGAACGCCCTGGTTTCCGCCTCGAAGCCGCAGCGGCCCATGGCCCACTCCAGGTCCTGCTTGAGGCATCTTAGCGCCGCGGTCGCGCCTATTCCCAACCAAAGCGTGCGAGGCCGCCGAATGGTCGGGAACGCCCCAAAGCCGCTGAAGTCCGTCGAGAAACTCTCGGTCGAACTCGCCACCTTCTCCATCGCCGCCTCGATAGCCGGAAGGGCATCGGGCCGCACCTCGCCGAGGAACTTGAGCGTGAGGTGATAGTTCTCGAGATCGACCCAGCGCACCGGCATCTCTTCTTCCCGTAGCACGCGTGCCGCACGATGGATTCGCTCGCGCTGCTTCTTCGGGAACGTGATACCAATAAAGAGCCGCATCCTGTCTCGATTCCTAGAGTGAACGCCCGAGTGCTGACCTACACATGACACCCCACTCATGGTCCAGTCGATCCGCAAGACGCCGTAGACCGCGTGGCGAAGGGTGATTTACCACGCGTCGCTCACTCCGGGCCGTCCAACAGCACCCTCTGGGTCGGATACGCGAATTCTATGTCTGGCGACTCCGCGAACGCCTCAAGAATCCTCTCCCAGAATACCTCCGCCGTCCCTCTGCGCTGCCGCGGCCGGCACAGGTAGCGGATCGTGAGCAGGACGCCCGCTTCTTCTTTCGATGTGTACACGGCGGGCGTCAGCCTCCCGCGGTTGATAAGCAGCCGTCGGTCGGCATGGGCTCGCGGCCCCTGTGCCTCAGCCACCACGCCGGTGGTGAGCTCCGTCGCAAGCGCCGAGAGCAACTGCTTGGCTCGCTTCCAGTCGCTTTCGAAGGTCACGAGGACCGGCAGCTCGTTCCAAAGGTAGGGGAATCCCGCAGTGTAGTTGGCCAACGGCTCGGTGAAGACCTGCGCGTTGGGGACGTGGATCACGCGCCCGGTGCTCTGGTCCGCCTCCACCCAGTTGCCGATCTCCATTATCGCGAACTGGAAGATCCCCCGATCGACCACGTCGCCGCGGTGCGGCCCGATCTGAATGCGATCCCCCAGGTCGAAGGGCCGCCGAGCTACGATGAACACCCACCCGGCGAAGTCCGCCACAAGGTCCTTGAGCGCAATCGCCAGGCCCGCGGAGAGCAGTCCGAGGAACGTGCCGAGAGAGTTGATCGCGGCGGACCAGACGAGGACCAGTGCCAGCAGAGCCAATACCAGCGCCCCGTACCGGGTGTTCTTGGTCCACCGGTATTGAACGGCTGCGTCGTCGATGCGCTTGCGGACCAACCCCAGTAGTGCCCGGCGCAAGAGGACGATCAGCGCGATGCCGAGAAAGGAAAGCAGGATCTTCATCTGCGTCCCGGACGCGAGCCCCAACAGCCCGCCCCCTAATGCGGAAGCCGCCGCCGAGTCCTGTTGGATCATTTCAGCTGCACGGGCCAAGGCGCGTATTCCGAGACTCATGGCTTGTTCTCCGCCTGATGCGTCCTTGCTTCCGTCGTAATCAAGACGACCGCCCCGAGGATGATGGCTGCTGCCCCGAGTGAACGGAAGGTCAACGGTTCGTCCGCAAGAGCCCACCCCAAGAACATGGCGACCACCGGATTCACATAGGCGTACGTAGTGGCCTTCGCCGGGGAGACAACGGTCAGGAGCCAGATATAGGCCGCGTAGGCGACCATCGCTCCGAATGTGATGAGATAGATCAAGGCAAGTGCCGACTTCAACGATACTGCACTGGCGTCGAACGAGAACGGCTCACCAGCCGCGAGGGACATGAAAAGTAGAATGCCTCCACCTGCCAACATCTGCATGCTCACCAGCGGACCAGGCCGCGGCAGACCCGTCGCGTACTTGGAGTAGATGGACCCTGCCGCCCAGGAGAGGGAGCCCGCCAGCACCAACACGGCGCCGAACGCCTCCCCTGCTCCGCCCCCACCGACACCGGGTGAACCAGCAAGTAGTGCGATCCCCGCGAAGCCCACAACAACCCCAATAGCGGATCTCGTGGTGGGGCGCACCCGGGCCCCTGCGAGCCAATCGACCAAGACGATCCACAGAGGCACCGTCCCCACCAGCAACGCAGCGAGACCCGAGGGCACCCACTGCACCGCGACAACGACCGCCCCGTTGCCACCTCCGAGCAGGAGACCACCTGAAATCGCGGCGGCCTTCCACTGCTTCGTTCGGGGTCGGGCCATTCCTCGCGCATGAAACCACGCGTACAGAAAGGTACCCGCCGTGAGGAAACGCACCGCCCCCATCAGCAGCGGCGGTATCGTCTCGACCGACCATCTCATCGCCAGGTAGGTAGAACCCCAGATGACGTAGACCACCGCGAAGGCGAGTCCAACCGCAAGTGGAGGAGGCGAGGGTCGGGGGCTGGACGCAGACATGGCGAGAAACCTCACCGAAGCGCGGAGGGCTTTCAACGCGTTACCAGCGCGTCGGGCCAACTCCCAGCCCCATCAGCCGCGTACGTGATCCAGGTAACGGTACTGAAGAGCCTCGGCTGCGTCGCGGCTGCGGATCTGCTCGGCGCCGTCCAGGTCGGCGATGGTACGAGCCACCTTCAATATCCGATGGCAGGAGCGCGCGGATAGGCCCATCCGGTCAACGGCGCGCTGAAGCAGCCGTGACACGGCTCGACTCGGACGGCACCACTGACGCAGCTCCATAGCACGCATCTGCCCGTTCGCGTGCACAGCCGCTACCGACCTGAAGCGGGCCTGCTGGATACGGCGGGCCGTTGAGACGTGTTCCCTGACCTGGGCAGTGCTCGAGCCCTGCCCATCTCCCGAGAGATGCTCGAACGGCACCGGCGGGACGTGTAGGTGAAGATCGATTCGGTCGATGAGCGGCCCTGAAACCCGCCCCATGTAGCGGTCCACGACCGAGGGATCGCAGAGACACCGGTCGCTGCCATCTCCCCAAAAGCCACACGGACATGGGTTCATTGCCGCCACGAACAGGATCCTCGCTGGGAAGCAGACCGCTGAATGGGCTCGGGAAAGATGGATAACCCCGGCCTCCAGTGGCTGCCGAAGTACATCCAGCACGTTGCGACGAAACTCGGCCAACTCGTCGAGGAAAAGGACTCCGTTGTGCGCCAAGCTCACCTCCCCCGGACGAATCGGGGACCCACCGCCAACCAGCCCGGCGTCGCTAACGGCGTGATGCGGCGCGCGGAAAGAGCGGCGAGACACCAGCGGCGCTCCTCCTCCCAACATGCCCGCAACCGAGTGAACGCGGGTGGACTCGAGCGCCTCGTCCAAAGTGAGAGGGGGCAGGATCCCCGCGAGTCTGCGCGCCAGCATGGTCTTGCCGGACCCGGGCGGCCCCAGGAAGAGTAGGTTGTGCGAGCCGGCGGCTGCGCTCTCCAGTACACGCTTGGCTACCGCTTGACCCCGTACATCGCGTAAGTCCAGGCCGTCCGATACGCTTGCCTGCAACAGGCCGCGGGGATCGAAGGCGCCCGTCTCCAACGATCGTCCGCCCGTAAAGTGTGCAATGACGTCACCCAGGGTTGCCGCACTGAGAACGGTTACACCGGGTACGACACTCGCTTCTCCGGCGTTCGCCGAAGGCACCACCAGAGTGCTGATGCCCGCCGCAGCACACGCGGCGGCTATGGGCAACGCGCCGCGGATGGGTCGAAGTGAGCCATCGAGCCCCAACTCTCCCAAGAACGCGCACTCGGGCAACAACGAGTCGTCCAGGTGTCCGCCTGCCGCGAGCAGGCCTACGGCGATGGGTAGATCGAAAGCGGTTCCTTCTTTGCGCACGTCCCCGGGAGCGAGATTCACGGTGATGCGCCGATTTGGAAGCGGGAAGCCGGAGTTGCGAAGTGCCGCCGTGACTCGGTCACGGCTTTCGCGCACCGCGCCATGCGGCAGCCCCACGACAGTGAAGGCCGGGAGGCCGGAACTCAGGTTCACTTCGACCCTCACGAAAAAGGATTCGACGCCGCGCAGCGCCGCGGTATGGACATGAGCGAGCGTGCCTCACGCTCGTCGAGCGTCCGGGAAACAGGTATGGCGGAATCGGACCCGATACGCGTGATTTCCGGCTTGTGCGGCCCCACACGGCCCTGTACGATGTGGGCGCTCCGACCCCGAAAAACGATCCTGAACCCACACGGAGAGTGTGCATGAAGGTTGCCGTACTGAAAGAAACACGTGCTGGAGAGCGCAGGGTCGCCCTAGTCCCCCAAGGCGTGAAGGCGTTGCTCAAGGCGGGACTCGAGGTGACCATCCAGACCGGCGCGGGTTTGGCCTCGAGTGTCTCCGACACTGAATACAAAGAGGCTGGGGCGACCATCGCCGCTTCCGCCCCAGAGGCTCTCCGAGACGCGGGCATGGTGCTCGCGGTGAATGCACCTCCCCCTACGGACGTGGCGGCGATGTCCGAGGGCACCATCCTGGTCTCGTTCTTGAGCCCCCTCACGAACCCGGACCTCGTTCGCGCGCTGGCGGCATCGAAGATCACCGGGATCGCCATGGAGATGATCCCCCGCATTACGCGAGCGCAGTCCATGGACGCGCTCTCCTCCCAGGCGACGGTCGCCGGGTACAAAGCGGTGCTGATCGCCGCCGACCACCTCCCGAAGTTCCTGCCCATGTTCACCACCGCCGCGGGCACGATCCGGCCCGCCAAGGCCCTCATTCTCGGCGCGGGCGTGGCGGGACTCCAGGCGATCGCAACGGCTCGACGCCTCGGCGCAGTGGTGCTGGCGTTCGACGTGCGGCCCGCCGTGAAAGAACAGGTGGAGAGCCTCGGCGCCAGCTTCTTGGAGGCCGACGAGGAGGTCGCCGCCGAAGGCGAGGGCGGCTACGCCAAGGAACTCTCCGAGGACCAGCACAAAAAGGAGCTGGACCTTATCGCCGGCGCCATCGTCGACTGCGACATCGTGATCACCACGGCCCAGATCCCGGGTCGTGACGCACCCCTGTTGATCACGGAGGACATGGTCCGGTCCATGCGTCCCGGGTCGGTCATCATCGACCTCGCTTCGGAGAGCGGCGGCAATTGCGCCCTCACCCAGAGTGGCGAAACCGTCGTGGAGCACGGCGTGCACATCCTCGGGCCGGTGAATCTACCCGCCGGCATCCCGGTCCACGCGAGCCAGATGTACTCGAAGAACATCGTGACGCTGGTCGGCGAGTTCGTGGGAGAAGAAGGCCAAGTCGAGCTCGACATGGAGAACGACGTCGTGGGGCCTTCTACCGTCACGCACGAGGGCCAGGTCACGAATGAGCGCGTACGGAACGCGCTGTCTACCTAACGCACCCTCGCAAAAAATCCGACTGGAGAACCGATGGGCGAGTTGATGATCGGACTGTACGTGTTCGTGCTTGCGGCACTAGCCGGTCGCGAGGTGATCACCAAGGTGCCTCCCACTTTGCACACCCCGCTCATGTCGGGCGCGAACGCGATATCGGGCATTGCGATCGTGGGTGCGATCGTGGTCGCCGGGCGCGCAGAAGGCACCACGCAGATGGTGCTCGGCGTCGCCGCGATCACGATGGCCACGGTCAACGTGATCGGTGGATTCATGGTGACGGATCGCATGCTCAGCATGTTCCGAAAGAGGTAGGCCGACATGAACGCAGACATCCTGGTCGAACTGACCTACCTGCTGTCGGCCATCCTGTTCGTGGTGGGACTCAAGCGACTGCAGTCACCAGCCACCGCGCGTGGTGGCAACGCGCTGGCGTCTTTCGCCATGCTTCTCGCGATCATCGCGACGCTGGTGGACACCGACATCCTCGGCTGGACCGGGATTCTCGGGGGCGTGGCCCTCGGTGGCATCATCGGTGGAATAGCCGCCCGAAAAGTCGAAATGACATCCATGCCGGAGATGGTCGGCATTTTCAACGCCTTCGGTGGTGGCGCGTCGGCTCTCGTGGCCGTAGCCGAGTTCCTCAATTCCCCCACAGTCGGCATGAGCACGGCGGGCGTCTCGATGTTGCTCGGGACCGTGATCGGTGGCTTGACCTTCACGGGCTCGTTCGTCGCTTTCGCCAAGCTGAAGGGCCTCATCACTGGGAACCCCATCACGTTCCCAGGCCAGAACGCCACGAACGGTGTGCTTGTGTTGGGCACCCTCGCGCTCGGCGCGATGACCCTAGGCGTCTTCGGCGGCCAGGATCCGGCTACGCTCTTCTACATCTTCTGCGGCCTCTCGCTTCTGCTCGGCGTCCTGATGGTCATCCCCATCGGTGGCGCCGACATGCCGGTCGTCATTTCGCTGCTGAACTCGTACTCCGGCCTGGCCGCGAGTGCAGCGGGATTCGTGATCGGCAACATGGTCCTGATCATCTCCGGCGCATTGGTCGGGGCCTCCGGGCTCATTTTGACCCAACTGATGTGCAAGGGCATGAACCGCTCGCTCGCCAACGTCGTTTTCGGCGGTTTCGGCGGCACCGCGGGTGTCGATCGAGCGCAGATCGGCAAGCGCCCGGTCATGCGTGCGGACGCCGAGGCGGTCGCTGCGGAGCTCGGATACGTGAATTCGGTGGTGGTCGTGCCGGGATACGGACTGGCGGTGGCGCAAGCCCAGCATGAGTTGCGCAAGGTCGGCGACTTGCTCGAAGAGCGCGGAGTGGACGTGAAGTATGCGATCCACCCCGTCGCCGGTCGCATGCCGGGTCACATGAACGTGCTGCTCGCCGAAGCGGACGTGAGCTACGAAAAGCTCTACGACCTCGACGAGATCAACGACGACTTCGCCAAAACAGATGCGGTACTCATCGTGGGGGCGAACGACGTTGTGAACCCCGCGGCGCGTGATCCCCAGTCGGTCATTGCCGGCATGCCGATTTTGGACGTCGACAAAGCGCGTCGGGTCATCGTCATGAAACGCAGCCTCTCGCCGGGCTTCGCCGGCATCGACAACGATCTGTTTTATTCGGATAAGACGCTGATGTTCTTCGGAGATGCCAAGAATTCGATGAGCGACCTCGTGCGCGAGGTTCGCGAGCTGGCCTAGCGTTCTCGGGACGCCATCTCGCCCTCTGCGGCCTCGCGCAGCAGTTGCCAGGCGCGCTCCACATGAGCAGGTGTCGTCCTCAGGTTCCCGATCGAGAGCCGCAGCGCGATATGGCCGTCGAGCTGGGTGTGTGTCAGAAGCACCTCTCCTGACCGATTCACGCGCTCGACGATGCGCAGGTTGGCTCGATCCAGTTCGTGGGCATCGGCCCCTGCGGTGACGAACCGAAAGGCGACCGTGGACAGCGGCGTCGGGGCTACGCGGTGCCACTGCGCCGAATCATCGATCCAAGTTGTGAACTCTTTGGCCATCGCCACATGTGCGCGCAGACGCTCGATGATGCCCTCGCGTCCGAACGCGCGCAGAACGAACCAAAGCTTGAGTGATCGAAAGCGACGGCCCAGAGAGACGCCGTAGTCCATGAGGTTGCGCCCGCTCTCCCCATCTGGCTCATGGGGGGCCGAGAGATACTCCGGAACGATCGAGAAGGCTCGCACGAGTCGCTCGGGACGCCGGCAATACAGCACCGAACAGTCGACCGGAGTGAACAACCACTTGTGCGGGTTGACGACGATGGAGTCGGCTTGCTGCCAGCCTGCCAGTAAGGGCCTCAGCTCGGGTACGATGGCCGCAGGGCCCGCGTACGCCGCGTCGACGTGCAACCAAACGCCGAACTCACGGGCGACTTCGGCGATCTCGCTCACCGGATCGATCGAGCTACTCGAGGTCGTGCCTAACGTTGCGACGATCGCCACGGGTCGCACGCCGGCGGCGATATCCGCCTCGATCGCTGCGTGGAGCGCGTCCGGCCGCATGCGAAACTCGGCATCACTGGGGATCGCGCGGTATCCGTCCTGGCCGAAGCCTAGGGTCAGGACCCCCTTCTCGATCGAAGAGTGGGCCTGGTCCGAAGCGTAGACCCGTCCGGTGCTTTGCCCGAACAGCCCCTTCTCATGGGCGTCGGGAAACGCCGCGTCGCGGGCCGCGGCCAGCGCATACAGTGAGGACGAGGAGGCCGTATCGTTGATGACGCCATCGAATTCAGCCGGCAGTCCCAGAAGCTGACGCAGCCAGTCCGTGGTCACCTCTTCGAGCTCAGTGGCCGCTGGCGAACTGTGCCACACCATGGCATTCACGTTGAGCGCCGCCGCGAGCATCTCACCGAGAATGCCTGGCGCGGAGCCGGTGATCGCGTAGTAGCCGAAGAATCCGGGGTGATTCCAGTGGGTGAGGCCGGGGACGATGATGTCTCGAAAGTCGGCGAGCACATCCTCGAGGGACTCGGCGACCTCGGGAGGCTGGGCAGGCAATGCCCTGCGCACGTCACCGGGGCGCACGGCGGGAGAGACAGGTAGGGCTCCGACGCCGGCAAGGTAGTCGGCCATCCAGTCGGCCAACTCGTGTGCCAGAACTCGGAACTCTTCCGGGGGCAGATCTCGGCTCATGGAAGGGCGATCGGAAAGGGGGTCTAGTGGGCCTTCGTACTCTCCTGCCCGGCCGTCACGAGCACCCTCACCACCGCTTCGAACTCGGCACGAATAACACCGAGCTGCGTGCGGACCTCTTCCGCCAAGGCCTCCGGCGGCACGGGGTCTTGGTGCTCACCCTGCTCGAAGAGCTCGAAAAAGAGCGCGTCGGTGTGGCCAACACTGCCGTGCGTGACCGCGCGATCGATGGCGCGGTTGAGCTGCAGGATTTCTCTCAATGAGAGCGGCACCTGGCCGCCCATCGGCGGATCGCGATACAGTTCGCGAATCACCAATTCGCGAAGCACCTGCAACTCCTCGATGACTTCCCCGGCGGCTAGTCCTCTTTGGGCCGCGGTGGCGCCGAAAAGCTCCGCGCAGCGATCCCAAATCGGTCTTACCTCCCCGCGCAGCGGACCCAATAGTGGTGGTAGAAACGCCACCAGCAAGTAGGTGAACTCGTCGATGATCCGGTCCCACGGGTCGCTCCGCCCCAGTCCGTTCTCGTGGATTCGGCGTGCCCATTGCTCGCGAACCGCTGGCAGCTTCTGCTGGAGCCACTCGGCGAGCTCGAGCGGCGCCACTCGACGGTGCCCGGCACCAGGCGTTCGGGTTACGGACCCCGGCCGCTTTGTGCGTTCTCGATCTGTGGAGTAGTTCGGCATCCGGTAGAGATGCTCCGGGCTTACCGCTGCAGGGTGCCTCGCGCGGAGCCGAAACAGGGGCGGCTCCGAGGGCATGCAAGATGCGGGAAGCCGACCACTCTGACCAGAGCATCAAGCGGAGAAAAAAAGTATCCCAGCAGCCGCGGTGGACTAACGGGGAGAATCCGATCGCTTCAACCGGATCGACACCGTGGTCCCTTCACCAGGCACGCTGGTCACGTCAACGGACCCTCCCCACGCGTTCACGAGCCTCTGCACGATCGGGAGGCCCAGCCCAGCGCCGGTGGAGCGCGTGGAGAAACGCGGTTCGAAGATTCGAGGCAGCAACGCCTCATCGATGCCTGAGCCGTCGTCCACGACCTCGACTATCACGGTATCGTCCCCGTCCACACGTCCACAGATGCGAACAAACCCTCGATCGCCGATCGCGTCGCGGGCGTTCTCCATCAGGTTGACGAGGACCTCCTTGAGCTCCGAGGCCCGCGAGACCACGGTCGGCAGATCGTCTGGCACGTCTTCCTCGAAGCTCACCAGCGGAGAGGACCCACCGCCGTAGAGCGCCATCACGTCGTCGACCACAGCCGAAATCGAGACCGTGGACAGCGGCGTCTCCCCTTCTCCGCTGGGAGCGCCGAAGCGAGAGAAACTCTGCGCGATCATGGCCAGTCGATCGATTTCGGCAAGCATCGCGTCGGCGTTCCTCACGAGGATCTCGTTGAAGTCCGTGGCCTCGTCCTCCCAAGCCCGACGGATGTGTTGAATACTCAGCTTGATCGGTGTCAGTGGGTTCTTGACCTCGTGGGCCACCTGCTGTGCCATCTCGCCCCACGCCAGCACTCGCTCCGCGCGTAGCTTATCGGTCACATCGTCCAAAGAGAGCACCACGCCGCGGTGGCTACCAAGGCTACCGAGCCGGCTGGCGCGCACGCGCACGCGACGATTGTTCGCATGCAACTCCACGTCCGCCTGGTCGGCGGACCCCGCCAGGAAGTGGGCCAGCCAACCGGAGAGCGCTTCACCAAGCGGGCCTTCACCAGGCACACTCCTCCCCACGAACACCTCCGAGCCCAGCATGTCCTCGGCGCGGGGATTCACCTGAATGACCCGCCCCGCCGGATCGAGCGCGATCATGCCGACGGCGGCCTCGTCCATTATGGCCTGCGTGCGCCGAGACGTGCGTACGAGCTGTCGGCGAGCTCTGCGGACCCGGCTGACCATTCGGTTGAAGGCTCGAAATACCGCACCGAACTCGTCCGCGCGCGTGCTGGGAAGCTGGAGCTGGAGGTTTCCGGCGCCCACGGCCTCGGAGGCAACTTGGAGCGCTCGGATCGGGCTGGTCAGCGCACGACCGGCCATCGATGCCAATACGAGCGACAGCGCGCCTCCGACCAGGATCGCAAAGCCCATCAGCTCGATGAGATCGGACGTCTGGATGGCTGCGGCGCCAGCTTGAAGCGGGATCTGCACACCGAGGATGTCACCGTCGGGGAGGCGCCGGTACGCCGTGATGTACTGCCAGCGTCCCATGCTGGTTGCGGTGTACACTCGGATTCCCTCGCGTCCGTCGAGCAAGCGATGCTGCGCGAGCGGCATCCAGCCTTCATAGAGGCCAAGCTCCACCAGCTCCTCGACCGAGCCCTCCCGCAACTCGCCGTCGACATACTCGAGCAGCTCGAATCCCACCTGCTGCGCGAGGCGCTCCATTCGGGTTTCACCGGTCGCGCCCGCAAGCGACAGGTACAAGTCCGCGGCGTCCTCAACGACTCGCTCAGCGATCGCTTCAGCCGCGCGCTCCGAGGCCTGCGCCAGGGTTCGATACGCAATGGTTCCAAAGAGAGCGTTGGCGAGCACGAAAAAGCCGAAGAGCGCGAGCGTTACCCTGGCGCGGAACGAGATCACCCAACCGGAGACTCTCATCTCTTCAGGCTTCACCTCCCGCAACAATGCCCGCCCTCCGAGCCAAAACGAGAAGAACACGAGCAGGTCGAGCGCCAGCAGCAAGGAGCCGCGAGCCGACGCGAGCAGCCAACCCGGCAGCTCGACCAGGTAATGGACGTGGTAGGTACTGTTGTCGAACTCGATCTCGAGGTCCCCTTGCCAACCTCTACTGGTACGCACCCAGTCGATGGGCCCGGAGTCGTGTGGGTCGTCCTCGAGCAGGCGGATGAATGTGATCGGATCCTCCACCGACCCAGAACCGCCCCGCATGAGAGCCGCAAGCGCCGAACGGAAACTCGCGAACGTGGAGATCGCGGGCCCTACCGCTGTTAGCACGCGCCCCCTCGAGAGCGGTACTCCGATCACGTAGCGGGCGTCGTCCCACCGCAGATGGAAGAGCTCCGAGCTACCTCGCTCGTGTGTATCGCGAGCGATGTCGGCGATGCGCCCGGGGCGGTCGGTACCCACTCCGATGCGGAGCTCATCAGCGGCTTCGAGCCCCTCAGCGGAGTCGCCCCCCTCCCGCCAGATCGTAATCCGCAACGGTACGGCGTCGTCGGCAAGACCGCTTCCACGCCAAGCGCCGTACATGACGTCGAGGTCCCTCTTGCCCGCCCGCTCGAGAGAGTCCGCGACTTCGCCCAACCGTAAGAGCCCCCGACGAAGCGCCAAGTCCTCTGGTGCGGCGATCGCCGTGAGCTGCGCGGTCCCCCGCGCGACCTCGGCCGCGATCTGCTGCTGCCATGCAGCCGGAAGCGCAGCGGTCCCTGCCAGGACTCCGGCCATGAGCCAACCAACGAGCGGTCGCTGCCAACCAGCCCAGCCCCCGATCGAGGCCGCGGCCAATGAAGTGGGAACGCACCAGAGCGCAGTCCACCAGATCGGGAGCGTTCGGTCGAGGCCCACGTACGTGGCACCGGCTGCGGCCAGGGCGATGGCGACTACCATCGCGGCAGCACCAAGGCCTTGGTTGCCCTCAGGCCGGGCGCGGGTGAAGGCGAGGGCGGAGCCCACGATGAGCGTGAGCACGGCCGCCAGCGTTCCCTGGTACGCAATCCACTCGAGCCTCCCCCCAGCGAGCGACTCTGCGTGGAGGCCGCCCTGCGTAACCAGAATGGCCAGCGGAAAGAGCAGGCCCGAGATGAAACCGGCCGCCCAGAACGGTATCTCGAGCTTCGGTCGCGGCAGCACGGCGATTACCGTGAATCCCGCCAACGCGAGCAGGCCAAACCTCCCGAGAGATACGGGAAGTGGACCCGGCAGCTCGAAGACACCAGCGCCGAAGAGCGCTGTCAGGCGGTCGACCTGATCCAGAGGGAGGAAGGCCGCGAGGAAGAGAAGGCTCCCCGCCGCTACGGTACCAGCGGCAAGCCTGGGTGGTCCGCCAACCGCGAGCAGAAGCCATGAGAGCAACAAGCTCATCGATACGAGCGCCTGCCAGCGCCCCATGACCGTCGATACGCGCTCAGCGAGTTCGGGGCGCTCTATCACGACGCTGAGCAAACGCTCGCCGCCGGGCACGGTGAATTCCCGAACTACCTCCGAGACGTTAGGCGACTCGGCGCTGATACGGATCGTCTCACCGGTCTCCCGCAAGAACTCGGAGCGGAAGTCGCCCACATCTGCCCCCACCTCCAGAGGCAGATCCGTGCGCAGGAGGTGCGCCGCCACGGCGACGCTTCCGTTGGGCGCCGCCGCGGTAACGTATAGGTATCCGAAGAGCGGGAGATCATTGTATATGTACCGCTGCTCGCCCGACTGTGCGGCCTCGGGCACTTTCCCGCGGTGCTCACCGTCCCAAAGGATGAGCTGTCCCTGGCGGTCGTAGAGTGCCAGCGCCGAAGCACCGTACCTGACCCTCAATCGTTGCAGCGCCGATGCGTCTTGCTCCTGCGACCCAACCAACGCCGCAGCCATGCCTGCAAGCGAGTCGGCCGCGACCTCGCCGGCCGCAAGCAGCCCCTGCAGCGCGGCATCCAGCCGAATCCGACCGACCTCGTCTTCCCGCTCTGCCCAGTATTCGTCCCACCCCGACGTGAGCTCGCCGACCTGGCGTTGGGCTCCGAATGCCGCGAGGATGGCAAGCACCAGGATCGCCGAACCAGCACCCCAGGCTATTCCTCGTCGTCGAGGGCCCCATAGGAGGGCCGCCGTCGCGCCACTAGCCGCAAGGACGAGGGCCGCTGGCCCGGGCGACGCCGCCCAAAGCGAGAGCGACGCCAATGCGATCCAGGGGCCGAGCCACCCGGCAGCTCGCGCAGCTCTATGCCACTTCAAGGACATTCGTGAACGTGACATCATTCGCAATCGACCAACTGGGCTGGCCGGCGATCGGGCGGGCGATCGCCAGAGATCCTCGATTCATTCTCGCGGTCGGCGCTATGGACCAACACGGTCCTCACCTCCCTTTGGGAGCCAATGTCCTCATCGCGGACCGCGTCGCCCAAGCCGTTTCTCAACGAGTAGGAATTTTGCGCGCTCCGACCTTCTCCTACGGGGTTCCGATCAGCGGAGATCCCTTTGCCGGTACCACCGGGCTTCGCCGCAAGACGCTCCACCGCGCGATCAACGAGCTGTTCGCCTCCTGGGAGGACCACGGCATCTCCGAGTTCGTCATCATCACGGCGCATCGGTACGAACCCCACTTGGAGGCACTGCTGATGGCGTCGACGGACGCGTCGACCAACAGCGTATATGACCTTTACCAGATCGACGTCCGCGACGTCCTCGAGTCCGACCCGGAGAGCGAGCACGGTGGTGAACTGGAAACGTCACTCTTGCTGCACCTCGCGCCCGAACTCGTGCACATGGACGAAGTCGAGGATTTCGTACCGGATGCCAAGGCGCTGCGAAAGTACACGCGAGGCAGAGTGCCGGCACCCCCGCCCGAATCTCGTGGCGTGGTCGGGCGCGCGACGCGAGGTACCCGTGAGAAGGGAGAGATCGTCTTCGAGCGCTACGTGCGGGAAATCGCGGCCACCCTAGGAGAGACTTCGACGCACCAAGCGAACGACTGAACAGGGCTCGGGTAGGACGGTCATGATGCGACTCGGACAATGCCTCTGCGGCTCACTATTGCTCACGATCTGCACCGCGCTTGCGCTCGGCGCACAGAGTGTGGTCGTGGATCAAGGCACGTTCTCCGTAAGCATTGGTGGCGAGATCATCGGCAGCGAGGAGTTCTCGATTCGGCGGGCAGGCATTGGACGGACTGCGTCGTACTTCGCGAGCGGTGCGGTAACGCTGTCGCACAATGGCGAGTCGCAGGAACTGCGTCCCATGCTCAGCGCCCACGCCCCTAACGGCGCGGCGGACGGCTATCAAATGAAGGTCACCGGGATCGACGCTTCCGAAATCGTGCTGAATCTGGACGGTCCTCGTTTCGTTTCCAGCTTTCGCTCGGCGGCCGGACAAGAGGAGCGCGAGTTCAGCGCGAGCGCCCGCACCCGCATCCTCGAGCAGTTCGTGGCGCATCACTACTACTTCCTCGGGGACGTGACCGATGGCATGACGGTCCCGATCATCGAGCCGCTCTCCCGCCTGTCGATCAATCTGGTCGCGGGCGCGTGGGTGGACGAAGAGGTGCGCTTGGGGCCCAATCGAGTGGACGCCAGGAAGGTCGTGTTCCGGGATGGTGAGCAAGAACGGGTGGTTTGGTTCGACCGCCAGGGGCGCGTACTGCGTGTCGATATCCCCGCGCTGCAGTACGTCGCCGAACGCTCAGACCTAGTCGGCTAGAACGCCACGCTTCTTGGTGGCCACGGCCCCCCGGTTACCTTTCAACCCGATCGTGAAGCGGCATGTCATTGAAGACGTGCTCCGTTCGCCGCGTAGAGGCTGTCATGAACAGCGTCCCGGCCGGGTTCACGACTCGAAACCGCCCGCTCCGACCAGGCGTACGGGGCTGTAGATGGGCTCACCAATGACCGAGCAAGGGAGATTATCAGGATGAGGACAAGCGCGCGCGCGATCCTATTGATCGCTGCGGTAGTAACAGCACCTCTAGCGGCCCAAGAGGCGGTCCCAAGCAGATTGTCTTTGGAAGACGCGCTAGAGATCGCACGTGGCAACAACCCGGGTTTCCTGCAGACACGCAACGACGAAGCGCTGGCCGATTGGGACGTGCGTCAGGCTTACGGCGCACTGCTACCGACCGCGTCCGCGGGCTCGGGCGTCTCGTGGCAAGGAGCCGGTGAGCAGCGGTTCGGAAGCCTGACGCTCGGAGACTTGGGCTTCGGCGGCCAGCCGTCGTACTACTTCTCGAACTACAACCTCGGCCTGAACTTCTCGCTCGATTGGGCGAAGCTGAAGCGACCCTCGCAAGCGCGGGCGCAGCGCGGAGCCACCGTCGCACAGATCAGGGTGGCTGGTACGAATCTCGCTTCGGGAGTGACGAACGCCTATCTCGATGTACTTCGACAGCAGGAAGGACTGCGACTCGCCGAACAGCAACTCGAGAATAGCCGTTTCAACCTCCGGCTGGCGCAGGGCCAGCTGGAAGTCGGTCAGGTGACCCCGATCGATGTCGGACAGGCGGAGGTTCAAGTGGGGCGCTCAGAGGTCACCGAGCTGCAGGCGCGGAACGCCCTCTCAACGAGTCGCATCCGTGTGCTTCAGCAGCTCGGCCTGCCTGTGAACCAAGACTTCGAGCTTTCCACCGTGTTCGAAATCTCGGAGCCGATGTGGACCCTCGAGGAGCTCACCGACTTGGCCCTGCGGCAGAATCCGACGCTGGAGGCCACTCGCCGCTCTAAGGAATCTGCCGACATCGGCGTAAGCTCGGCGCGCTCATCGTACATGCCCTCACTCTCCATCTCGACCGGATGGAGCGGATTCACGCGCCAGGCGAGCTCGACGGATTTCCAGGTTGCCCAGGCCGAGGCTCAGGTGGCGGGAGCCGTCGCGCAATGTGTGCAGACGAACAACCTGTACTTGCGGCTCGCCGACCCTCTGCCCTCGCTCGATTGCTCGCGCTTCGTGTTCACGGATTCGCAGCGGCGGTCGATCACCGATCAGAACAGCGCCTTTCCGTTCAATTTCGAAGGGTCTCCTCCCAGCGTGAGCCTCGGCATCAGCATTCCAATCTTCCAGGGTCTGAGCCGGGAGAGGAACCTCGAAGCCGCCCGACTGCAACGCGATGATCTGGGCTATCAGGTGCTCGAGCAGGAATTGGCGCTCGATGCCGACCTCTCCGTCGGCATAGCGGACGTGCGCACGGCGTATCAGAGCGCCCTGTTGGAGGAGCGAAACCGTGCGCTGGCGGACCAGCAATTGAACCTCGCACGGGAACGGTATCGGTTAAACGCCATCACCTTCGTCGAGCTCGTCGACGCACAGACCGTATTGGCTCAGGCGGACCAAGCCCGCCTGTTCGCGGTCTACGCCTATCACGACACTGTAACCAGCCTGGAGGCGCTCGTGGGCTCCTCCCTGAGAAATTAGAAGCCATGAAACAGAAGACGAAAATCATTATCAGCGTGATCGCCTTGCTCGTGCTCGGCACCGCCGCGTCGATCCAGGCGAGCCGTGGGCGCACGAGCGGCGTAGAGGTTCGAACCGAAGAGATCGAGCTCAGAGACCTCGTCGAGGTCGTGACAGCAAGTGGCAACATCCGCGCGCTGCGCACGGTCGACGTCAGCTCCGAGGTCTCCGCAAAGGTGTCCGAGCTGCTCGTCGACGAGGGCGAGGACGTCCTGCGTGGGCAGATTATGCTCAGGCTCGAGCCCGATCAGTACCGGGCTGCGGTCGCTCGTACCGAGGCTTCATTGGCTCAGGCCAGAGCGGGGCAAACGCAGCAGGAGGCCAACCTCCTGCAGGCTGAGCGAGACCTCAATCGGCTGCTCGCTCTCAGGGCTCGCGACACGGTGCTCGTCAGCGGCCTGCAGGTCGACGATGCGCGCACGAGGGTCGATGTCGCCGTGGCGACGCTCACCTCTTCGCAACACGGCGTTTCCCAATGGCAAGCGTCCGTCGACGAGGCCATGGAGCAGCTCTCCAAGACGATCTTCCGTGCCCCGATGGACGGCAAGGTCACGCGTCTGAACGTCGAGGAGGGCCAGACGGTCATCATCGGGACGATGAACAACGCCGGAAGCCTAGTGCTCACGATCTCGGACCTCTCGGTCATCGAGGTGGTTGTGCAGGTCGATGAGACCGACGTGCCGGCGATCTCTATCGGCGACAGCGCAAGCATCCGTATCGACGCGTTCGGCGATCGCGAGTTCACGGGGCACGTCACGGAGATCGGTAACTCGGCCATCAACCCGCCGTCGCGGCAGGCGGCAGGTCAGCAGGCCGCGATCGACTTCGAGGTGGTGCTCACGCTCGAACTGAACGATGCCGTTCTTAGACCAGACCTTTCGGCGACCGCCGACATCGTTACGGAATCGCGCGCGAAGGCGCTTGGGGTGCCGATTATCGCTCTAACCGTGCGAGAGGAGGAGCCGGATACGAGCGCTGCCGACTACTCCGAAGACGACGAGCTCGACGACATCGAAGGAGTCTTCGTGGTGAGCGATGGCACGGTGACGTTCACCGCCGTGGAGGTCGGCATCGCCGGCCAGGAGTATTTCGAGATTCTCTCAGGCATCAGCGTTGGGGACACGGTGGTAGCCGGACCGTACCAGAGGATCCGACAACTCCGCAACGGGGACGCGGTGCGTAGCACCGACGAACCGGTCATCAATTGACGGACAAGGTCTAAGGCGCCGGGAGGCGACGGACTGTGCAGATCTGGGAAGGCATCACGCTCGCGATGAACCAGCTCCGCAGCGAGAAGCTGAAGACGCTCTTCAGCCTGCTCGGGGTCATCATGGGCGTCATGTTCCTCATCGTGGTGGTGACGGTGGTTGAGGGACTCGACCGTTACGTTCGCGAAGAGGTCACGTCGCAGGTGTTCGGCATCAACACGGTCACGGTGCGGCGTTGGCCCGAGTCCGACGTAAATTCCGACGACGAGTTCTGGCGGGAGCGTCTGCGAAGCCCACGGCTCCGCTACGAGGACGGTGACGCCATCCGCGAACAACTCACGATTCCGGCGCTCGTCGCGGTGGAGAGCAGTAGAAGTACCGACGCGGTCGGCGACAACGGACGCACGGCGACAGGGGTTCGAGTCACGGGCGCATCACCTGAGATCTTTCCAGTGCGCAGCTTGGGTATCGCTCGAGGCCGGGCCTTCACCCAACAGGAGGCCGACCGGGGACTCCCCGTCCTGGTACTCGGCAAGGAGACCGCGGAGGTCATATTCGAGGACCTGGACCCGATCGGGCGGACCGTTCGACTGCGCGGCTTCCCCTACCGCGTCATCGGAGTTTTGGAAGAACGCGGTTCCATTTTCGGCCAGTCGCTCGACAACTTCGCGGTGGCTCCAGCGCGATCGCCGATTCAGTCGATCACGAACCCCCACGGAGTCATCGACGAAGTCATCATCCAGGCGCGCAACCCCGACCAGGTCCGCGACATCCAGCTCGAGACCGAAGGAATCATGCGGGCGCGCCGCCAACTGAGGCCGCGGCAAGCGAACAACTTCGGCGCGGAGACAGCCGAAGACGCGATCAGCTTCTGGGACACCATTTCGCGGGTGCTCTTCACCGCTCTTCCAGGCCTGGTGGCGATTTCGCTCGTGGTGGGAGGCATCGTCATCATGAACATCATGCTGGTCTCCGTCATGGAGCGCACCAGGGAGATCGGCGTCCGTAAAGCACTTGGAGCGCGCAGGCGCGACATTCTGACTCAGGTGCTGATCGAGTCAATCACGCTCTCCACGGTCGGTGCCATGTTCGGCGTCGCCGCCGGACTCGGGATCGCGACGCTCATCGCCGCCGTTTCGCCGATGCCGGCCGCTGTGAGCCTGAAATGGATCATCGTGGGCGTCGGCCTGGGTACTTCGGTGGGCATCACCGCCGGTGTGTACCCGGCGACGCAGGCATCGAAACTCAACCCTGTCGACGCGCTTCGCTATGAGTGAAAAGGCCGCGCCGGAGGGCGCCTCTCTTCTGACTTCTCTGCAAGAGGGCTTGCTCATCGCGTTCGACGCGATGCGCGCCAACGCGCTCCGCTCGAGTCTCACGATCCTGGGCGTGGCGGTGGGCGTATCGGTCGTGGTGGCGCTCGCGGCGCTCATCACAGGCATCCGCTCCACGGTAATGGAGGCGTTCGAGGCGGGCGGACCCAACAACTTCGTTGTGATGCGCTTCGACGTCACCGCGGTGCGCTTTTCGGACGCGGGCAACCGCCGCCCCCCGTGGTGGAACAAACCCGAGCTGCTGCCTGCCGAGGCCAAAGCGCTCGACCGTCTGCCGACCGTCGAGGCGGCCATGTTCACGTTTCCGTTCTCCATCGACATGGGCTTCGACGGCCACACCGTCCGCGACGTTTTTGCGAGCGCTTATTCGGCCGGTTGGCCGGCCTACACTCCCGGCGACTTCACTTCCGGTCGGGACTTCACGCCCGCCGAGGTCGAACAGAATCGTGCCGTCACGGTGATCTCGGCGGAGCTGGCGACCGAACTCTTCGGTGAGCGCGACCCGATCGGGCGGCGCGTGAGGATGCTCAACCGCTGGCGGGGGACTCAGGAGCCGTTCAGGGTGGTCGGTGTGTTTGCGCCGACGGACAACATCTTCTCAGGGGCGGGCCAACATTTTGCGATGGTCCCACATACGGCCGCGAGACGGCGGCTTCGCGAAAGGCCCGAAATGGCGCAGATCTTCATCGTGCCCAAGGACTCGGTCACGTTCGAGCGCGCGCAAGACGACGTCATCGCTGCGATGCGCGCGATGCGCGGCCTGGGACCGCGCGAGGAGAACGACTTCGCGACCATCGCGTCGGCCCAGATTCTGGAGCTCTTCGAGCAGCTGACCGCGGTCTTTTTCCTCGTGATGATGGCGCTCTCCTCGACCGGCCTACTCGTGGGCGGCGTGGGCGTCATAGGCATCATGCTCATCAGCGTTACAGAACGCACTCGAGAGATCGGTATTCGCAAGGCCGTGGGCGCCACGCGCAGAGAGATCTTGTGGCAGTTCCTGGTAGAGGCCTCCGCAATGACCGCTATGGGGGCGCTCGTGGGCATGCTCATGGGGTGGGGCCTGGCGTCCGGCGTGGCCGCGTGGACACCCATACCCGCCAAAATACCCATCTGGGCCATCTTTACCGCGCTCGCTATGGCCTCATTAACGGGAATGCTCTTCGGGTTGCTGCCCGCGCTGCGCGCTAGCCGAATGGATCCGGTCGAGGCGCTGAGGCACGAGTGACTGGGGGACTCGATCTCCTGGTCATCATGGCCCACCCCGACGACGCGGAGCTGCTCTGCGGGGGAGCCATCATCAAGAGCGCATCCGCCGGAAAGCGAGTACGTGTTCTCGACCTCACGGCTGGCGAGATGGGCAGTTCCGGATCGGTGAGCAGCGCGCCGGGGAAGCCGCTCAAGCGGGCGAGATCATGGGGCTCGTGGAGCGACGGAATGCCGGGCTTCCCGATGCGGCGCTCGAGAACGACAACGAATCCCGTCACATCGTAGTAGAGCACCTCAGGGCGCTTCGCCCCAGAGTCGTCGTCACACACTGGAAGGTCGGCCGCCACAGGGACCACCGGGTCGCGAGCGAGCTGGTGCGCGATGCCTGCTTCTTGGGCGCGCTCAAGAAGCTCGACGTCCCAGGTGAGCCGTTCCGCCCCACGAAGCTCATCTACGCAACCGCGTTTCGCGAAGACGCCGTCCCTCCCGACTTCGTTGTCGACATCAGCGAGCACATTGAAGCGAAGCTCGAGGCGATCAACGCCTACGGATCTCAGTTCGCGGGCGTCAACCAGGCCGGGGAAGCCTTCCCCGGCGGGGACAGGCCGCTCATGGATCAGATCCGTGCCCAGCTGGCGCACTACGGGTCGCTGATTCGGGTCCCAGCCCTTCCGGGTCGACGAGGCACTCGAGGTCGGCGACCTCAGCGAGCTAGGGGTGTCGAGCTTCTAACTCGTCCGGCAAACCACCTCGAGCAGCACTCGCCGCCAGGACGGTACCTCAGCGCCTCGCACGCGTATGGCGCGCGCTTCGGCGACTCCGCCCCGTAGCATCCAGGGCCAGAGCCATTGAGCGATTTCGGGCGGCAAGTGTCCGATGGGATCGCCCGACGTGAGGTGTACCCAGACTTCGGGGTTGTCCTGTACGGGCGGGTCCGCGACCAGGTGAAGCGTATCGCCGTCACGCACGGTATCCAGGTGACGGTCTCGACCCGCGAACACCGTCCCGTGTACCGTCGACCGGAAGCAGGTGGGCGGGTCGGCGGGAAGTGGCGGTGAGATTCGCGTCATTCAGTCGGGGTCGACGTACGGTTCGAGGGAAAGCAGAACGCAGTTAACTTATGGTCCGCGCAACCGGCAGCAACTGGGGCGTGCTGGACGCGCGCTGCCGTCCTTGCCAATGACCCTTCTAGCTCTCTCGCGCAGCTGACACAGATGCAACCCGTCTACCTCGACTACGCCGCGACCACCCCGATGCGCTCGGAGGTACGACAGGCGATGGACCCCTACCTCTCCGATACGTTCGGCAACCCCTCCAGCCGGCATCGGTGGGGGCGTAAGGCTTCGGCAGCCCTGGAGCACGCACGAGCCGTCGCGGCGGAAGCTCTGGGCGCGCAACCGCGTGAGATCTTCTTCACACGGGGCGGCACCGAGTCCGACAACCTCGCGGTGCTGGGTCGCTGCCGTGCGATCTCGCTCGAGGACGGCCTACCCACCCTTGCGATCAGCGCCGTCGAACACCATGCAGTGTACGATACCGCTCGCTGGGCCGAGGAGAGGGGGGAGCTTCGACTGGTGGTCCTGGCTGTCGACACAGAGGGCAGCATTGATCTGGACCCTCTTCGCGTCGCGTTGAACGACGGCCCGACCGTGGTGTCGGTCATGTGGGTGAACAACGAGACCGGCTTGTTTCTCCCGGTTCCTGAGATCGCCACACTGGTAGAGGAGCTCGGAGGCACGCTGCATACGGACGCCGTACAGGCGATCGGGAAAGTACCGGTGTCCACGAAGCACTCCGGCATCCGCCTGCTCTCCGCCACGGCGCACAAGATCTATGGACCGAGGGGCACCGGGCTGCTCTTTGTTCGAGAGGGGACAGACGTGGCGCCCTTGCTCTATGGCGGTGGTCAGGAAGGCGCTCTGCGTCCGGGCACCGAGGACGTAGCGGGCGCCGTTGGCTTCGCGACCGCACTCCGCCTGGCAGTCGAAGAGCAGGCCGAGGAGTCGGTGCGCCTCGGGGCGCTGCGCGACGCATTCGAGGACCGCGTACTGGCCCAGATCGAGGGAGTGCGTATCAACGCCGGCGCCGCACGGCGCAGCCCGAGCATCTCCAGCCTAGGCATCGACGGAGCAGACGGCGAATTGCTACTCAGCGCACTCGACCTCGAAGGCGTTGCCACTTCGGGCGGCTCCGCGTGTGCGAGCGGCAGCAACGCGGCAAGCCACGTGATCAGCGCGTTATTCGGCCCGGACGATGCCAAGGCGACCGTTCGATTCTCTTTTGGTCGGCATTCGAGTGAAGCAGACGTGTCGCGGGCGGTAGCCGTGCTCGCTGATGTAGTCGGACGGGTACGCGAGCTCGAAGGCGTGTCATGAGTCGTGTATTGGTCGCCATGTCCGGCGGCGTCGATTCCTCGGTGGCCGCCGCGCTGCTGGTAGACGCAGGGCACGAAGTCGTCGGCGTCACGATGAAGACGTTCTGCTACTCGGGTACGCCCGCACACTCCAAAACGTGTTGCGGGCTCGACGGTATCATGGACGCGAAGCGTGTGGCGGACGCACTCGGGATTCCCCACTACGTCTTCGACGTGGAGGAGGACTTCACTCGCGATGTGATCGACGACTTCGTGTCCGAGTACGCCCAGGGGCGTACACCGAATCCCTGCGTGAACTGCAACAGCAATACGAAGTTCAAGGATCTTCTGACCCGCGGTAGAGCGCTCGGTTGCGACCAGATCGCATCGGGGCACTACGTGCGGGTCGAGCACGCGCCCGAGGGCTCCTCCCTGCTTCGGGGCCTCGATCCGGACAAGGACCAGTCCTACTTCCTCTGGGCGATGCCTCGGTCCTTGCTCCCCAAGTTGCTCTTTCCGGTCGGCGAGCTGACCAAGAGCGCAGTGCGGGCCCACGCGCGCGACCTCGCGCTCATCACTGCCGACAAGCCCGAGTCCCAAGAGATCTGCTTCGTGCCCAGCGGGAACTACCGAGATCTGCTGGAAAAACGTTTGAGCCCGGTACATCCGGCGCTCCAGCCGGGTCCGATTGTTCGGCGAAATGGAGAAGTCGTCGGTGAGCACAGTGGATACGCGAGCTTTACCGTCGGGCAACGAAAGGGCCTGCGCGGGGGCTTCCCTGAGCCGATGTTCGTTCTCCAGATTCGCCCACACACGCGCGAGGTCGTAGTAGGCAACCGCGACGAACTGTTCGAAGACGTTGTCGACATTGGCGGGCTGAATTGGTTGGCTGAGCCCCCGACGGTAGGCGACCGCGTGAACGCTCAGCTTCGGTACCGCGCTGCTGCCGTGCCAGCCGTCGTCACTCGAATCGACGAGTCTTTGACGCTCGAGTTGGCCGAGCCGCAGCTTGCGGTCTCTCCCGGGCAGTCGGCGGTGCTCTTCGACGATCGCGAGCGCGTCCTGGGTGGAGGAAGAATCGTAAGCGCTTCAACGCGAGCGTTGGTGTAGCGCTGGACCCTAGTGCCTTAGGCCGCTGGCCTCGGCAAACTCCTCCATCGCCTTCTGCTCCTCATCGGACAGCTCGTCGGGGACCGAAACCTCCACCTCGACGAGCTGATCCCCCACGCGGTCGGCCTTCTTAATGCCCTGTCCCTTGATACGGAACTTGGTTCCAGACTGCGTCCCTTTCGGAATACGCAGCACGACCTTCTTCCCGCGTGCGGTCCGGACCTTGATCTTCGAGCCCAGCGTGGCCTGAACGATGTTGATAGGGACCGTGACATGGACGTCGAGTCCCTTCCGTGTGAAGAAGCGATCCAGCTTCACCTTGAAGGTGATGATCAAGTCGCCCGCCTTGCCGCCCGACTTGCCCCGCTCGCCCTGGCCCGACAGCCGGCGCTTGGCCCCCGTATCCACGCCTACCGGCACGTCGATGTGCAGCTTCCGCTGTTGGCGGACAGTTCCGCGTCCGCTGCACGAGGAGCATGGAGTATCAGGGATCATACCACGCCCGAAACACGCCGGGCATGGACGCTTGACCGCGAATCCACCCTGACCGAATGAGACGTCACCCGTTCCTTTGCATTCCTTGCACGTGTGGAGGTCGGTGCCAGGCTTTGCGCCGACTCCACTGCACGTCGCGCAGTCCTCGGTGATCGAGACCTCGATCGAAACTTTGCCACCCCGCACCGCCGTGAGGAACGGGATCTCCACGACGTATTCGACGTTCTCCCCTTTCTGACGCCCCCCCTTCGTGGCGCTCGACGGCTCCTTCTTGCCGATGTTGTCGAAAAGGGTGCTGAATAGATCCGAGATGTTGCCGAAGCCGCCTTGAAGGTCCTCGAACGAGAACCCCGGATCGGCCCGTGTGCCTGTGCTCGGACCACGCCCCGGCGAGGTACCACCCAGACCGAACGCCCCCAGACGGCGCATCTGATCGTATTGCTTCCGCTTGGCAGGGTTGCTCAGAACCGCATACGCCTGACCAATCTGCTTGAAACGATTCGAGGCCTTGCGATCGCCTCCGTTGACGTCCGGGTGGTACTGCTTGGCGAGCTTTCGATAAGCCTTCTTCAGCTCATCTGAGGTCGCCTTCTCGCCCACTCCAAGGACCTGATAGTAGTCCTTCTTCGCAGCGGCCATAGCACCTAGCCGTGCTTGTGAACGCTCACCCGGGCAGGCCGGACGAGAATGCCCTTAAGCGTATACCCCTTCTGAAACACCTGTGCGACGACGTCATCCTCTTCTTCGTTCTCCGTAGGAACACGCATCATCGCCTCCATGCGTTCCGGGTCGAATGCATCGCCGACCGGGTCGATCATCTCCATGCCCGTATCTGCAACGACCCGCACGAACTTCTTCTCCACCAGATCAATACCCTCCATGATGCCTTCAACCGTCGCATTGCTCAGGTCGAGATCCGCGACCCGATGGAGGTCATCCAGAACGTCTAGGAACTTCTCCACCAGATCAGCCTGCGCTCGGCTCCACAATTCCAGGCGTTGCTGCTCAGTCCGGCGGCGGAAGTTATTGAACTCTGCTGCCAGCCGGAGGTGTCGATCGTTCAGTTCGTCGAACTTCGTCTGTACCGCGAGCATGTCGGCAACGCCGTCTTCTTCGGGAGGCCCTTCGTCCTCCGTCCCTAGAACCGGCCCGTCTGGCGACGCGTCGTCGTCCAAGGAACGGTCGGAGGTCATGTCTATGGAGTCGCCCGAGTCTTGGTCCGCGGCATCGCCCGAGTCCCGGTCCGCAGGGTTGGACGAGTTCTCACCCGCGTCGTCGTCCTCATCCGGCTCGGCCACCCCCTCGGGCGGATCCCGAAGACCGGGTTCGGCGGTTTCATTATCGGATGTCTCATCGCCCTCGGTGGGCTCGAGGTCATCCGGGTTCGATACGGCATCCGTCATGATTTCGTCTTGTTTGGGAACTGTCCAAGCGTACAAGATACCATGCCTGCGGCTCGCCGTTGAGGTGTCAGGGTCTCGGCTGCAAGCTTCGCAGCAGTAGCGCGAAGGCAGCCTGGGCCGCCCGCTCTCGCACCGCCTGGCGATCTCCTACGAAACGAATGTGTTCGCTTGTCGGGCGACCGAGCCCGGAGACCGCGAGCCAAACAGTACCCACGGGCTTCTCATCGGTCCCACCGCCCGGTCCGGCGATTCCGGTGACGGCCACGCCTACGTCTGCTGCGAGCGAGCGAGCGACACCCGTCGCCATCTGTACCGCGACGGCCTCCGAAACAGCTCCGTGCCTCACCAGCATGTCCTCCGGAACCTCGAGCAGGGCTTGCTTGACGGCGTTCTCGTATGCGACGACGCCGCCGACGAAGATCTCTGACGCTCGGGGGAGGTCGGTAAGCCGCGTGGCGATCAGGCCCGCAGTGCAACTCTCGGCGGTGGCCAAGCGCATGCGTCGACTCCTCAGCGCCCCGGAGACCGACTCGACGATGTCGCCGCTCGTGGCGTGAAAACGCCAAGGCTCGACCACCGGCTCCAGGCGATCGAGCACGTGGCTCAGCTGGGCGTCGGCGGCGTCGGCTTGTAGCCCGCGGGTCGTAAGCCGCAGGTCGACGCCTCGCAAGTCCGGCAGGTAGGCGACCGACACATCCGGGGCGAGCTCTGAGATGGCGGGGGCGCGAGCAAAGGCGGCCTCGATCAACTCGGCGAGGCGGGACTCGGGCACGCCGGTCGTGTGCACCGTCCGGTGGGACACCGAGAGAGTTCGATCCCCGAATTCTAGTTCGAGAAACTCACTCAGCTCCCCCCCGAAAATCGCTCGCAGCTCCCGAGGCACTCCCGGGAGCAGCACCAGCCAAGTGTCTGAAAACCGCATTGCGAGGCCCGGTGCGGTTCCCCGCGGGTTGTGTAGGATGCGCGCTCCGCGCGGGACCTCGGCCTGTGAAACGTTCAGAGCCGGAAGCTCCCCGTATCCACAAGCCTCGAACCGCTCGCGTAGACGCTGCAGCAACACCTCGTCCACTTCGAGCGGTGCACCGACCAACTCCGCCACGGACGGCCTCGTGATGTCGTCCGAGGTCGGGCCCAACCCTCCTGAGACAATCACGAGGTCCGCGAGGCCCGAGGCCTCCCGCACGGCATGCCGAATCTCCTCAGCGAGGTCCGCGACGGTATAGCGGCGCACGATCGTGATTCCCCGAGACGCTAGAGCGCGACCCATCCAGGCAGAGTTGGTGTCGACCGTTTCGCCGAAGAGCAGCTCGTTGCCGACCGAAACAACGCAGGCGTTCACGCCCGACGCGCTCACGCGGGCGGCCTCAGCTCCTGATTCCGACCAGAGACCTGTACGACCATAGGTAGTCCAGCATCGAGTAGATGGTCAGGATGAGAGCGAGCACGAGCGTGACGCCGACCCACCCCGTATGGAACGCGTGCCAAAAGCCCCAGAAGCCGTGGGGGTCCCACGACCGGGACTCCGCCAACATGCGCAGTGGATACCAGAACAGCAGGCCGCCAATGAACAACGCTTGCAAGAGCGCTTTCTGTTTCCCCGACTTCCCTGCGGCGATTACGACCCCTCGGCCCACCGCATAGCTACGGAAGATCGTGATGAAGATTTCCCGCCCAAAAATGACCACCAGCACCCACACGGGCAGAGGCCCTGGCGTCAGACCCGGGCCCCACCAAGGGATCAAATCACTTTCGAAGCCTCGATGGGAGATGATGTAGAAGGCGACGAAGCTGACAAAGAGCAGAAACTTGTCGGCTATTGGATCGAGTAGTTTCCCTATGTCCGTGATCTGGTCGTATCGGCGCGCCAGGTACCCGTCCCAGATGTCCGAAAGACCGGCCGCCACGAAGAGTGCGAACGCGCCGAAGCGAACTGACATCGTCGGTGACAAGGCCATGAGGAAGATCACCGGGCACGCTGCGATCCGGACCAACGTGACGGCGTTGGGGAGCGTGAGGCGTTTCTCGGACAAAAGGGGGGCCTGCCCCGCGTCTTCAGGCGAGCGCTTTGATGACCAACTTGCTCACGCACGACGGGGTCTTGAACCCACGAACCTCACCCAGGTCGATGGGGAGGAAGTCGAAGAAGAGCGTGCGTTCGGTCTCCGTTGCGAGGGAGATCATCTTTCCCTTGGTATCGGGATTCACTCGAGAGGATATGTACTCCAAGTTCGTCGTCTTGCCACCGAGACCGGTGCCATAGTAGACGATCTTAACAGTTGGTCTCGTGCGAGGCGTAGTTGATCATCGACATGGGTCGACGCTACCTCTCCCGCTGCACGGTTGTTGGGTCTGCCGGACCAAAGACACCGGCCGGCTCGAAGGGTCCGTAAACTCGGTAGCCCCGCCCTGCGGGGCAAGATGGACGCTTCACGATCCTTCAGCCGCTTCCAGTAAGCCCACCTCGGCCACTTCTTCCTCCATCCGGGAAACGACCGATTGCGCGCGTTCGCGCAACAATTTTCTGGGCTCCCATGCTATGAAGTCCCTCAGCATTCGAATAGTGTCGACCGAAGCGGTGGTCTTGTTTACGTGTCCGAGGGCAGCCAGACGCCGCAACGCGCGGGGGGAAAACAGATTTCGTCGGTGACGCGTGATTTGGTCGCGGATGATCAGCGCGACGAGTGCCCCGGCGGCGGCGGTTGCAAGTACCGTAATCCCCGCAGTGCGAAGTCGGTTGTTCAAATCGACATCTCCTGCCGCCCGGCAAGAGCCTGGGCAATCGTGGAGCCGTCCACATACTCCAAGTCACTGCCAACAGGAATGCCACGCGCGAGCCTCGTCACGCGCGGTCCCATCGGACGAATTTCTTGGTCCAGATACACGGCCGTTGCCTCTCCTTCCACCGAGGCGTTCGTAGCAATGATGATTTCTTCAATCTCTCCCTCAGATCGCCGAATGCGCTCGAGCAAAGCAGCCAGATTCAATTCCTCAGGCCCCACGCCGTCCAGCGGAGATAGGCGCCCACCGAGCACGTGGAACAGCCCGCGATACTGCCCGGTGCCCTCGATCGCGCCTACCTCGTAGGCCTCCTCCACCACACAGAGTACGGTGCCATCCCTCCTAGGATTCGAACACACCTCGCAGAGCTCATGCTCGGAGAAGTTGCCGCACACGTCGCAGGGGCGAATCCGTTCCGAGAGGTCGAGCAAGGACCGAGAAAGTCGTCGCGTGTCCTCCTTCGAGCCCTTCATGAGATGATGAACCAAACGTAGCGCCGTCTTGGGCCCAATCCCGGGCAGCCTCGCGAAGTCGCCGGTGAGCCGTTCGATCACCGACATGGACGTGGCCCTCCGGTCGCGGTGGTCAGAAGAGCTTCGGCAGGCCTGGGATATTCATGGGAAGCCCACCCGTGACCTTCGTCATCTCCCGCTCGTATTCGACCTGCGCCTTGCTTTGGGCCTCGCTCACCGCGGCCAGCACGAGGTCCTCGAGCATCTCCACATCACGCGCATCGACGCAGGTCGGATCAATCTGCACCTGCTTCACGGAGCCCTTACCGTCTACCGTGACGGTCACCATTCCACCGCCAGAGGACGCAGTGACCCTCGCCACCTCCAAGGACCCCTGAAGTTCCGCCATCTTGGCCTGCATTTGCTGGCCGAGTTGCATGAGCTGCTGAATGTTGTCCATAGGCCTTCTAGTCCATTAGCTCCAAATCGAGTTCTTCTACCGCCTCTCGCAAGCGGGGTTCCTGCCGGAAAAGGGCGCTCAGCGTGTTTCCGCGCACTTCCTCCTCCGTGACGCGCATAGCCTCCGGCGCAGTCTCCGCGGGGGAGCCGAGAACCAGATCAGGGACCCGCCCCAAATAGGGTTCGAGTCCCCGACGGACTTCCGCCAGAACCGCCGAAGTGCGAAGCCGCTCCGTCGCCGGACCGGGCGGCGGGGTCACTTCGATCCGTCCGTCCGACAATTCGCACACGGTGGAGGACCGGAGGAAGGCGCTGAGTCCGCGCGGCACGGTCTTCGCAGCGTCGAGCCAGCTCAGCCACGCCTGCTCGATGTGCTGAGAGGGTACTGTGCCGTCCCCCCCCTCAGTGGCTGCTCGGGCAAGTCCGTTGCTTTCAGCGCCTTGTGATCGGACATACACCTTCTTGGCTAAGTCCAACGTGTCCTGCGCTTTACTATCGTCTACATCAGGTTTAACATTATGTGATATAGTCGTGATGGAACCGCCGCCGCCTCCTGCCCCACCGGTGGGCGGCGGCGCACCGCCCAAAGCCGAGATCAGCTGTTCCAGGGCGATGGTTCGGTCCAGGTAACTGAGTCGAAGCAGGAGCATTTCGATGAGCACGCGGGGGTTCGGACTGCGCCTCAGGCTGCCCTGGCTCTCGAGATCGGCGGCCGCCGCGAGCATGCGTACCAGGTCGGCGGCCTCGAAGGCTTCCGCCCTCGAGGCAAAGTCGGAGCGAAGTTCGTCCGGTAGATCGAGAGGAGTCTCCGGAGTGAGGCGCAACCGCAACAGCATGCGCAGGACGTCCAGGAGGCCGTGGTAGAACTCCACCAGGTCGTATCCATCATCGGCGAGCCGCTCCACCAGCGTGAATACATCGGCATGGCGACCGTCAGCGAGGATGTCCAACAGCTCCAGGTAGCGCTGCTCCTCGACGAGGCCCAGCACGCGCCGGACAGAGTCGGCCTCGATGTCGCCTCCCGTCAAGGATATGACCTGGTCCAGCATGGAGAGGGCGTCGCGCATGCCGCCGTCCGCTTTTCGGGCGATCATGCGAAGTGCATCTTCGGGCCCAGCCGCCCCTTCTTGCGCAAGCACGGCGGCCAACCGCGAAACGATGTCCGAAACACCGATGCGTCGAAAGTCGAAGCGCTGGCAACGCGAAAGAATCGGCGCTGCCGATTGCTCGATCTTCTGAGGCTCGGTGGTCGCGAAGACGAAGATCACCCTCGGTGGTGGCTCCTCGAGGATCTTCAGCAAGGCGTTCCACGCCTCACGCGTAAGCATGTGAGCCTCGTCGACGATGTAGATCTTGTATCCGTCGCCGGAGGGTGCGTACATCGCGCGCTCGCGGAGATCCCTGGCATCATCGACACCCCGGTTGGAGGCAGCATCGATCTCGACAACATCCAGGGCGGTGTGGCCACCCCAAATGCGGGCACAGCTCTCGCAAACGCCGCAGGGCTCACCCTCTGCGCTACGCTCAGGACAGTTCAGCGCCATCGCGAGCACACGCGCGAGTGTGGTCTTGCCGACACCGCGCGGCCCGCAGAAGAGGTACGCGTGACCAACCCGCCCTCCAGACACCGCGCTGCGGAGCGTGTCGGAGACGTGCTCCTGCGTCGCCACTTCCGCGAACGAGCGAGGTCGGTACTTACGGGCTAAAGCAATGTGGGTCAAAACGTTACCGCGTTGGAAGTGCCGCCGCCGAGCCCGCTCCCAAGGCGAATACCAGGGTTCTTCGCCGGCTCCGCCATAGGGAACGGAAATGCCCCAGGCGACCCGCAGCGACGATCACCGCACTTACCGCTGCTACCTGCGGGGTCCTGACGGGATTCGTGAGCTTTCGCCCTGCGGACCTGGGGCACGCATGAAGCTATTTCTGGGGGCTTTGGCGGTCAACGAGGCTTGGTCGCGGAACGTTATGGCCAGGGCCCTGCCTCCAGGCGTCTTCGAGGTGCTGCAAGCGCGTTACGCGGCCGTCTGCAGCGACTTCGATGGCGATGACGTCGAAGCGGACCTGATTGCCTGATCGAGCGTTGCGAACCAGATACTCCTCAGCGACGGCTTCGATTTCTCGGCGCTTCCCCCAGGTCACCGCCTCTTCAGGATGACCGCACCCGCCGCCCGCGCGAGTCTTCACTTCGACGAACGCGAGAAGCGGGCCCTTCTGTACGATCAGATCGATCTCGCGGCGGCCGAAGCGGTAGTTTTTAGCAACGACGGTCCAACCCGCCGAGCGAAGGTGCTGGGTGGCAAGCCGTTCGCCGCGCCTGCTCAATGCGTGCGGCGGGTAGTCGGGAGGAGTGCCCATCCAGGACGATCGTGGAAGGCCTGGGACCGAGACATGAGCGGACGGGGGACCAGCCGCATCGACCAGGCTAACTGAGCGGAGCCGTCACGTCCCGAGCGATCGCTTTCGCGATCACCTTGATTTCCACCATGAGGCTCGCGAACTGATCCGGATAGAGAGACTGCGCCCCGTCGGACAGTGCGCGCGGCGGATCCCCATGCACCTCGACGATCAAACCATCGGCGCCCGCGGCCACGGCGGCCCGCCCCATCGCGGTGACCATCGACCGAATCCCTGTGCCGTGGCTCGGGTCGGCGATCATCGGGAGATGTGAGAGCGATTGCACGACGGGGATGGCCGCGAGATCCAACACGTTTCTGGTATGGGTGTCGAAGCTGCGGACACCACGCTCGCACAGAATCACATTGGGGTTGCCCTCGGCGAGAACGTACTCCGCAGCGAGCAGAAACTCCTCGATCGTGGCAGACATGCCCCGTTTGAGAAGCACGGGCTTCCCGGTGCGCCCGGCGCGGCGCAGCAGCGGATAATTCTGCATGTTGCGTGCGCCGATCTGGACGATGTCGGCGTACTCGGCCACCAAGTCCGCACCTTCTGGGTCCAGAGCCTCCGCGACGATGGCGAGTCCTGTCTGCTCGCGGGCCTTGGCAAGGAACTTTAGTCCCTCTAGGCCGAGGCCCTGGAAGGAATACGGTGAGGTTCGGGGCTTGAACGCGCCGCCACGCAACACGGTCGCGCCCATCTCCTTGAGCTGGTGCGCGATGTCGAGGATCGCGGGCTCGCTTTCAACCGCGCACGGGCCGGCAATCACCGCGATGTCGGACCCCCCGAACGACGTACCGTTCGCGAGTGACACGACCGTGTCCTCCTCCTGCCACTCCCTCGACACTTGCTTGTATGGGTGCGTGACGGGAATGACCTCGAGTACTCCCTCGAGACCCTGCAGCCGGCCAGCATCGATTCCGCCATCATTGCCGATGATACCCACGGCGGTCCGCTGCCCACCCGGAATGGGCCGGGCATCGTAACCCATCTCCTGGATGACTCCGACGACGGCTTCGATCTCTTCGGCCGAAGCCACGTTCTTCATGACAACGAGCATCAGCAGCTCAGTTGGAGAGTAGGGGCAGCCCGCTCTAGCGGGACAGCGCGCCGCTAAGTCTATACGTGCGCTATGGCGTGCTCAACGACCCCCGCCCGGAACCTCGACGACGGGGCCGTCCTCGTGCAAGTGCACGGTCAAACCGTCCTCGCCGGCTACGATGTGCCCACCGAATCCGTGTTGTTCGACTAACAGCGCCGCGTCGGCTGGGCGAGTATGCGGGTACACGTGCGTGACGATGAGCAGATCTGGGTCGGCGAGGGTCGCAATACGCGCCAGACCCGATGGAGCGAGATGGAACTCCATGCTGGGAGGGTCGGCGAGCGAGCACTCCGCGATGAGCACGCTACATCCCGCCAAGAACTCCCCCACGGCGTCCGAGGGCCCTGTGTCACCCGTATAGCCCACGACGCCGCTCGCGGTCTCGACTCGATAGGCCACCGACTCGTCGGTGTGGGGCGTGGGGTAGGCACGAATGCGAAGCCCCAATTTCTGAGCCTCGAACACATCGAGGGGTCCCAGCTCGCAGACGTCTAGCGGACAGCCCGGGTCCAGGACATGGTCCCCCAGCGCCGAGTCGAGACGGCTCAAGAAGCCGACGAAGCCCGGCGGACCAATCAACGTGAGCGGCTCTTCCCTCGCCACCGCCAACCCGTGCTTGAGGGCGAGCAGTATCGCAGAGAGGTCCCCCACGTGGTCGTTGTGATAGTGGCTTATCGCTACGTGGCTCAGCCCTGTCCAGTCGACAGCGTGTCGAGCCAGGCCGTGCAGCGTCCCGGATCCACAATCGAGGAGCAAGCGAAACCCTTCTCCGTCGATCAGGTGCGCGGCGGAGCTTCGAGACGCATCAGGAATCAACGTCCCGGATCCCAGAATCGTTACGACAGTCACAGCGGACGTCGGATCAGGCTGCGCCGGCCGCCTCGAGTGCCTCTTCGAGCTTGACCCCGACGATCGTACTGATCCCCGCTTCTTCCATGGTGACCCCGTAGATCCAGTCGGCCGCCTCGATCGTGCGAGGGTTGTGGGTGATGACCACAAACTGGCTCTCAGCCTTGAAGTCCTGCAGGAGCTTGATGAAGCGACCGATGTTGTTCTCGTCGAGCGGCGCATCGACCTCGTCGAGCACGCAAAACGGGCTCGGCTTCACGAGGTAGATGCCGAAGAGAAGCGACAGCGCCGTGAGCGCACGCTCCCCACCAGAGAGCAGATCGATACGCTGCGTCCTCTTGCCACGAGGAGACGCATGTATCTCGATGGGAGACTCCAGGGGATCGTTTTCGTCTTGGAGCCAGATGTCCGCCTCACCACCCTCGAAGAGCCTCTGGAACGTTTTCCTGAAGTTTTCCCGAATGTCCTCGAACGTCCCCATGAAGAGATCCGTTGCCGTCTTGTTGATCTCCCGGATCGCGGACCGCAAGTCGTTGCGTGCCTCCACCAGGTCGTGTCGCTGCTCGGTCAGGAACTCGAGACGCTGGCTCTCCTCCTCGTGCTCTTCGAGAGCCAGCATGTTAACGGGCCCAATCTTGTCGAGGGCTAGTACTAGCTCACGGAGTTCGCTCTGCAGCGCCTCCGGCTCTCCTTCGACCGGTGCAGCCTCCTGCAGCAGCGTCTCCAGCGGGCGCCCCCACTCCCCTTCAAGGCGTTCGCGGATGCGCTCAATGCGTCCACTTAGCTCCTGGCGCTCCAACTCGAGCTGGTGCCGCCGGTCGGAAGCCGCCCGCTCCTCAGTGCGAGCTTCACGGACACGCTTCTCGGCAACACCTAACGCGTCACCGACTTCCTGGAGTGCCTGACTCTTTTCGCGGACCTTCTGCTCAGAGGCGGTGCGCTCACCGAAGAGTCGCTCCGTCGCTGCGTCACCTTCGGCCCGAATCCGTTGCGCTTCCGCGCGCTCCTCAAGCAAGCCGGTCTCCTCGACGTCGAGCGCCGTCATGCGTTCGCTGGCTTGCGTGCGGGCCTTCACGATCGTGTCCACACGCTCACTGAGGCGCACTACGTCTCCTTCGAGATGGGCGACGTCCACTGCGAGCCGGGCCTCCTCCGCACGTGCAATCTCGTACTCCTCCTGAACAGCCTCGACAGCCTGGCGGGCCTCAGACCTCTCACTGTTCAAACCCTCTTCCTGCTGGAGAAGGACCTCGCGGTCGTCTCGCGCCTCACGCGCCCGCTCCGCGGCGCGAGCTTGAGCGACCTTGGTGCCCTCTGCCTGTCGGGAAAGCTCGTCCCGCAGCCGGTCCATCCGGCCCTGCTTGTCGGACCTGGTGTCGACCTCAGAGCGGACCTTTCGTAGCTCGTCCTCGGCCGCATGAAGCGATGCTCGGCTCTGCTCGAGCCCCCGGTCGGCGCCTCCGAGCGCCTCCTGTGCGGTCTCGCGCCGCGCGCGCGCGGCTGCCTCCGAAGCGGTAGCCTCCGCGAGGTCCGACGAGCACTCTCGCAGTTGCTCCTTCCGCTCGAGTATGCCCGAGGCACCAGCCGGGTTGCCCACACGCACGATGCCCCGCACCTCGGTGACGGCGACACCGCTCACCTCAGCCGCTTCGACTCCCTCCAGAAGTGCGCGCACCCACGCTTCTCCGTCGCCATGCGCGCCAACCTCTCGGAGGACGCCACCGTCGCCCCCAGACGGGGCAGGAACAGCATCGAGAGGCAACAACACGAGCCCACCGCCACCGTCCCAGCTGTCAGCGAACCAGGACGTAATTCGTTCGACGCCCGCACGGTCGCGTAGAACTAGTGCGCGTGTGAGGAAGCCGAGGTGCGACTCCAGCGCCGCGGTCACCTCCGGTGCCGCTTCTATGAAGTCGGCCAGGGTGCCCAATACGGCGCCGTCACCGAGTGCCAGCGCTGCCTTTACGACTGGCTCCAAGCCCTCCTGGTCTCGCTCCAGCTTTTCGATCGCGGCCTTGCGGGCCTCGCATGCCGCCGCGCGCGCGACGCCCTCCCGCTCCGTGACGAGCGCAGCGTCCAGTTCCTCACGCGCCGTGGTCTCCGCAGAAAGGCACGCCTCTACGTCCTCCTCAGCTGCCCCAAGGGCTGCTGATAGCTCGTCCAGACGGTCAGAAAAGAGGTCGCCCTGGGATTCCATCTCGGACAGCGCATCCGCTGCCGACTCGAGTTCGCCGGCCACACGGCCGAGGCGATGCCCGAGCTCCTCCGCTTGAGCGTCGGAGGCTTGGGCATCTCCCTCAAGCTGAGCGCCTCGACGTGCCAGATCTCGCTCGCGGGTCTCGACCTCATCCAGGCGCTCCCGTGCGACCCGCAGTCGCCCTCGCACCTCCTGCACCGCGGTCGCCCGTGTCGCAGCCACGGCCTGAAGCTGCTCCAGCTCGTCTGCGACTCGGTCACGGTCCGAGACGAGGACCTGCTCGTCCTGCTCGAGCGTCTCAGATTGTTGCAGCCCCTGGCCCCGTTCTTCGTCTATCTGCGCCAAGCGACGTGAAGCGTACGCGGCGCGCTCGTCGGCTACCGCGAGATCGCGCTCCCAGCGGACGAGCTCCGACCGGACCGCCTCCAGCGCCTTCGCGACCTCCGCGCGATCCTTTTCCGCTCCGACTTCTTTCAGGCGCAGCGACTCGAACTGAGCCTCGGCAGCGCCCAGCTCTGCGACCTTCCCTTCCCCGCTCTGGATGTCGCCGGCGAGCTCCTTTTCGACGCCGTCCAGCCGTGTACGGAGGGCCTCGAGCTGATGACGCACGACCTCAACTTCCACATCGAGGCGGCGCTGGCGGTATTCGATGTACCGCTGAGCTTTCCCTTTCTGGCGCGCAAGCGAGCGGACTTTGGTATGCACTTCGGAAATGACGTCTTCGAGACGCTGTAGATCCATCTCCGCGCGCTCGAGCCTGCGGGTCGCGGCCTTGCGTCGGTCCTTGTACTTGCCGATCCCGGCGGCTTCCTCGAAGAGCCCGCGTCGCTCCTCGGCACGATCGGAGAGGATCGTGTCGATCATGCGGTTTTCGATGATCGAGTAGGCGTTGGCGCCCAATCCGGTGTCGCGACAAAGGTCGAGCACGTCGCGTAAGCGGCACGCGGATCGATTGATGGAATACTCGCTGCCGCCATCTCTGAAGATCTGCCGGCCGAGCTCCACCTCTTCGAACGGAACGGGTAGTGCTCCATCCTCGTTGCTGACCGTGAGCGACACCGAACCGCGATTCACAGGCCTCCTGTTCATGGTGCCCTGGAAGATCGCCTCCTCCATCTTGGCGCCTCGGATCGTGCTGGGGCGCTGCTCGCCCAGCACCCAGCGAATCGCGTCACTGATATTGGACTTGCCGCATCCGTTGGGTCCGACCACCGCGGTGATGCCGTCGTGAAACTCGATTGTGGTAGCGTCCGCGAAGGACTTGAATCCATGCAGTTTGAGTGAGCGAAGCTTCATGGAATCTGGATCGTCGTCACGGAAGGCGACCTCGGCGCGGTGAGAGCGTGGCGTTGTCGAGACCCTGAGTCTCGAGATGGGTCAGGAGGTAGGAAGCTTCCCGCTCGTCGGCGTATGCGCCGGCGTACACCCGATACGCAGTACCCCCGTCCGAGAAGTCGACCGCGAGAAGATAGGCGGGCACGTCGAGTCCACGCAGCTCGTCGATACGGGCCGTCGCAGACCCGATGTCCGCCGTCTGCTCCAAGAGGAACGCTAGCCGTGTCTCCCTCACGAGCCATCCCGTGCGATCCGCGCCCGTCTCAGCAGCGATGCGATCCGCGAGCTCCTCAGCCGACGCAGAGTCAACCGCCGGACCAGCGAGGAGCCGGTAGAAGACGGTGCCATCGATCATCACAGGAACCACTGACAGGACGATGCCCGGCATACCCGAGATCGCGGCCGCCCGAGTCGCAGCGACGTCCGGGTCTTGGAATGAGCCGATCGCGACCGAATAAGCGAGCGTAGTAGTCGTCACAGTAGGCAGCGTCGACCGCGGCGCGGGCGTGAGACCCTGTTCGACCGGAGGCGAAGTCCGCTCCGGTGAGATGCCAGGGATCTGAACCCAACCCAAGGAGGCCGCGCCTACGATGCCGAGCGAGAGGAGGATCAGGACAAGCAATGCGGATCGTCGCGACCCGTGTGCGGCAGGAGCACCCCCAGCTCGGGACGCACCGATGATCGTTGCTTCCGGAGCGGGATGCACAGGCTCGGCAAAGTCATCGTCCACCTCTTCCTCTTCGACTGCCTCGAGCGGGTCGAGGGCCCCGGCCATGTCGTCCAGGGGAGGCATATCGCTTGAGGTGGTCGCCGCTGGACCCATCACCGCCCGGATCGGCGCGGGCGTCCCATCCAAGGCCGACCAGGCATCCTCTGTTGATCGCACCAGCAGAACCACGTCGGTCGCCATGTCTAAGAGCACGGACTTGCCATCCGACTTCGACCCGATGTACGTGACCAACGTGACGCCGGCCTCCACGAAACCACGCGACAGACGCGCCCATCGCTCGCTCGCGAGCACCGCGGCCGGATCGGCCGCCGCCGTGCCCGCGGTAATGAAGAAGAAACCACCCAGGTCGGTCTGCTTGGCCACGTGCCGCACCGAGGAGCCGAAGAGGACGGTGTCGGTTACGCCCTCCGTATTGTCCGTCTGAAGGCATTCATGAAGCGTCGGGGCCCCGAGCACTGTGTCGGCGAGTACGACCCTCCGACCGGCCTCGCTCCACGACTTGGCGATGTCGACGGTGGCGTTTATCGCCCAGCTGTCCTCCTGTGCCTTTGTGGTCGCGACCACAACGACCAGCCTTCCCGGACGGTCCGCATGCTCCGGCAGAACCGGAGCGGCGTTCGCGTCGAAAACGCTCCACTCGGGGAGTTCTGCCATAGGCACCGCGGACTCATGGTCGCTCCGCGACGGGCGCGGAGGTGTCGATTACGTGGTCAACCCGATCGGCCACGGCAAGCCTGCCCGCGCCGGCCATAAGTTAGGTCCGCGGCGCCGGCGTAGCAAACTCGTGGATCGTGCCGAAAACCCAAGCGCGCCGCGGCTTATTGAAGGGGCCAGGACTCCTGCTCAGGCTCCCACCGGGGGGCGTCCCCCCAGAGATTCTCCAGCTGGTAGAAGTCGCGTGACTGCGGATGGAATACGTGGACCACGAAGTCGATGTAGTCCAGCAACACCCAGCGACCTCCGCTCAGCCCCTCGACGTGGGCGGGACGCACGTTCTCCTTCTTGAGCTCGTCCACCACGTGTTCTGCGATGGCTTTGACCTGGACATCCGAGGTCCCACTCGCCAGCACGAAATAGTCGGTGGCTGTCGAGATGCCACGCAAGTCCAGAATCAGGACGCCATGTCCTTTGCTTTCCAGCGCGAGATCGGCCGCTTGCGTGACTTCGGCCGGGAAGTCCGCTGCATCCGGCTGCACGGCTGCTAGCCCTCTTCCCGCTCCACCCGCACCTCGATGCTCACCTCGACCTCAGCGTGGAGCCGGATCGTGATGTCCTCGACACCCAGCGCCTTGATAGGCTCGTCGAGCAGAACCGTCTTCTTGTCGAGCTCGAAGTCCAGTTCGCCCTGGTTAGTGCGCTCGCTGATGTCAGCGACGGTCACCGAACCGAACAGCTTGCCGTCGTCTCCCGCGCGCTCCACGAACGTGAGCGACACGCCCTCGAGCTGTGAAGCCCGCCGACGCGCTTCGAGGTAGTCGCGGTGTGACCTCTCTTCGGCACGCGTCTGCTCCTCCTCCAGGCGTCGTATATTCGCATCGCTGGCAGTGAACGCGAGCCCCTGCGGGATGAGATAATTCCGGCCGTATCCAGCCCGGACCTGCACGACCTCGCCAACCTCTCCGAGGTGCTCGACTGCCTTCTTCAGGATCAACTTCATCGTTCCTCCAAAGCGTCTTTCAAGCGGCGAGTTCCGCCACGCGTCCACGTACGTCCAGATAGACGTCACCTATTCCAATAACCAGAGCCCCACTGAGGACCAGGGCCGGCACGAGCACGAGCCCAACCGTCACCACCAAGAGTCCGACCAGCGACACACCGCCACTTATGAAGACGACGACGGCGGCGCCGCGCAAAGCGAACAGCACGCCCATGAAGACCATTGCGTTGGCCCCCACACGGCCAAGCGGTTCGCCCGCACGAGTGACGAGCAGCAGAAGCCCCCCAACGAACACCCACACCAGCTGGTCGTTGAATCGAAACTCCTTGAGTGGGCCCAAGCCCGGTTGATCGCTGCTCGTCAAACGAGCATACAGCCACCACACTACGCACAGTGCCGCCATGGAGGTCAAGCCCGTAATCGCCGGGAATACCTCCATCTGGGCCTCTGCCACTTCGTACATCGACAAGACGAAAGCCGGGGCGAGCGCTTCACCCTGGCGCCAGTTCACGACCTGCTCCAGGGTCTGAGCGATCGTGAACTGAACTCGATCGTTAATCGCCCAATCCACCGCCCCCCACGCTCCTGCACGCAGCGAGATGAAGGCCGCCGTGACGGCGCCGGCACCGAGAACGGCCAGCAAAGCCCTCGTGGACAGCTTCGACATCGGCCGCGCCAACGACAACGCCACGAACAACCCGCCGACCAGGAGCGCCCATGCTCTGTCCATGAACCAAACTCCATCGGGAACCCCCGAAGCCGTCACCAGCATCGCCACCAGGACCGCTGCGAACATGCCCAAGCCCCGAATGCCCTTCATGCCGACCAACAGCAAGAAGGGGACGGCGAGTAGCACGCTGGCGCTGACGCCCAGGGCGAAGAAGACCACTGCGATCAGCGCGGCGGCACCACGCCATCCGCTGCCTTCGCTCGCCGTGCCCTCCGGAAGGGTTTCCAACACGCTCGATCAGCCTTCGGCGCGCCGAGTATACGGGACCAAGGCCAGGTATCGCGCACGCTTCACGGCACGGCCAAGCTGGCGCTGAAAACCGGCGGAGACCTTCGTGGTACGCTTCGGCAAGATCTTGCCCTGCTCGGTCAAGAAATGCGACAGCGTGCCGACGTCCTTATAGTCGAGTACGAGGATTGGCGGACCCTCCATCCGACGGCGGCGGCCCCGCGGACCCGAGAACTCCGGGGGCCCGGGTCGGTTGTGAGCCTCCTCTCCGGCCTCTCCGGCCTGCTCGGGCTCGTCTTCGTCGCGATCGTCTTCGTCCCGGTCCTCGTCTTCGCTCGCCGACCGAGGTCGGGCCTCGCCCAGAACCGAGGCACCACTGGTGAGCTCACCCTCGCTGACGACCATCAGATACCGCATCACCTCGAGGTCGAGCTTGAGCAGCCGTTCGTACTCCGGGAGAGCCTCCGGCGCGGCGGTGAAATGCGCCACGACGTAATAGCCAGCCGAAAGCTTGTTGATCGGGTAGGCGAGCTGGCGAGTTCCCCAGTGATCGATCGCGGAGACCTCGCCGCCCTTCGAAGTAACCAACTCGTGGAGTTTCTCGAGCTTGGCAGTGACGGCGTCTTCTAAGAGCGCCGGGTCGAGAATGTAGACGACCTCGTAAAGCCGCATGATTCGTTCCCTCGGTCCGTGGGTTGGAACGGGCCCCGTCATATCGACCATCATGGCTGCGGCGCCAGTGGTAGGACGGAGCGGGACAACTGTGGGTGCCGGTTCCGGCACGGCGGAAAAGTTAGTGGATCGGGCGCGGAGGAGGAAGCGCCGCTAGGCACTTGCAGGCCACGCGGGAACTACAGCAGCGCCTTAGTTCAGTGCCGTTTGAACGGCCGCGATCAGGCCTGGGTAGCGCGCGTACCCCCAACGGGCTTCTTCGACATCCAGGCGCTCGCGGTTGGTGTGCGCGAAGCGCTCCTCACCCGGCGCGAAGCCCACTGTCGGAATTCCGTGTACTCCGCACGACCAACCACCGTCAGTGGCGAAGGTCCAAGGGCGCACTTCAGCCGCTTGGTCGGCAGCGCTGAGCCGGCCGACCGCGCGTGCGGCCGCGCCCACGACAGGATGCGCCGGATCCATGAGGAACCCGGGTGTGAAGAGGTCCCGGTCAGCCACGATTCCCGTGTAGGTGACCTGCCGCTCGGTCGCCATCCTAACCTCGTATCCGAGCGCGTCCGGGACCGACGCCATGCGCGCCTCAACAGCTTCTCTCACACGCCGGACGAGCGACTCGTGATCGTCGCCGGGAAGGATTCTCCAGTCCAGGGCCACGATCACCTGGTCGGGAATCACGTTCCGAGTCTGTGGTAGCACGTCCACCATGGTGGCGATAATGCTCGCCGCGCCCAGCAGTTCGTCCGATTTCTGGTTTTCCGCGAGGTCCCGGACGGCGAGCAGCACGTCGCTCAGCAGGTCGAGCGCGTTGGCCGCGCGTTCCGGCGCGCTGGCGTGGCCGGCCACGCCTGTCAGAACGACCTCGAGCTCGGCTCGACCCCGGTGGCCGATACAGACGTCTCCATTGGTGGCTTCGCCGATGATCACCACGCCGGGCTCCACCGATCCGGATTCGAGCAGATGCTTCATGCCGAGGCCGCCGCGCTCCTCGTATACCGTGTGAGCGACGATCACGTCGCCCGGCGCCTCGTCGATCATCGACGCCGCGGCATACGTCTGCAGAGCGAGCGGGCCCTTGATGTCCATGGCTCCCCGGCCGTGCAGAAACCCGTCCCGAAGCTCGCCACTGAAGGGCGGCACTTCCCACTCCGAGTGATCCCCCTCCGCCACCACGTCTAGGTGGCAGTTGAGCATGGCCGCGGGAGCGTCGCCGCGCCCCCTCGCGACTCCGATCACGTTGCCGGCGTCGTCCACGCGCACATCCGCTAGTCCGAGCGCCTCCATCTCCTGGAATAGACGCCGGGCGACATCGTCCTCCTTGCCCGAAAGACCCGGGATGGCAATGAGATCAGCCGCAAAGGCCAGTGCGTTGTCAAAACTCGCTGCCTTGGTCATGGGCCTAACCTTGCTGTGCTCAGCCGAAGAGGCTTTGGATCACGTCCACGAGCCACGACGTGGACTGCGCGTCGACCTCAATGCCGTGGTGGGCCGCGAACCAGGGCGCGAGCACGAGGGAGACCACGGTCATGAGCTTAATGAGGATGTTCAGGGACGGCCCCGAGGTGTCCTTGAACGGATCACCGACAGTGTCACCGATGACCGCCGCCATGTGAGGCTCGGAGCCCTTGCCGCCATACGCGCCGGCCTCGATGTACTTCTTGGCATTGTCCCAGGCACCGCCGGAGTTGGCCATGAAAAGTGCCATGAGCACGCCCGTGACCATCGCGCCCGCAAGCATGCCGCCGAGCGCTGTCGGCCCCATGAAGTAGCCCACCACGACTGGCGCGAGTACCGCAGTCAGGCCGGGCAAGATCATTTCGCGTAGAGCCGCCTGGGTCGAGATATCGATGCAGCGCGCGGAGTCCGGTTTGGCAGTGCCTTCCATGATGCCCGGGATCTCTCTGAACTGGCGGCGTACCTCGTCCACCATGCCTTGGGCCGCACGACCCACCGCGGTCATGGTGAGTGCGGCCACGAAGAACGGCAGCATGCCACCGAGGAACAGGCCGATCACCACGATCGGATCGATGATGTCGATGCCCGTCTCCTGCAGTCCCACCGCGGCTGAGTAGGCCGAAAAGAGCGCGAGTGACGTGAGCGCCGCGGAGCCAATAGCGAAGCCCTTACCAATGGCGGCGGTAGTATTCCCGATCGCGTCGAGCGAGTCGGTGATTTCCCGCGTCTCCGGCCCCAGGCCAGCCATCTCGCTGATGCCACCCGCGTTGTCGGCGATCGGCCCATACGCGTCGACGGTCATCGTGACACCGACGGTCGCGAGCATGCCAACCGCTGCAATGCCGATCCCGTACAGCCCCGAGAACTCGTACGCGGTAAAGATCGTCACACAGATCAGGATGATCGGAACCACCGTCGACTCCATGCCGACCGCGAGGCCCTGGATGAGGTTGGTCGCCGCGCCCGTCTGACTCGCCTCCGCGATCTTCCGTACGGGGCCAGCTGCCGTGTAATACTGCGTCACCATCCCAATGAGGATGCCCGCCATAGTACCGGCCACAATCGCGATCCACGGTCCGGTCACGCCGTATGTGATGCCTGCGTCGGTCGTGTATGTGATGCCCATAGCCTGAACGACGAAGTACATAGCACCGAGAAACAAAGCGCCGGCGATCCAGGTGGTGCCGTGCAGGGCGTGGGAGGAGTCGCGCTTCTCCAAGACTTTCATGGCCGCAATACCCACCAGCGACGCGACCAGCCCCACCATGACGGTGATGAGCGGTAGCGCAACAGCGGCGGCCCTGTGCTCAGTCATCGCCGCCGCTGTAGCGCCGATGGCGATCGTCGCAACGATCGAGCCGACGTACGACTCGAAGATATCCGCACCCATTCCCGCCACGTCGCCAACATTGTCACCGACGTTGTCCGCAATGGTCGCCGGGTTCCGCGGATCGTCTTCGGGGATGCCCGCCTCGAGCTTTCCGACGAGGTCGGCGCCGACGTCTGCGGCCTTGGTGAAAATGCCGCCTCCGACGCGCGCGAAGAGAGCGATCGAGCTCGCGCCCATCGCGAAGCCGGAGACGATTTGAGCGAAGTTCCCGAACTCACCGGTTCCGGGCACCGCATCCGCGGCAAACGCCAGGTAGAGAGCGCCGAGGCCGAGCAAGCCGAGCGACGCCACCGCCAGACCCATGACGGCTCCCCCGAAAAAAGCGATACGCAACGCCTTGCCCTGACCCTCTTCATTGGCCGCGGCTGCGGTCCTGGTATTGGCTCGGGGCGCAGCCTTCATGCCCGCGAAACCCGCCGCAACCGAGCTCAGGGCGCCGAAGACGTATGCAAGCGCGGTGGTCGTGCTGATCGCCAGACTCAGCAGAATCGCCACGACGACGACGAAGACCGCCAAGTACGTGTACTCCCGTCGGAGGAACGTCATCGCGCCATCGTGGATTTGCTCTCCGAGGTCGATCATGACGTCGGTACCGGCCGGCTGCTTTTTGACGTAGCCGTAGGTAACGTACGCGATCGCGAGGCCCAGAACGCCGAGCACCCACGCGAATTCGGTGTATGCGACGAAGTCGGTCATCGATTCAGTCTTCCTGTTCCGTCATGTGAAAAAGTCTCTTCTATCGATTGAAGCGGTTCATCGCCGCCTCACTCCCCTCGTTGATCCATACCTCTACGGCTCCGGTCAGCTCAGGTAACAAGCCAACCACCACGTCCTCATCGTCCTCGGGCATCTGCGAAAGAACCCAGTCCGCGAGGTCCACGCCATCGGGCTTGAGCCCGACGCCGATGCGTAGTCGCGCGTAGTCGTTCGACTGCAACGCACCGGAGATAGACCTGAGCCCGTTGTGCCCGCCCGATCCACCTTCCGGACGAAATCGAACACGACCCACATCCAACGAGGCGTCGTCGAGCACAATCAGCAGGTCCTCAGCCGCGTCGAACGACTCCAGGGTCCGGAGCGGCCGTAACGACAACCCGCTTCGATTCATGTACGTCGTGGGCTTCATGAGGCGCACCGGCGTCTCACCCACTGTCCCTTCGGTGACGAAAGCCCGACCCTCACGCGCAAAGAAGTCGAAGCCCCAGTCGTAAGCAAGCCGGTCCGCGACCCACCATCCGACGTTGTGCCGCGTGGCATCGTGCTCGGGCCCGGGATTCCCGAGCCCGATCACGACTTTCATGTGCGCCAAAAGAACGAGGGATCAGCCCTCGCCTTCCTTGGAGTCGCCTGATTCGTCCGCACCCTCGGCCGCTGGTGCGCCGTCCTCGGCCACCTCGCCCTCGACTTCCTCGCCCTCGAGCAGCTCCTCTTCTTCCTCTTCCGGCTCCTCGATGACCTTCGGAATCGCCACGGAGCAAATCGTACGCTTCTGCTCAATGGTGACCTCGACGCCCTCGCCGAACTCGATGTCGTAGATGTGCAGGGACTTGTTGATCTCCAGGTGTGTCACATCGATGTCGATGGACTGCGGGATCTTCGACGGGATGCAACGCACCGCCAGATCGTGAATGACCTGCTCGAGTACACCGCCGCTGTTTTTCACGCCCTCCGGAATACCGATGAGGTGCACGGGCACGTTGACGTCCACCGTGACACCCGCCTGAATCCGCAGGAAGTCGACATGAGTCAACGTCAGCCTCAACGGATGCACCTGGATTTCTCGAATGAGCGTCTCGTAGGGCTTCTTCTCCCCCTCGACCTTGAGCTCCACGATCGTGTTCTCCACGCTGATCGAATAGAACAGCTGTTCCGCCTCTTTCACGTCCAGCGAAAGATGGACCGGGTCGAGTTCCCGGCCGTAGACCACTGCCGGAAGTCGTCCCGCGGCGCGGAGCTTACGCGCAACACCTTTTCCGGTGCCTTCCCGTTTCTGGGCTGGTAAAGTCGCTGTGTTCGCCATTGGTATCCCCTCTGATTATCGGCCCCCAGGCTCTCCCGGGGCCCTTTCCCTCAGTCGTCCGGCGGAGTCTCGAAAAGCTGACTCACCGACTCGTTCGAATGCACGTAATCGATCGCTTTCGCGAGCAGGCCCGCTACCGAGAGCACCTTGAGCTTCTCGAAACGCTTTTCCTCGGCTATGCGGATCGTATTCGTCACGATCACTTCCTCGACGGGTGCCTCCTGCAGGCGCTGCGCCGCTCCATCCGAGAGCAGCGCGTGCGTCGCGGCCGCGTACACGACCTTGGCGCCCCGGTCCTTCAAGGCCCGGATCCCGTTGGACAGCGATCCCCCCGTATCCACCATATCGTCGACAAGGAGGCACGTCTTGCCATCCACCTCACCGACCACGTTCATCACTTCCGACATGTTCGCCTTCGGTCGCCGCTTGTCGATGATCGCGAACGCGGCACCCAGCCGTTTCGCGTATCCCCGGGCCATCTTCGCCGCACCCACGTCGGGCGAGATGACGACCAGGTCCTCCAGGCCCAGCTCCCTGAAATATTTCGTCAGCACCGGAGCCGCATACATGTGATCCACGGGGATGTCGAAGAACCCCTGAATCTGATGCTGATGGAAGTCGATCGAGATCACTCGATCGGCACCCGCTGCAACCACTAGGTTCGCCGCTAGCTTCGCGCCTATCGCGACGCGCGGCTGATCCTTTCTGTCTTGCCGACCGTAGCCGAAGTACGGGATCACCGCAGTGACCCGCGCCGCCGACGCCCGCTTCGCGGCATCGATCAGCAGACACAACTCCATGATGTTGTCGGCCGGCGCCGACGTGGGCTGGAGGATGAATACGTCCCGACCACGCACGTTGTGGTCGATGCGTACGAAGATCTCTCCGTCCGCGAACTCCGTGATCGTGGCGCCATCTGGCGACATCCCGATCAGCTCACCGATCTCTGTGGACAGCGACGGATTAGCTCGGCCGCTGAGCAGGAGAAGGGGACCCCGCATGTAGGCGTCGTCCATCTGTGCCGGGGCTTGAAGTCCGATAATTCGAGACACGATCTAGAGAGCCCGAAAAACTAGAAAAGACACGCGTAAGGGTCAACGCATCACTTTACGTTCTCATCCGTCTCGCACTCTGAACCGACGCACACTGGCGACCTCGGACCTGCCCGAGGTCCTGAGCGTGACCTCTACCTCGTACACACCTGGGGCCAGCGAGTCCAGATTGAGGTCGAGGTAGCGAAACAGCGGGCTCGGCTGCTCGGGCCCCGGCTCTTGCCACGCTAGCGAGACTCTCTGAGGTCCGTCGCTAAACCGTAGGAACTCCCCGATCCGCCGGAATAGGCCTCGGTCGACCCGGTTCACGGTGACTTCGAAAGAGAGCGTCTCGGGCCGAAATCCCAGTCCGGACACTTCCCAGCCGATGGCGAAGGTCTGACCACGCCGGACGTCGGTCCGCAGCAGCGCTAGCGGTATCGCGGCCTCGAGCAGCGTCGGAGGATCCGCCGTGGACCTCAACATCAGGAGATCGGAGAGCGCGGCAATGTCTTCTGGTACAGGCCGAAACTCGACCCCTTCTCGGTACCGGCCTGCCCTTCGCTGAGAGGGACTCCACGCCTCGGTCCCGACGATGTACGAACCGACTGGCGCCTCCAGCGTCAGCACGCCTTCGGCACTCCCCAGGGAGCGGTTGGATCGCAGCGGCGCCTGGTCCGAGGAGACGAGAAAGAGACCGCCCCGGTCCCGCATGTCTTCCTGTTCGCCCGCCGCGAGCCAGGGTACGTCGTGATGGTGCTCGGCATGGACGGTGGTGTCCTCCGGAAGGAAGTGTGTGCCCACGACGATCATGCGGTCCCCTCTCGGGAAGACCGCAAGCTGGCCTTCCATCGGAAGCAGCTGCGGAGCATACGCCGGCGCGTACAGGCTCGGGGGTCGCCGCTTGTCCGCGAGCAGGTCCTGGTGCGTCGCGCGGCCGGGGGACTCCAGAGCCGAGCCGGAGGGCATGTAGTCCCTGCGCTCAGGGTGCTTGCGACCGATGACGTTGCTGCCGTCCAGGATGCTGCGGCGGTCGATCGAGCGTTGCCAAGCGATCTCCCACCCGAAACGCACGGTCAACTGCTCGATGTCCTTCCCCCACCTGATGTGGAACGGGTTCCGAGCCCGCTCCTTGAGCGTCGTCACGGTCCAGCGAGCGTAGTGTTCGGTCTTGCGATCATTCCCGTCGACGAGGTACAGGGGATCGGACAGCATCCACAGGCGGTCGAGGACCGCACTGACGGAGTCGCTGGGCGCTCCCTCCAGTTGGTCGAGTATGCGGCGGGAATCTCCGTCTACCTCTCTGCGAGGAATTCGCCACTCCTGCGCTCGCTCCTTGTCCATGAGGAGGAGTGAGCGCTCGAAGGCCGTCTCCGCCTCCAGGTAGCGTTGCAACCCGTGTAGCGCGAAGCCCTGCAGCGCCGCGCACCACCAGGGCTCTACCGCGCCGCACGCCTGTCCGGCGCGCAACGCTTCTTCCCGTCGACCCGCCTCCGAGTGATACCAAACCCGCTGCCCGAGCACCCAGCCGTCGCCGGGCAGGTGGCGTTGCACGGAGTCCAGAACCGTGAGCAAGGCCGATCTCAGCTCCTCGACCTCGGGGGGCTCGGGCTGCGGGTACCAGTCCCCCTCATCGTACCAGGAGCAGAAACGGCCGACACGCTCGTCGCACGCGTCGGTGAACGAGACGTTGGTAACGGGCAGGTAGCGAAGGCGACGTCGTTCGTACTGGGCCTGTGCGCTGCGGGCGCGCCCGCGAAGGTCGGACGAATCGGGTGCGAGCGTCACGGTGTCGGGGACCCCGGACACGACTTGGGCTACTCCCGCGCTTGGCACCAGGAGCAGCGCGAGCGGGATGGCAAAGCCACAACCGATACAGCGTATGAGTGGCCTGTCTGGGATCATCCTAGTCGAGTCCACCACCGGAGGGATCGAGCAATTGGCCCGGATGGATTCGAACCATCACCGCCGGTGCCAAAGACCGGTGTCCTGCCATTAGACGACGGGCCAGCAGGGCACATCCTACCGAAGGCGGGGGGGGCGGTTCAAGGTCCCGCCCGTCAAGCAGTCTCGACCGCGGGCACTTCCTCCAACGTTCGAGTGGCCACAACCCTCCACCCGAACTCGTCGGAAAGGCGTTGCGCCGTCAATGAAGCCTCCGACGCGCTGCTTACGAGTCCGAAGCATGCGCCGCCGCTGCCCGATAGCATGGCCAAGCGCAGACCCGCGTCCCGCAGTGCGCCCAGAGCTCGCCGCACCTCCGGATGTGCGTCCGCCACGCCCGGTTCGAAGTCGTTGGCAGCGATGTCTTCGACAGCGTCCCAGTCCGACGGCACGCGCTCCAACTGCGCATGTGCCTGCCGACCCCCCAACGCCCGACGCTCCGCCAGGGCAGCATATACGGGCCCCGTCGCGACGTGTACGGGCGGGCAGACGAGCACGACTGCCGCCGAGGGGAGTGAGGGCGCCGTGATGAGTTCGTCGCCTCGCCCGCGGGCAAGGGCCAAGGCGCTGCCGCACAGGAAGAACGGGACGTCGGATCCCAGGCCCGCGGCGATGGCGTGCAGCGCCTCGGTGGAGACGGCCCCCCCGGTTAGGTGGTCCAGCGCGCGCAGAGTGGCAGCTGCGTCTGAAGATCCGCCACCCAGCCCGGCGCCCGCCGGAATGTTCTTGGCGAGACGGATGCGGACCCCGGGCTTCAAGTCAGCGACGTGGCGATACGCCTGCGCGGCCCGGAATGCGAGGTTGTCTCCGACCGGCCCCGTGTCTGCGCCCGTGACCTCGAGCGCAACCGAGTCCCCAGCCAATTCGACGGTCAGTTCGTCAGCAAGGTCGATCGTTTGAAAGAGCGTCTCGAGCTCGTGAAAGCCATCCGCTCTACGCTCGAGCACGCGCAGCAGGAGGTTCACCTTGGCAGGGGCACGAACCGAGACTGCCTGTCTCACGACGCCTTGGCGGTGCGCACCTCGCCGAGCGACAGCCCCATCTTCCAGGCGTAGTAAAAGCCGATCAGCGTGATGGGAAGCCAGCCACCGAAATGGTACCCGAACGCAAAGGCCAGGGACTGGTTGGCAGCTACACCGTATACCGCAGTCAGGGCGAAATTAGCGGCATAGTGGAACGTCCCGAAGAACCCCGGCGCCGACGGCAAGGCAACTCCCCAACCCACCGCTGCGGTGACGAAAATCGCGGATACGAAGCCGGTATCGATGCCGAAGGCCAGCATGCCCAGCCAGAACGACGAAGCGTGCCAGATCCAGAAGAAGACCGTCCAGGCGAGTCCCAATGCCAGCAGCTTCGGGTCACGCATGATCGCGAGCGAGTCGAGGAACGAAGTCAGCGAGTCCAGGAGCGGCACAGAGATCTTCCTCGGCAGAAAACGTGCGAACCACTCGACCAATTGCGAGAAGTGTCGCGGCCATACCGCCATGCTCCCGAGAGCGAACAGTACCAAAGCGACGGTGATCATCCCGCCGCGCAGAAGCAGAGAGCCAGCTTCCCCCGAAAA
>DQPL01000115.1 GCA_015664885.1 Gemmatimonadota bacterium
ATCACGGTATCGTTGCTCGGGGGTGGCCCCATCGAGTCTACATGGCCCAATTGTGAGCCTAGCCGGCGCTCGCCGCGCCGACAACCTTTTTGTTCCTAACCGGAAGAGGGGAACGATGGTCCGTAACATTGCTGCTGTCATCGCGGGCTTCCTGGTCGTCCGTCTGGTTGTCTTCGTATTACAACAAGTGGGATCGGCGCTGTACCCATTGCCGCCCGGCTTGGACCCTATGAATCCGGACGACCAGGCGGACTTTCAGGCGGATGTTGCCGCGATGCCAGCAGCGAGCTGGGCAATGGCGTTCGCTTCGGAGATAATTGGAGCTTTCCTCGGAGCCTTTACTGCAGGAAAGATCGCGAGCACGAAACGGCGCTGGTTCGCGGGCGGAATCGTAGGACTCGCGGTGGTGGGAAGCATCATGAACTGGGTGGCGTTCTCCCATCCGATGTGGTTCATCGTCGGCCAGCTCGTGGCCTACCCGGCGGTGTGGTTTGCCGTAACCAGGCTTCTCGGCGACGAGGCGAAGGCGGGTACGTCGTGAGCGACTCCCCACACCGATCCGTGCAGGCCGAGGGCCTGCCCGCACCGATCGGCCCGTACTCCCCTGGCATGGTCTTCGACCGGCTGGTCATCGTGTCGGGCCAGGGTGCTACCGATCCCGCGACGGGCGAGCTCGCCGGCCCGGACGTGGAGTCCCAGACGCACCAGGTCTTTCGGAACATGCAAGCGATCCTCGAAGCCGCAGGGTCGGATCTCTCGCGGGTGCTCCGCTGTGGTGTCTTTTTGGTAGACCTGCGCGACTTCGAGAAAATGAACCGGGTTTACGCAGAAGTATTCGGAGAGCACCGGCCCGCGCGCACGACCGTCCAGGTCGCATCGCTGCCCGATCCGGGCCTCAGGGTGGAGATCGACGCGATCGCGTATCGCGACTAGCGCGGGAAGCGTTGCTAGCTGATCGGCCGTTTCACCACGGGATTATCCCAGTCCTGCGCCGACGAGATGTTGGGCAGGCCCCAGTCTTCTCCGTTCCACCCCTGGAATCCGTCCATCCTCATGGTCCAGAGTCCGGTCGACATGTCGCTGACGACGATCAGGCCGTCCGCGTTGCGCACGTCGATCCCGAACGCCCCGTTGAACTGAGAGTATTGTTCGGTGTTGGCAGGGCCGACGTAGGTGTCGTAATAGCCCACTGTCACCGGGTTGAGCGGGTCCTGCAGATTGAAGATCTGCAGCCCATCGAGGTAGCCCGACACGAAGACGTAGGGCCAACGCACCTCGTGGTTGTGTACCAGGTGCCGCCAGTCGGCGGTGAATGCCGAGATGGGGTTGCGAATGTTGTTGCTACCCCCCTCGAGTGCGGGCTGCAGGTCGAAGATGCGCAGCGGCGCGTATTGGTATTCGGTCTCGGCGATGACGTAGCGGCCGTCCGGGCTCGGCGTGAACGTGTGGCCGTAGTTGACCCCGCTAATGCCCGTGAGCGTGATGCGGAGCTCAGGCGCCTCGATGGACGAGACGTCGTAGATGTAATATCCGCCCGTGCCGCCACCGTAGAAGCGGTCCTCACCAGTATCAGGATGGTAGCCGACGTAGAAGTCGTGGTAGCCGCGGCCGCCTCCGCTGCCGAGTGAGCCCTCGGGCACCGGCACCATGCCGACGCGCGCGTTCGCCAGGTCACCGTCCACCACCATACCGAGATCGTAGATCAGCGCACCCGGGGCACGCGCCGTGGTGAAGAGGTAGATGCGGTCGTTGGAGTGCTTGTAGATGAAGATGTTGTGGAAACCCCCAGGCATCTCGGGCTCGCGAATGCGAGCCACTTCGCGGACCGTCGATGGATCGGGAAGGCCGGTCACGTCGAGGATCACCGCGCCGAGGTCATTGTCCGGACCGCCTCCCCCGAACTGCAGCGACTGCACCAGGTAATAACGGTCGTTCCACTTGAAGTGCTTCACGTCCATGCCGCCGGTTCGCTGGTGGAGGTCCTGGTTCTCGATCCTCCACTCGTAAAGCAGCTGCGGGTTTTCCGGGTCCTCGATGCTGATGATGTCGGTGCCCTTGGGCCCATCGTCGCCGTAGACCATGCGCGCGATGTACACGAACGGACGGTCCAACTCCTGCTCCATGTCCATGTCGGCGACTGAGAGGCGGGGGCCGAGCGGGAGGTGTCCGAGCACGTCCACGTTGTCGCTGCCACGCTTCAGCGGCGACCAGGGCACATCCTGCGCCGCCAACGGCGCGGCGAAAGCAAACGAGAGAACGCAGAGCAGCAGGCGCTTCAATGACATATCGGCCTCAGATGACGGAAGGTCTTGGAACCGGGAAAGGTGACGGCCAAAGGCTGGTGGTGGCAACCATCGACTACCGCCGCTCCTGCCACCACTCGTCCTTGAGGATGGAGACCGATCGCTCGAACATCTTGTCGCCGATGGTCATCACGACGCGATACTCGCCGACAGGTGCTTCACTGAAGTCGTAGCGGATACGGTCTTCGGCCGAGATCCCGCTGTTGCCGCGACCGCGACCACCGCCCCGCCCGCCACGACCACCACCTGAACGCGCGCTCTCCTGCTCTTCCGCGGTGCGTTCGATGCGCTTCTGCATGTTCCAAAAGACCCGGTGCAGACCGGCTTCACCCTCGCCCTCGATTTCGTAGATCGGGAACCGTCCCTGGTATACGGTGAAGGTGATGTCGTCGTCGACATCGTCGGACAGGTAATAGTAGAGGGTGACCGCGAGCGTATCGCTCTCGCCCTCGAAGTTCGACGAACCGTAGTTGGTGAAGTCGGGCGCGATCCAACGGACCTTCGACTCCGGTTGGAAGAAGTGCGCGTCCATCGCGAGCAGATCCTCGGTCATCTCCGCCAACGGCGCGATGTCGGCGATGTAGATGCCGCGGCCGTGCGTCCCGACGACCAGGTCGTTCTCGCGAGCGTGGATCTTGATGTCGTGCACCGGAGTGGTGGGCATGTCACCCTTCATGCTCGCCCAACTCTCCCCGCCGTCGATCGAAGCGAACACTTGAAACTCGGTGCCCACGAAGAGCAGGTCGGGGTTGGAGTGGTGCTCGCGCACGACGTTGATGGGGCCGTCGGGCAAGTTGTTAGAGATGTCCGACCACGACTCGCCGAAGTCGCTGGTCTTGTAGATGAAGGCGCGGAAGTCGTCGTTCCGGTACCCGGTGAAGGTCACGTAGGCGGTGCCGAGCTCGTGATGGGACGCCTCCACACGACTCACCCAGTAGTGCGGGTTGTTCGGGATGTTGTTGGTGACGTCGGTCCAGGTCTCGCCGTCGTTCTGCGTCACCTGCACGTTGCCGTCGTCGGTGCCGGCCCAGAGCAGGCCCCCTTTGATGGGCGACTCGTCGAGAGACGAGATGGTGCCGTACTGGATGTTGCCGTCACCGCCCTTCCCGGTCGTGAGTGTGGCCGGGTCGTTCTTGCTGAGGTCCTCACTGATGACCTGCCAGCTCTCACCGCGGAACTCGGACTTCATGACCTTGTTGCCGGCGTGGTAGATCACGTCACAGTCGTGCTGACTGACTACGATGGGCGCGTTCCAGTTGTAGCGCATGTCGGCGTCCTCATACCGGATGCCTTTGCGCTCGCCGGTCCACAGGTCCAGGCGTGAAATCGGCCCGAACTGCGACTCGTTGTACAGGTACCGGTTCGTGCAACGGTCGAACTCGTTGTACATGCCGTCACCGCCCCCGATGCGGTCCCACATCTCGAAACGGATGGGCCCGCCCGCCGGGTTGGTGTTGTACGTCATGTGCGAGCCGTTGTCCTGCAGGCCGCCCGCTACGCGGTAGGGGTGGGAGTCATCGATCCCGATGGAATAGAACTGTGCCAGCGACTGGAAGTCCGGGTGGTACCAGTTCTCCCCTCCGTCGTAGGTGATGCCGAGGCCGTGGTCGTAGCCGAGGATCATGTGCTCCGAGTCGTCGGGGTTGATCCACAGCATGTGGTCGTCACCGCCGAAACCGAGCGGGCGGCTGTCCCAGGTCTCGCCACCGTCTGATGTGCCCCAGGAGCGCGCGGACATGACGTGCACCACGTCGGAATCGTTCGGGTCGATGATGATTTGGCCGTAGTAGTATGCCGGCCCACCACCGATCGACTCGCCCTCCGGGCTCGCGCGGTCCCAAGTGATGCCCCCATCGTTCGAGCGGTAGATCTCTCCGCCGATCATGCCGCGGGACGACTCGTGTTCGAGCAGCTCCTGTCGGCGATCCTCGTCCGACATATCAGCCTTATTGGCGTTCTCGATGGTGACGTATAAGACGTTCGGATCCCGCTCATAGACGTCGACCCCGATGCGTCCGAGCATGCCCTCGGGCAGTCCCTGCCCGATCTGGATCCAGTTGGCTCCGCCGTCGCTGGTCTTGTAGAGACGGCTACCCGGGCCGCCGAGGTCGAAGCTGTATGGCACGCGCACCTTGTCATAGCTCGCAGCGTACAGGACATCGGAGTTGGTCGGGTCCATGACCAGGTCCACGATGCCGATGCGACGGCCCTCTACTTGTGGCCCCAGAACGCGCTGCCAGCTATCACCGCCGTTCGTGGTCTTGTACAGACCGCGCTCGTCGTTCTCCGAATAGAGGTGCCCGAGCGCGGCAACATAGACAATGTCGGAGTTCGTCGGGTGCACCACGATTCGACCGATGTGGTGCGACTCGGGGAGGCCGATGTTGGTCCAGGTCTCGCCGGCATCAGTGGACTTGTAGACGCCGTCGCCCCAGTAACTGCTACGCGAGTTATTCGCTTCTCCGGAGCCCAGGTAGAGCACGTCGGGATCGGACGGAGCGACCGCGATGGCGCCGATCGAAAACACGTCCTCTTGGTCGAAGAGCACATCGAAGGAGATGCCTCGGTTCGTGGTCTTCCACAGGTGCCCTGACGCCGTGGCGATATAAAACGTGTGTGGCTGCTGCCGTGGCACCGCGATGTCGACGAAGCGTCCGCTCTGCCGCGTCGGGCCGATCTCGCGGTATTCGATGGCTGACAGCACGCCCTCGAGGGACTGTGCGGCGAGTTCCCTGGGCGTCATTGGCGCCACTAGGGCCAGCAGGGCCCCGAGGGGCAGGACGCGACGATAAACCTTCATGTAGAACTCCGGGATGACCGCGGCTGTGCGCAGGAACGGCAAGGTGTGCGTACCAGAGAGACAGCAGCCTAGGCCAGGATGTTGACCGGAGCAAGCCGGTCCCGGGCGCTGGTTCGCCGGGTCAGCCTGCCGGACCGCTACTCCGCCCTGAGCGCACGGACGGGATCTATCTTCGCCGCGCGAAGAGCTGGAAGAAGTGCCGCGCCACCAGCCCCCAGAAGCAGCGCAAGCGGCACCAGCGAGAGCACCCACGGATCACGTGGGTTGCTGTCGAAGAGACCCTCGCCGATCAAGGGTCCCAGCAGTAGCGCCAACGCCATCCCTAGCACCACGCCGACGACCACCGGGCGTAAGCCCCGAGTGACGGTCGAGATCAGGACGCCTCGTCCCTGAGCGCCGAAGCCCTCCTGGAGGTTACCCAGCACGTGGGCGGCCTCGAGGTCGATCGCTAGCCACTCGACCAGGCGAGCCGCAAGTCACGGGGGGGGGCACGGAGCTCACGACAGCTGCTCTCCGATCCCGGACCACATCGAGAGTAGCGTGTCGCGGCTCTCTTTCACTCGGGCGAGGCCGGCGTGAGTGATTCGGTAGTAGCGCTTCACACGCCCGCCGCGCTTGGCGGTGGCCTCTCCGGCGGACCCTGTGATCCAGCCCTTCTCCTCGAGGCGTCGCAGCGTCAGGTAGGTCGCGGCCTGCGCGACCTCTTTGCCGGTCTGCGCCGTGAGGTCGTTCGTGATCGATACGCCGTAAGCGGAATCACCGAGCCGGATGATCGTGAGCAGCACCAGGTGCTCGAACTCGCCCAAGAGATACTTCCCCACCCCACACCCCCAAATCGGAAGGACTGACGAGGTATACAATCTTGAGTATACAAAACTGAGTCAAGGGCGTGTCGGTGACGCCCGGCACGCAAGCGAAACGAGGGCGGCCGCGCCGAAGCGCGACCGCCCTCACACCGGACTGGTCCCGGATTCGGTGTCTTAACCCTACCTATCGTTTCCCGGTGACGTCACCGGCTCGTCGTCGTCGTTGTCGCGTCCCGCGTCGAGATCGTTCCAGTTCAGGATCGCGTTGAAGCCCAAGAAGAAGGTGCCCTGCGTCTGCCAGCGCCAAAACGGTCGGATCGAGAACATCACGACGTGGCCGTCACCGACCGGGGCGTCGATCACCTGTGCCCTGCCTGCCAGCGCTTCGGCGCCCCGAATCGTGCCTGAGAGCAGAATCTGATCCGCGTCCCGGGGGAAGCGCATGATCACGCGTGCGTTGTCACTGCTGCCGCCACCGAATCCGCCGCGGCCACGCCCGAATCCTCCGCGTCCCCCCCCGGCGCTGCCCGGAAGCCCTGCCGTCTCTTCAGGGTTTTCGTAGTCGGATAGCGTGGGCCGTCTAGCCATCGGAGTCGTGTTCTGCCAGGCCCCGCCTCCCCGGCCGAAACCGCGACCGCCGAAGCCACCGCCGCCCGTGGAGAGCACGAGGTCGTTCTTGAAGTACACAGGCAGTTGATCACCGTCGTAGCCATAGGTGATCGGGCTCGTCTTGTCGGCGATGATGCCCCGGTGGATCGAACCAGGCGCGGTCAGCCCAGTCGGGCTTTCGATGTTCACGCCCGTCGTTACGCCGTACTCTGGCATGATCGACGAGGTCGAGCCCTCGACGAGAAGAAGCCCCCCCTCGCGCACGAAGTTGGCGAGCTCGACCAGGCCCTCCCAGCCCATGCCGCCCCGGATGTCGTCGCTCTCGTCGATGCCGCCCAGGTTGGGTGTCTGCTCGGTCTTCCTGTAGGGAAGCGGGATGTCGCCCGTCATTGCGAAGCCATTGACGTGCGACCGCGCGTTGCCGCCGACGTGCGGATAGATGATGACGTCGTAGCGCTCACGCAGGTTGCCCTCCGCGACGAGCTTGTCGGCGAAGTAGTCGTAGGGCACGCCGTAGTGGTCGAGGGCGCCACGCACCCAGCCCTCGTCCTGCGTGCGACGCCAGGAGTGCAAGAACGCGATGCGTGGAAGGTCCAGTTCGTGCGTCGCGACATCAGGCATGTCGTTCGTACCGTGGCCCTGCAGGCCGAGCTCCGCGAGGCTCGCCTCGAGCACCGCGCGGTTCGCGTCCGGGATGATGAACGTGCCCGCGCTGAAGGTGCGGCCGTCCATCTCGAACTCCTCTTCGGCCGCGAGCATGCGCACGTCGCTGTGCTGATAGCGGAATGCCATGAGGTTGTTGTCGGTCGTGTGGTCCACCACCACCGTGCTGCCCCCGCCAGAGATTCCGCCCGGGGCACGCGCGGGTACCGTGAGCAATGTCATGTCCTCTTCGAGCACCTTCGCGTCTTCGATCTCGACGATCTCGACATTGCGCATGAGCTGGAAGGTCCAGCCCGTGTCATCGTACGGACGGGGGTTGTCGAGCGAGAACTGCTGCAAGGAGAGGTACATGTCGGCCAGCGTACGGAATGGCTGGTCCGCCCGGATCAAGTAGTCACCGGCCTCGATCTCGATACCGCCAGCCTCGAAGGAGCCGTCTGCACGGTGAATCTCGAGGCCCTGCCGCATGAGCTCGTTGACGGCGTCCACCGCGTCGGCGCTCCTGCGCTGGCCCGACGGGATGAGCCAGGCATTGATGGGGCCCTCGACGCCCTTCCTTATCGATCGCTTGTTCTTCACCCAGTAGTTGTCGAGGAACGTCTCTCGGTGATCCGCGGTGTACTTGAGCGAGAACAGCACCGCTGATTGCTGGATGTTGGTGTTGTTCCTGGGTCCCCATTCGATGGTGGGAAGCGGCGGGTTCGGTCGGAACCACTCGCGACTCGTCGTGGTGCCGCCTACCCGAAGCGTGCGATTCTGGGGCCCGTAGCTCGCGACCTCGTAGAAGCGCCCGACAGCGTTGTGACTGTGCGCGATGGAGAACATGTAGTTCGGCGTCCATCCGTCGTAAAAGCTGTACGTCCAAACCCCGGGAACGTCGCGCTTGGTCATCTCGAGCACGTCGTTTTCGGCGAGCATCCACCATTCGGTGATCGTGATTGCGTCGAAGGCCTCGTTGTAGGGCCCAGTGCCCGTCGAGGAGTAGAGGTAATTCTGTGCCTCGTGCAGATCGTGCATGATGGTGGGCGCCCACTCTAGCTGGATGGCGTTCACGTTCTTGGTGAGCGCCAGCATCTGGCCCATGGCGTCGCGGTTGTTGTCGTGCGCGACGTACTTGCCCCAGTACATGAGCGGGAGTCGGGCTGCGCCGTCCGGTCGATCCTTGTTGAAGTAGTACGTATCGACCTGCTTCTCGCGGCCATCGACCTCGATCACCGGAGTGATGAAGGTGACGATGTTGTCTCGGATCTCCTGGATGAACTCGGTGTCCTCGACGACCAGGCGGTACGCGAGCTCCTGCAGCATCTCGGGTCCGCCGTTTTCCGTGGAGTGCATACCGGACGTCAGCCAATAGATCGGTTTGGCGATTTCCTTGATGAGCTGTTGGGCCCGCTCTTCAGAGGTTGCTCGAGGGTCGGTGAGCTCCTGCAGATATCCCTTGTACTGATCCAGGTTCGCGATCGTCTCCTCGTTGGCGATCGCCATGAGGATCATCTCGCGACCTTCCTCTGTCTGGCCAATCGACCATACGGTGGCACGAGGTGACGCCGATGCGATCGCGCGCAGATAACGATGGATGTCCCCAGCATACGTGAGCTCGTCTGGAGTCCCGACGATTCTGCCGTGGAAGTCGAGCGGTGTGGGCACCGTCTCCGAGGCAGGCAGGTGGTCGACCAGCTCGGTGAGAATTCGGTCGTCCTGGGTATGCTCGAGAATGAGTCGCGTGTACTCCTCATCAATGGCCTGAACGGCGTTGGATTGAGCGACCGTGACGGTCGGAGTCAGAACCACTAGACCGAGCATCGTCCAACCCAGACGACGGATCGTTCGCGACATGGAACCCCCTGTGCCTCATTGAGATGCGTGGCCGGCGTGCGCCGGCTCCTGTGTGGTGTATCGGTGCATTAGAGGACCCGCAAGGGACGGTGGATGCTGGGCGTATATAGGCGGGAGCGGACTTCGGTTGACCCGGTCGAGCCGGATCGAGAGAGTAGTCGTTATGTCCCACAGTGTGCGCGATCATCTGAAGCTCGATATTGATGCCTATGACGAGTCGATCCGTCGCTTCATTCCCGGCTACGAGGCGATGCTGGGCGCCGCCGCGGCCGCGGTTGCGTCGACACGTCCTGGCGTAGCACTGGACCTCGGCGCGGGCACGGGTGGGCTTTCTGAGGCGCTGCTTCGGCAGGATGCGGTAGCACGGGTCGAGCTACTGGATGTGGACACCGAGATGCTGGAGTACGCGCGCACACGGCTCGAAGCTTTCGGGGACCGCGTTGGTTTTCAGGAACGGTCTTTCCTGGAGCCGCTGCCTTCGTGCGATGCGGTGGCGGCCTCCATCTCGCTGCATCACATCCTGACGATGGCGGACAAGAAAGCGTTCTACAGCCGTGTGTACGATGCGTTGCCCAGCGGGGGTGTATTCGTGAACGCAGACGCCACCATGCCGGCTGAGCCGGAAGCGCGAGAGGCACTTTATCGGGGGTGGGTCGACCACATGGTGGCGTCGGGGATCAGCGAGCCTGACGGGTGGCGGCACCTCGAGCAGTGGGCCGAGGAAGACACGTACTTCCCACTCGAGGCAGAGATGGCAGCCATGACGGACGTCGGCTTCAAGACCGACTGTGTGTGGCAGGAGGGTCCGATGGTCGTGGTGGTCGGGCTCCGCTAGCGCACTTGCTCGACCCTCAGCCTAGCGCCCCCTACCTAGGCAGGTGCTGCGTGGGGAACTTGGCCACCACGGTGTAGATCGGGTCCACGATGTTGGCCAAAGACGGGCCGCCCGCCCTCGAGGTCGAGGGCGCGCTGGAAGCCGTCACGCCGGTCACCGGTGTCGTCATGGAAAGCGTCCAGAGCCTGGCGAGTCTCGACGCGTCCATGGCCGTCCTGTGGGGCGCCGCCTCTCTGTTGCTGGCGGATCCGTCTCAATTGCCAGTGTTCAACCTCTCGTCGATCCCTTCAGAAGCCCTTCCAGCGGCTCCTCCCGTGCGCCGTTCTCGTCGCACACCGCGAACGCACCCTCTCCGGTTCCATACATTGCCACGCCCGCGTAGTCTCCCGCCTTGTTCAGGATGAAGAAGCGCACATTGAAGTTCGGCAGCCCGCGCTCGTTCAACAGTCGGGACTCGATGGTATTGTCCTTGATTCGCCCGAGCGTCCGCATGCCCGCGTCTTTCGGAGCCATGCCTTGACGCATGAACTCCACGATCAGGAAAGAGGCGCAGCTGAAGAGGTTGGCCTCACCGCGTCCGGTCGAGCCCGCGGCACCCACGTCGTTGTCGACGTATTGGCCAGCTCCCAGAATGGGCGAGTCTCCCGCACGTCCCGGGATCTTCCACGAGAGGCCGCTCGTGGTCGTCACCCCACAGATGTCGCCGTCCTGGGAGAGCGCCTCCAGGCTCGTTGTGCCCCAATAGGACTCGGAGTCGATGAGGCCGTCGTCGACCATCGAGAGATCGGCTGCCTGTGACGCATCGTGGAAGCGCTGCAGACGCGCCTCATGGTCCGGGTCACGCCCGGTGTCACCGCGTCTCGTATCCCGGATGCGCTCGTCGGGGTCGAGCCAGTGACTCGGGTCGACACGGCGGCGCCATTCCAGCCACATGGCGCGGGAGTGCTCGGTGTTGAGGTCGTCCTCGATGTCGAAACCGAGTGCGCGCGCGAACTCGCGGGCGCCCTCTCCCACGATCAGGTGATGGTCCGTCAGCTCCGCGACGGCCTTGGCTACCAGCGAAGGAGTGCGCACGCCCTCGAGGGCGGCCACGCCTCCCGCCCACTTGCGTGGGCCGTGCATGAGGCAGGAATCGAGCTGCACGACTCCGTCGGCGTTGGGGAGCCCGCCGTACCCGATTCCTGACTCCTCGGGATCGAGCTCGGGGATGTTCACTCCGGCGACGATCGCGTCGAGCACGTCCTCGCCCCCGGTGATGCCGCGATATGCTCGCTCGATGGCACTCTCGGGGCCTCCGTTCTTGTGCCGGATGCTGCTCACGTCGGCGACCAAGAGCGGCCCGGCGCGGCTTACGTGCACTGCGGGCGCGCGTGCGGGAAGCGCGGAGGCGGCCGCCGGGAGCTCGGACGCGAGCACCGCGGGGGTTGCTGCCGCTGCGACGCCAGTCGCCGTGGCCTTCACGAAGTCACGTCTATCCATGGAATTGTCTCCTTCTAGTTGCCTTCTAGTGCTGGCGCCGTGTTCGGCGGTCGTCTTCGGTGCGTTGCTTGTTCGTAGGCGTAAGCAATGCGGATGAGCGTCGGCTCCGACCACGCATCGCCGTAGATCTGAAGTCCCGCCGGGAGGCGATCGTCCCAGACGAAGCCCATGGGCACCGTGAGCGCCGGAAACCCGGTTGGCGGCGATAGGATCGGGGAGTTGTTGCCGTGCGGAGTCGTCAGGTCTCCCACGAGGCGCGGGGGGTTGTTCCACGTCGGGTAGATGAGCGCCACCACGTCGTGCGCGGCCATTGCCGAGCGCACCGCTTCGCGTAGACGCTGCTCGTTTCCCCGCCCCCGAATGCACTGCTCGTTGGTCTCGGGGGTGCCCTCGAAGGACAGAAAGCGGCGCACGGTCGGCATCACGGTGCGGTAGACTCGCCCGCTCTGCTCGATCTCCTCGAGCGAGTGCACCGGTGGGTCTGGGATGCCGGCCAGATAGTTGTCGATGTCGTAGCGGAAGCGCGAGCAACCGAGCCCCCGGCGCAACTGCCGCAGGTCCGGAATCTCGAAGTCGCGCACAATCGTAGCACCGAGCGATTGCAGATCGCGGATCGCCTCGGAGAAGCGCTGTAGGATCTCGGGATCCGCGGTCTCGGTGTATGCGATCTGTCCGGCCACCCCGATGCGGACACCTTCGAGGTCGGTCTCCAAGAAGTCCAGGTACGATCCCGGTCTGCGTGCGTCGGCTTCGGCGGTTACCGGATCGTTTGCGTCGCTTCCCGCGATTACGTCGAAGATGCGCACCGCGTCTTCGACGGTGCGCGTCATGGGACCGCCTATGTCGCGATGCGCGAACAGCGGCATGATGCCGTCGCGGCTCGTAAGACCTTGCGTGGAGCGGATGCCGACGAGCGCGTTGTGGCTCGACGGGCCCCGGATGGAGTTGCCTGTGTCGGAGCCGAGACCGACCAGGCCCATATTGGCGGTCACCGCCGCGGCGGTGCCGCCGCTCGACCCGGCTGTGACGCGGTTGAGTTGGTACGGGTTGAAAGTCCATCCGGGCAGCATCGAGCCGACCGTTTCCATCGCGGTGAACGCGAACTCGGCGAGATTGGACTTCGCGAGCACGATCGCTCCGGCCTCCCTTATCGCTCGCACTTGATAAGCATCATCCGCTGCCATCGCGCCCTCCAGCGACGCGGATCCGCCGGTGGTGGGCATGTCGTGAGTGTCGTAGTTGTCCTTCACGATGAACGGGATGCCGTGCAGCGGCCCGCTCAGTTCGCCGGTTCGGCGAAGCGCGTCGTCCAGCGCGTCGGCACGAGCGAGCGCCTGCGGGTTCACGAGGATGATGGCGTTGAACGCCGGCCCCTTCTTGTCGAACGCCTCGATGCGCTCGTGATAGGCCTCGACGAGTTGCCGCGAAGTGAGCGTGCCGGAGAGCATCGCTTCGTGCGCTTGGGCGATGCTGAGCTCGATGAGCTCGACGCCGCCCACCCTTTGTGCGAATGCCCCCAGCGGGTTCAGCAGCGCGCACAGGGTCACGCCGACTCCGACCTGGGCGACGACTCGGAGGCGCCGGCGCCTGGCGGTAGGTGTGTTGGGATTCATGCGCGACTCTTCGCGTGCGCCAGTTCTCGCGCCCGGCCCCAGATCGCGTCGAACATCGGCTCGGTGAGCTTGCCCGTGAACGTGTTCTGCTGACTCGGGTGATACGAGGCGAGCACGGTGACCCTCTCGAGCTCGACCTCCGCGCCGTGTCCGAATCGCGGACGAGGGCGTGGCACGGACGCACCGCGATCCCCCAGGATCTTCAGCGTCTGGGCGTACGCAAAACCGCCGAGCGTGACCACCACCTTCACGCGCTTCATCACATCGAGCTCCTCATCGAGCCAGGCCCTGCAGGCGTCGCGCTCACTCGCTTCCGGCTTGTTGGCCGGCGGGGCACAGCGCACCGCTGCGGTGACGAAGACGTCGCTCAATTCGAGGCCGTCGGAACGATCGATCGATTCCGGCTGGTTTGCGAAGCCCGCGCGATGGAGCGCTCGATAGAGCCAATCCCCCGAGCGATCGCCAGTGAACATGCGGCCCGTGCGGTTGGCCCCGTGGGCAGCAGGGGCGAGGCCGACTACGAGCACACGCGCATCCGCATCGCCGAAAGCCGGCACCGGGCGGCCCCAGTACTCGTGGTCGCGGAACGAGGCTCGCTTCTCTCGTGCTACCTGCTCCCGCCAGGCGACGAGTCTCGGGCATTTCCTACAGCCGGTCACCCGCGCTTGCAGCGCAGCCATGGCACCCTGGGTCATCGGCCGAAGATATGTTCGACCGCCCGGGCTGCTAGGGCTTATGGCGGCTTCTAGGGTGTAAGCGCGTTCGCGGCGTCGATCGCTTGCTCGAGCGTGGCGGTCAGGTCCGCCAGGAGTACATCGTCGCTCACCGGGGCATCCGTGACGTCGTCGGGCGCGTTGATGCGCCACGCCAGCGCGGTAACTAGGAACGAATCACCACCACCCGACTCGATGCGCAGGCCACGCTCGAGTCCCTCTGTGAACCACGAGAGCCGCCTCGATGTTTCGTCCTTCGCGAGATCCATTCCGTTCGCCAGCGCGAAGACCGTCAGCTTGGGGTCGATCGCCTCGAAAGGATCTCAGTCCGGCTGCACCTGCGCACCCTCGGTCATGCGGCACCTCCATGCCCGAATCACCTTGGCCCACGCGCCGAGCCACCCATCGGAAGACTGGCAAGGCAGTCTCCCAGACGCGGCGGGGTCGGGTCAGGTTTCTCCGCCGCATAAGCATGTCGGCCCCCTGGCCGACGCTCCCCGCTCTTGTCCTCACCGCCGCTGGGCGGTCGAGTTGCTATGACATGCGCACGGTTCGTGCCGAGGAATATAGCCCAAGGCAGTCACGGCGCGCCCATTTCAAGTCATCGTCCGTCCCGCTCAGTGTCGGCCTACGACGGCTCATCTCCACTCTCGAGCCACGCCGACCACCACAGGTCTGCCAGCATGCCCGCACCTGCGGCCAGTCGGCTGGCGGCGAAATCGCGTGTCTCTGCCTTCAGTGGTGCGCTGGGGTCGAAGCCGATGTCACGGTCCAGGCGATAGAGCTGGACGACGTGGCTGTGTGACTCCTCGATGTATGCCCAAACAGCGGCGCGAGCCGCTCCGGCGACGGAGGCAGGTGATCCCCGCCCTGCTTGGCCGTCCACATCGGCCTGCGTGACATGCGCCTCAACAAAGGCGCTCTCGAATCGTGAGTGGAACGAGCGATCGTTCGAAAATCCCTCAGGGTTGGGCGCACCGGCCGACCACCCGTTGAAGTGGATCGTGGTGTGGTGTGGCTGCGACGCATCCGTGACGTAGTGGCCCAGAATGCCTGCGTCGTTGAGGATGCGCGCCTCGATCCACTGCTTCTTTTGCGTATCGTCTTCGGAGCGCCACATGCGCCACTCCGTGACGACCCGTTGGTAGACCTCGATGATGCGATAGGGAAGGAAGCCGCCGTCGCGTTCCGGTTTCTCGAGCCCGGCGTCGTACAGGGCTTTGAGGAATTCGAAACGGTCCGGCGTGTCCAGCGCCCCGTCGGGGACGTTTTCGAGGTCGACGTAGTGGTCGTAGCTCCAGGCCTGGTCCATCTCCCGAAGTTCGAAGTTCCGCCACCGATCGGGCTCCGGGTCGAGGTAGACCAGCTGGTCTGCGGCGCCTCGGAAGAATGCGGGCATGGCGGAGGGCAGTGCAGCGGTTGCCGTGCGAGCCGCCATCTCGTGACCGACCGACCCCCAGCGCGGTGGCGTAGGGTCATCGGCAGCGCCGCCGCCGGTTAGCAGTGCGGTTATGGTGATCCAGATCTGGAGCATGGTGCTTCCTCGGCCTACGCAAGAGAGGTGTTGAGTGCCCGCGGGGCGGCGCTCACGTACGGCGGGCCAGCGCCCCGCGGTCGACCTTGCCCAGATGCGTTCTGGGCAGGTCGTCCACGAATATGACGTCACGCGGATACTTGTACGGCTCCAGGCGGTGCCTCGCCCACTCTTGCAGCTCCGCTGCCAGGGCGTCGTCAAGGACAATTCCGTGGGCGGCGATCACAAAAGCCCTCGGTTTTATGAGCCCGTGCTCCGTCGCGACTCCAACAACCGCGACCGCATCGACGGCATCGTGCTCCAAAAGACAGTCCTCCAGCTCGGCCGGCGACAGCCACTTCCCGCCGACCTTGAGCATGTCGTCACCGCGCCCGCAGTAGGTGACATACCCGTCCGCGTCGATGCTGATCATGTCACCCGAGACGTACCATTCGCCTCGGAAGGCTTGGCGGGTTTTCTCTTCTCGCTGCCAATACCCCTTGGCGAGGGAGTCGCCACGGACCCAGAGGTACCCGATTTCATTCGGTGCGACCTCCGAGCCATCCTCGTGGCACGCCTTCAAGTCGAATCCTGGCACGGCCTTGCCCAGGGTTCCGGGCCGCACGTCGTCGGGGCGGTTGGAAACGAAGATGTGCCACATCTCGGCCGTGCCGAGGCCGTCTAGTAGCGGAGCCCTACACAGATCGTTCCACCTGCGATGGAGCTCCGCGGGCAGCGCTTCTCCGGCCGATGTCGCCAGCCTGATGCACGAAAGATCCTGCTCATGCACGTCCGGGTGGCTCACGAGATGGTTCACCATCGTCGGAACGTTGACGAGGATGGTCGGGCGGAACGAGGCGATCTTTGCGAAGAGCGTCTCGGGGGTGCAGCGCTCCGGAAATAGCGCCGAGGTTGCGCCGACCGAGAAGGGGAAGAACAGATTGCTGCCCGTCGCGTATCCGAAGAAGAGCTTCGGTACGGAGAGTGTGACATCGTCCGGACCCATCTCGAGCAGCCCCTGCCCGTACAGCTCCGTCGTGTTCACGAACGAGGCATGACTTTGCACGACCGCCTTGGCTTGGCCCGTCGTACCGCCGCTGAACAGCCAGATCGCTGCGTCGTCCTTGTGCGAGGGGAAGACGGGGTACTCGTCCGGGAGTGCCGCGAGCCTCTCCCCATGGCCCTCGCTTCCGATCCCGATGAGCTGAGGTCGATGGTGCGCGTTCTCGAGACCCGCAGTGAACTCGGGCAGCACTTCGACGCCTACCAGCGCGACGCGTGCGCGTGTGTAGTCGTAGAAGGAGCGGATCTGGTCGGTTTTCAGGTGGGGGTTCACCATGACCACCACCGCCCCGAGGCGCACGATACCGAAGAGCGCGCCGACGTAGTCCGCCCCGTCGGGTAGGGCGATCATGACGCGCTCCTCCGGACGCACACCCGCATCGTGCAGCAGATTCGCGTAACGGGCAGACAGCGCGGCGACTTCTCGATAGGTGAGCGCGCCTTCGTCGGTCAGGAGCGCGCGACGATCACCGCGGCCTTCGTCGATGCGCTGACCGAGGAAGTATTGGAAGAGGTTGAGCTCGTCGGGCACGGTAGTTCGGAGGATGAAAAACGTTCCACATGTGGTGCGTGAGGATACACGACTGCTAGAATACTGGTCAATCAGGCCGCCGCTCCACCTCCGTTCCGTCCCCATGGATGCAGCCTAATGCCGGTGCACCGCCTGTCCGATATGACGTGGGAAGAGGTCCGTGACACGGATCGCCGAAACGCCGTGGCGATCCTACCCGTCGGCGCGGTCGAAGCGCATGGTCCGCACCTGCCGCTCGGGACGGACGTGATCATCGCTGAAGCGATGGCAAAAGCCGGTGCGCAGAAGCTCGCGAACGACGGACTCACCGTTTTGATTCTACCACCGATCTGGTACACATCAGCGGCATTCGCCGATGCTTTCCCGGGAACCATCGGCGTGGGAGCTGACACGGTGCGCAAGCTGATCCATGAGATCGGGGCGGCGCTGCTCGCGCATGGGGTCAGTACGCTCGCGATCGCGAACGCACATCTCGACCCTGAGCACATCGCGGCGCTTCGTGAGGCCACGCACGCGGGTCCGGACGGACTTCGCATCGTGTTGCTGGACCTGACGCGGCCCTCAGTAGCGCGTCGCCTTACCTCGGAGTTTCAGACGGGCGCCTGTCACGCCGGGCAATTCGAGGGTAGCGTGGTCTTGGCCGAGTCTCCGTCGCTGGTACGCACGAACCTTGCCGCTGGACTCGACGCGAACCCGGCGTCGCTTTCGGAAGCGATCCGGGAAGGGAAGACGACGTTCGCCGAAGCCGGCGGTCCTCGAGCCTATTTCGGATGGCCGGCCCAGGCGACGGCGGAGGAAGGCCGTAACACGGTCCGCCTTCTGGGAGAGCTGCTCGCGGAAGCTGTGGTCGCCGGAGAGGAGGCGAAGGTTTGAATCTGACTGGAAGGACTGCTGTCATAACCGGTGGAGGACGGGGAGTGGGTGCCGCAGCGGCGTATGCACTTGCCGAGGCGGGGGCGACGGTGGCGGTCGCCGCGCGCAACGAAGAGCAAGTCGTCGACGTTGCGGCTCAACTCCGCCAGCGCGGCTACGAGGCGTTCGCGTTTCGTTGCGACGTGACCGACCATCACCAGGTGCGAGATCTCGCGCTGTCGGCGAGCGAGACCATGGGGAAGGTGGACATCCTCATCAACAACGCGGGCACCGCGACGTCGAACCCGTTGAGTGAGGTGAAGCTGCAGGAGTGGAACCACATCATGGCGGTCAATGCCACCGGCACCTTCCTGTGCACGCAAGCGATGTATCCCGGAATGGTGAATAGGGGGGTGGGGGCGTATCGTGAATGTCGCCGCCATTGTTGGAATCGTCGGGGGCCGGGAGCTCTCGGCGTACGCAGCGGCCGAGCACGCCGTAGTTGGGTTCACGAAGGCGATTGCCAAGGAGGCCGAGGGGGCACCGGGGTCACGGTGAACGCCGTGTGCCCAGGCTACGTGGACACGTCGCTGACGGACGAGACGGTCGCGCGCAGGATGCAGCGTACGGGCCAATTGTGGCAGGAAGCGATGGATTCGATCCTCGAAGAGTCTGGCCAGCCGAGGCTGATCCGCGCGGAGGAGGTCGCCGAAGTGATCATGCCCCTGCTCTCCGAGGACGCGAGTGAGACGAACGGCCAACTCGTCGTGATCGACGGGAAGGACAGCCCGTGACGTACGAGCACATCAACCCTGAGGAACTCGGTGCGCCCCGGGGGTGGACGAACGGTATGCTCGCGCCAGTGGACGGCCGGGTCCTGTTCATCGCGGGGCAGGATGCTGCCGAAGTGGGCGGCGAGGTCGTCACGGACGACTTCGTGCAACAGTTCGACCTCGTTCTCGGGAAAGTGCTCACGATCGTGCGCGCTGCAGGCGGGGACCCCGAGGACGTGGGCCGTATGACGATCTTCGTAACAGCGCTGGACGAGTACCGGAGCGGTCGGCGCGAGATAGGAGAGAGGTACCGTGCGCACATGGGCAAGCACTTTCCGGCGATGGCGTTGGTAGAGGTACGCGGGCTACTCGACCCTGGTGCCAAGGTCGAAATCGAGGCCACAGCGGTCATCCGGGACCTCAGCGCCTAGGCGCGTGTTCGAACCCGCGTCTTTCCTGTTCGGTCTGAATGAGGAAACCGGAGTAGCGACGATCACGCTCAACCGGCCCGATCGGCTCAACGCGCTCACATTCGAGGTCTACGACGAGCTACGGCGCTCGTTCGCCGAGTTGCACGACGACGGGTCCGTGCGTGCGATCGTGATCACCGGCTCTGGGCGCGCCTTTTGCTCGGGTGGCGATGTCGAGGACATCATTGGCGCGCTCTTCGAGCGCGATTTTCGTGGCCTGCTCGAGTTCACGCGCATGACGTGCGATCTGGTGCTCTCGATCCGGCGGTGCCGCAAGCCGGTCATAGGTGCGCTGAACGGGACAGTTGCCGGCGCGGGCGCTGTGATCGCCACGGCGTGTGACATGAGGGTGGCCGCTGAATCGGCCAAGATCGCGTACCTGTTCACCAGGGTCGGCCTCTCGGGCGCCGATATGGGCGCGGCGTGGATGCTGCCGCGCATCGTCGGACTCGCGAAGGCCAGCGAGTTGCTCATGACCGGTGAGTTCATCAGCGCGCAAGAAGCCCACCGCATCGGCTTGTACAACCGGGTCGTACCGGATGGCGAAGCCCTGGAGGCCGCTACCGAGCTCGCGGACAAGCTCGCTCTCGGTCCGTCGTTCGCGTTGGAGATCACCAAGGATGCTTTGAACCGTGAGGCGAGCATGGACTTCGTGAGCGCCCTCGAGGCCGAAGCTCAGATCCAGGCTGCGCTCATGGTGCACCCCGATTTCCGCGAGGCGTACGATGCCTTTACTGAGAAGCGGAACCCTGACTTCCTGTAGAGGGGTGCTCGCTACCACCGCGATGCCGGGCAGAACCTCGTGAGGATCGCGGTCGTCGGGGGCGGGCCGTCCGGCCTCTACTTCTCCATCCTCATGAAGCGATCCGACCCGACGAACGAGATCCTCGTTCTGGAGCAGAACCGGCCAGACGACACGTTCGGCTTCGGCGTCGTCTTCAGCGATGCGACGATTGCCGAGGTTGAGAGCGCCGACGAGCAGACGTATGCCGCGATCATCGCTCATTTCGTGCACTGGGACGACATCGACGTCTACTACGGTGGGGAGGTTGTGCGCAGCACGGGTCACGGCTTCAGCGGAATGAGCCGGCAGACGCTGCTCAGCGTCCTTCAAGAACAGGCCGCGGCGTTGCACATCGACGTGCGGTACGAATCAGCCGTCACTGAACTGGATGAGTTGCGCTCGTACGATCTGGTCGTCGGCGCGGACGGAGCGAACTCGACAGTCCGCGAGCTCATGACGGACCAATTCGAGCCAACATTTGATTGGCGCCCGAATCGATTTGTATGGCTGGGCACGACGAAACCGTTGTCCGCCTTCACCTTCCACTTTCGAGAGAACGAGCACGGGCTTTGGCGGGTGCACGCATACCAGTATGAGCCGGGACACTCGACGTTCATCGTGGAGTGCACAGAGGAGACCTGGCGCTCGGCGGGCATGGACACGGCGTCGGAAGAGCAGACGCTCGCATACTGTGAGGCGCTCTTCGCGACCGAGCTCGATGGACACCCACTGATTCTGAACAAGGCCGTGTGGCGAAGCTTTCCCACGATCCGGAACCAGCGCTGGTCTGTGGGCAACGTCGTGCTCATCGGCGATGCCGTACATACGGCGCACTTTTCGGTCGGATCGGGCACGCGCATGGGCATGATGGACGCCATCGCGCTTCGGGACGCTCTGATAGCGGAATCGGCGGAGCTGGACCCTTCGGGAGGATCGCACGCCGAACGGGGCACCCCCATGGCTGAACGCGTCGCTCGCGCGCTCGCCAGTTACGAGGCCGAGCGGCGTCCGCAGGTCGAGTCCCTGCAACGCGCTGCGCAAGCGAGCCTCGAGTGGTTCGAGGCCACCGAGCGCTACATGGAACTCGATCCGGTGCAATTTTCGTTTGCGCTGCTGACTCGCAGTCTGCGCATCACGCACGAGGATCTACGCATGCGAGATCCGCAGTTCCTCGAACGCGTGGACGCCCGGATCGCTAAGGAGGCGGAGCGCCAGGCGGGAGTCCCGGTTCGACGCGACCCGCCGCCGCCGCCGATGTTCACACCGTTCAAGCTGCGCGATCTCCTGATCCCGAATCGGATCGTGGTGTCGCCCATGTGCCAGTACTGTGCCGGCGACGGCACGGTGGACGACTGGCACCTCCAGCACCTCGCGAGCCGCGCGGTGGGAGGCGCGGGACTGGTATACGCGGAGATGACCAACGTGTCTGCCGACGCACGCATCTCTAAGGGGTGTGCCGGGTTGTACAAAGCCGAGCACGTCGATGCCTGGAAGCGCATCGTCGACTTCGTGCACATCAGGACCCCCGGCAAGATTGCGATCCAGCTGGGGCACGCGGGCCGGAAGGGGGCAAGCAAACCCCTGTGGGAAGGCGACGCCGAGCCGCTCGAGGAGGGCGCCTGGGACCTCGTGTCCGCCTCGCCGCTTCCCTACTTCCCCGATCGCAGCCAAACGCCACGTGAAATGACGCGCGCCGACATGGACGAGGTCGTAGCGGACTATTCGCGCGCTACGGAGTACGCCGAAGCCGCCGGATTCGACCTACTCGAGCTCCACATGGCGCACGGATACCTGTTGGCTGCGTTCATCTCGCCGCTCACCAACCAGCGCAGCGACGAGTACGGCGGCTCGCTCGAGAACCGGATGCGCTTTCCCCTGGAAGTGTTCGACGCCTGTCGCGGGCTCTGGCCGGAGCACAAGCCGCTGAGCGTGCGCGTGAGCGCGGTCGACTGGGTCCCGGGCGGCATGCAACCCGAGCACGCGGTGGAGGTTGCGCGGCTGCTGAAGCAGCATGAATGCGACGTGATCGACGTCTCCGCCGGGCAGACGGTCCCGGATCAGAAGCCGATCTACGGACGGCTCTTTCAGACGCCGTTCGCCGATCGCATCCGGCATGAGGTGGGCCTGTCGACTATGGCGGTCGGCAACATTTCGTCGTGGATGGACGTGAACACGATCATCGCCGCTGGCCGGGCCGACCTCTGCCTTTTGGCACGGGCGCACCTTTTCGATCCCTATTGGACACGGCACGCCGCGCACATGCTAGGGCACGATATCGCGTGGCCGGAGCAATACGAGTCGGTCTCCCGCTACACTCCGCGCTTCGAATTCCACTTCGGGGGCGAATAGAAGTCAGCGGACCGTAGTGAAGAGCAGATACGTGTACATGACGTACATGCCGAGCATGACGCCGCCGCCCAGGATCCCGAGCAGTTTCACCCCCTCTGCTGGGCTAGCAACTTCCCTCGCGTCGAGCGCTGAGACTCCATCGAGTCCGTCGGAGCGTGTGGTCGCGACCGGGTCTCTGTGCGTGTCGTACAGAGAGATCTCGCGGATGCCCGCCTCGGGAAGAGACGCTTGGGCATCGGCCAGAATCCGGGCGATGTCGGGTCGTGTGCTCTCGCTATGCGTGCTGTCGAACGCCTCCGTGAGGCGCCTCAGTCCCGAGCGACCCGCCACGAGCCGGACACGGTTTTCCCAGGAATCGACGACCCCCGCGATCTGCAGCTTCTTGGACTCGGCCAGCGCGTCGAGGGTCTCCACCGCGCTCTGCCGCCATAGGTCCCGTGCGGGCCCGTAGCTGAGCATCGCGAGCAGCAGCATGCTACCCAGAGACACGAGGACGAGCGCGAAAACGAGCTTGGTCCTTAGATCCATACCGTGCAATACCGTGGATTGTGGGCGCGGAAGTCAAAGTCCATGTTCTCGTACTCGCTGTAGTTGAACCCCACCAGTCAGGCGTTCATGTCCGAAGCCGTAACGTATGGAAACTACCTGAGACTCGACGAACTGCTCGCGCTGCAGAAGCCGCGAGATGAGGTCGAGCACGACGAGATGCTCTTCATCGTTATCCACCAGGTGTACGAACTGTGGTTCAAGGTGCTGCTTCACGAGATCGATTACTGCTGTGTGTTGCTCTCCAAGAGTGACACACCACGTGCGTCGCACACTCTGAACCGAGTGCTCACGATCCTGAAAGTGCTGGTCGCGCAACTCGATATTCTCGAGACCATGACGCCCACCGAGTTCCTGACTTTCCGGGAGCGACTCGACAGCGCCAGTGGCTTTCAGTCCGACCAGTTTCGTGCGCTCGAGGCTGTCCTGGGCAGAAAGACACGAGCTTCTGTCGAGCGTTTCGCCGAGGGCACGCGCGCGCGTGAGGCGCTCGAGCAGCGATGGAGCACGCCGACGCTTTGGGACCACTTTCTGCGCTACTTGGCGGACGAGGGGCATGCGGTGCCGGAGCACCAGCTCGGCAGGGACGTTACGCAGCCCGTCGAAGCATGCGAGGAGCTGCAGCAAGTGTTAGTGGAGCTGTACAGGAACGACGCCAAGAACACCGTCCTGTGCGAGCGGCTAGTCGACCTCGACGAAGGTCTGCAGGAGTGGCGCTACCGCCATGTGAAGATGGTCGAGCGCACGATCGGTCAGAAGACGGGCACAGGCGGCTCCGGGGGGTCCGCGTACCTGCGCACTACGCTCAACAGCGCCGTCTTTCCGGATCTCTGGGCCATCCGGTCGCAGCTCTAGGCATGGCGCTCGCGCCCGATCGCCTTTACGCGTCGCCCAACGCGCTGGCTTCGCACTACTCGGTGTTTCGTGTGCACGAGCGGCTGCTGCTCACGGGGCACTCTCACCAAGCGTGGCCAGACGTGGGCTTCGACGGTCAGCGTCAAGCTTGGCTCGACGCTGCCGAGCACGTAGACGACAAGTGGGACATCGCTGCTGAAAAGGCCAGCGAGGTCACGGTTGGATACCGGCGGCTGATGGGGGGGTGCGACGGGGATCTGACGCTGGACACCAATACGCACGCGCTCGTCGTGCGCTTCTTGTCCGCGCTCCCGCTGACAGAGCGTCCGCGACTCGTGACGACCGACGGGGAGTTTCACTCCATTCGTCGGCAGCTGGACCGGCTGGCTGAGGAGGGCATCGAGGTCGTGAAGGCGGCAGCTGAGCCGTTGAATAGTCTGTCAGAGCGCGTCGCCGCAGAGGTGGACGACCGCACCGCGGCAGTGCTGATCTCGTCCGTACTCTTCGGCACGGGGTGCATCGTGCCCGAGTTGCCCGCGGTTGCCGAGACGTGCGCGAGTCATGGGGCCGAGCTGCTGATCGACGCCTACCACTCGCTCAATGTCGTACCCTTCTCGCTGCAGGGCATGGAGCGGGCGTTCGTGGTCGCCGGAGGGTACAAGTACTGCCAGCTCGGGGAGGGGAACTGCGTGCTGCGCGTGCCGCCGCGGTGCGAGCTGCGGCCGGTGATCACTGGGTGGTTCAGCGAGTTCGCCGAGCTAGCCGATGCGAAGGTGCCGAGGGACGTCGGTTACGGGTTGGGCGCAGCGCGATTCGCCGGGTCCACCTATGACCCGACCTCGCACTATCGGGCGGCGGAGGTCTTTGCCTTCTTCGAGCAAGAGCAACTGGCGCCCGAGTTGCTGCGGGAAGTGAGTCAGCACCAGGTCGGCCTCTTGCTCGAGACGTTCGAGTCCTTGGACCTGGACCCCGCGGTCGTGTGCTTGGACGAGTCGGTGTTGCTGCACGAGCGGGGAGGCTTCTTGGCTCTGCGGGCCCCGGGCGC
>DQPL01000017.1 GCA_015664885.1 Gemmatimonadota bacterium
CCCCAGTACCGGGGGGCACCCCTATTCCACCGCCACTGACGCTGAACCACTAAACACTGTTTTGCGCGTCCTGAGTTGCGGGCCTGAGTGGGGCGGGGTGGCTCCGCATCGTAGGCCCATCCGCTTTGCATCCCGATTGCATCTCGCAGAACGGTTATGGAACGCGGCCACCACACCGCCTCGCGCACGATCGATGCGGTGGCGCACCATAGGGCTGCGTTTTGGCGCATGATGACGTCCCTCATGCGCTCAAGATGCGGCGCAGGTCAGTGGAGCGCGAGCAGATTCGCTACAGGATAGAGCCGACGATCACCACGCCTTCCACGAAGACGCGAAGCCTGCTGGAGTTGGAGCATCAGTCAGAACGTCAGCAGTCGGTTCACTTTGATCACGAGTCCTCGGTTCTGTAGGACCCCCCAACGGTCGAGGGTCTCCGTGAAGCGCTCCTCGGTGTAGGCGAGGAAGAGCTCGCTGCCGGGCGCCCACTCCCAGCGAAGCCGGAAGTTGCCGCTGAGCGCGTCGCTCCGCGAGTTGTACTGCACGAGTGCGCTCAGAAAGGTGCGCGGAGTCAGGCTGTAGGTCATCCGAGTCCGGGCGACATGTTGGTTGAACTCGCCTCGGTACGTCTGCTGATCGGGCAAGTCGAGCCAGTTGAGCTGGATGCTGGGCTCTACCGACAGCTGCGGAAGCACTTCGATGCGGGCCCGGAGGAGGCTCACCGAAGTACGCTTTCCTGTGTAGAACGTCCCCCGACGCACCGAGATTCCCCCGGAGATCCGTCGTTGCGAGCCGAAGGTGTAGCCTACCTGAACGTCGCGGAACGAGTGTCGGCCTTCGGGAATCGTCGCGCCGGAGATCCCGGTAGCCACCGTGAGGTTCTCATACCTGTCGGTGACGAACACGTTGAACCGGTCACTGTTCTCAAGCTCGACATTTAAGCTGGCGCCGCGGTCGCGACTCTCCACGAACCCGGCCCGATCGTTCTCGAAGTAGTTGATGCTTCCCCCGAATGTGACCTGCCGGATCCAACCGATGAAGCCAGGGCGCGGGCTCCAGTAGCCTGAGGCCGATGACTGCCGGAACCCGCGACGTCCCACGAATCCGATCTCCGGGTTGAAGTCGTCGCCGACCAGCAGATGATTGAGCTGTGTGCCCCAAGCGTCGCCGGAATAATTCAGTCGCGCCCGGTAGCTCCGGTCATTCCCGGTGAGCCCTTCGGTTACGGTCCCGGCGTAGTACCCCGAAAGGCCTGCGTCCCGAAGGAACGAGAACGACACGTCCGCACCGTAGGTTTGATTCGCGCCGCTGGAGACGAGTGAGGTGGACCGGTTACCGAAGAGAACTCCGATGCTGCTGCGGGCGAAGACATCGCGGCGAAGCCTAACCACGCTGAAGTTCGTGGACTCGGCGCCCACGTTCGGCTCGTCGTCGGTCTGTAAGCCGATCAGCCCTATGTCGAACGCGCCGACCTTCCCGGTCACACGCCCGCCGGCGATGATCGGGACGAGCCGGCCGCTTTGCAGCCCGATCCGACGGCTGTAAAACAATGTCGGAGCACCGCCTCCCTCGAAGCCTCCACCGAAGCCGCCCCTCCCGAACTCGAAAAGCCCTCGGCCCTCGAGGAAGAACTCCCTCTTCTCGGGAAAGAATAGGCTGAAGCGCGTCAGGTTGACCTGCTGCTCGTCCACCTCGACCTGTGCGAAGTCGGTGTTGTACGTGAGGTCGACGGTCAAGTTCTCCGTGATCCCATATTTCACGTCCAGGCCCGCCTCCGCGTGGGTCTCATTGTCCACGGCGGGAACGGCCGTCAGATCGGTGCGGAGCCCTGAGATCCCGTACGGTTTCACCTCGATATTCATGCTGGCTGGTGGCGCCTCGATCCCGACGAGCGTGCCATACATCGACATCCGTAAGATCCCGGATGGGCCGGTTCTGACGACGGACAGGGGAAGTGTCGTGAGGTGACTCCACTCGTTCGTACGCACGACGAAACGCCGCAGTTGGATCCCCCACATCTGCTCCGTTCCCGCCCGATAGCGAAGCGACCTGAAGGGGATCGCGATCTCTACCGTCCAGCCTCCATCGAAGCGACCCGTACGGATGTCCCAAACGGCGTTCCAGTCGAAGTTGGGACTCCCCTCGTTCGTCATCTGAAGGTCCGAGAAACCGCCTAGGGGCGTCAGGTAGAGCCCGATGGAGTTCCGACGGTCGTAGTAGGTATCGAAGAACACGCCGAAGTTGTCGTTCGATCGGACCGTGCTCGCGTCGCGCCGCATTTCGTTCGCGGTCCACTCGCTCTCTGGTGCGGAATCCCAGAGTCGCGCGGTCACATAGACGTTGTCGTCGTCGAAAGCGATCCACGTCTCGGTGCGCTCGCTCGGCACGGCCCCCGGAATCGGCAAACTCTGCTTGAGGTTCGGTATCGACGCGGTCGACCGGTAGAACTGCTCGTCGAGAACCCCGTCGATCGACATCGGCTCCGATACGCGCGTTGCCCGGACTGTGGCTCTGCCCTGTTCGTCCCAGCTGACGACTTCTCGGCCCGTGGGCGGCGGCGGGCCGTGGATCCCGATTGACTGAGCACTCGCTACAGCCGGAGAAAGGAGGACTGCAGCAGTCCAACCGGCGAGATGGCCGCGACCCCTCATGCACCCTCTCCCACACATGTGCGGCGACCCGCTAATCGTACGTGGGGATGATGGAGTCGAACATGGGCTAAGATGCGGCGCAGGTCAGCAGAGCGCGAGATCCTACAGCAACACCAACGCTACGACCTCGGCATAGACACGTCCGGTGGCCGACAGTCAGAAGTAACTCGCTCTGAATAGAGTGGGTGGGTATGGGTGGATATACGGTGCTAGTGGGGTGTCTAGCTATGTGCTAGGTGTGGTGTGACCACCTGAGACGAGAGCAGCGCGAATGTTAGGATCTTGCGCTGGTCGCAGATTCAGGGAGGAGGTCAGAAATGAGCAGGAGACGACACACGCCGGAGCAGATCATCACGGCG
>DQPL01000022.1 GCA_015664885.1 Gemmatimonadota bacterium
ATGCGGCAGCCTCCCTCCGAGCGCGGGTCATGCACCGTGGGTCATATTTTCCGGGCGACGGACTGTGAGGATGGCCGTTTCAACGGTACGATCGGAAGACGTCACCGACGCTGAGCACACCGACCCCGAGATGGACATGTGGGACGGATTGCTCTCCAACATCCAACCGGCTCACATGCCCACGGTCTTCCACACCAACTCGTACTACGAGTACTCAGGTTACGCCTGACTGACAGCAATCACCCTGTTCCGGACGACCTGCAGTCCACAGAGAGGCGAACCGGGCTGAGCTCCCGACGCCGCCACGGCTATTCGCTTGATGTTCGCTCCTTGGCCCCTCGTTGGTTCCCCCATCCTGACGGTGATACTTGCGTCGGGATCTGCACTCACGGCCGTGGACTTCTGCGCCTGGCAGTGGAGTCGTGGACCAGGTGCGCGTAGAATGACCCGTTCGGTCCTTACAGCTCATGCCCCTCAGTCCCGGCACCAGACTCGGTCACTACGACGTCACCAACCTCATCGGCGAGGGCGGCATGGGCCAGGTCTGGCAGGCGACCGACACCCAGCTCAACCGCCAGGTGCGGGAAGACTGGGCCGTCAAGCTCACTGAAAGAGAGACAAACACATGCGCCGTATCCTCGCGTCGTTCGCCGTGGTTGCCCTGTTGGGGGGCGTCGTGTCCCTCATGGCACAAGACCCACCTGCCTACTTTCTGGTGAAGGTCACGGTTACCGACCAAGACGCCTACGGAGAGTACCGAGCCGGCTTCGGCGCGGTCTTCGCACAATACGGAGGCGAGGTCGTGGCGGCCAGCTCGGACCTCCTGGTGTTGGAGGGTGAATGGGAGGCAACGACGACCGTGATCATCCGCTTCGATTCGCGCGCCGAAGCGCTCGCCTGGTATAACTCCGATGCGTACCAGGCGCTGGTCCGCATTCGCCAGTCAGCCTCCACGGCCGACTTCATTTTGCTCGACGGGAGGCCGTGACCCAGACCACCTGGGCCGCCACTCTACGTACGGGTCATCGTTGTTTGCGCGTGCCCCCTTTCTTCAGCTAGCCGTGCTCGGTGAGCCAGACCCGGAGCGCGGTCCGCACCACTGACTCTGTGGCAGATACTCGCCGTCTATCGTCTCGCCTAAGCTTGTTGCAGTGATTGCTTTCAATCGCATCGGCAAGCAGTACGGTCGGCAGGTACTCTTCGTCGACGCGTCGTTCCAGCTCAACCCAGGAGAGAAGGTCGGACTTGTCGGCCCGAACGGCTCGGGCAAGACCACACTGTTTCGCATGATCGTCGGCGAGGAAGCGCCGGACGATGGCACGGTGTCGGTGCCGAAGAAGCTCACCGTGGGGTATTTCCGGCAGGACGTCGAGGAGATGTCCGGGCGCTCCGTGATCGACGAGGCGATCGCCGGCACGCGCCTCGGTGCGCTCCATCACGAACTGGACGACCTGCAGCATGCGCTGGCCGACCCGGCCCGCGCGGTTGAGCTCGATCGCCTGCTCGCACGCTTCGGCGAGGTGCAGGAGGAGTACGAGCACCTCGGCGGCTACGCGCTCGTGAGTCAGGCGCGCGAAGTACTGCATGGTCTGGGGTTCGACGACGAGCAGATCGACGGCGACGTCGGCGCGCTGTCCGGCGGCTGGAAGATGCGCGTGGCCATGGCGCGGGCGTTGCTCGGCAAACCGGACGTGCTCCTGATGGACGAGCCGACGAATCACCTCGACATCGAGTCGATCCTCTGGCTCGAGGCGTTCATCACGTCGCTTCCCGGTGCGCTGTTGATGACCTCCCACGACCGCGACTTCATGAATCGCATCGTGTCGCGTGTGGCCGAGATAGACGACGGCGAGATCAGGACCTACTCCGGCAACTACGATTTCTACGAGCGGGAGCGTGCGCTGCGTGAGGCCAACCGTGAGGCGGCCCACGCGCGCCAGCAGGCCATGTTGGCGAAGGAGCAGCGCTTCATCGATCGCTTTGCGTCACATGCCGCCAAAGCGGCGCAGGTCCAAAGTCGAGTGAAGGCGCTCGACAAGATCGAGAAGATCAAGCTGCCCAAGCAGCGTCGGGTCGTTAAGTTCAACTTTCAGCCGCCGCCTCGCTCGGGCGACGACGTCGCGATACTCGAGGGTATCGACAAGCGCTACGGGTCGCGCGTGATCTACGACGGGCTCAACCTCAACGTCCGGCGCGGCGAGCGCTGGGCCGTGATGGGCCGGAACGGCGCGGGAAAGACGACACTGCTCAGGCTCATCGCGGGCGCCCTGGAGCCGGATGCCGGGTCGGTGCGCATCGGCGCCAGCGTCAAGATGGGCTACTTCGCGCAGCAGGCGTTGCAGATCCTGGATCCCAAGCTCACGGTGGAAGAGCAGATGATCAAGGACTTCCCCCAGGAGTCGATTGGCGTGCTCCGGACGCTTCTCGGGGCGTTTCAGTTTCCCGGCGACGAAACGGACAAGCCCATCAGAGCGCTCTCGGGCGGGGAACGCACGCGGCTTGTGCTCGCGCGCATGCTTCTGCATCCGCCCAACTTTCTGGTGCTCGACGAGCCGACCAACCACCTGGACCTGGCGACCAAGGAGATGCTGATCGACGCGCTCGGTGACTTCGAGGGCACCATGATCTTCGTCTCGCACGACCGGTCGTTCCTGCGTGGACTTGGCAGTCGCGTGCTCGAGCTGGGCGGCGAGTCCGGGACCGACTCGCAGCCGCTTGTGTATCCCGGGTCGTACGTCGACTACGTGGCGCGCAGCGGACACGAGGCGCCCGGCGTGCACAACTAGGATCGTCGGCGACTGCGGCCCTATAATCTCCCTCGGTTCACACAGTTCAATGCCACCGCAGCCAGGCGTCCATTTTGGGCCACTTCTGACCTTAGTCCTGGCGCTCGTGCTTCTTGGAGCGCAGGACGGTGTGGCTCAGACTAGACGCGGAGACACAGGCGCTGCAAGAGCAGCTTCGGGCTATGAACTAGGCACCATGTCTCTGAGTCCAGGCACCCGCCTCGGCCACTACGACGTCACCAGCCTCCTCGGCGAGGGCACTGGCCGTCGGGTGCCTCGGCCGTTCGGTCGGAAGACCCTCGAACGGGTCACAGTGCACGGGGTGCTGCTCGCGGTCGGTGTCGGCATGCTCGTCGCGTCTCCGAGCGGTGCTCAGACGGATCCACCGAGGACCGCGTGGGGTGCCCCCGACCTCACCGGTCTCTGGAATCACGGCACCGCGACCCCGCTCGAGCGGCCCGAGCGGCATGCCGGACGAGAACGCCTGACCGACGAGGAGGTCGCCGCCGTGAACGCCGCGGCCCGCTCGACCGAGGGTGTCGGCGCACGTCGCGCGGTCTGGTGGGAGCGCCCGCTGTCGGACGGCCGCACGGCCATGATCGTCGATCCTCCCGACGGCCGGATCGCGTATACGAGCGCCGCCGCGGCGCGGCGCCGGGCGCCGGCGGATCCGAGCATCGACGGACCGGAAGATCTCAATCTCGGGGCGCGCTGCATCAGTTCGGGCGTGCCACGCCTCGGCGGACCGTACAGCCAGAACATCCTGGTGGTCCAAACCCCCGACCACGTCATGTTGCTGCACGAGATGATCCACGAGTTCCGCATCATCCCGCTGGATGGGCGGCCCCACGTGGCCTCCGACGTGCGCCAGTGGCTGGGCGACGCCAGAGGCCGCTGGGACGGTGACACGCTCGTGGTCGAAACGACTCGCTTCAGCGACCAGCAGGTGTTCCGGGGGCTGTCGCTCGAGACGGCGCGGCTCATCGAGCGGTTCACCCTGGTCGATCCGGACACGCTCCGCTACGAAGTGACGTTCGAGGACCCGGTCAATCTGCGGCGGCCCTGGACGGCGATGCTGGCGATGCCGCGAACCGAGGGACCGATGTTCGAGTACGCGTGCCACGAGGGCAACTACGGGATGACCGGCATCCTCGAGATCGCGCGGGGCGAGGGAACGCCTCGGGCGGATTCCAGATAGACCGCCCTGCGCGGAGGAAGGCGGCCGCCCTTGAGCCGCAGTAAACGCAGCGGTCGCATACCCACACGCGCGGGACCGTGGACCAGGAAGGTGTGGCGTCCCCAAGGGCACGCGTTACCTTGGGTAACACACGTCCCCTGGTCTCGGTCGGGCTGGCCGCGCGACGGCGCGGTGCGACC
>DQPL01000104.1 GCA_015664885.1 Gemmatimonadota bacterium
CCGCACGTCATCCTGGATTGACCTACAGGAGAGCGGGCAATTTCCCGCCGGGAATTCGCCGTGATCCGGAGAGGAGGGGCCATCCCGAGCCCCAAGGATTTCGCCGAAATGGATGATCGGTCGCGTCGGCCGCCCTTCTGTTGTGGACGCAGCGCCGCATCGGCCCCATCATGCACGATCTATGGGGAGAAAGGCCTAACATTGTTGGATCGCAGCGCGGTGTATCGAGTAGCGTAGATATGATTGCCGGGGACCAACGACCCAGCAAGAGACTTGGAACAACCATGGAAAAATACGGCATCGAACTCATCCTCGATATGCACGGTTGCGACTCTTCGACGTTCACCCGCGAGAGCATCGGCAGGTATTTTGAGCGTCTGTGCGAAATCATCGACATGAAACGCGAAGCGTTGTATTTCTGGGACGACATCGGTGTTCCGGAGGAGAAGAGACAGACCTCGCCCCATACCCAGGGCACCTCGGCGGTCCAGTTCATCCTGACGAGCTCGATCATCATCCATACGCTCGATCAGTTGGGCGCGGTCTACGTCAACATGTTCTCGTGCAAGGGGTTCGATCCCAAGCTCGCGGAGAAGTTTACGGTCAAATGGTTTGGCGCCGGCGACTGCTCGGCTAGGTTCATCGAACGAATTTGAGGTGGCGCTCGTGAAACTGGTGGAGAAAGATATCCTGATTCCCGCGGCGCCGGGCCACCGGAACCTGATTGCACATATCCAAAAGGCGGTGGAATTAAGGCTGGGAGCCGGAGCGGTTCCGGTGCGTTTCGCGACCACGCGCATGGACGAGGCCCATTACCAATGTGAGTTAGGTATGCTCAAGGGGCTGGATCTCTACGGCACCGAGAGCCTCGAATCTATCTTCCGCTTCGTGCCGCGCAAGGTGGAGCGGACGGACGCCTTTAACGCCGTCTTCCTCGTACCGACGGGCATCGGCGCCGAGATCGGCGGACACGCCGGCGATTCGACTCCGGCGGCACGGGTGCTCGCCGCGGCGTGCGACTGTCTGATCACGCATCCGAACGTCGTCAATGCCTCCGATCTCAACGAGATGCCCGAGAACGCCCTCTATGTCGAGGGTAGCGCGATCACGCGGCTGATGATGGGAACGGCGGGATTGCAGCGCGTGCGGGCGAACCGGGTACTAGTGCTCATCGATGCGCACGAGGTTGAATTGTTCGCCAACGATGCCGTCAACGCGGTGAGCGCCGCGCGCGCGACCTATGGCCTCGACTGCCCGACGGTGGTGAAACTCGACCCGCCGATCTGCATGACTGCGAATTTCATGGAATCGGGCAGGGCCGCGGGCGTGATCGAGGGACTCGAGCGCGTCTGCACGGTGTTGGACGAACACGATGGCGCGTTCGACGCGGTGGCAATCGCCTCCGTTATCGATGTGGCCGATGAATACCACGAAGAGTATTTCCGCAAGGGCGGTGAGATGATCAACCCTTGGGGTGGCGTCGAGGCGATGCTGACGCACGCGTTGTCACTGCTTTACGAGGTCCCGACCGCCCACTCGCCGATGCTCGAGAGCCACAAGGTCGCAGATTTCGACTTCGGGCTGGTCGAGCCGCGGCTCGCCGCCGAGGTGGTTTCTCTCACCTTCCTTCAGTGCATACTGAAGGGCCTGCACCGCAGCCCGCGCATCGTCACCGACCCGGAGACCATGCGCGAGGCCGGCGTGATCACGGCCACGGACGTCTCATGCCTCGTCATCCCCGATAAGTGCATCGGCCTGCCCACGCTGGCGGCGCTCGAACAGGGGATTTCCGTCATCGCCGTACGTGAGAACGACAACCTCATGCGGAACGACCTGCGGGCGCTTCCCTGGACGCCGGGCCAGTTGCACGTGGTAGAGAACTACTGGGAAGCCGTCGGCGTGATGACGGCTCTCAAGGCTGGCGTCGTGCCGGGCTCGCTGCGCCGCCCGCTGGCCGCCACGCGGGTAGAGACGAGAATCTCGGAGTCGCGGGAATCGGAATCGGACGATGCGCAACGCTCGACCCACTCCTGAACCCGACATCACCATCGTTTTGACAAAGGCCCGGCGGCGCCTTCCGGCGACCGGCTGACCGCTGCAACACCGTCAAAAAAAACCATTGCCAACAGGGAGCCGTCCACACATGGCTATGAGCCGACGTTTGACCGTTCGGTGATTAGTGTCCGCTATCAAGTGGCAAGCGGACGTTACGGCGCCAAACCCGGCCCATCGTCCGATCACTGGGGCATGACCCTTTCAGTGATTCTCGGACTTCCAACCCTCGTAGTTGAATGTCCGCTAATAGCCAAAAGGAGACGTTAGGCCACCGGATCGTTGCGGAATGAACGCAGTTCTCCCAGCGGGGGAATAGGGATAAGATTGTCGGGGTTTTGGCCTATCTAGGAAATGTGGAATATTTATTGAACAGAGCAGAAAAACGCCGCCAACGGCGGCCAGTACATGACCTGACGGCCACTGCCGGACTTTGGTCGTCCGGTCCTGCGGGGGGCCTCACTGCTACCAAAAAAGGAGAACAAGCGCCATGCGGCTAAGTGA
>DQPL01000063.1 GCA_015664885.1 Gemmatimonadota bacterium
GAGAAGCGCAAGGAACATCAAACGTGCGCCCCTGAGGGCTGCGTCATCCTTGCCGCGGTCGGCAAAAAATAGCGAACAGGGCATCCTCGTCCAGAAAAAGTGGGACACCCTATCGCGTTGTTATATAACGGCTTAGGGGAATCAGACCGCACAATCGTTGGCCGGCCCATCGCTTGCGAGGAGAATGGTGAAGGACTGTTCCGCTGCTCTCGCATCCGATGACCAAGAACAAGCTCAGACGTCAGCTCTACACAACCGGCACCATCGGCGTGCTGGGAGTGCTCGTATCGACTTCGGCCCTAGACCGAGTGGTCAGGGCCGCAGCGCGAGGGGACCGGGCGATTGAGGTGGGCGCCCCCGCGATCTCCGCGGGAGGTGGCCCACTGACGCCTGACTCTCGGCCGGCGCTGGTGGACTTCGAGCGAGCAAACGACGAAACGAGTCGCGCCACGCTTCTGCTCGCTCTGTCCACGACTCTGACACCGCTTCTGATTTTTCTGAACGTGCTTGGTTTCGCGGGCTCGTCTGGGGGCGAACCGACGTACTACCGCGCCCGGCGTGACAACCGCGAGGAAGAGGAGGAGAGCGAGACGGGCGGCTACGACCCCCAAGTCACTTTGGCTCACCTTGCAAGAGGGGACCGAGCGTGAGGCGCCGGGGCCTAACCCCGTGCGCGTTGGCCCTGCTCACAGTGTTCGCGGCTTGTTCGGATACTCCGCTCGCACCCGTGATGCCCTTCGAGGTGTCGCCCCCCCGTTCACGGTGATCGACGGTGGAGAGGTCAACACGTCCATCACGGTTGAAAGCCTGATTCAGTGCACGGAGAAGGCGGTGGTGACTGTGAGCATCGAGGGCGTCACGCCAGCGGCTGCATCAGCCCTGCTCGACGTGATCTTGGTGATCGACGAATCCGGAAGCGTCGATGCCGTGGAGAACGAGCTGGTCGTCGCGGCTGCTCGAAGCTTCCTGGAGACCATGGACCAGTCAGATGGCATCGACGACAACGGGCTCACCGGCGTCAGAATCGGCGTCGTGCGGTACGGCAGCTTGGTCAACCTCGCACCCTTACCGACAACTACGACAACATTTTCCAGGCGGTCTCTGTGCGGCTCACGTTCGTTGGCACGACCAACACCTATGGTGCCCTCGAGAAGGCTCGAACCCACTTCGCGGAAGAGGCGCGCCCCACCGCAGCGACCGCAGTCGTCTTGATGACCGACGGTGAAAACAGCACCTCCTTCTTCAGGCCTGAACAACACGCGAACGCAATGAAGGCCGCCGGCACGACCATCTGGGCGGTCGGCGTCGGTACCGAGGTGAGCCAAACGGAGCTAGAAGCCATCGCGTCACCGGACCAAGTCATCGAACTGGAGGAATTCGCCGAGCTGGAGGCTGCTTTCGAGCTGATCGCCGGCCAGTTCACACCTCCTGCGGCGACCGACCTGGTCTTCTCAGCCAGCGTTCCAGCCGACTTCACCTTGGTGGCCGCCTCGGCGGCGACCGCTCGGGGCACGGTGATCGAAAGCGGGAACACTGTCGCATGGCAGATCGACCGACTCGGCGCTGAGACAATCACGATGACGTATCAGATCAGACACGACGACGTCGCAACGCCTTCCGGTGGTACTTTGACCGCGGTCACTAACGCAGTGCTGACCCTGACGACCCCTGTGGGTGGTGCCGCGTTCAGCGAGGCATACGCCGACGTCGACACCCGAAGTCACGGGCTGCAGTGCGCCTCCACCACCCACCTCCTGCTCCTCGGACCGGTCGAAGAAGTCCGACAAGTCCGCGAAGTCGGCCAAGTCCACGAAATCAGACAAGTCCAGCAAGTCGGACAAGAGCACTAAGTCATGCAAGTCCGGCAGGAGTCATAAGTCGGCAAAGACCCACAAGTCCGGCCAGAGCGACAAGTCCGCCAAGGGCAAGAAGGGCTAGTTACCGTTCCCCTCATGGTCGCTTTCATCCTCATCCTCATCCTCTGTCGGTGCGGTCCAGAAGTCGTCGTTGTCCGGGGCCTGCGCGGCGACCTCCCGAGCGTAGAGCGCCGCGTTGAAGAGCACCTTGAACGTGCCGAACGGCTGACCACGCCACTGCGGCTTCATGCCGAGCAGTACGACCCGGCCGTCCCCGTATTCCACGTCGAGCGCCGCTGCGTACCCCTGCACATGCTGCTCACCGAGGAAGTACCCCGACAGAAGGGGTGATCCGTTCTCGGAGTATTTTGCGAGCACGTGTCCCTCGAAGTCCTCCGTGGTCTTGAAGACCGGGCTGCCACCGACGAACACCTTCGAGCGAGCGCTCATGCCGCTCATGACCGGTTGAGAGGGATCCACCAGCAACTCGACAATCGCCCCACCCGCGAAATACTCGTCCCTGGGCACATCCTCAATCACGTTCTCGACCGGCAGATGAAGCTCGTCGATCACGAAGTTGCTCGAGCGGTTGATCGTCACAAGCGTACCGCCGGAACGGACGAACGCGTCGAGCTCCCGCACTCCTTCCGGCCCTATGCCTCCCGCGTAGCGGGGTGGCACGGAGCCATTGGCGGAGCCGTTGACGATCTGCCCAGCGCGCATGTCGGCGAGCAGAATCACGTCGTAGCGCGAGCCCAGGTCACCGGCTCTTACGTCCGCGCTGTAGAGGCTCGTGAAGGCGAGGCCGTACATCTCGAGCAACCAGCGCGTCCAGCCCTCGTCCATGCTGGCGTTCCAGGGGCGGTACAGACCAACGCGGGGTTGGCTCACCGCCGCACCGGCTGATCCGCCCCGTGAGGCACGTAAAGCGTACTTGCTAACCAGCGAGTTCTGCGCGTTGCCCGAGAGACCCGTGACGATCCAACGACCGCTCGAGCCGCCCGCACCCTCCTCCCCCGCGGCGCCGGGCTGGAAGCGGACACTGCCCCCGTTGCGCCACGCCTCGGCAAGAGCCTTGTAGGAGTTGTTCTGAGCCGGGTCGAGCAGCAGGGCGCCGCCGCCGCCGGTCACGACCCCCGCCGGAGGCACAATCGCGCGCGCGACCGGATGGCTGTCGAAGCCAACTCCAGGAGGCGTGTCCCACGTCTGTGCATCGCCCGGCGCGTTCCACGGCAGCGGGTCCGAACGGACCTCGGCCATGGCGGTGCGAACCTCGTCACTCAACGGCGTTCGCGCCTCTACGACCCTCACGTCGAACTGGTAGGGGAGCGTCCAGCCAGACACGTCGTACGGTTGCTCCGGCGGGCCCTCAGGATACTCGCGCAGATCGGGATAGTCCTGCACGGAGAAGAGCTGACGCACGAAGTTCGCGTTCGCTTGATCCATCGGAATCACCCAGCTCCCAGCGGCGTGGCTGACGCCATCGACGGTGACCGCGCCCGAGAGCTGCCTAACGCCGATGCCGTTGAAGGCCAGTCGGCGCAGCATCTCGACCGCCGCTACGGGGTCGCGCTGGTCCTGGGCGATGAAGTACGCGTAGGGAGGTCCCGTCCTGTACTGCTCGATGACAGCTCTCGCCGCCTGGAAGCGGTTGAAGAGGATGTCGTTTTTGTACTTCGCCGCCACATCGAGCACCGAAACCGAAGCGGTCAGCATGTAGTCGACGGCGTCCTTGATACGCCACCAACCGCCCGGCCAAGGGCTCGCATAAAGCGACTGGGGCCGAAGTTCGCGCTGGCCTCGCGGAAAGTCGTTGATCGTATAGAAGTGCGGCGTGGCGTAGCGGTACAAGCCCGTCTCGGTCAGGAACGACGCGACGTTGTGGAAATTATTGGCGTGGTCCAGAAATCCTGGATACCAGTTGTCGAAGCCGCTCCCCATGTGCATGGCACCCTTCTGTCCACGCTCCTCGAGCGCCTGAGCCATCGCCATCCCGATCAAATTGACCGTGCGCCACATGAGTGGATGCACGTTCGGGCTGATGGGCTCCGCGAAAGGCGGAATCCAGATGCGCGCGGGGAAAGGCGCCGTCTGGTGGTGGTTGTAGATGATCTGCGGTTCCCAGTGTCGATCTATGCGCGTCACCACCCGCGACTCGATCTGATTGATCATATATCCGTCGCGGTTGTTGTCGTGCCCGATGTACTTCTGATACAGGAACGGCGTGCCCGAGACCTCGAACGGTGTGCCCAGGTTCTCGTAATACCAATCCGACACCATGGTCTGGCCATCGGGGTTGATGCTGAACCACAGCACCAGGATGACGTTGTCGAGGATGGCGGCGATCTCCGGATCGGCATCGCCCGTCACGAGGTCGTATGCGAGCTGTATCGTGTGCTGCGCGTGCGCTACCTCGGTGGCGTGCAGCCCACCGTCGATGTGCACGATCGCTTTGCCCTCTTCGGCGAGCGCTCGCGCGTCTGATGCGGTCAGGTCGTCGCTCGGATACGCGAGGCGGTGCGCGATTTCCCTGTAACGCTCCGAGTTCCTGAGATTCTCGGCCGACGATATCAGCGCGAGATACCACGGCCGGCCAAAGCTGGTCTCGCCGATCTCGAGCAACTCGACTCGGTCGGACGCGGCGGCAAGCCGCTCAAAGTACTCCAGCGATTGCTCGTAGTTGGCGAGCTCGAAATCGGCGCCCACGGGATATCCGAGCACCGACTCAGGCGTGGGAATCTGCGCGGCGACGGGAGCAGGTAGTGCCAGCAAGCACGCACCGGCGACGAAGGTTAGGACCCGCATGTGGCTTTCCCGCTAGGAGGTACGCGTGCTGAGGAGGCAGGAAAGTGTCCTCCCCAACCGAGAGAAGCTACCGGCGGGCAGTCCCCATTACTCGCGGTAGTTCGTCCCGCGTCCCCCACTCGCGCCGAGAGCCGTCTAGCCACGATCAAATTCCGCATCATCTTCCTCTCCTCGAACTGGACTCCGTCACGATCAAACGTCGACGCTCGCGCTTGGAGGCGTCTTGAACCAACCCAACGTGGAAGTTCAGTCCATCCCAGCCCCGGCACCGACCGCGAGCTACTCAGGCACGCCCTCGCCACGCTTGCGTATCGCGGCGGCAAGGTCATGCGCGGAGTGCCGGCGGAATTCAGCGACTTCCGCATCGGCCCCGCGAGTCGCTCTCCAATCGAGATCCTGGGCCACATTTGCGATGTGCTCGACTGGAGCCTCGCGATGGCGGAGGGCGAGCACAGATGGTCCGAGACGCGCTCGACCGTCTGGCGGGACCAGGTCGACCGTTTCTTCCAAGCGCTTACGGACTTCGATGACTACCTGGCCTCGGATCGCGAGCTCGGGTTCCCGATTACGCAGCTGCTTCAAGGACCGGTCGCGGACTCATTCACGCACGCCGGCCAGATCGCGATGCTGCGCCGCTTGGCTGGCTCGCCTGTAAAGGACGAGAACTACGCCAAGGCGAACATCACCAGGGGTGTGGTGGGCGCTGAGCAGCCACCCGCCGAGCCAGAATTCGACTGAATGCGGCCGCTAGTCGTCCTCGTCAGCCCGCCTTCGTCGTCTCGCTTGCTTCTGCGTCATCATTCGCTTCGTCGTCATCCCACTCGTCATCGTCCCAGTCATCGTCGTCCCAGTCTTCATCGTCCTCGAAGTCTTGGCCGTCGTCAGGACGCCCGTCGATCACCTCACGCCCTCCACCGTCGGTATCTGATACAGCCTGCGCATTTCGATTTGGAACGTCACGTGATCGATCCCGTGGCTCGCAACGAGCTCCCTGACCTCGTTCAGCACGCGACTGTGATCGGTGGGGTCATCGATCACGCCGTGCGCTGAGATGGCGACGAATCCGCTGGTAAGGGTCCACACATGCACGTCGTGTATTTCGTCGAGGCCATCGATGCCGGAGAGTGACTCGAGCACTCGATCCATGTCGATGTGAGCCGGGACCGACTCGAGCAGCACGTCTGTTGCCTCGCGTACGAGCTTCCAGGCGCTCACCAGAATGAGCAGCGCGATCACCACCGAGATGATCGCGTCCGCGGGCATCCAGCCAGTGGTGAGCACGATAATGCCCGCAGCTATCGCGCCAACAGAGCCGAGGAGATCGCCGAGAACGTGCAAGTACGCGCCGCGCACGTTGAGGTTGTCGTGAGCGTGGCTGTGCAAGAGCAACGCTCCAACGATGTTCACGCCGAGCCCTAGCGTCGCCACGCCGAGCATGATGGTCCCGTCGATGGCGACCGGATCGCGGAGGCGCTGCCACGCCTCGATCACGATCATGCAAGCAATCAACAGCAGTGTCGCCCCATTAACGAGCGCGGCGAGGATCTCCAGGCGTACGTACCCGAAAGTGCGCTTCGTATTCGGCGGGCGCTGCGCAATCCGCATCGCGAAGAGCGAGAGAGCCAACGCCCCCACGTCGGTGAACATGTGGCCAGAGTCGGCGAGCAGCGCGAGCGAGCCCGAAAGCAGGCCCCCGACGACCTCGGCAATCATAAAGAGTGCCGTGATGACCAGGACCCATTTCAGTCGACCAGCTTCGGCGCCCCGCTGGACGAGTCCGTGGTGGTGATGACCGCGTGGACCATGGTCGTGTTGGTGCTTCGCGTCGCTCATTCCGGTGCCTCTGATCCCTGTGCGGACGAACCGCCGGCTGCCAAGGCCCGCCCCAACAGAATGGGGCCACCGAGAATGTTGCCGAGAACGATCGCCATCGCCAAGGCGACCACACCCGCTCCCAGCTCCGGGAACTTGCCCTGGATCATCAAGATGAGCCCCAGCGAAACCCCACCTTGAGAGACCAGACCCTGCCACGCTCTCTTTCGGATAAGAGGGGGCGCGCCCGCGAGACTCGCGCCCTTGATGGTCGCCCAGCGCGTCAGCGCGATTCGGGCGACGAGCAGCAACAGCGCCACAAACCCGAATCGCGCGACGGCCTCGAGATCCAGGCTCGCGCCGGCTATCGCGAAAAAGAACGCAAAAATGACCACCGCGACGGATCGGATGCCCTCGATCATGCGATCGCCCGCCGCAGAAAGATTCTCGATCACGAAGCCGGCGGACACACCGGCCAAGAGCAACTCCACGTGTAGCTCCGCCGCGAGCACGACGAGCAAGTACGCGAACAGAAAAGTCGCAAACGGTGAGCGCGGATCGGTCTCATCCCCTCCGAGATACTGCGAGAACGCCCATCCCATCCCCGCCCCGAGCAATAGTGCGCCGCCCACCTCCCTCGCGAGCACGAGCAGCTCATGAGACGAAAACGAAGCTGTAGGGTCGAGCAAAGGTGCAACGAGGGCGAGCGTGAGGGTGAAGAGCACGATCACGACCACGTCCTTCACGATGGTCACGCCCAGAATCACATCCACCAATTCCCCCTTCGCCCGTCTCTCTTCGATCACGGCAACCGTGAGGTCCGGTGACGAGTTCGCCGACCAGATCCCGAGCAATAACGCAACCGCGACTGTGCCCTTCAGCGGCAACTCCGCCAAGAACGGAACCAGTGGACTCACCGCGAGCACCGCGGCGAACATGCCCGTCCATACGACGGCCGTGACCACAAGGGTGGTCGTGACGATCACACGCGCCTGTGGTCTCAGCGTGTCCATTTGCAATTCGCCGCCCGCGAGCATCGCGATGAGCGCGAGCGCGAAGCTGTCGATGAGCCTCAGGTCGCCCACTGCGGACTCAGGCAACAGCCCGAGCAAGGACGGCCCCGCCGCGATCCCGACGAGAATGAACCCAGTCAGACGCGGCAGGCCCACAGCGCTCGCGAGCGCACCAGCCGCGGACGCCGCGAGCAAAACAAAGCCCACGAGGATGGACAGGCGGCCATCCTCGTAGGACGCGGTGGCGACCTGGGAAGTCAGCCACATGACCACGAATAGCAGCGCGAGCGTCGCCAGGGGGCGAAGCAGGACGATCGGACCACGCGGTGGACCCGCTACATGCGCCATAAGCTCATCGACCGGAGTGCGGAAGAGGAACAAGAGAGGAAGCAGGCGCGGCTGGAACAATAGCCAGGCACGCGTACCTTTCCTGCGCCCCCCGCGGTGCACCTCCTCCTCACACCTATGACGCACTCGACCAACCCCCTGCTCTCTACACAATTCAGGATCCCGTTCCACCTGATCAAGGCGGAACACGTGGAGTCCGGCATCCGCGAGGCGCTCGCGGTGGCACAGACCGAGATCGATGACCTCGCTGTACAATCCGGCACAGCGACCTGGAAGAACACCATCGAAGCCCTCGACTCGATCACGGAGCGGCTGGGTCGATGCATCGTGCCGGCAAGCCATCTCGTCTCCGTGGCCGAGACGCCCGAGTTGCGTGAAGCATACAACGCGGTATTGCCCGAGATGTCGGCCTTCTGGTCCAGCCTACCGCTGAACGCTGCGCTATGGGAGCGCGTGAAGGCGTTCGCCCGGACGAGCGAAGCAGTCGCATTGACCGGCACGCGAAAGCGGCACCTGATGAAGACGGTTCGCGACTTCCGCCGGGCGGGAGCCGATCTTGGCGACCAGGACAAGGAGCGCCTACAGGAGGTCACGGTCGAGCTCGCCACGCTGCAGCAAAAATTCAGTGAAAACGTTCTCGACGCGACGGCAGCATACGAGCTCAACATCACCGACGACGTCCGTCTGGAAGGCGTACCGGAGGCGGCGTTGAACCGGGCCCGCGCGAAGGCCGAAGAGGAGGGACTCAGCGGTTGGCTGCTCACGCTCGACTACCCGTCGGTGGAGCCGATCCTCAAGCACTGCCAGGACCGGGAGCTTCGCCGCGAGATCCACCATGCGTTCGTCACCCGCTGCCGCGACGGCGAGTTCGACAATAGACCGCTGCTGGCCCGCATCCTACGGCTGCGCGACGAGGTCGCGAGTGTACTCGGCTACGCGAGTTTCCCCGACTACGTACTCGAGGACCGCATGGCCCGGAAGGGTGAGCGGGCCATCGAATTCGAGCACGAGATGGTGGACCGTACGCGGCCCTATTGGCAGCGCGACGTCGATCAGCTGCGGAGCTTCGCCGCCGAGATCGGCATCGACGAAGTGGAGCCGTGGGACGCCAGCTTCGTGATGGAGGCGCTTCGGAAGTCGCGCTTCGACATCGACGACGAGGCGCTACGCCCCTACTTCCCACTCGACCAGGTACTGGACGGTCTGTTCTCGGTCGTGCGCCGTACTTTTGGATTCCGGGTCGAGAAGCGTGAGATCGAAGAGCTCTGGCACGCGGACGCAAAGTACTACGAGATCTTCGACGAGTCCGACGAGCTATTGGGCGCATTCTACACGGACTGGTTTCCGCGCAAGGAAAAACGTCCGGGCGCCTGGATGCACGACTTCATCACGGGCGGGCCTCGAGAGGACGGCTTTTCGCCACATCTCGGAGTGATCTGTGGCAACTTCACGCCCTCCGATGGCGACGGACCTGCGCTGCTGACGCATCGCGAGGTGGAGACCACCTTCCACGAGTTCGGACACCTCCTGCACCACTGCACGTCACGCGTCGAGGTTGCGGGCCTTTCAGGCATCCACGTCGCTTGGGACTGGGTGGAGCTACCGAGCCAGCTCATGGAGAACTGGACCTGGGAGCGCGAGGCGCTCGATCTCTTCGCTCGGCACCACGAGAGTGGCGATCTCCTGCCCGACGAGTTGTTCGACCGCATGGTTGCGGCGCGCCGCTACATGGGCGGTTGGGCGCAAATGCGTCAGTTGTCGCTGGGCACGGTCGACCTGGCACTGCACAACGAGTTGGCGCCGAAGCTGCGCGCGGACGCGCCCAAGGCCGACGACGAAACTCTAGACGAGCACCAAGGTCACGAAGTGATGGCGTTCGGCGAGTCCCGGTTTGCGGACTTCGCAGCACAGCCGCGATTCGCGGAGCTGCACGGACTCACCACATTCACCCACCTCTTCGCCGGAGGGTATGCCGCGGGTTACTACAGCTACCTATGGTCCGAGGTCTTGGATGCCGATGCATTCACCCGCTTCAAGAAGGAAGGAGTCTTCAACCGTGATACGGGACGAAGCTACGTCGATTCCATCCTGAGCCGGGGAGATTCTGCCGATCCAGAGGACCTGTTCCGCGAGTTCATGGGACGCGACCCGGACGCTGGAGCTTTGCTCGAGCGGAACCTCGGCCCCTTAAGCGCTTAGAAATAGGCATGAACAGACTATCGACGGTCGGAGCCCTCGCGCTCCTCGCGATCGCAGCCGCGGGGTGCGACACCGCCGGCATCGCATACGGCGACGTGAACGCCATCATCGCAGTCATGAGTCCGGAGCTGTGGAGCGAAGTGCAGGACGATGTCTACGAGGCTCTGGAGCCCACCGTGCGCACGGTACGTAACGAGAAGACGTTCACCGTCACTTACCAGGAGCCTTTCGCGGAGCACTGGATCGACTTGAGGCGCTTCCGCCAGATCCTGATCGTCGGCAGCGCCAACGACCCCGTCATCGTCGAGGCGCTGGACCGCGCCGGCGAGCAGATCAGCCAACTGGGCATGCATCAGATTGGCGACGTCTGGGCCCGCGGACAGGCGATTACGCTCGTGCTGCTGCCCGAGGGCGGCGGAGCGGAAGATCTGCGTCCACATCTGGCTGAGGTGAACGAGCTGCTCGATGGCCAGTACCGCCGGTGGGTGCTCAACCGCATGTACATGTCCGGCCGGGACTCGGCGCTCGCAGACACGCTCTCCGCAGAAGCCGGTTTCGCGCTGATTGTGCCAGAGGTCTATAGGTGGAGCAGTTCTGATTCGGTCTACGTCTTTCGCAACGACAACCCCGATCCCGCTGAGCTCATTCGGGAGGTCGCCGTGACGTGGCGCACTCCAATCCCACCGGACCTACAAGCCGAGGACATTCTCGAGTGGCGGGAGCAGCTGGTCGCCGGCTACTACTCGGAGCCACAGGTGAACGCGCTGGACAACGCGGTGGCCGCTCCCATGGAGTACCGCGGACGCTACGCGTACCAAATCCGCGCCGAGTGGACGAATCCTCCGGACCGCGGCTGGCCTGCGGGAGGCCCGTTCATTACGCGCGCCGTGGTGTGCGAGAACCAGAACCGCATGTACCTGGTAGACTCCTGGCTCTACGCGCCCGGCAAGAAGAAGTACGAATACGTGATCCAACTCGAGACGATTCTGGACTCGTTCCGGTGTGGAGCCGCCTAGCAGCCCGTGGTAGCAGCCCGTCCCTGGCAGGTAGCCGCGCCGGCCGCTATATCCACCCAAGGAACCGACGTCGGGCCCCGGGAGTTTATCCTGCGCCCAGATCTCGCAGACAGGATGACGACATGCGCATCCCCATGACGTTCGCCTCGCTCGTGGCTGTATTCGTTTTCGCCGCGGCGGCATGCGCGCAGGAGCCGCCGGCAAGCCAACACGGAACGGTCTCTCAGTCCGTCAATACCACGACGATTACGCTGGAATTCGACCGGCCGGTGCTAAGGGGTCGGTCCCTCTTCGGCCAACTCATCGACTACGATGTCATTTGGACGCCCGGCGCGAATCGCGCGACGTGGGTCGACTTCTCCGCCCCGGTAAGGGTACAGGGCCAAGAGCTCGCGGCTGGTAGATACGGCCTCTGGACCATCCCGCACGGAGACGAGGCCTGGGAGATCATCTTCTTGAGCGAGTGGGATGCGCACCACTCATACTTCGCGCGGGAGACTGAGGTGTTACGCGTCGAGGCTCGTGCGGAGCACGGGGCGCATATGGAGGTGTTGGCGTTCTACTTCCCGCTGGTCGGCCCGTACGAGACGACGTTGCGGTTCCACTGGGGCGAGGTAGTCGTGCCACTGCAGATCGAGGTGGGACGCTAGCGCAGCCAGTCCGCCTCCAGCTCGAGCCGGTCCATGGCGGTGTAGACCGCCCCAGGTGACACCCGACGCCCAGTCGCTCGTTCGATGCCCTTTCTCAGCTCTACGCCGTACGCGTCGTCTCCGAGATTCAACACCGCGAAGAGAAGCAGTTGCTCGAATTCCCCGAGCTGTCTGGACATCGGTCACTCCACGATAACTGCGTTGCAGGCTTCGACGAATACTACGGTGCAGTTACCGAAGACGTCAGAGTTTGCAGCAACTCCGGAGACACGCCGCCGTCGGACCACGCGGTTGCAGCCGACGGAGGCCGCGAGCACGGACTAGTAGCGCGCATGTTGGCGGCCGGAAGTGTCGCCGTGTTAACACTTCGAGTAGAAAATGTACACGTGCGAGCAAGCGCCTGCCCAACCGCCTGGCGCGGGCTCTCGCCTGCGCTAGAATACTCTCGTCACCGCCTCAGCACTCGCCGCCCAGACCTGTTGCATTGAGCTTCGTCCACCTCCATACGCACTCGGAATACTCGCTTCTCGACGGCGCCAACCGCATCAGCGATCTCGTCAGGAAGGCCAAAGAATTCGAGATGCCTGCTCTAGCCCTCACGGACCACGGCTGCATGTTCGGCGCGTGGACCTTCCACAAGATGGCGAGCAAGGAAGGCATCACGCCGATCGTCGGCATGGAGGCATATGTCGCGCCGGGTGACCGCCGCGACCGTTCCCGCTCGGGCCAGGGTGAACGCGCCTACTACCACTTGGTCCTCTTGGCCCGCGATCAGGAGGGATACAAGAACCTTGTGAAGCTCTCCTCCATCGGATACACGGAGGGCTTCTACCACCGTCCCAGAGTCGATCGCGAGGTGCTCGCCAAGTACAGCAAGGGCCTCATCGTCTCGTCGGCGTGTATGGCGAGCGAGGTCTCACGCCACCTCGCGGCGGACAACTGGGATGGCGCGAGAGAGGCGGCCAGCTGGTACGCGAACCTTTTCGACGGGCGCTACTACCTCGAGGTGCAGGCGCACGATTCGGAAGGCCAGGCCGAGCTCAACCAGAACATCTTCAAGCTCGCCGACGAGCTCGGGCTGCCCGTGGTGGCAACCAACGACACGCATTTCCTGCGGCCCGAGGACCACGAAGCGCACGACATCCTGCTGTGCATCGGGCTCGGAAAGGATCGGGACGATCCTGCGCGCATGCACTACGACCAAGGGCTCTACTTCAAGAGCGCCGAGGAGATGGCGTCGCGTTTCCCAGACCGCCCGGACGTCATCGAGAACACGCTCAAGATCGCGGACGAAGTCGATCTCAAGTTCGAGAAGAGCTATCTGCTGCCCGCGTTCCCACTGCCCGAAGGGCATTCGGACGAGAACGACTACCTCGAGCACCTCGCGCTCAAAGGCGCGAAGGGTCGGTACGGCGACCCGTTGCCCAGCGAAGCACAAGAGCGGTTCGACTACGAGATGGGGGTCATCAAGGGAACCGGGTACGCCGGTTACTTCCTGATCACGCAGGACTTCATCAGCTGGGCTCGCGAGCAAGACATTCCGGTCGGGCCCGGCCGTGGCTCCGCCGCCGGTTCACTGGTCGCGTACTCGCTGGGTATCACCAACCTGGACCCGCTCGAGTTCGACCTGCTCTTCGAGCGTTTCCTGAACCCCGAGCGCATCTCGATGCCGGATATCGACATCGACTTTTGCTACGAGCGGCGCGGCGAGGTGATCGAGTACACGCGCCAGAAGTACGGGAAGGACGCGGTCGGGCAGATCATCACGTTCGGCACTATGAAGAGCCGAGCGGTCATTCGTGACGTTGGTCGCGCTCTCGGCTTCGAACCATCCGAGACCGACCGGATCGCGAAGCTGATCCCGAACCAGCCCGGCCAGGCGTTCACCGTACAGGAGGCGGTCGACGGCCTCAAAGAGGTGAAGAACTTCTACAACCTCGACGAACGCCATAAGCAGCTCTTCGACTACTCGATCACGCTCGAGGGTCTATCGCGTCACGCGTCGGTGCACGCGGCCGGCGTTGTAATCGCGCCCGGCCCGATCGACGACTACGTGCCCGTCTCCGTGCAAACCGGGAAGAACGGCGGGAACGGCGACGACGCGATGGTCGTCACGCAGTACGACATGAACTGCCTGGACGAGGCAGGCATGCTGAAGATGGACTTCCTCGGCTTGAGGACGCTCACGGTCATCCACGACGCAGTGGTGATGCTGAAGGCGAAGAGCGGTAAGCTCGAGAATCCGGACACTGGCAACGTCTACGACACCATCGACGACATCCCGCTCGACGACTCCGCCGTCTACAAGATGCTGGCGCGCGGCGGCAACTCCGGAGTCTTCCAGTTCGAGTCCAATCTCGCGAACGCCAAGCTGCGCGCGATGAAGTGCGACCGCTTCGAGGATCTGGTCGCCACCAACGCGCTCATTCGACCGGGGCCACTCGACTCGGGCATGACCGACGTCTTCATCGACCGCAAGGTCGGGCGCAAGGAGGTCACCTACCCCCATCCCGACCTCGAGACGGTGCTGGAGCCGACGTACGGCGTGATCGTCTATCAGGAACAGGTGATGCGCATCGCGTCCGAGCTCGCCGGCTTTACGCTCGGCGAAGCGGACGTGTTGCGGAAGGCGGTCGGCAAGAAGATCGCCGAGCTCATCAAGGAGGAGCTGGGCAAGTTCGTCGAGCGAGCGGTTGAGCGGGGAGTCGAGAAGCGCATCGCGCTGGAACTCTCCAGCCAGATCGAGACGTTCGGCAGGTACGGATTCAACCGCAGCCATTCGGCGGCGTACTCGCTGATCTCCTACCACACAGCGTGGCTGAAGGCACACCACCCGGCCGAGTTCATGGCCGCGCTACTGTCCTCGGTGCTCGACAATACCGACAGCGTCGTGAAGTACATCGGAGCATGCCGCGACCTGCCTCGTTATCTGCCCAAGCTCGAGGAGTCGCTGGAGGTCCTACCTCCGGACGTGAACGAGTCGGGGTGGAAGTTCATCGTGACCGACGCCGCCAAGATCCGATTCGGGCTCGGTGCGGTGCGCGGTGTGGGGCAGAGCGCGGCACACTCGGTGCTAGACGCGCGCCAGCACGGGCGCTTCACATCGCTCTTCGACTTCCTGGAGCGCATCGACATTCGTGCGCTGAACAAGCGAGCCTGCGAAGCTCTCATCGCGGCGGGAGCGCTGGACGCCTTCGGTCACCGCTCGCAGCTGCTCGCGGGGCTCGACACCGCGTATGGCGAGGTCCAGGTCCGCCAGGCGGAGACCGACGCCGGACAGGCCTCGCTCTTTGGGGACGCGTCCGAACTTCCCCGCTCCGCACCAAGCCTGCCCAACCTCCCCGAGTGGTCGGAGGCCGACCGCCTCGCGCGAGAGAAAGCCGCGCTGGGCTTCTTCATCTCGGGTCACCCGCTCGACCGCTTTCGCGAAGTGGTGCGCGCCTTCGAGCCGGTGTCATCCGCTTCCCTGCAGGAGCAGCTCGGACAGTCGGTCGATCTGCCCTGCGTGGTCACGTCGGTCACGCGGCAAATCGCGCGACGCGACAACTCGGAGTGGGGCAAGATCACCGTGGAAGACTTCCACGGTACCGCTACGGTGCTCGCCTTCCGTGACGTCTGGCAGACGTACAAGGAGGTCCTCGTTCAGGATGCCGTCGTCCTGCTCTCCGGCAAGGTCAGCGGGCGGGAGCGCGACGAGGAGGACCCGCCGATTTTTCTCGACTCCGCGCGGCTGCTCGAGCAGGTCACGTCAGCCGGCGAGCTCGCTGTGCAGATCAAGCTAGAGCTGCGGTCCGACGTCGCGGCGCAGGCATTCGAACAGGCGAAGCAGGTGCTCGTGCAGCACCCGGGCCCCTCACCAGTCTGGGTCCTCGTGGGCAGCGACAACGGTGAGCGCGCACCTCGGCTGCGCTCGCGCTCGCTTCGCGTCAGCCCGGATGGGGAGACGCTGGAGGCGTTGCAGAAGCTCTTCGGCCGCGGAAACGTGCGCTTGGTGAGGACGACACAGACGCTGCAGGAGCCACCACCGGGCTGGTAGACAGGCTGACCGGCTCGGCAGCCCGCTCGGTGGACGGGCCGCACGTGCGCCGACAGGCTCGCCAGACCCTTCCAATCGATGCGTCCCGCTGAGAGACTTTTGGCTCCGCACACTACAGAGCGAGCGACGAGCTGATCATGATGAAGGACAAGATTCTCTCCGCACTCGGTATTGAGGACGTAAACCCCGGTGGTTTTGCCGGCGACTGGCTCGGGTCCGGCCCCGATCTCGAGGTCTACTCGCCGATCGACGGCTCGCACCTGGCGACGGTTCAACAGGTCACGGAGCCGGAGTACGACGCAATCGTCGACCGGGCGCACGCCGCCTTCCTCGAGTGGCGCAAAGTGCCGGCTCCGAGGCGCGGCGAGATCGTGCGCCAACTCGGCAACAAGCTACGCGAGAACAAGCAGGCGCTCGGCGAGCTCGTCACGCTCGAGATGGGAAAGATCAAAGCCGAGGGTCTAGGCGAGGCCCAGGAGATGATCGACATCTGCGACTTCGCAGTTGGCCTCTCGCGTCAGCTCTACGGCCTCACCATGACGAGCGAGCGCCCCGACCACCACATGCGAGAGCAGTGGCATCCGCTCGGGCTGGTGGGCGTCATCAGCGCGTTCAACTTCCCCGTGGCGGTATGGAGCTGGAACGCAGCGTTGGCGGCCGTATGCGGTGACTCCACTGTGTGGAAGCCGGCTTCGGGCACGCCGCTCACAGCGATCGCGGTGACGAAGATCGCGACCGATGTGTGCGTGGAAAACGACGTCGATCCGGCGATCTTCTCGCTCACGATCGGCAAGGGCTCGACCGTGGGCGATCGACTGCTGCACGACAAGCGTATCCCGCTGGTGTCGGCGACCGGTTCGTGCGCCGTCGGCAAACACGTCGGTGAGGTGGTCGGAAAGCGACTCGGGCGCACCATCCTCGAGCTCGGCGGCAACAACGCGATCATCGTGACAGCACACGCCAACATGGATCTCGCGCTACCCGCGATCCTCTTCGGCTCGGTCGGTACGGCGGGCCAGCGCTGTACCAGCACGCGTCGAATCATCGTGCACCGCTCGGTGCGGGACGAGCTCGTGACACGCCTTGTGAACGCCTATAAAGGCGTAGTCATCGGCGACCCGCTTCAGGACGACACGCTCATGGGCCCGGTAGTCAACGCGCAGGCGGTCGACGACCTCTTGGCTGCACGACAGAAGGTGCAGGATGAGGGCGGCGAGATTCTTTACGGCGGCGAGCGACTGGAGGGCGACGAACACCCTGGCGGCCTGTACGTGACGCCATGCATCGCGGCAGCACAGAACCACTACCAGATCGTCCAGGATGAGACCTTCGCGCCCATCCTCTACATCATCGACTATGGCTCGGCAGACGCGACACGGGCCGAGTCAGTTGCAGAGATGGACGAGGCACTCGAGATCCACAACGGCGTGCCGCAGGGCCTCTCGTCCTCGATCTTCACGGACAACTTCCGCGAAGCCGAGTACTTCCTTTCGCACCGCGGCTCCGACTGCGGCATCGCCAATGTGAACATCGGCACGTCGGGCGCCGAGATCGGCGGCGCGTTCGGCGGCGAGAAGGAGACCGGTGGTGGGCGAGAGTCGGGCTCGGACTCGTGGAAGGTCTACATGCGCCGGCAGACGAACACGGTGAATTGGAGCACTGAGCTGCCGCTGGCGCAGGGGATATCGTTCGGGGAGGGTTAGAACTGGCCCCACCGCGCATCACCACGTCCAGACCGCGCATCAAGGAATATGCAACGTAAATTGTTGCGCAACATTATCTGTTGCGCATATTGTTCTCCATGAACACCGCCCTCTCCACCCGACGTGCCTCGGCCCGGAAACCATCCACGGAGTTATCCCTCTCCGACTGGCATCTGCAAGTGTGCCGAGCCTCGCTCGGATCTGACCGCGCTGTCGCGGCCGTTCTCGACGTCTCCCCATCTCAGATTTCTCGCTGGCGGCGAGGCCAGGTCCCCGACGCCGACAACTCCGATCGCTTAGCGGGCCTTTCATTAGTGGTGGAGATGCTTGATCGGTGGCTCGAGCGAGAGGTTGTGGCGGACTGGCTCAGCGGGTCCAACGCCCATCTCCAAGATAGAGCTCCCGCCTTTCTGATTCGGCGAGGTCAGGTCGCCGACGTCATCGGCGCCATCGAGGCGGAGAAGGCTGGTGTCTACGCCTGACCAGGTGCTGGAGCTATGGCGAGTTTTCCCGTGGGACGAGTCAGCCAAAACCGGCGCCCGCTTCTCTCCCTCGCACGTACCACCGCCGACCGGGCGAGGCCGGTTCGATCTTCCCAGAGAAATCTCTCACGTGCTCTACCTCGCCGAGTCTCCAGAGCATGCCGTGGCGGAGATGATTCAGCCGTGGCGTGGCAGGGGGCTCAGCGCGGCCCACCTTCGGCGAGCGACGCACCCTTTGGCTCTGGTTCGCGTGACCGCAGACATATCCGGCACGTCCGTCGCGGATCTGTGCGACCCTGAGGTCCTCGTGAACACCGGAGTCGCCCCCGATCGCTCGGCTTCCCGGCACAGGGACGTGACACAGCCTCTAGCTCGACGCGTTTGGGACCGGGGATTCGCCGGTCTGCGCTGGTGGTCGAGCTTCTGGGGTGACTGGCACACCTGCACACTCTTCACCTCGCGCGCAGCAGCCGGCATGTCCTTCGGCGAGCCCGAGCGCTTGGCGATCACCCACGCAGCGGTGACCGGAGCCGCCGAGTGGCTCGGCATCGAGTTGCTATAAGTGGGTTCTAGAACCTACGAGCTCGGCTCCATCCGCTCCCGAGTCGGCGTGATCCGGTCGATGCGGAACGACGCCAACCGGTAGATCACGTCGTCTCCGGAGGCCTTCACCCAACGCTCCGAAGTGCCGCTCCCGATCGTCACCTCGGCCAGCACGTTACCGTCGGCGTCGAGTGCGACCGTGCTTCCCCCACGCTCGGCCTGTGCGAGCGAATCAGCCTCGGCGAGGACTCCGGCAGCGATGAGATTCGCAAGCTCGGAGACCACACTCCGCGCCGTGTTGTTGTTCGTCTCGGCGCCTCCCTCGAAGGTCCACGAGCTGTCGGCCCGCACGAGCGCGTACTGCTCGCCGTCCCGCTCGATCTCGACCCGGACTACCGCGCTGGTATCGATCCGGACCACGACCCTGTTCTGCCAGTCCGCCAGCTCGCGCTGGAGATGCGAGCGCAGATCTCCGTCGGCTACATAGACTTCGTTTTGCCCCGGTAGCCGCACGTACGTCGAGCCGAAGCGAGGGCCTTGGTCGCCGACCACCACCGTGCGGGTCTCTCCATCAATGTCGATCTCGAGTACCGCTCCGCCGTCATCGGCGACGCCCATGCGACCGTGGTTGTTGGGGTTGCTCGCCACGAGGCCTCCAACTTCCAACCCCGTGAGCACGTTCCAGAAACGGGTGATCGTTCCCGAGTCGATGCGCAGGTCGTTGACCGTCCAAGCGCCGGCACCCCCTGCCAGGACGACCTCACCGGACTCATTGCTCAGGCGCAGCCCGGTCACCGTCGCCTCCGACACTCCGTCGAAGACCGCCGCGATCTCCCCGGCAGCGCTGGGCACGCCACCGCCTCCCCCTGACAGCAGCGTCGCGATCGCCCACATGGCCACGACCAGGAATAGAGCCCCGACGAGTTGCTTCAGCGTGCGTTCACTCATGCGACGATCCCTTCCCAGCGTGCTTCGGCCCTGCGTCGACGTCCGCTGATGCGGACTGCGCCAAAGAGCACGAAGGCGAGCGGAATGCCAAGGAGATTTCCCCACTTCAGGAACGAGCGCGTGAAGTCGGACTGGAACACCAGGTTCGGCGGCGTCCGGTTCTTGGACCGGATACGGATCAGCGCCTCGTCCTGGGCAAGCCAATCGATGGCATTCGCGAGGAATACCAGGTTGGTTGCGTTGGACTGCAGGAACTGGCCTTCAGCGAACGTGGCGTCGCCCACCACGACCAATCGGCCGGAAGCCTCGCCTTCAGCCGGAGTGACAGCGACCGCGACCGTACGGACCCCGAGATCCTCCGGTGCGCGATTCCAGTCCTGGTCGGGCATGATCGGCGCCATGGGGCCTTGTAGCGCCCCAGCTGCGGTAGTGGTCCATAACGGAGTCACTCGCGTTGAATCCCGGACTTCGAGCGCCGTGGCCCAAGCGACCGTCAGCGAATTGAGACCGCTGGTGATCGCGTGATTCGACCCCGGGACGGTGATCGGCCACATGGGATAGGGCGCGATGACGCTGAACAGCCCGCGCTGCCCCAGATTCACGCGCTCGCTCGACTGCAGATCGATCACTAGGCTGCCCGTGAACCCGATCCCGTTCTCCTCCAGCAGAGGCTCGAGGCCCGAGCGGATCGGCATGGTCTGGGCAGTGGTCGGATTCATCTCAATGGCTTCCAGCAGCAGCAACGCGGCGCCGCCCGCGTCAATGAAGTCTGTGACCCGCTGGACGGCCATGCTGTCCAGCCTCTGCATGGGCCCCGCTACCACGAGCACCTCAGTGGAGTCCCGGGAGATCGCCGCCGCGGAGTCACCCGAGATGTCTATCGAGCGAAAGTTGTATCGATCCGCGAGGCTCTGCTGAAGCCCCTGGATCTCCGGTGCGGTTTTGGCCCCGAATCCCCGAACGAACGCGACTCCGGCTTTGGTCTCGTTCGTCATGCGGTAAATCGCCGATGCGATCCGGAACTCGAGATCATCCGTACGCACGATGATGGGCATGACTTCCTGCTCGTCAGCGTACACGATGGCCAAGCCGTAATAACCGCGCCGGATCTCGAACTGGTCGTCGCGCAACACGTTGAACTCGACGGGGAAAATTCCGAACTCGGAGGCCTCGGCTGCTGCGTCCTCGTCATCGTCTGGATCCACGTCGGTAACGACAAGGTTGCCGTTGGATGCGCGCCGCATGTCGGCGAGCAGGTCCCGCACGTCCCGGAGCTGAAGCTGGAGTTCCGGCGGCAGCTCGTTTGAAGCGAACAGCTTGATCTGCACAAGGTCGTCCAAGTCTGCGAGCAGTTCCCGAGAGCCGTCCGCAAGCGTGTACAGGTTGCCTGCGGTCAGGTCGAGGCGACCCCGCACGTGGCTACCGAGCAGGTTCAGCGTGATCACCAGAGCGGCAACAACCGCAGTACCGACGCGGAGTCGCTTGAATTCGTCACGCCCCGGGCTGAGTCGCTCCCGGCTGACTGCGCCCACCGCGAGCATCAAGAAGAGCCCCGTGGTGGACAGGAAGTAGAGCACGTCGCGAAGATCGACCACGCCTCGAGCGACGTTCTCGAAATGACCGAGCACCGAGAGGCGCGCGAGAGCACCTGAAATCAACGGCGGGAGCCCGATCTGGACGACCGGCAGGCCAATCAGAAAGAGTGCAAAGCTCAGCGCGGCCGCGACGATGAACGCCGTGATCTGATCGCGCGTGATGCTGGACGCCCAGAGTCCGAGCGCTACGAATTGCCCCACCAGGAGCCCGGCACCCAGGTACTGCGCGACGACGATGCCCGCGTCCGCCTCGGAGACCATCACCACGCCGATCGAGGTCGGCATGGTACCGGCGAGGGCGATGAGCACGAATGCCCAGTTGCCGAAGAACTTGCCGAGCACGAGCTCATTCTCGGAGAGTGGCTGAGCCATGAGCCACTCGAGCGTGTTGCCGCGGCGCTCTTCGGCTATCGCGCGCATCGTCGCCGCCGGTACGAAGACGGCGAAGAGCAAAGGCATCAGGTCGAAAAGAGGCCGCATGGTAGCAACCCCAGACGCGTACATGGTCCTAAAGCCGAGGAAGAGCGACAGGCCCAGGAAGGCCACGATGAGGACGTACGCCGTCGGCTGATCGAAGTACCCACGCAGCTCACGCCGTGCGACGGTCCAGACTCCCCTCATCATGCGTCCACCTCGCTCTCGTCCGCTCCGCGGTCGCGGTTCACGTCCGCTGCGTCATCTACGACGACGCCCTCCGTCAATTTCCGGAAGACCTGCTCCAGGCTCGCTCGCTCGCGATGCAGCTCCCACAGCGTCCAGCTTCTATCGCGCGCGAGCTCGAAGATGCGAGGCCTCAGGTCCTCCTCCCCATGCGCGTCGAGCACCACGCGCACACGACCATCCACCTGCTGAGAGGAGTGATCGGACACCCCCGGCAGCTGCGCCAGCACGTCGGCGACTCCCGAACCGGCGGCCTCGACCACGTAGCGCACAGCCCCGGACAAGCTGGCAAGCAACTCCTCGACGCTTCCGTCGGCCGCCAACCGACCCCCGCTCAGAATCACGAGTCGCGAGCAGGTCGCCTCGACCTCCTGCATCACGTGCGTGCTGAGCAGCACGGTGCGCTCTCGTCCGAGGCTCCCAACCAAACGGCGGATCTCCACGCGCTGGTTGGGGTCGAGCCCCTCGGTCGGTTCGTCGAGGACCAGCACCTCCGGTTTGTGCAGGATCGCCCCCGCCAGACCGATTCGCTGCCGATAGCCCTTCGAACATTCTCGGATTGGACGATAGAAGACCTCGCCCAGGCCGGTCTCGTCCACCGAGTCCCCGATGCCCGACCGTGTCTGCTCGAGGCTTAGCCCGCGTAGGTCCGCGACGTGCTCGAGGTACTCGGCGACGAGCATCTCGTCGTAGAGCGGGGTCGCCTCCGGCAGGTACCCAACCCGGCGCTTGGCGGCGGTGAGGTCGTCCGCGATCGGCGCGCCGTCGAACAGCACAACCCCCTGGTCCGGCTGTAGCGTGCCGGTGATCATGCGCATGGTCGTGGTCTTTCCGGCTCCATTCGGACCCAAGAAGCCCACCACCTCCCCGCGGTCGACCGTAAAGCTCAAGTCGTCGACTGCAGCGACCTCTCCGTATCGTTTCGTAACGCCCTCGACTGAGATCATCTAAGCTCCAGATCGGCAAAAACCACGTCGGGCTCGGAGCTCGACGTGGATGCGAGAGAGTCGTGCCCTCACGACAAACGCGTTCGATACTATGAGCGCTGCGTGGGCTTGTCTACCCATCGGCAATCTTCGCGAAGCGGGCTGCCATTTCAGGACCGGCGCCGTCGTCCTCATGCTTGAAGAAGATGAAAGCGCGCTCCCGGCCCTGCGCAGCCACGTTTTGAGCCCAGCGCCCGAGGTCGCCATCGTCGTAGGTGGGCCTGCGCAGGCGCAGGTAACCCCAGGGGGCGGTGTGCACGATGGGCAGCACGTCGTCCCCCCGCATCTTCGGTATCCGCACAAACCAGCGCCTGCCCGCGCTCGCGCAGCAGATCGTACACTTCATCGTCGTACCAGCTCTCGTGGCGAAACTCCCAAGCTACAGGGGTACCCTCCGGTAGCATCGCCAGGAGCCCAGTGAAGCGTTCGATGTCTTTCTTGAAATTCGGAGGTAGCTGGAAGAGCAACACGCCCATGCGATCGCCAAGAGATCCGAGCGTCGACAACAAGTACTCCGTCGGCTCCTGAGACCCGGCTTTGAGGCGGGTGAAGTGGGTGATCTTGCGAGAGGCCTTGATTGAAAACCGAAAGCCGTCCGGCACCTGTTCGGCCCAGCTCTCCAGCACCGATGTCTTGGGCAGCCGATAGAAGGTGTTGTTGATCTCCGCCGCCATCCTCACATCCTCCGCCGTCGAGTCATGCGCTGCGCGCCATCAAGATAGGACTTTCCGGGTGGTGTTCGCCCCCCCAATCACCGAAACTTGGACCGCGCGTCGGCCGTCGTGGTATGGATCGGGCAGGCGCCAGGTCTCCTTTCACGGGACGGTCTTCATGGACCCACAAGTCTGGGTCATGCTAGCGGCGGTTTTCGTCGCGGGCGGAGCCATTGGCTCCGCCGGCACGCTGCTGACGCAATGGATTCTGCGCAAGGTCGATCTGGCACCCCCACAAGGGGCGCTCGGAGCACCGGAGTACCGCGCGGTGCGAAAGGAGCTGGCGGAGTTGGGACGTCACATGCGCAACGTCGACGCGCGACTGGACTTCGCGGAGCAGCTCCTGGGCGGTGCTCTCACAGTAGCGCCGCCGCCTAGCCGACTGGCTCCGCTCGAGCCGGCGCCGGAGGAGGAAGAGGACGCCGAGGAAAGCGGAGGGGAGGAGGACGCGCAGTAGGGGTAGCTTAGATCAGGTGCGGCGCGTGGCAAGGTATCGATGCCGGGCTTCGGAGGTTTCGTGAGTGCGTCACATCTGCTCCGCGAGGTCCAGGATCTTGGTGACCGACCGCCAGTTGCGCGCCGTCGCGTGTACTCCGAGCGCTCGTTCTATGAGCGTCGCTAGCTTGGCCCGGCCAAACCCACTCGGCGTATGTAGGTAGAGGACCTTGCCGGACAAGACATACTCCTCGGTCGCCGCCTTTGCGGCATCCATCTTGGCCAGGTCAGGATCGGCCGGTTGCTCGGCCAGGAGGAAGAGGTGCACCGCCTTGTCGGAGGCTTCGGTCTTCGGAAACGGACTTCCATGGGCCGCAGCGCGCAGCTCCTCCAGCGTTAGCACGATGACGCGAGGACGAAAGCCGTGGCTCGCTTCGACCGCGGCAGCGATCCGGTCGGACAAGCCAGCCGGACTCTCCGCGCCGCCGCGAAAGACCGCGTTGCCGCTCTGGATGTAGGTCCCCACGTCGGACAGACCGAGGGCCTCGAGCTCGCTCACGAGCTCCTTCATGGGCAGCCTGTTGCGTCCGCCGACGTTGATGCCGCGAAACAGTGCGACGGAGACCACGCCGGGCGCAGCCTTTGGGCCGTCGCTCATCCTGCAGGCTCACCCGCCAACAAAGTTCTCGGAAATGCCGCCCCGCCTCGCAGGATCGGGCGACCCGGCATCTCGCCGGTCGCCGAGCCATCGCGGATGGCGAACACGCCGTTGACCAGCACGTGTACGGTGCCCTCCGAGTACTGGTGCGCGTCCTCGTAGGTGGCCATGTCTTGCACCCGCGCCATATCCAGTACCGCGATGTCGGCGGCCATGCCCACGCGCAGATAGCCTCGATCGGTCCATCCCAGGAAATCCGCCGCCAGGCCGGTCATCGAGCGCACGGAGTACGGCAGCGTGATGAGCTGCTCATCGATCACGAGGTCCTTCAGCTTCTTAGTGAAGGAGCCAAACGCCCTCGGGTGCGTCACCGGCCGCGTCGGTCCGGGATCCTGGCCATCGGTACACGTCATCATCCAGTCCACGCCGGCGAGGTAGCGGGTGTTCTCCTCGTCATAGAGGCCGAGGTTCATCACCGATGCATTGCCCGTTCGTAGAATCCGCCTGGCCGCCTCGGGCGCGGTGAGCCCCCATTCCGCCGCCACGTCCGCCAGCGTCTTCCCATTCAGGTCGAGCCGCTCGTCCACGAGCAGTATGTGGTCGGCGCCACCGCGAATCGCGAGCATCTCGCGGGTCTGACGATCGATGAGCGCGAGCGTGTCGGGGTGGTCGAACCGACGGATCATCGCGCTGTCGCCCCCGGCGACGACCCAGCTCGGGATGGTGTAGGAGCGCAGGTTTGACTGCGTGGCCGTATACGAATGGTGGGCCCCCGCGACCTCGACGCCGCGCGCCCGAGCTTCTTCGATGAGCGCCGCACCCTCGGGGGCTCGTCCGTAGTTGTGCGCTCCCTGGGCGTTGAAGTGGCTGAAGATGACTTTGGTGCCGGCCTCTTCTCCTATACGTATGCCCTCGGCGATCGAGTTCAGGTAGCCGAAGGACGGGTACGACGCCCCCAGATCTCGGTCATGGGTGTCGTAAATCGCCCCTTCGTACTCGGCCGCCACGCGGTTGAGCTCTATGACCTCCTGCGTCTCAGCGTAGTTGCCCGGCAGGTAGAACAACCCGGACGACAGGCCGTAGGCGCCCTCCTCCATACCCTTGCGCACGAAGGCGCGCATGGCGTCCAGCTCTTCGGCGGTTGGCGGTCGGTCCTCCATTCCAATCGCGGCGCGCCGTGCCGCATTATGCCCAACGAAGAGCAGCGCGTTCACGCCGATACCGTCGTCCGCCCACCTTGCGAGGCGTTCTGCGACTCCGCTTCCGCCCCCGCCGTCCACGCCCAGCACGACCGACGTAACGCCCTGGTACAAGAAGGCACGCGCGTCCCGTCCGTGGTCCGAGTCCAACTCGGCGTGCGAGTGCATGTCGATGAAACCCGGCGTCACCGTGAGGCCACGCACGTCCACCGTGTCCGCTGCAGTGATGCCGGCCGCGGCCGCGTCACCCACGTACCAGATCCGGTCTCCTGCGACGGCCACGTCAGCAATCACCGGATCCGCGCCGGAGCCGTCGTAAACCGAACCCCCAAGCAGGAGAAGGTCCACAGAGTCCTCGCCCGAAGCACAGGCACTAAAGAAGGGGGCAAGCACGGCCAGTGCCACAAAACGGAACGTCTTCATCGCTTCCACCCTCGGGCGGTATGGTGAGCCGATGATAGTAAGACGCAAACGCCCCGGCCCGCTATGTAGCGGTCCGGGGCGCTCAACGAGGTTGGAACCGAGTCTACTTCGAGCGCTTCTTACGCGCCTTCTTCGGCTTCCGACCCTGGTTGGGATGCTCGAGGAACTTCCACGTCTCGCCACGCCGAAGCATGTAGATGGTGCTGGGCGATACACCCAGCTTGCGAGCCCAATCGGCTCCGGACTTCTTCCACCTGTCGGCCTTCTCGTCCCAGTCATTCAGGACTCTTGTGGCCTGCTTCTCCGTCAATTCGGCATGCGGGGAGTTTGCCCCGCGGAGCCACACGTTCGATCCGTACCACCGATCCACTTTCTGGATCGGACCACCGACCTTCCTTCCCGTGTGTCCCAGGCAATAGTGGCGCACCTGATCGACGGAAAACGGCGGATGCATCCGCGAGATCTCCGCGTACAAGTAGCCTTCCTCGGCGAGATCCCTCCATACCCTCACGAGGGGCCCGTCGGGCTTGGCCATGCGTCTACTCTCCTACTGGGGGGGATACTGACAACGGTTCTTGTCGCCCATATCCCCGTGCGAAGAAGGAAGTTCCGCATCAATCGCGCTCTAGGCAACTATCCGAATCTGAAGCCTCCTGGCGCTTCCAGAAAACCGTTCTACCAGTTGACTTGTTAGGCTCCGCGAAGCCTAGACGCCGCCAGCTTCCCGGCTCGCGGACTTCATGCGGTAGGCGAAGCGCTGCCGGAACTGTCCGACCTTGGGCGCCACGACGACCTGGCAATACGGCTGCCCCTCGTTCCTCCGGAAATATTCGTCGTGGTATTCTTCCGCAGGATAGAAGGAAACCAGCGGCTCCACCGTCGTCACAACTGGATCATCCCAGGGACCGTCCCGGTCCAGTTCCTGGATCACCTCTAGCGCGGTATCTCGCTGCGCTTCGTCTTCGTAGAAGATCGCGGAGCGGTACTGCGTGCCCACGTCGTTGCCCTGGCGGTTGAGCGTGGTCGGGTCGTGCACGACGAAGAAAATCTCAAGCAGATCACCGAAAGAGATGACTCCAGGGTCGTACTCGACCTGTACGATCTCGACGTGCCCGGTGGTACCTGAGCACACCTGCTCGTAGGTCGGGTTGGGCGCCGCACCGCCCACGTATCCGGACTTCACCCGGCTCACGCCCTCCACCAGCTCGAATACGGCTTCGAGGCACCAAAAACACCCGCCGCCGAGCGTAGCTCGTTCCACAGTCAAGAAATCACCTTCTTCTCGTCCTTCTCGTCGTCCTTCTCGTCCTTGGGGCGCTCCCATGGTGTCCACTCAATACCTCGCACGTACTTCTGGATCCAGCGGATCTCCTCAACGTCTCGAGTGCGTTGGTGGCGCGGCTCGCGGAACCCGTGCGGCTCTCGGGGGAAGCGGATGTAGCGGGCGATCTTGCCTTGATCCTTGAGAGTCTGGAAGAACATCATGCTTTGCGGCTCCGTGTCGGTGCGGTCGTTCATCCCGTGTAGGATGAGCGTAGGCGTCGTAACGTTGGCGACGTGTGTTAGTGCTGACCGCTCACGCCACTCCCCCGGATTCTCCCATGGCGTGCCGCCGATGTACCAGAGCCGCACGTCGTGGTTGAAGCCTGGCCCGTACTCCGACGTCCAGTCCGAGACCATCGCGCCGATAGACGCGCCTTTGAACCGGTCGGTCTGTGTGACCGTCCAGCCGCCGAGGATGCCTCCATAACTCCAACCCCGTAGCCCCAGCTGGTCCGGATCGGCGATGCCTCGGGCGACGACCTCGTCGACACCGGTCATGAGATCCTCGTAGTCCCCGCCCCCGATGTCGCGCGCGTTCCCGCTCAGCAGTTCGTCGTCGTAGCCTGAGCTGCCACGAACGTTCGGGAAGAGCTGAGCATAACCGAGCCCCGCCCACACGTGGTTCTGGGTCGAGAACGCGTTGCGGAAGACTCCAGCGGGTCCGCCGTGGATGTGCAGCAGGAGCGGCAACGCTTCGTCCGGGTCGCCGCTGGGCAGCATGAGAATGCCCTCGATCGCTGTTCCGTCCTTACTGGTCCACTGGATCAGCTCGCCTTTCCCCAACACGATCTTTTCCTCGATCCATGGATTCGCGTCCGTAAGGCGAACACCGCTCGAGCCATCGGTCGACCCGATCCACACGTCGCTCGGCGTATCGAAGTCCTGAAACACGTAGGCCATGCGCGTGCGGTCCCGACTGAACGAGCTCGGCGAGAGCGAGCCCAGTGCGGAAGTCACTTTGACGACGTCGCCAGAGCCGACATCGAGTCGGAACAAGTTGTTGTTGGTACCCTGCAGCCCACTGAATAGGATCGCTGATGCGTCCGGGGTCCATACGAACGTGCTGATGTTTCCATCGAAGGCACCGGAGACCATGCGCTTGTCGCCACTCTCCGGATCCATGATCCAGATCTTGTCGAGCATGAGCTCCCACTCACCGTCGGTCCGAGCGGTATAGGCCAAGCTCTGCCCGTCAGGAGCCCAGACCAGCCGACTCTCGGGTGCGCGGTTCTCGGTGAGCTGACGGATCTCGCCGCTCTCAACGTCCAGGAGCCGGATCTCGGAGTGGTTCTGCTGGTTGCGCCGATTCTCGCTTCGCGAGGTGAAGGCGATGCGGTCCGCTCCGGGCGATACCGCGAACGAGCCAATGCGGTGATCGACCTCGGTGATGCGCTTCTCCTCTTTCGAGGCCACATCGATGACCCAAAAATTGTTCCACGTCCCTGCGCGCTGGCCGCTCGGCCCTTCATCGACGAAAATGGCGTCGTCGCCATCCTTGCGGGCCTTTTCTTCCTCCTCGCTGCGAGGCTCTGCGGCAACAAAGAAGATCTTCGACCCGTCCTGCGACCAGCGATACGAGCCGACGGACGTCTTGTGCTTGCTCAGCTTCTGAGCCTCGCCGCCGTCGGTGCGCATGAGGAAGAGCTGCGACTTCTCGTCGACCGAACGCGTAAATGAGAGCGTGCTCCCGTCAGGCGAGAACTGGAAGCCGCTACCGCCTTCCTCCCCAATGAAGCGGTAGGGCTCGCCACCCCCCGTCGGGACCCGCCACCAAGTGATTTTGCGTTCGTTCTCGCCCCAGTCGAGCTCGGACTTGGAAAAGAGGACCCAGCTCCCGTCAGGAGAGATGGTGGCTCCGCCGACCCGGATCATGTCGAGGCCGTCGTCGGTGGTCATAGCACGGCGCTCCTGCGCGGCGGCAGGAACGGCTAGCAAGAGCATCACGGGGAGCAGCGCGAGCTTGCGCATCGGATCTCCTAGAAGGCTGTCGAGTTGCTTCTCCTAGTTACTTCGAAGCAGCACGGTCTATCTTCGGAAGCTACCGCACAAGACTCTCGGGCCCGGAGCGACTTGATGTCGACCGCACGCTACATCATCGCAGTGCTGCTCATGATCAGCCTCCCGCCTGCGATCGCATGGTGGTATGTGATCCACCCGTTCGTCGGTTTCTGGCGGAGAGTCGGCAAGCCGATCACATACATGGTGCTGACGGTGTTCTTCCTCGGCAGCATGGTGGGGCTGTTCGCAATCCGTGACGCGCTAGTGCTCACCGACTTCGGCACAAATTGGATCCTGATCGGCGTGGCCACGGTGCTTGTCATCCCCACGATCTGGCTCTCGATCGCGCGCGCGAAGTACCTGAGCTTTGCCATTCTCGTGGGAGTTCCCGAGCTAGAAGCGGACGGCGCGGGAGGCAAGCTGCTGGACGAGGGGATCTATGCGGTCACGCGTAACCCGCGGTACGTGGAGGTCGCGATGGGCACGCTCGCTTATGCGTCCTTCGCCAACTACCTCGGCGGATACATCCTCGCGGTGCTCACGATCCTGGGCATCCACGCGGTCGTCGTGTTCGAGGAGAAGGAGTTGGGCGAGCGGTTTGGTGAGCAATACGACGCGTACAAGGCAAGGGTGCCGCGTTACATCCCGAGAGGCGGGGTCTAGCTCAAGTCCCCGACTGCGGCTAGCGAAGCGGGGAACCGTGTCGATGTCCCGCACGTCGCAGATCGCGTTGTATCCGATTCTCTGGTAGATCGCGTTCGGCGTCGGGTTCCCGAGGTCCGTGTACAGCACGCAGAAGGTCATTCCAGAGTCGAGCATACGCTGGCTCAGTCGTGCGATGAGCGCCGAAGCCTACCCGCGACCACGCAGCTCCGGGGGAGTGTACACGTAGCCGACGCGGCATCCGTTCGGGGTCGCGCCCTGCGCGACGGCCATCGAGGCCGGGCTCTCGTCCTGCCAGATGTGGGGGTCTTGCCGCTCGATCATTCGGTTGACCTGCTCCCGCGCGAGCAGGAAGGTATGCCCGGCATCACATGCAAAGCCCGTCCCCCAATCCGTGAGCAACTCGAGATCGTCCATCGTAGCGAGTCGCATGGCACCCGGAACCGGCCTCACCGGCTCGACTTGATCCAGCCGGTAGATGCGCTGCTGCATGCCGGTCTCCCAACCACCGCCCTTCAGCGCGGTCCACGCCGACGCTACGGCCACCGTGGAGTCGGCCGGTCCGAGCACGGCGGGGATCTCATCGTACAACTCGGCCACAGGTCCCACGATATCCGGCGCTGCCTCCGGCGGCATGGACGTGATCAGCAGTTTGTGGGGCGGTGTGCGGATCACACATCCCACGAGGTCTCCGTCCTGCTCCACCGTGCCGAAGAGCACGTCGGCGCCGGTGGCGCCCGCGTCCCTGCGTGCGTAGGCAAGACTCAAGTGGAGGTTGTGCTCCGCCTCACTGGCAAGCAGCCACGACTCCGCCCGCTGCAGGAAGTCTCCCGGACCCGCATGGCGGACCAGCTCGTAGCTCACCCATCACCGCGCGTGCAGCGGTGGTGCCGACCGCGGGTCAGGCGCCGACGCCGGCACAACGCACCGTTAGTAGGTACCCCTGCCTCCGCGTAGTCTCGCTGCTCAGCAAGAGTCGCCCATCGTCCCGAAAGGCGATCGCCTCGCCCTGCCTCTGCAAGTCACCGAGGAAACAGGCTTCCGCCACCTGCTCCGTCCGTTGCGAGATCGGCCAGCGGAAGAAGTAGATATCCGAGTAGGTGCGCACCGCGAGTACGTCCCCGCTCGAATTGAGGGAGGCACCGGTCGTTTGGTTGCGCCACGAGGTCAGCTCGATCGGCAGTGAGCGGCCGGGGGCGAGCGTGAACGGCTCACCCGCCGCGCCCGCGGAGGCCACGTCCTCCGCCGAGATCTGGAAGAGCCAGGGCGTGCCGCTTCGCTCCTTGGTAACAACGATAAGGCCCCCGCTAGGCGTCATCGCTAGAGATTCCACATCGTGCGGGCCGTCTGGATAGGTGAACGTCACGGACCCAATCGCAGCCACCTCGGCATCTCCCGCCGCGGGGTCCGGCTCCTCGATGATGTAGATCGTCACAGACTCGCGCGCGAATGCTATGTTGTTGTCGCCGACGTCCGCCATGTAGAGGCAAGACGATTCGCTCGGGCCCGGGCAGGGTCCCAACTCCATCGCCTCCCAGTCGCGCGCGCGCGCGCCCTCGACATCGAAGGTTGCCAAGAGCTTGGCGTTCGAGTCGAGCGCGTAGAAGCGTGGCCGGTCGCCCGAGTCGTTGTGCGTCCAAATGACGCCGGGGTGGCTCCGGCTGATCCCAAGTCCGGATGATTCTCGGAGCTCGCTGGGCATGGGACCCATCTCGACGGTGTCCGTCGGCGCGTACTGGCTGCGCTCGGCCAAGCGCACCTCCTGCGCACGATCCTCCTGCACGTCCTCGACCCACACCGCTCCCATGGCGAAGAAACCGAGCAGCACGAAGCCGGCGAGAAGGAACTGGAAGGGTCTCTTCATGTCATGGGCCCTCGGTGACCTCGACCTCTTGCGCGGCTAGCACAGACGCCATGAGCCCAAGCGCGCTGATCACGTCGTCCCGACTCACGTCGCGGTGCGTCACTGCCCGCAGCCCGCGCTCACCGTTGGGAAGTATATGGACACCCCGTTCGTGGCACCGCGTTGCAAACAGCCCAGCGTCCATCACCGTGATCTCGAAGCGCACGATGTTGGACTGCACCGAATCGAGGTCGACGCTCATGCCGTCCATGCTGGCGAGCCTCTCGGCGAGCAATCTGGCGTGCTCGACGTCCTGGGCCAGGTCCTGCCGGTGGTGCTCGAGGGCATAAAGCGCGCCCGCGGCGATGATGCCCGCCTGCCGAAACCCGCCACCGAACTGCTGTTTGAAGCGCCGAGCGCGTGTGATCAAGGCCTTCGGGCCCGCGAGCGCCGAGCCTACCGGCGCGCCGAGTGCCTTACTGAAGCACACGTTCACTGTATCGAAAGGCGCCGCGTAGTCTCGCTCAGGAACATTCGACGCCGCCGTCGCGTGCCATAGACGCGCCCCGTCCAAGTGGGTCGCGAGAGAGTGCCGCCGAGCAGCTTCACAGACCGCCTGTACATCTGCAAGCGGCCACACCGCACCGCCACCTCCATTGTGCGTATTCTCCACGCACAACAGGCTCGCGTGCGGGCTGAGCGTCGACGGATTGAACGGATGGTCCGGCTGCAAGGACGCGTCTACGTCGTCGGCGCCGAAGATGCCACCGCTGCCCACGAGCGGTTTCATCGTCACCCCGCTGAGTGCCGCCGCGGCGCCGCCTTCCGCGCGGATGATGTGCGCGGCTCGGTCGATGAGAACCAGATCGCCGGGTTCGGTGTGCGTGCGGATCGCGATCTGGTTCGACATGCTGCCAGTCGGCACGAAGACCGCGTCCTCTTTGCCCAGAAGCTCGGCGGTTCGCGCCTCCAAGGCGCGGACTGTGGGGTCGTCTCCGTACACGTCGTCACCCACTTCGGCCGTCGCCATCACGGCGCGCATGGCGTCGGTCGGCTTCGTGACGGTATCGCTTCGCAGGTCGATCATGCCGGGTCACTCAAGGTCGGGTCCGCAGCGGGACGAGTAGCATCCCTAGACGCTCCGCCAGCCGCAAGGTTTGTGCCTTGACGTGGCTCGTTCGCCGGCCAACATGAGAGTCGCACGTACCCACCAGGAGCCCAATGTGACCCATAGACTCGCTCGCGCCGCGTGCTCACTCGCCATGCTTCCCCTGCTCCTGGCTGCGTGCGGAGGAGACGCCGACAACGCCGAGCCGAGCCCGACCGCTAACCCGTTGCTCCGGCCTGACCGCTTCGCGGAGACCGCGCCAGCTACGTTCCGGGCGCATATCGAGACGAGCGCCGGTGATGTGGTCCTCGAACTTCATCGTGACTGGGCTCCGCTTGGTGTCGATCGCTTCTACAACCTCGCCAAGAACGGCTTTTATGATGACTCGAGGGTCTACCGGGTCATGGACGGCTTCATGGCGCAGTTCGGTATCCCCGCGGATCCCTACGTCGCCCAGGCTTGGAAATCCCAGTTCATCGTGGACGACCCAGTCGTTCAGACCAACAGTCGGGGCCGGGTCAGCTTCGCGAAGGGCGGGTTGCACACTCGTACGACCGAGATCTTCGTCAACTACCGGGAGAATGCGGGACTCGACGAAGAAGGCTTCACTCCCATCGGTGAGGTGATCGAGGGCATGGACGTGGTCGACGCCTTCTACGCCGAATACGGTGACGGCCCGCCCAGGGGCTCGGGTCCGTACGCGGCAATGGCGCAGGCGCGCGGCAACGAATACCTGGACGCCGAATTCGGGGAGCTGACCAAGATCATCCGCGTGACGATCGAGGAAGGGGCCTAACTAGCGGCCGGAAGTGCCTGCCACGAACTCCACGATATCGGCACGCCAGTCCTCGGGGTCTCCGTTCGCGCCGTGCGGAACGGAAACAATCTCCAGCCATAGCGGCGTCACCTGGATCAGGACTACGCTCTCGTCCCGATCCGGGTAGAACGGAGTCCATGACTCCTTCCAGTGCCGTGCCTTTTGTGCTGGCTCGTCGACTAGTCTCGCGCTGCCGACGAGCGTCACGTAGCCCGGCCCGTCGGCATCCAGGTAATAAAGGGCTACCTGCGGCTCCGCGCGGATTTGTCTCACCTTCCGGCTGCTTGGATTCGTAGCGAGCCACACGACCATGTCCTCGCCGGGAGCCTCCGCGTCCATGGCTCGCACGGCCGGCCGGCCTCGTGCGTCGACCGTAGCAAGCGCGACATAGGGCGCAGCGCTCATGATGTCCCTCGACGCGGACAAAAGCTCCGCCCTGCCCAGCGTCTGAGCCCCTGAAGAGCCCGGCGCCCACAAACCACAGGCGAGCAAGAAGCCCGCAAGGCCGATCCCGTGCCGCGTGGCCACCCAGCTCACCCCGCGGCCGCTACACCCATGGGTACACGACCGTTAACTAGCGCGTTGAAGAACAGCTTGAACGTGCCGTGGGTCTGCGCCCGATGCTGCGCCCGAAACCCGATCAGCAATACCGTGCCTTCACCGTGCTCCACCGATACCACGGCCGCCTTGTTGGCGATGGCTTCCTCGCCGAGCAACCAACCGCTCTGCAGGATGTCCCGATCGATGTATGTGACAATCCGGCGAACGTCTGCGCTTCTCGCCCCTGAGACCGTCTCGTAGACCTGACCGCCGGCCAGGAAGGTGGCAAGCGCGTCCTCGGGCATGCCGTAGGCGAAGCGGCTCGACAGATCGACGTCGACCTTGAGCGTCGAGCCAGGAGCCCAGAAGTCATTGCCTCGCATCCCCGCAACCGCATTGCGGATAGGCAGCCCGAACTCGTCGATGGGCAGATCACCCGCCTGTGCAAACGTGATCAGTGTGCCGCCGTTCTCCACGAAGGCCTCTAGAGCGTCAATGCCCGCCTGCCCAAATCCACTGCGGTATTCGGGTGGCGTTTGGTTGGGATTGCCACCTCGGCCATCACCACCCTCTCGGATGCCGGTCATCATGCCCTTGCTATCGGCGGGTAAGATGATGACGTCCCACTTCTCGTGTAGGTCACCTTCCAGGATATGGCGATCGAAGAGGCTCGTGTACTCGAACTCGAAGTCCTCGAGCAGCAAACGAGTCCACCCTTCGTCCATGTTTCCACCGTAATAGCGCTGATACATGCCAATGCGCTGCCGGCTCAACGGATGGCTCACACTGGATGCGTCGCTATTGAGCGATCCAAAATCCACGCCAGTCTCGGTGGCGATCTCACGAAGCGTAGCAGCCGCCGTGCCGGCGCCTACGATGAAGTCGCCCGCTTTCACACCTGGTGCGTCGGAATCCACTCGTCGCACCGTCGCTCCCGCATCAAACAGTAGGTTGACGGCCGTAAAGGCGTCGTTGAGAGCGCCGTCGATCACGTACCCGTTCTGACCTTGAGCAACGGTGCCTCGCGGCTCGATGAGCTCATCGACGATCATGAGGGGCGCCTTGATCGCGGTTTCCACCGGATCGACTTTGACACCCATAAACTCGGCAATCACGTCCCCCGACATATCGTAAGGACGGATGGGGTCGCCATCCCGATCGCGCGTGTAGCTGTTGTCAGGATAGTAGGTCTGGCCCAACAACCATCGAATCAGGCCACGCTTGGGCTGGGCCATTGACACGACATACGACCCGGCATCGTAGACCCGTCCTTCGTGGGTGAAGCCCGCATCCGTACGCTCGACCGTGATGCCCTGCAGGAGCAGTTTGTTCACCATCTTCATCATGGTGAGCGGGTCGTGCTGATCGGCGGAAATCACGAAAGCCTTGCTGTCGTCCTCCATTCCTCTGCGTGTCTGCCGGCTCGCCTTGTTGTACGCGTTTCGCAAGACCGTTTCGCGGTTCTTAGCCGCCAATTCCAGCGGCGAAAAGGTTGCGAGGATCTGGCGGTCCACGATGTCGCGCACGCGCCACCAGCCTCCGGGCCAGGGGCTCGGGAACGTGGTCTGCTCCGCGTACTCGGGCAGCTGGCGCGATCCACCCAGCTGATCCGGGTGCACGTAGAGAGGCGTCGCTAATCGCGCACTCGCCGATTCGGTGAGCATACCCGCGATGTTGTGAAAGGGCGTGATCCAGTGGAAGCCGAAGTGTCCCCAACCGGAGTAGATCGCCGCACCGATGGCACCGTCGAGCTCGGCTTCGTCCATCTTGTACGCCATGTGCGCACCGTACCAAGTCATCTCACGCCATACCAGCGGATCGCCACCGGGCCGAATCGGCTCGGCGTAGGGAGGCAAGTAGATACGCGCGGTATAGGGGCCCATCTGGTGGTGATCGATGTACGCTTGCGGGACCCACTCCCGGAACAGAATCTCAGCGCCATACCACGACTCGATCGTGGCCTGCATGAACGCGTCACGGTTGTTGTCGTGGCCGATGAAATGATGGTAGAGCTCCGGTGGACCCGACCCTTCGTATTCGGTGCCGACCCAACGGTTGTACCAATCGGTCACGATGATATTGCCGTCGGGATTGAACGCGGGGATCAGGATCGAGACGGTGTTGTCGAGGATTTCATTGATCCCGTCGTCATTTCTGGTTGCGAAGTCGTACATGATCTCCGCGGCGGATTGACTCGCAGCGACTTCGGTCGAGTGCAGCCCATACGACTGGACGAAGACGACTTTGCTGTTTTCGATCGCGTTGTCGACCTCAGCCTCGGAGTGCCCTCGCGGGTCCTGGAGGATCGCGTTCATGCGCTTGATCTCGTCGAGATTCGCCAGGTTCTCGGGCGAGGACACGAAGATCGACAAGAACGGGTTCCCCAACGTGCTCGGGCCCATATGCACGACTTGCACGCGGTCGCTACGCTCCCCGATCATGTCGTAATACTCGACCAGCTTGTCCCAGCGAGCGAGCTGTCGGTCCGCGCCCATCTGATGACCGAAGAACTGCTCCGGTGACGGGATCTGTTGTGCTGCGGTCCACGCCGGAACGCACAACGTCAGCGTGAGCAGGAGCAGGACAGGGCGACGGGGAAGGTGATACGCTTTCATGGGACTCTCTCAGCGCAAAGCGAGGGCCGCTTTGATCAGTTAACAGGTGTTTACGTGATGGGGCGGGACGCCCCCCGACCACTCACACTAGACCGAGGGCTTCGAGCCCGGCAAGGGATCAGGTCCAGCTCGAACTCTCGCACGAGCTCAGCTCGTCTTCTTCCCGATACCTCAAGCGACCTCGTACTGCTCGATGAAGGTGTCCATGGGAAGCGATGCGATGGCTTCACCGATCACCTCGAGCGGCAGGTTTTCGAGCCTCTTGAAGCGAACGCACGACTGCCCCACGTCGTATCGCTTTCCGGTGGCCTTGTACGCCTTCTCGAAGTCGGCGCGCCTCCCTTGCTCGGTGTAGATACGGACAGGTACACGGCCATGTGGTTCTTCCGCGATGCCAGCGCCGCGTACATCAACGGCTGCTTGTTATAGGTCTCGGGATATGTGGACAGCGGTACTTGATAGGTGATCATGCCCCAGTTCATCGCCTCTTCGTATCCGTCGGGCAGATTCTCGACTATGACGCGCCGCACGGCGGAGATCGCTTCGCGGCGGTCCCTCGGGAGCTCAGCCAGATAGCCGTCCACTGTCTTCGCTTCGGAACGCATGGTTCCTCCTGGGTCGTGCGAATTAGCCGCACGCAGCGCAGTCAGGTGTCTCGGGAAACACGAAGAGACGCTCGAAAGGAATATGGCTCCCGCAGGCGGTGCACACGCCATAAGCGCCGGCTTCCATCTTCTTCAGTGCCTCGAGCAAGAGCGCGAGACTGATCTGCTCACGTTGGTGCAGATTTCTCGTCAGCCCCTGATTCTGCAACAAATCGATACGTGAGAGGCGACCCACTGCGGTCTGGTCCAGTTCCACAGGACGCAGCGCCTCGTTCGTGACACGCATGCTGCGCTGTAGCTTCGCCAGCTGGCGGTCGATCTCGTCGCGCAGCGCACCGAGCTGTCCGTCGGTGAGGTGCGTCGGCGAATCGACGCTCACGAACCCGAAGCCCTCAGTTGCTGCATGAGACGCGCATTGACTTCGACGTCGAGGAACGTGTCCCACTCGAGAAAATATCCCTCCGGATCGTAGCCGACGAAGACACGAACCCGTCCGCTCTCATCGGTGAACTCGCTTGTGCGCAATTCGATCCCCTGCGCCTTGGCACGCTCGAACCACGTCTCGACGTGGGACGTGAAGAATGAAACCGTTACGCCTTTTTCTTCCGTAGCCTGGTGAAGACCGCGCGTGCCGTCGACGAGCCCGATGTAGCCGGTGCCCGATGCCGGATAGACCTTCGCCCATCCCTGGTTCACGATGACTTCCTCACCAAGCAGCTGCTCGTAGAACGCGCTGGCACCGGGGATGTCGGCGTAGTAGAGCCAGAACACGGTGGCGCGCACTTCCAGATCCGATGGGCGATCGCCACCGGCGGGGCCAAGCGCAGAGAATTGCGCCATGCGCGGCAGGAGTTGAGTATTCTCCGCGTGAACGTTGAAGCGCTCGACCTCGATCAAGTACCCCTCGGGGTCGATGGCGACAAAACCGTCGTGGGGCTGCGCCTCACGGTAGTTGAAGTTGCCGCGCATGGGGACGCCTTTCGACTGCAAGTAGTCGTACCACCCTTCCACCTGCTCCGTCACCAGGGCTAGTGTGACGCTCTTGGGCTCGTCGCTCGAGTGCATGCCTCTCGCCTCGTCGACCAGGGTGAGGTATGACGCTGCGGCCACACGCATGATCTTGGCGAATCCGTAGTCAGCCGCGGTCTCGAAGCCCATGACGTCGGTGTAAAACCTCCACGCACTCTCAACGTCCTCGTAGTAGTAGAACGCGTTGGTCGCAAGAATGTCCGGCACCATCTGCTCGGCTTGGGGAACGCTTTCCGAATCTCGCGCTGCGTCGCCGGGGCTACACGCCAGGGCGTAGAGCGCCAAGCCCACTCCGGTGCGGCGGATCCTGGCTCGCATCGTCGATCTCCCGCTCGAGAATCGTCAGATCGTCAGAAAGGGGCAGCCTACGTCGTCCGTCACCCGAGCGAAACCACCCGGCTGCGCACATCGGAGATGTCCGAAGCCGTCACGCGGCAGCAGCCTCCCACGAGGCTGGCGCCTGCTTCCACCCACTCGGCTGCGACGTCGCCCCAGGTGGCCCCCGTCTCCGCACCGGCCGAGTCCCCGCTCCAAGTCTTCGACACCGCATCGTACGTTTCGCCCGAATTCGGATAGACCACCACCGGCAAGTCTGTATGTGCACGGATCTCGGAGATCAGCTCCGGCATGAAGCGCGGTGGTGTGCAGTTCACTCCAACCGCGGCGATGCGCTCCACGTCAGCACAAGCGGCCAGGGCATCCCGGATCGGCGTCCCGTCGTTGAGGTGGGTTCCGTCTCGACAGCTGAAGCTGAGCCACGCCCAAACGTCGGGAGTGTCATCAAGGATCTGCACGATCACCTCGGTCTCGATCAATGAAGGAATCGTTTCGAAAGCGACCACGTCGGCCGCCGAGGAAGCCACGACGCCGAGACGGTCGAGGTGGAAGTGCTCGAGCACGTCGCGCCCCACGCTGTAGCGCCCATCATACTCAGACCCGTCCGCAAGAAACGCCCCGTAGGGCCCGAGGCTGGCGGCGACCAGTGGCCGAAGTCGAAGCACCCGGTTCTCGGGCAGGGCCCAAAAGTCGTCAACCGCGCGTGTGGCCAACGAGACGGACTCGAGCATGAGCCGCTCGGCCTCGTCCCGACCAACTCCGATCTTCTCGAACCCCTCGAAACTTGCTTGGTACGTCGCGGTCGCGATGCAGTCCGCGCCCGCCTCCAAAAAGGAGCGGTGCACGTCCGTCAGCGCGTCTGGGTCGTCCAAAAGCAGTTTCGCCGACCAGAGTGCAGAGTCGAGCGGTGCGCCCCAGCGTTCCAACTCCGTCGCGAAGCCGCCGTCCAGCACCACCACTCGCTGGTGATCGAAGAACGGCTGAAAGGGGTTCGCAGGTGAGCTCACGCTACTTCCCGGCAAAGCTGAGTCCCAGCTCCCGATACCGCGTCAGTCCGTTGCGCGCGTGCAGCTTGAGTTTCCTGTCCTCTTCGTCGGCGATAATCCGCTCGAAGACGGGCAGTACACGCGCGTCGAGCGTCTGCACCGCGAGTATCACGGTCGCCATGCGCCGAACCTTGATGCTCTCATCCAGTTCGATGCGCTCGATGAGCAGCGGCACGATATCGATCGGGTTTCCGCCCAGCTTGCAGGTATCGCACGAAATGGAGTGCACCGCCCACAGCCGGACCTGGCTCTTGGGGTCACGAAGAAGGGGCAGCAGCGCTTCTAGGGACTTCGCGTCAGCGTGGTGGTCGAGATACATCGCGCTCCACTTTCGGACCAGCCAGTTACCGTGCCCGAGTCCCTCCCGGATGGCAGGCAACGCCTCGCCACCGTAATAGCGGTCCAGCTCGAAATAGGCGGGGACACGTGTCTCCGAGTCGGCCAAGGCGTCGACCAACTCCTCGGCACTACGACCTGTTCGTTCGATTTCCATCTCGATTCTCCCGGCCCGTCGGCCCGCTTGGAGCACGAGACCCCCGGAATCCAAGAAGGCCTCGCGCTCCCTCCATACATCGAGGACCGTCCGCGCGCGTTAGCGGAACGAGTACCATCGATGGAGTGAGCGCGGGGCCTTTACCCCGCGACACAGTTGTGACCACACAGTGCCCTCGAGCGGCGGCCAGGTCAACCGCCCGCAACACCGGCCGCCGCTTCCCAGCACCGAGAATTAGGACTCGAGCAGCGTCGCCAGCTCCCCGAGCTCCTCGTCCCAACCGCCGTCGTTCTGCTGGTGGTGGAGATCCGTGAGAAAGCCCGACTCGCGTAGGTACAGGGTCGTTCCACCGCCCTCGCGCTCCGTCAGGTTCCACTCGACCCTCGTCGCCGGGGCGTCATCGAACGCCACGTCCGATTCGTGTATCCAACTCCATACCAGCCGGCGCGGAGCCTCGACCTCATCGACGCGCATCTCGTAGCGCCCATGCTTCTCCCAAGTCATGGCTCCGTGCCCGCCCACTCTGAGGTCGAGCTCGGCCTCGTCACCGAACCACATGGCGAGCTCGGCTGGGTCCGTAATCGCCTTCCACACTCTCTCTCTGGACGCTTCGAAGTGCAGCGTCTTTTCAACTACCCTCTCGGTCATCGTCTTCTCCGTCTTCGTTTCGATCTGCATCTCCGTCGCCATTTTCGCCTCCGTCGAGGTGGATTCGCAGCCGCTCGAGACGCTCATCCCACGCCGCGGTATACGGCGCGAGCCAATCGTCAACCTCGCGTAGAGGCCCAGCTTCGAGCTCATGAAGCCTCTCGCGGCCCTGCACGCGTCTCCGGATGAGACCGGCCTTCTCGAGCACGTCGAGATGCTTGGTCACGGCCTGCCGGCTGATCGGGAGGACCGCGGCCAAAGAAGACACCGAGAGTGCCCCCTCGCCGCGAAGGCGTCCGAGGATCAGGCGCCGGGTGGGATCGGCTACTGCTGCGAATACGTCTAACATGTCGCCATTATATGCAACCTTACAGTTGCATGCCAAGCGTGCAGCTCTCAGACCTCAGAACATCCAACCTGGTGACCTCGGGGGTGGCCGGAGTAACGCGGGCGCGACGGATTGCCGGAAACCGATGGGGCTCTCAGATTCAGCGCATGTCCTCACGAGTTGTAACAGCAGCACTCTCGACGGTGCTGCTCGCGAGTTGTATCGGAGAAGAGTGGCCGGCTCCACCGCCCGTAGACGTCGCTGTGTTCGACGCAGATTACGCGGAGTGGCGCGACCGTCGCGAGGGCCGCATGGTCACGCCGCCAGGCGGTCCCTTGCTCTGGATCGGGCTGTGGGAGTTGGAGCAGGGACCAACGCCGTTCGGGTCCGACGAGGACTTGAGCATCTCGCTGCCTTCCGCCGACTCCCCGCCGCTCGCCGGAACGTTGCATCGCTCGGGTCAGGAGGTCCGGCTCGAGCCAGCCAACGGCGCCGATTTGCGCATCGTCGACGGCGAGACGATCACGGACATCATCGTGCTCGAAAATGACCGATCCGGTAATACGACGTACGTGGAACTCGGCTCGTTGGGCATGCGTGTCCACAGCGAGCCGGGCACCGACCGACTCTGGCTCCGTGCGTGGGACACCGACCTCCCGGTGAGGGACACGTTCTCGTTGCCCGAGTCATTCCCCGTCGACACAGACTGGCGCATCGCCGCTCGCTTCGAGCCCTACGCTGAGCCGATCACGTTGACGGTGCCCGACGTCACCGCCGGAACGATCGAGTACCGTGCGCCCGGAGAGCTCGTCTTCCAGATCGACGGCACGGAGCACTCACTCATTGCTACGGCGAGCGAGACCGCCACGAGCTTCTTCATCATGATGTGGGATTCAACCGCTACGACCGAAACGTATCAGGCAGGCCGGTACATGCGTGTCGACATGCCCGACGAAGATGGGTGGACCACGATCGACTTCAATCGCACTTACAATGC
>DQPL01000020.1 GCA_015664885.1 Gemmatimonadota bacterium
TAGAGCTGCGGGGGCTTCCTGGGCGGTGGCTAGCTCAGCACCAGTCATCACCGCGAGCAGCGCGACGAGAAGCAAAGATGTCTTGTGCATGGATCGCGAAGTTGGGGTTGTCGGCCGGGTGGATAAGACGAGCCACAAGATAGGCATGGCGGAGCTGGTCGGGGTATGGTTCATTGGCCTCACCACCTCTAGCCGAGTTGATCCATGACGACAGGATTCTCGCAAGCGACCTCTCGACTCAATCAGGTCCTTCTGGCCGCCGGCCTAGCCACCCTGGCGATCTCGAGCCCTGCCGTCGCCCAGGCCCAGACCATGCGCCAGTACCAATTCGGCGTATTCGACGACGAGGTCCGGCTGGTGATGAAGGAAGTGGCCCAGCCCACTCCGGGCGCCAACGAAGTCCTGGTCCGCGTGAGAGCGACCTCCCTGAATCGGCGAGACCTGTCGATCCTCCAGTCGCAGTACGGCGGCGGGAATCCGCGCACCGGCCTGGTGCCGCTGTCGGACGGAGCCGGCGAGGTGATCGGCGTCGGACCCGGTGTCACTCGCTTCGAGGTCGGGGACCGCGTGGCCGGGATCTTCTTCGCTAGCTGGGTGGACGGAAGACCGAGCGCGCGGACGAACGCATCCGCCAGAGGTGGCGCCATCGACGGCATGCTCTCGGAGATGATCGTCAGTCATGAAGACGGGCTGGTCGAGATCCCGGAGCACCTCTCGTTCATAGAGGCCGCCACCCTCCCCTGTGCGGGTGTGACCGCGTGGAACGCGCTCTTCAAACACGGCGGCCTGGTGGAGGACGACTTCGTCCTGTTGGAAGGCACGGGCGGCGTATCCATCTTCGGCCTGCAGTTCTCGGTGGCAGCCGGAGCCAGGCCGATCATCACCAGCTCGAGCGATGAAAAGCTGGTGCGCGCCCGCGAGATGGGGGCGTACGGCACCGTCAACTACCGGACCAACACCGAGTGGCAAGACGAAGTGCGCGCCATCACCGGCAACGCGGGCGTGACCCAAGTGCTCGAAGTGGGCGGCCGCGACACACTGCCCAAGGCGATCCGGGCGCTCGGATACGGCGGCCACATCGCGATCATCGGAGGCTTGTCGGGCTTCGCAAACGCCATGCCCATCGGCTCGTTCATCGGCCGCAGCATCAAAGTGACGGGAATCTATGTTGGTTCCAGGGCGGACTTCGAAGCCATGAACGCCTTCATCACACAACACCAACTGCGTCCGCTCGTCGACAAGGTCTTCACGTTCGACAATGCACCGGCGGCCTACGATCACATGGCCAGTGGTAACCACATGGGGAAGATCGTAATCGCGAGTTTCTAGAACACCGCGATGGGGTTGAGCGCCGCCCCTGCCCCATGCGGTACGCCGTGGGGCGAGGCCATGAACATGAACTCCCACCGGTTCAGCTCGTTGGCCGTCCTGGCCAGGTCTTCGAGCCCCAGGTTGTCGAAGAGGTGCACGCCAAGCGATACCAGAGCGAAGAAGTGAATGGGGACGGTGACCCCCTCCACCCGGCCGCCCTCCTGGGGCACGTCGGAGCCGAGCAGCGCGATGTCCCGCTCCTTGAAGAACGGGATCAGAGAAGGATGATATCCTCCCCTTTGCCCGACGTCGCGGCCTGTGCGCAAGAAAAGGGCATCGCCGGACGAAATCGTGATGCCGGTCTCGGCTTCCCAGGCCTCGATGTCCTCCGGACGCACGGCCTTCCCCGGCAGATCCACCAGGATGCCGCGAGTGACGAGCCCGTCTTTCAAGTTGACGACGCCCAGCTGGGTGCAGCCGTCCTCTTTCGAGGCGACGTCCTCGAACGGCAGACCGTTGTACACCTTGCCGTTGTACGCCACGTGGCAGAGCGCATCGAGATGTGATACGAGGCTACCGTGATATTCGATCTCGTATCGCTCCCAGAAGTAGCCACCATTGGTATCGATATCGAACACGCTACGGACCGAGCCCACGAGCACCGGGGCTCGGTTCGCGCTCGCCTCGTCCGGGTTGTCGAGCGTTTGGATCGTCATGGCGCGCGCCATCGAGACGGTCCTGCCTTCCTCCACCAGTCGAGCCGCCGCTACTCGCTTTGCAGGAGTGATGAGGTTGAGGGCGCCGAGCTGGTCGTCTGCCCCCCAGCGGCCCCAATTCGACAGCTCGCTCATCCAGGCGTCGTATTGCTGCCTACTGACTTCGCCGCCTGGATCAACCTGGGCGCTCGCATTGGTCCCGAACGCAACCATGGTCGTGGCCACTAGGCCACAGAGAAGAGCTATCACTCGCATGATGTCCTCCAGAAGGGTTACTGCAGCGGCTAAAAATGCGTCGTCGCCACGTCGGGCGGCAAGCGACTCCCGTTTGGGCCGTCCCGGGCAGTGCCTACACGCCGGCCAGCTCCGCTGGCGCCCCGAGATGACACTCTATAGCCTGTCGCTGCACGCTACCCGACGCTCGGATCTCAACTACCAGCGGGCAGAGACGAGAGACAACACATGAACCGGCACGCGTTAGTCAGAACCCACCACTCGAGCTTCGAACATGATCGTTGAGCCCGGAACTACTCGCATCGGCTGGATCGGCCTGGGAGTCATGGGGCGCAGTATGTGCGCCCACCTCGTCGACGCAGGCTTTTCGGCGACCGTCTACACGCGCACTCAGGAGACTGCCGACTCGGTGCTCGCCAAGGGCGCGACCTGGGCCGACACGCCGAAGGCGGTAGCCGAGCAAAGCGACGTAATGTTCACCATCGTGGGCTTCCCGACCGACGTGCGCGAGGTCGTGCTCGGGCCCGACGGCGCTCTGGCGGGTTGCGAAGCCGGCAACGTGCTCGTGGACATGACCACCAGCGAGCCGTCCCTAGCGGTAGAGATCTACGAAGCAGCGAAGGCCAAGGGAGTGGCGAGCGTGGACGCGCCGGTCTCGGGCGGAGACGTCGGCGCGAAAGAAGCGCGCCTGTCCATCATGATTGGCGGGGACGCCGACGTCGTAGAGTCGCTCGATCCGTGCTGGAACGCCATGGGCAAGGCGATCGTGCGCCAGGGCGGTCCGGGCGCGGGGCAGCATACCAAGATGGTGAACCAGACGCTGATCGCATCCGGCATGATCGGGGTCTGCGAGGGCCTACTCTACGCCTACAAGGCGGGGCTCGACCTGGATACCGTGATGGAGTCCGTCGCCTCGGGAGCGGCCGGCAGCTGGTCGCTCTCGAACTACGGTCCGCGCATGATCGCCAACAACTTCGATCCCGGATTCTTCGTGGAGCATTTCATCAAGGACATGGGCATCGCGCTCGCAGAGGCGAACCGGATGGACCTGTCCCTGCCGGGCCTGGCGTTGGCGCATCAGCTCTACACCGCGCTACGGGCCCAGGGCGGAGGAAGGAAGGGAACACACGCGCTTCAGCTCGCGATGGCGAGCCTATCGCACATCGACTGGGAGCGACGCTGATGAGGGATGACGGGCGGACATTCGCACGGCTCGGCCTCCTGGGTTTCTGCGCGGTCGCGTGGCTGCTTCCCGCTGCCGAGCAGGGTCACGCACAGGCTTCGGGAGACCATCAATACACCAGCGAAGACATCGAAGCGGGCTCCCGTGTCTATACCTCCGAGTGTGCGCTGTGCCACGGGGCGAACGGGGACGATGTGGACGGCGTGAACCTGCGTCTGGGCCAGTTCCGGAGTTCGGTGTCGGACGACGACCTTCGCGGGGTCATCACGACGGGTCTCGCCAGCGCCCGCATGCCGGCCTTCGACCTGAATTCCGATGAGCTCAACGGCGTCATCGCCTACATCCGTGCGGGTTTCGATCCGAGCGGGGTCGCGGTAAAGGTGGGTGACGTCGCTCGCGGCCAGGATCTCTTCGAGGGCCAGGGTGATTGCTCGTCGTGTCATCGCGTCAATGGGCGAGGCCCACGCACCGCGCCCGACCTGAGCGATATCGGCGCCGTGCGCACCCCTGCAGCACTCCAGCGAGCGATTCTCGACCCCATCACCGCTTTGTTGCCCATCAACCGACCAGTGCGGGCCGTGACTCGCGGCGGTGAGACCATCCAGGGGCGACGGCTGAACGAGGACACCTACACCGTGCAGCTGATCGACTCGGAAGGACGCCTACGCTCGCTCGTGAAAGCAGATCTGGCCGAATACGAGGTTAGTAACACGCCCACGATGGAGCCCACCACACTCTCCAGCGACCAGGTCGCTGACCTCATCGGATACCTTCTTTCGCTCAGGGGCATGCAATGAAACCCCTTCGCACGTTGCTTTCGTTGTTCGTGCTCGGGGGGCTGCTCGCGTCTGCAGAGCTCGATGCTCAGGTGACATACGATCGTATCCTGGCCGCTGACGACGAGCCCGAGAACTGGCTCACCTACAACGGCAATTACTCCAGCCAGCGGCACAGTGGGCTCGAGCAGATCACGCGCGACAACGTCGACGATCTCGAGATGAAGTGGATGCTCCAGAATCAGACGTTCGGGGCTTGGCAGTCCAACCCGATCGTGGTCGACGGAATCATGTACATCACCGAGCGACCCAACGACGTCATGGCGGTGGACGCCGTCACTGGTCGGGTGTTCTGGCTGTACCGACACACGCCGTCCGAGGACGCGTCGGTGTGCTGCGGTGCCAACAACCGCGGGGTGGCTATCCTCGGCGACAAAGTGTTCATGGGCACGCTCGACGCGCGGCTGATCGCGATCGATGCGATCAACGGCAAGCCGCTCTGGGACATCGAGGTCGCCGACGTGAACCTCGCGTATTCGATCACGATGGCACCGCTGATCATCAAGGACAAAGTCGTCGTCGGCGTCGGTGGCGGTGAGTTCGGGATTCGGGGGTTCATCGCCGCTTACGACGCCGAGACGGGAGAGGAAGCGTGGCGCTTCTATACGATCCCCGGCCCCGGCGAGCCCGGTCATGACACTTGGCAGGGCGACGACTGGGAGCACGGCGGCGCCCCGGTTTGGATCACCGGCTCCTATGACCCCGAGCTCAACTTGACCTACTGGGGCGTGGGGAATCCGGGTCCCGACTGGAACGCTGGCCAGCGTCCAGGCGACAACCTCTACTCCGACGCGGTCGTGGCTCTCGACGCCGACACCGGCGAGCTCGTGTGGCACTTCCAGTTCACTCCGAACGACGGCTACGACTACGACTCGGTACAGGTCCCCGTGCTCGTCGACATGGACTGGGACGGAAGGCCAAGAAAGCTGATGCTGTGGGCCAACCGGAACGGCTATTTCTACGCGCTCGACCGCGAGACAGGAGAGTTCCTCCTGGGCGAGCCGTTCGTGAAGGTCAACTGGTCGAGCGGCCTCGACGAGAACGGAAGGCCGATCCCGACACCACAGCCGGCTGGCTCCCCCACCTGGCCGGGCAATCAGGGAGGGACAAACTGGTATCCGCCGTCTTACAGCCCGAGCACGGGCCTCTTCTATTTCGCGGCATGGGAAAACTACGCGACGATCTACGAGCCCGAGGACTCCGAGTACAGGCCTGGTCGGTTTTTTCTGGGCGGCGGCTTCAGCGTGCTGGCGCCAGTACCGGGCGCTCCCACCATCGGGATCGGTCGCACCACCCCGATCAACAACTGGACGGACGAAGTCGGGTACGGTGCGGTGATCGCCATGGACCCCCGCTCGGGAGGCGCAGCCTGGAAGTTCCGGCAGTTCGACGTCAGCGACGGCGGCATGTTGACTACGGCGTCGGATCTGCTGTTCACGGGTGGCCGAGAAGGCCACTTCCACGCGCTCGACGCGTGGACCGGGGAGTTGCTGTGGAAAGCGAGTCTCGGCGGACAAATCGTGATGGCGCCAGTCACCTTTATGGTAGACGGCCACCAGTACGTGTCGGTCATTTCGGGCCACACCTTGGTCACCTTCGCGTTGCGCGACTAGAGGGAGCGTGATGGCGCCCTCAACACCCCGTTAGACGGTCATCCCCGCGATGACGATTGCCGTCACTGGCGCCAATAGCAGCGTCGGTCAAAAGCTGTTGGCGCACGTCGTCGCAAGCGGCGGCATCGATGTCATCGCCGGAGTGCGATCAGAACGCGCGGCCGATTCACTGCCATCCTCGCCTCACATCACGCGCCGCATCATTTCGTATGATGTCGGCGAGCTGGCCGAGGCCATGCGAGGTGCGTCGTGCGTCGTGCACCTGGCGGGCATCCTGATCGAGAGCAAGACGTCCAACTATGCTGATGCGAACGTGGCCGCGACCGTCTCCGTCGTGCAGGCTTCCAGAACCGCCGATGTGGGGCACATCGTCTTGATCAGTGTCCTCGGCGCTAGCCCGAACTCGGCCAACGCCTTCCTGAGATCCAAGGGTGATGCCGAGCGCGCAGTCGCGCAGTCGGGCATCCCGGCAACCATCATCCGCACTCCTATCCTGCTCGGACCGGGCACGGCGGGCGCCGACGCGCTTTTGCGAACGGCCAGGCGCGGGAAGGCCTCACTCCTGGGCGGGGGTGGCCATGCACTGCGCCCGCTGGATCTCGATGACCTGTGTCGTGCCATACTGCGCGTCTGTGAGACTCGGCCTGAAGGCGTCTCCACCCATAAGCTGGTCGGGCCGGAACCCATATCTTATCGGGACCTGGTCATACGGGTCGCCGATCTCCTGGGCACAGCGGTGTCACTGCGGACGACCCCGGTTTGGCTGGCCAAGTTGGGCGCATCAGTCACCAGCCGCATGAGGGGGGGAGGCATCTCGCCGACCGTCATCGATGTCATCACGACGAGCGAGGAAGTGCATCACAATGCAGCCGATGACTTAGGCGTTAGCCTCACACCGTTGTCGGAGACATTGAACAAGATCCTTTCAGCCGAAACGGAATCGACATGACGGAACCCGGAGCCGAAGCCACCACCGCGCCTAAGAAACCGAGCGCATTGCAGCGCCTTCTGTTCCTAGGTCTGACCGGGCTGTGTTTTGCCTACCTGTACTACCGCTTGAACGGCGCCGCCGGACGCGAGGGGCTCCCGCTCGTCGACTATATGTCTCAAGTGTTCTCCAACGTTGCCTGGCTCCCTTGGCTGTTCTTGATGGTGGCGTACTCGTTGTTCTATTTCTTCATCGATACCCTGGTGGTGACGCACGCACTCGGGTGGTTCATCAAAGACATTCCCTACCGCGACATCCTCCCTATACGCGCCAGCGCCTACATCATCTCGATGTTCAATGAGCAGATCGGGAAGGGTGCCATGGCCTACTACCTGAATAGGCGCGATCAAGTACCGGGCTGGGAAGTCGGCTCGGTCATGCTGTTCGTCATGTTCTGCGAAGTTTTCTACTTGCTGGTCTGGGCCACGATCGGGTTCTACGTCAGCCGTGACTCACTTCCGGAAGTGTTCGGTCTGATTCCCACCATCGCCTTGGTAGCAGCCGTAGGGCTCGCCTTATGGATGCTGTACTTCCAAGGCAAGATCCTACCCAGCAGCCAACTGCGTGAGAAACGACTGCTGCACGCCTTCAAGTTGGCCAAGCCATGGCACTACGGGGCGTTCTTCCTGTTGCGTTCCCCAGCCATCATCGCCGCCGTCTTCGTCTATACTATCGCGCTGACGTTGTTCGGCGTTGATGTCTCCTTGACCTCTTTGCTCGGGTACTTGCCCGTGATTTTCTTCGCGGCCACGGTCCCCACGCCCATGCGCGCTGCTGCGATCACGTTCTGGGTCATCCTCTTTCCCGAGAACGAAGGTCAGATGGCCGCCTTCGGCTTCGTGCAGCACAACTTCTTCATTCTGTTCAACGCAGGAATCGGACTTCTTTTCTGGCGACGCGCCCAGCGCGACTTGTTTGGTACCAATGGCCGACCGGATGCGGGTGGCTAACCTACTCACCGCTCTTCGATTGATATTGGCACTGCCGGCCGCGCTAGCCTTTGCACAGCCGGAGTTGATGTCGCCTCTGTTGCTGCTCGCAATAGTGATCACTGCGATCGCGACCGACTTTGCGGACGGTGTCGTGGCACAAAAGACGCACACCGCCTCACCTCGCGGCCTACTCTTCGATCACGCCACCGACTTCCTTTTCGTCACATCCGGTCTCGCCGGGGCTGCTTTCGCCGGCCTGTTGTCCGCTGCGCTTCCCCTGCTCGTGGTGGTGGCGTTCTCCCAGTACGTACTGGATTCCTACTGGCTCCACCGCAACAAACAACTGCGCATGAGCTTTCTGGGGCGTTGGAACGGCATCCTCTATTTCGTGCCCTTGGTCTTGATTGCACTGTCACGCTTCGATATCGTGCTCGACTTTGGTCAAATGCTTTCCATATTAATTAAATCGTTGACCTATCTTCTCGTGCTCTCGACAGTAGTTTCAATCATTGATCGGGCCATTGCGCCACGGAGCCTTGCTAGGCCATGACCGGATCTATGATTTAATTCGAGACTCGATGTCAGGACGCACGATATGTCACAACTGAACGAGCGAATCGGCCACATGCTCGAGAAAGAGCTGCGAGCCAACCCGAAGGCCGCGACTGCAGACCTCCAGAAGAAGGCGGCCAAGATCACGAAGGGGGTCGCGGAGATGAGCCTGCGCTCCTTCCACGGAACGTACGTGGGAGCGGTGAAGAGACGGATTTCCGGCAAGAAGGGCGGGAGGAGAAAGGCCAGCGTCAAGAAGTCCGGGCAGCGCGCCCATTCAGGGGCGCAGGCAACCGCTGGCCTGAGAGGTAGGATCAACTCTATGATCGAGCGAGAGATCCAAGACGCCCACAAGTCCTTCAACGGAGCGCTCGACAAAGCCCTCCGGAGAGCCAGGAAGTTGGACAGAATCGAAGACTTCGAGAAGATTCATGAAGTTCTCACGGAAGCGACGGGGATGCTCTAGGAAGAACGAAGCGAGGAAGCGAGGGGAGGGGCCTGTGAAATCGGTTGTGTTTGCTTTCGCGAGCGTGTTTGCTATGGGGCTCGTGGTGCTCGGCCTCGAGTCCGCGCGCCGGGATCTTATCGAGGGCACGCCGCCCGGCCCTACTGCCCTCCAAGGCCTCGTGGAACCGGACCCCGAACGCGCGCCCGAGCCCCCTCAGGAGCAGACGACGCTGCGCTTGGACATGTCTGAAACGACGCGGGTCCAAGTACGCGCGCTGGAAGCCGTCGCTCCCTAGGTCGCTACCCCTCGACGCTCTCGCTCCCGAAGCTGGAGCCGAAGTCGGAACCGGTATCCAGGGCCGATTCCCACGCCCGCGGATTGGCAGCCACCCGAGGGACCCGTGCGAATCGCGCTGCAAGCGGGCCACTGGCGAGCTGACGAGGCACCGCGCGAAGCTCTCCGGCCTGCGCGGCAACGGCACGTCCTGGCGAGGCACCGCGGAGTAAGAAAGCAATCTGCAGATCGCGCGCAGCGCAGGAGCGATGCTCGAGCAGCTGGGCTACGAGGTGGACATTCTTCCGGCCGTCGTACCGCCGAACTACCGGGCTCACCTCTTCATCGCAATACACGCTGACGGGAGCAACGACTCCAACGCGTCCGGCTACCGCGTAGCCGCGCCTCTCGCTTCGTGAGACTGCTGGAACGCAGCTACGGAGAGGTGACGAACCTGCGCAGGCTCCCGACCGTCACGCGACGCATGCAGAATTACTACGCGTTCAACTTCCGCCGCTACGAGCACGCGCTGCATCCGATGACCATTGGCGTCATCATCGAGACGGGTTTCCTGACGAGCTCCACGGATCGGCGCGTGATCCTGAGCGATCCGGAGCGCGCGGCGCGCGGCATCGTGGAGGCGGTCGTGGCATTCCCGGAGACTCCGCCACCGAGGTAGTCCAGCCTTCGACAACCTGGCATGAGCGCTCGTCTCGTCTCACATTCTCCGACTTGTGAAGTGATTTGTTTGTCTCGTGCTCGAGGTGTTCGATGACCAAAGCGTGCCGACGTGTCGTGGGTTCGAGGGCTCCGTTACTCCTTCTCGCGACGCTTGCCTGTGCCTTGCTGGCACTCTCTCCGAACAGCGCGTTGGCCCAGCGCGGTGCATCGGGCCCGCCTGAGCACGCCAACGTCGAGCCGGTCAACCACCTGCCGAACCCTTACGAGACGGTCCGTGACTGGGGCGTCCTGCCTGACGGACGGACGTGGGGCTCGGTGAGCGCGGTCAACGTCGACATCGACGGCATCCACATCTGGGCGGCGGACCGCTGCGGTACCAACTCGTGCGCGCTCTCCGACGTGGACCCCATCGTCAAGCTCGATCCCAACGGGAACGTGGTAGAGTCCTTCGGTGCGGGCCTGATCCTCTGGCCCCACGGCATGGACGTGGACAGCGATGGCAACGTCTGGATCGCCGACGCTCGCTCCGCTAACGCGCGGGAGCTCGAGGCCAACCCGGCGGCGGCCGGCAGGGGACATGCCGTCCTGAAGTTCAGCCCCACGGGTGAACTGCTGCTCACGCTAGGCACCCCAGGTGAGGCCGGTGACCCGCCCACGCACTTCACCGAACCCAATGACGTGCTCGTGGCGCCGGACGGCAGCATCTTCGTCGCCGAGGCACACAGCGCCCAATTCCAGGACGAGCCGGGACCAAACTCGATCGGACGTATTTCCAAATTCGCGCCGGACGGGACCTTCATCATGAGCTTTGGTTCCTGGGGCTACGAGGATGGCCAGTTCCGCGCGCCTCACTCCTTCGCCATGGACTCGCAGGGCCGGCTGTTCATCGCCGACCGGGGCAACCGACGCATCCAGATCTTCGATCAGGAAGGCACTCACCTCGACACCTGGTATCAGTTCAGCCGCAACAGCGGCATCTACATCGACGCCAACGATGTGCTGTACGCCATCGACTCTGAATCCGACGACAACTACAACCCCGGTTGGAGGAAGGGACTCAGGGTGGGCAGCGCCAGAACCGGTGAGGTCTGGTACTTCACTCAGGAGCACGTATCTGCGCGGGCCTCGGGCATGGGCGGTGTCGGGTCGATGGGCGAAGGAGTCACCGCAGACGCCGAAGGCAACGTCATCGCCGGCGAAGTCGGTCCCGTTCAGGGACTCACCAAGTTCGTGCCACAGCTGACGCGAGCCGATCTGACCCTGGGTGCGACCTCAGAGGACAGGAAGCAAAACTGGGCGTTCCCGTTCGGAGCAGGGCTGCTGGTAATGGGCGGGCTCATGCTCGGCGCCAAGATGTTCGGAGGTAACGAAGCCGACAAGACCGCCGCCTAGCCATGGGGAACACACGCAAAGTGCGACTCATCACCGTCCTACTGCTGGCCGCGGCGTGCTCCGCCCCGACGGACTCGCCCGGTCAGGCCTCGGGCGGCGACGGGACACAGACGCAAGCGAGCTTCGTGCAGGTGCCGGCGGGCTTCGAGGCGTCGATCTTCGCCGAAGGGGTCTCGGGCGTGCGCATGATCGAACTCGGTCCCGACAACCGACTCTACGCGGTGCGGTCGGGCGCCGGAGAGGTGATTCGTTTCGACTTGAACACGGACGGGACCGCCGGAGGCGCCCCGTCGGTCGTGGTATCAGGACTTCGTCAACCGTTCGGACTCGCCTTCCGCGGCGGAGACCTCTACATCGGCGAGACCCATCAGGTCATCCGCCTGACGGGGCCGGCCTTTACTCAAGAGACCGTCGTCGTGCCCGGGCTTCCGGCAGGAGGCAGTCACTGGACGCGTGAGATCGTATTTGGTCCCGACGACCGGCTGTACGTCTCTGTGGGTTCGACGTGCAACCTGTGTGAGGAGGCGGACGAGCGCCGCGCAGCGGTCATTCGCTACGCAGCAGATGGTTCGGGCGAAGAGCTCGTCGGCGTGGGCCTACGCAATGCTGTGGGACTGGCGTTTCACCCGGGAACTGGCGAGCTGTGGGCGAGTCAGAACGAGCGCGACCGTCTGGGAGACGACGTTCCCGCCGAAGAGCTGAACATTCTGGTGCCAGGCGGCGCGGTCGAACACTTCGGGTGGCCGTACTGCTACGAGTCTCGCGTGCCCAATCCCGAATACGCGGATGCCCAGCGATGCGCGGGAACTGTGCCACCGGCGCTCGAGATGCAGGCGCACTCTGCGCCGCTCGGGATGGTCTTCTACGATGGGGAGCAGTTCCCGGAGCAATATCGTGGCGATCTTTTCATCGCGTTCCACGGCTCATGGAATCGCTCCGAGCGAACCGGTTACAAGGTCGTCAGGGTGCGCGTGGAAGACGGCCGACCCGTCTCCTATGAGGACTTCGCCACTGGTTGGCTCACCGGGGCAGGAAGCGTGCGCGGTCGACCCGTGGCGGTCGAGGTCGGGCCCGAGGGGAGCCTGTATATCTCGGATGATGGCGCGGGCCGCATCTGGAGGGTGCGCTGGACGCAGTAGAGCGGAGGGAAGGAGGGCGCGCAGAGCTCGGTCGGCGCTAGCGCTTCGGGCCCACCTTCGCGAGCTGTCTTCCCCACCGGGCACGGCTTTCGAGCGCGAGCAACTTCCCCAATATCATGGAACCGTCGAGCCCGGTCGCTTCGAGGATCTCGATGGCGTCGGACATCGAAAGAGGGCCTGCGTCGAGCAACTGAGCGAGTGCCTCGTCCTCGCCGTCCAGGGGCGGAGCTCCGATACTCGTCGACTCCTCTTCCACCTCGATCGTGTTGTCGGCACGCAGTCGATCATCGGAGGGGCCCAACTCGTCGGCCGACGACATGCCGCGTCTTCGGTTGGCCGCGTCCAGCGAATCGAGCATCCGCTGCGCCATCGCGAGATTCCACTTGGCTTCAGGTTGCTCGGGGTTGATGCGCAGCGTGCTGCGGTTGGCTTCGACCGAGACGGCGGCGTGGACCCGCATCGAGTCGCCGCCCTCGGCAGCCACCGCGCGGAAGAGCCGCGAAACGCCGATGTTGTAGAGAGCGAGCGCGCGGACTTCCTCGTCGGCGCTCTCCGTGCCGATGACAAGCTCCACTTCGGCCGCCGAGCTCCCCAACTCGAGCAGCGAGGTGCCGAGGTTGTAACGAAGATCGGGCCGCGGCGATTGCACGTCCGTGCGACCCCGGTAGATGGCGGCGGCCTTGGGTAGGACCCCGCTGCGGTGCAGACGATTGCCGCGCTCCACGCTGCTGCGCTCTCTCGCGGCTACGTAGAGCAGGCCCGACAGCGCGAGCGCCGCCACGGCAGCGGACCGCCACCAGCGGGCGAACACGGCATCCAGATCGGCGCGCTTCACTCTTTTTGCTCCCCGAGGCGGGGTAGCTCAACGATGCCCGGTGCGTCCATTCTGGCTTCGACGAACAAGAGCGGAATCGCTAGCAGGACAAGCCACAGCGCCACGCCCACCGCCTCGCCTCCGGGTGCCGACTCCGTGCCAGCGCGCCGGAAGACACCGAGCAGCGAGCGCAGGCCGGTACCGCCGCTGACGTTGCGATAGCCTCCTTCACCCGCGGAGGCTATGCGCCTGAGCAAGCCGTCGTTCAACCGTGACACCACCGGCTCGCCATCGTCCCCCAGGACCGGAAGCGGATCGGGGTCGAGCGTGGCCAGCTGCGAGCCCCCGCTGGTGCCGACGCCTGCCGTCCAGACGCGTACTCCAGCCTCGGCGGCGGCGACCGCCGCGTCCAAGATCTGCGTTTCGTTCTCATGACCCTCGCCGTCGGTGATGAGCAGAATAACCTGCTGGGCCTCGGGCCGTCGGCGTGTGCCCAGCATCTCGAGGGCGTGCGTAATCACCAGCGCGAGTGACGTGCCCTGGTCACGCTCGACGATCAATTCCGGCGTGAGCGGTTCGGCGAAGAAGCGTACCAAGGCCGGGTCATCGGTCATGGGTAGAACCGAGTAGGGCCAGTCCGCAAAAACTGCGAGGCCGAGGCGCTCCTCGGGCATCGACTCCGTGAGCTCCTGGATGACGAACTTGGCACGCTCCAATCGGCTCGGCCGCACATCGGCCGCGGTCATCGACAAGGAGAGGTCTACCGCGATGACGAGGTCGACCGGTTGCGTCGGGTCGAGGCTCGCGCCCAGATCGATGTAGGGGCCAGCGGCCGCGAGACTCATCGCCGCACCGGCTCCGATGAGGCAAGCGAGGCGTCGCCGCGGGAAGCTCGAGAGGTCCCTCGACGTCAAGCGTCGAGCGGCCGCCGCTCCTCCGAAGGCCTGCGCGAGCTTCAGGTGCCGACGGGCCTGGCCGGCGAGCGCGAGCGTCAGCACGAGTACGACGATCGGGACGAGAGCCAAAAGCTCGGGGCGGGAGAAGGTCACGGGACCAGCCCCCACCGCGATCCACGCAGCGCGGTGGCGCCAGCGACGAGAGCCATACCGGTGAGCAGGAGCCACAGCCCGAGCGGTATCGCTTGCTCTCGCGCGACCATCACCTCGGACACGGACTCGAGCCGGTCGATTTCGTCGTAGATCTCCTGCAACGCTCGCACGTTGCTCGCGCGGAAGTACTGCCCGCCCGTGATGCGCGCCGTCTGCGACAGCACCGTTTCCATGGCCGCCGCTTGAGCCCCCTGGGCCTCGTCGGTGCCGATGGCGATCGGATAGACCTTGATCCCGAACGTTGCCGCCGCGCGGGCCGCGAGCGACGGGACCATCCCCGCTTTGTTGTGTGCGCCGTCGGTAACCAAGATGAGCACCTTCGAGTCGTGGGGCGTGTCCTTGAGCAGCCCAGCCCCCGCGGCGATTGCGCCGGCGACATCGGTACCGTCGATCGCCAGTCCGACCTCCATGGCTTCGACCGCCATCTCGACTGCGTATGGATCGTCAGTCAAAGGCAAACGGATCAGCGCCTCACCGGCAAAAGCGACGAGACCGACGTCGTCGCTGCGTTGCTGGAGAAAGCTCTTCACGGTCGCCTTGGCGACTTCGAGTCGCGTCGTGCGTTCCGCCATGTCCTGCGCCCACATCGACGAAGACAGGTCGATCGCGAAGGCAACGCCCACGCCTTCGGTGATCGGTTCCTCGATAACGCGCACGATCCGGGGCTGGCTGAGCACGAGCACCAGGCAAAGCAACGCCGCCAGCCGCATGGCAAACGGAAGCAACTCGATGGCGCGGCCGCGCCAGCCGCCGAGCGAGAGAGATTCGGCGTCCTGCCCCCGGGGAACGAGCAGTCCGGTGAGCCCCATCGGCCGCACCCACAACCACCAAACTGGCAACAGCGCTAGCAGCGCCAGAGAGCCGGGACGGCCGAGCTCGATGCTCATGACTCGATGCCCCGCGACGCGTGCACCCAGGTTCTCAGGTCTCCCCAGTGGCCTTCTGCGGTGCTCGCGTCGGGACGCAGGAGCCCGAACTTGACGATTTCCGCCGCGCGCATCGACGCATATAGCTCGCTCGCGGATCCATTCGTCGAGGCTTCGAGTCGGCCCATGAGCTCGGAGCTCGTGAGGCTCGAACGCCATTCGGCGTCGAACGCCTCGACGAAGGTGCGTACGACGGCGCTGCTACGGCTATAGAACTCGTCGGTCCGCCCCTCGGTATGAAGCCCGAGCGCGAGGATGCGGTCCAACTCGTCGAGCGCCTTCTGCCAACGCACCAGGTCGGAGTCCGGTGGCGGCGCGCTGGCTAGCGCCTCCTCTCTTTGGCGGTCGGGCAGCAGACTCAACGCGACCGACCGCGCTATCACGAGCAGGAGCACCGATAGACCCAGCATCGTCGCGAAGGCCAGTCGGTTCCACCCTGGCCCCAAGACGTCCGCGGGGGGTCTCGGCTCGAGCCCGCTCGCAATGTCCTCGAGCACGATAATCGAAGAGACCCACACCTCTCGGCGTGGTATGGCGGCCCGCGTGAGCGAAGCGCTGACGACCGTTCCGGTCTCGATGTCGCGCCAGGACCCAACCACCGATCCGCCCGGCAGTCTCTCGCCACCAACGTCCGCCGCGCGGCCGATGAACACATCGAGGCCGGGTACCGGAGCGAGACCAACGCGAAACGCGATGAGCGGATAGGTCAACGTCAGCGTCGCGCCGTCGCCCGCGGACTCCGCGCTCCACGTGACCGGGCGGAAACTCTCCAACGCGAAGGCGGTCGCCACCGAGTCCGGGAAGTAGACCGCGCTGCCTGGAGAGACCTCGACGGTAACGAACAGTTGGAAGACGTCGCCCAGTCCGATCGTGTCAGCGGACAGCGTGGCCGCGGCTTCTGCAGTGACCTGCGCGGCCGCCGGCGCCGCACCCCGCGCGGCGACCACAGCAACCATCAGAGCGGTCATCAAGGCCCATCGCATCACCGAGTCACCCGCTCTCGCCGCCGGAAAAAGACGATCAGAGGCAACACGTAGTCCTCCGCGGAGCTGACCTCGATCACGTCGAGGCGGAGCTCTCGGAACAACGTGTCCATGGCTGAGCGCTTCGCTGCGCGACGCTCCGCGTATTGCCGTCGCACGCGCTCGTCACCCGTGTTCACGATGTGACGCAGACCCGTCTCAGGGTCCGCGAGCGAAAGCAATCCGACATCGGGAAGCGTCACGGTGCCCGGGTCGCTGAGCCGGATGGGAACCAGGTCGTGCTCGCGGCTGAAACGCCGCGCGTCGTGGACGAATACCGGGTCTGACTCGTCGTCCATCATAAAATCGCTGATCAGAAATACGGCAGTCCGCCGGTGCAGCACCCGCGCCGCGTACTCCAGTGCCTGGGAGAGCTTGGTACCGCGCCCGGCTGGGCGAAACGAGAGGATATCGAGCACGAGACGCAACGCGTGGCGGCGACCACTATCCGGCGGAACGAAGAGCTCCACCCGGTCCGTAACCAGGAGCAGGCCCACCCTGTCGTTGTTGTTCGTCGCGGCGAGCGCCAGGATCGCCGCGATCTCGGAGGCAATGACCGCGTTGGTTTTCGTGCCGGTACCGAAGTCCTTGGACGCCGACAGATCAACAATCAGTAGCGCCGTGAGCTCACGCTCCTCGATGTGCTCTTTGACGAAAGGACGACCACGGCGGGCCGTGACGTTCCAGTCGATCGCGCGCACGTCGTCGCCGGGTTGGTACTCCCGAACGTCGGAGAACTCCATGCCCCGGCCTTTGAAGACCGAGCGGTACTCGCCGCTGAAGAGCGATTCGACGAGGCCACGCGTGCGAAGCTCGATTCGCCGCACCTGTGCGGCGACTTCCTTCGAGAAGACGCGCTCGTGCCTCACGGCGCTCAGGGGGCCGGCACCGCCGCAAGCACACGCCGCATGATCTCATCGGCGTCGATGCCACGGGCGTCCGCCTCGTAGGTGGTGCGTAGACGGTGCCTCAGAACAAGGGGAGCCATCGCCTTGACGTCGTCAGGCATCACGAAGTCCCTGCCCTGTACGTAGGCACGCGCGCGGGACGTGCGCGCAAGGAAGATCGTGGCACGAGGCGAGGTACCGAATTCGATCAGATCCTCGAGATCCTCCATTCCGTACGCGGTGGGCTCGCGCGTTGCGAAGCCGAGCTCGACCACGTAGTCGAGTACCTTCTCCTCGAGGTGCACCGCGGCCACCTGACCTTTGGCAGCGGCGATCTGCTCGACGGTAGCGACGGCTTCGATGGGAGAGGAATCGGCGTGGGCGACGCGTCGCACGATGGTCTTTTCCTCCTCGCGCGAGGGGTAGCCGATGTTGAGCTTCATGGCGAAACGGTCGAGCTGTGCCTCCGCGAGTGGGTAGGTCCCATGGAGCTCGACTGGATTCTGGGTGGCGAGCACCATGAACGGGGAGTCGAGGGTGTAGGTCTCTCCCGCGATCGTGACCTGGCGTTCCTCCATCGCCTCGAGCAGCGCGGCCTGAACCTTGGGCGGCGCGCGGTTGATCTCGTCGGCGAGGATGATGTTGGAGAAGATGGGGCCTTTGTGGACCTTGAACTCACCACTGCGTTGATCGAAGACCGGCGTGCCGACGATGTCCGTGGGCAGCAAGTCCGGAGTGAACTGGATGCGACGGAAGTCCGTATGAATCGCCTCCGCCAGAGTCCTCACCATGAGTGTCTTGGCAAGTCCGGGCAGCCCTTCCAGGAGGACGTGCCCCCCCGTAAGCAGCGCGATCAGCAGCCCCTCGACGGCCTCGTCTTGCCCGACCACGCGCTCGTGCACCGCTCCGGCGAGCGTGGTGAGCAACTCGCTCCCGGTACCAGCCGTCGCCTGCTCCACGTCAGTTTGCATCCACGATCCTCACGTTGCGACCTCCTAGGTCTCGAATCCGCTCGTTGGAGCGAGTGGACAATCTTCGGTGAGGGCGGGCAGTACGCTAGTTAGGGGCCCGCTTCGCCTAGTCGCTGCCGTCGATCCGGGCCGGACCTTCGGAGGCGAGTAGGCCACCGGGATTCATGATTCCATCCGGGTCGAGCGACTCTTTGAGCTGACGAAGGGACGCTAACCCCCGTTCCGATAGCTCACGCTCAATCCAAGGCCGATGCTCGTAGCCGACGCCGTGGTGGTGTGACAGGGCACCACCGCCGCTCACGAACGTCTCGGTCGCGACCCGCTTGATCTCGGAGTACTGCTCGATCGCCTCTTCTGGTGTCGAACCCTCCCGACAACGGACGGCGATGGTGTAGTAGAGGCAGGCGCCCGTCTCGTAGAGATGTGAGATGTGGCTGCCGATGTAACCGTGGAACCCTGTCACGTCACCTATGACCCGGCGCAGCGCCTCGTTGCTCGTCTCATACAACCGCATGAGGTTGGACCACACCGTGGATGTCTCGAACGAGTCGGCGATCGCGCCGTAATCCATCATGAAGTCACGCAAGTAGGGGACATCGTAGCGGGACTCCTTCCACGACTCCCCTGGACTCGCGCCGAGATCGAACGTCCGGTGCTTCTTGAAGATCGCCATCGCGCCTCGGCGCAGTTCTAGAGTCAACTGTCTGGGACCCTCGAACGCCAGGACCAGCGCCGCCGGACGACCGTATCCGCGCGCTTTGAGCAGCTTTTTTGCGGGACCCTCGATCCAACGCTGAAAGCCGGTCGCAGGGTGCTTCGCCGCGAACATGAACTCGGTCTCAGCTTCGTCGCTCAGACGCGCCAGGCTAGGCATATAGCCGCATTGAACGCACTCGTGCAACGCTGCGAATCCGTCCTGGAACGTCGGGAAAAGCAGCATGCGATAGTCTTCATACTCGGGAATCGCATGCACGCGCATCGTGGCTCTCGTGATGACCCCGAACGTGCCCTCGCTGCCTACGAGAAGCCGATTCAGATCGGGTCCATTCGAAGCGGCAGGCAACGCTCTGGTCTCGATGACGCCGGTGGGCGTAACCACCGTCATGCCGACGACCATGTCCTCGATCTTTCCGTAGACGTTGGACTGCGTGCCGGCGGAGCGCGTGGCGAGCCATCCTCCGAGCGTGGAATAGATGTAGGAATCTGGGTGGTGGCCCAACGTCAGACCGTGGGGTGCCAACGCCTCCTCGATCTGAGGTCCGAACAACCCGGGCTCGAGATCGGCGGTTCTCGACTGGGCATCCACCGCGAGCAGCCGATTCATACGGCGCATGTCGAGGGTGATGCCGGGCCGTGAATCGTGCGCAGTCCGCTCGACGCAACCGGCTACATTCGTGCCGCCCCCGAAAGGAACGAGAGTCGCGCCGTGCTGTGTTGCCAGCTCAACGATCCTGACCACGTCGTCGTGTCCTCCCGGATAAACGACGAGGTCCGGGGCGGTGTCGACGATCCCCGCACGCAGCCTGGCAACGTCCCGATAGCTGCGTCCGTAACAATGAACCAGACGATCGTCGTCGTCACCTCGGACGTTGCAGTCCCCCACAACCATTCTCAGCGCGCTCGCGAGTGACTCCGTGTTCCTCGCTGGTGGCAGACGGATCTCGGAGAGGTCTACACGGGGCCGTAGATCCGGATCATCCCCCAACTCTCCTTTCTGTCGAATCCAGGGCCAGAGGCTTGGTCGAGCATCCATGTCGTACTCGATGCCCTCAAGCCCCCAGCCCCACCACTTATGCCGATACTTGTCGTCGCTCATCCGAGGTCCGTTCAGCAGTCTGGCCGCGCGCAGACCTAGTATCGGCTGGTGGTCTCTGGGCGCTAGCCCGTGGATCGCCCGCCACCTTCACGAGTCCAGGCAGCCAAGCGTTCACGACGTAATCGCGCCACGCGATGACGTCGATGTCCCAGGAGAAACGATCACTGTCGACCGGCGCCAAAGCTTTGAGCAACGCACCCGAGTTGTCGGTGTCGAACTCGGGGCTTCGCTCGACGTAAAAACCGTAGACGTCGACGAACTCCTTCAAGCGCGAGAGACCGCGCAGCCGCACCGCAGCTCGACGGGCTGGACCCTTGAGGCCCAACCATGAGAGCAGCCTCCGTAGCAACTTGAGTAGCCGGCGCGCCCTCTCGAGCCTTCCAGAAAAAACACGCGGTGGGGTCCATTTGAACCTCCGGTCCTTCCAGTTGGGAGGAGCAAGCTCGCCGCCTCCTCGCTTGTATGCTTCCCGAACAAAGGTAGACATGTCGCCGAACGTCACGGGGTTCCTCTGGGCCGTCGCGATCTGATAAACCTCGAAGTGGGTAGGATCGTCGGGTGGCGCAGACGCAAGCGTCAGATTCGTGACTAGATCACAGGGCACGAGATCGAGTTTCGTGTCAGCGTAGCCCGCGAACTCGCGAAGATTGCCATGTCCGTACTCGATGGCGATGGGGTGAAACATTCGAATTTTGTCGAACCAGCCCGGCACGGGCTCGGCGATCGTTCCCTCGATGATCGAGGGGCGTACAATCGACAGTGGAACGGACCCGCGATCGCGAGCGAGCAGCTGCTCAGCCAACGACTTGCTGAACTGATACGCATCCCTCCAGCCGTGCTCGATGGCAACCTCGGTCCCGTACTCGATAGCGGCACGGTTGGACAGATTTCGCCGTGACCGACCGCGTGTCTGCACGATGACCGGAACGGCCCGGCCGTTCTCGCCTGGCGAGTGGTCGGGGCGCTCGAGAAAAGTGGCGGCCCGAAGCGCGGCGCACCGAGCGAGCATTTGGTCGATCTCTTCGTCGAGAGAGAATTCAGCTGCCAGCCCCCCCTTCAAGGTTCTCAGCGTATGCCCGAGGGGGATAACTCTTTCGGGGGAAAGCTCGTAGGTGGTTTCGTACACGTAGGCCGTGGACACGTGTACGAGCGGAACGTTTCCGGCGTCCTGGGCAAGCTTCAGAATACGCCGCGCGCCTAGGGCGTTCACTTGAAGCGCGCGGTCGAACTCTTCCCGGAACGAGCAGGTCGCACCGCAGTTGATGATCATGGTCACTTCGCCGGCCAACTTCTCATACGCTGCGTCGTCGAGCCCCAAGTGCTTGAGGGCCAAGTCGCCGGCAACAGCCTCGACCTTGCTGCTCATCCTGGCGTGGAAGTGGCTCTGCCACTGGCTCCGGAGACGATCGAATACCGGAGAACGGATGATCTCCCAATCGACCCGCTCGATGGCGTCCACCGAGCGACGCGGTCGTACGAGCAGATAGACCTTTTCGACGGACGGCAGATCGCGCAGGATCTTCTCGAGAACAGACTTCCCCAACATGCCGGTAGCGCCCGTCAGGAGGATGCGCTGCCCGGCGTACCGTTCCTGCAGCGGCAAGAGTCTCTTGGCTTCCGTCGTCATCGGCTGTAGTTAGTGGTTGATGCGGACCCGCACCAGAAACAAAAATAGGAATCTAGACCGCCATATGCGAGACTCCACCCCGAGACTCGGAGACCACAATGGTTCCAGCGCAGTGCACCACCTGTGGAGAGACCGCCCGCACCTTTTGGCGGGAAGCGATGTCCCTGGCCACGAGGACCGTATGTGGCGGTTGTGGTCAAGAGGTGGTGAAGAGGGGGCGGAGCAGGGAAACAGTGGCCGGCATCAGGTTCGTACTGGTCATGGCACTGGCCATCGCAGTGGCGAGGGAGGGCCTCGGGCTTCGACTCGGCCTCGCCTGCCTTGCCTACCTTCATCTACTTGGAGTGGTGGACGTGGCACACGGTAGTATGGGACGTGGAGACAGGTGAGTTGGACGATGACGCCACGGGACCCGCCGAGCTGAGCGGAGGCGCGGAACCCGCCGCGTCCGGCTAGACGCCTCCTCAGGCACCCTGATTGACTACGCAAAGCGGGAGAAGAATGAGCCGTAGCCCCACCCGCGTCTTGGGCGTGCCGATCACGCATCGCAGCCTGGACACGGCCACATCAGGAATCCAAGCCCGTGCCTCGTCCGGGCGGGGTGGCTACGTCTGCCTCACCAATGTGCACATGATCATGGAGGCGTTGGACGACCCGACGTTCTTCGAGGTGCTCGAGCAGGCCGAGGCGGCGGTCCCCGACGGCATGCCATTGGTCTAGTCGCTGCGGGCGGACGATTGTCGGGAAACCGAGCGTGTCGCGGGCATCGATCTCACGACCGCCGTGCTCGGTCTCGCTCAAGAAGAGGGACTGGCCGAGGGATTCTGTAGGGGGCAGCCGGATGTGCTGGAACAGCTACTCGAGTTTGTGCGGTCGCGGTGGCCAAGGGTGCGCATCGCGTATTCGTGCAGCCCCCGTTCCGCCCGCATAGCGAGAGCGAGGTGGAGCAACAGATCCAGCAGATCAACAGCTCAGGGGTTCAAATCCTGTTCGTGGGTCTGGGATGCCCCAAGTAGGAGCGTTGGATGGCCGCGAATCGGGCGCGGACGCCGGCCGTGATGCTCGGAGTCGGAGCCGTTTTCGACGTCCTCGCAGGGGCGAAGCCGCACGCGCCACTACTGATTCGCCGCCTGGGCTTCGAGTGGCTCTTTCGGTTGGTGCTGGAGCCGCGAAGGCTCCTCTGGAGATACGCGCGCCACAATCCTCGGTTTGTGTGGAGGCACATCACCGAGAGGGTGGGTCGGCAGCAGCTAAGGCCGTAACGTCTCGTACATGCGCAGCGCCACCACGAGCGCCGACAGCGCGGTGAGCCCCGCAACCGCCCAGATCGCTGCTTCGATCGATACGGCGTCGGCGATGATGCCGGCCACCAACGCACCGACCGCGAAACCAGTGTCCCGCCAGGTGCGGTAGACGCCTACGGCGGACGCTCTCCACTGTGGATGCGCGACGTCGCCAATCGCCGCAAGCAGTGTTGGATAGACCATAGCGGTGCCCACCCCCAGCAACGCGGACGCCGCAGCCCAGGCCCAGATCGCACTGGTGGACGCGATCGCAGCAATCGCTACAGCCTGCACCCCCATGCCGCCAGCAATGAGCCACTTTCTGCCCACACGGTCTGACAGGCCGCCGGTGAAGAGCTGGCCGAGCCCCCAAATGGCTGGGTAGATCGCGGTGAGCAGCCCGATCTGCCCCACGCCGAGGCCCTGGCTCGCGAAATAGATGGGGAAGACGCCCCAGGCGAGGCCATCGTTGAGGTTGTTAACCAACCCCGCCTGGCTGCACGCGGACAGCGCAGGCTCCTTGAAACTCGTGAGCATGAACACCTCGCGGGTCGATAGGCTCGCGGATGCGCCTGGATCTTGGGGTTGCCAGGAAGCGCTTTCGAGTCGTGCGAACTCGCGTGTCTCGCGCACAAAGAGCAGCGACAGACCCAGGCCCAGGCCCGCATACGCCAGCCCAAGAAAGAAGGGCTCGGGCCGCAGGCCCGCGCGTTCAGCGATGTAGCCCGTCAGCAGGGCGGTCACAGCCACCGCGAGGTAGCCCGCGGCCTCGTTGAAGCCCATCGCCAGGCCCCTACGTTTGGGTCCGACGAGGTCGATCTTCATGATGACCGTGGCCGACCACGACAGTCCTTGATTCACCCCCAGCAGAGCGTTGGCGAAGACGACCCAGGACCAGGTAGGCGCCCAGATCAGTAGCAAAGGGACCGGGATGCCCACGATCCATCCGGCCAGCAGGACCGGCTTACGGCCGAAGCGGTCGCAGAGAGTACCGGCAGCGAAGTTGGCCGCCGCCTTCACAAGGCCGAACGCGATGATGAAGGTCAGCGCCGAGGTCAGCCCTGTGAGGCCGAACTCCTGCTCGGCAAGCAGAGGCAGGACCGCGCGCTCCTGCCCGATCATTCCGCCTACGAGGGCGTTTACGCCGACGAGCAGGGAGAACTGGGCGAGGTTTTCCTTGAGGCCCAGCTGAATCGGCGGTCTTTCGGTCAAGCGCTCGTCTCCGGCTGCGACGCGAGGATTCTCGCGCTCATCTACCTCGAGGAGCTGAAGCGGCGGGTGGGGAAATAGGCCGCTATTGCCTCACGGCCCGCTCGCGCTTCCCCACGATGTTGAAGAACGCGAACACCTTCGACAGCGTCTCAGGCACCTCCCGCACAAACAGCGAGTGGTCGCCACCCGGCACCTCGATGTAGACGTGCTGCATGCCCAGCTCTCGCATGCGCGCCACCCAGGTGCGACTCCCTGCGACGGGCACGGTCGCGTCCCCGTCACCGTGCAGTACCAACACGGGAATGTCCTTGAAGGCCTCAACCTCATCGAGAGCCTCACGGCGCGGAGCCGGCGCGGCGACGGCCAGCCCAGCCCAGATCTCGGGGTAGCGGGCAGCGAGGTGGTAGGTGCCCGCGCCACCCATCGAGTGACCCCACAAATAGATGCGGCTGTCATCGATGTTGTAGCCCTCCTGCGCGATCGCGAGAACGTTCATGACGTCCTGCTCGCTCAGCTCACCGAGGTTGTCGGGCAGCGTGCCCTCGTCCGCGGCACGCGCGGCGCCGCGCGGGATTCCGTAGCCGCGACTCCCGTACCAAGCGCGACGGTGGTAGCCCAACGGAGACACGACGATGTACCCGTCCCGTTCGGCTGAATCGATGAAGCTGTCGTAGCCCATCATCCAGTCGTAGGGCCTGCCCAAGCCATGAAGCGCGACGATGAGCGGCCACGCTCGTGAGGCGTCGTAGTTGGAAGGCACAAAGAGGGCATACGGCACTTCTACGCCGGTCTCCTCGAATACGTAGCTGAGGCCCATCACCCTCGAGTCCGCGTCGACGACCGTGCCGGGCTCCTGGGCTGTCACGCCAACCGGGACGGCCACGCAAATCACTGCAGCCAATGCCAGTAGGCCGATAGCTCGGTGGCAACGCTCGATCATGGTTCTGTCCTCAGTTGACGGCCCCTCACTGTGCCCTGCCAACATCCGGTGCGGCACACGGACGGGCAAGCGGCTTGGTGCTGCGCTGAGCAAAGCCGCATACTGACTAGCGCACTCGCCGACCTCTCCCCGAGGTAGCTCTGGCAATAGAGGAGATTCGAGAATGGACGGAGAGATCATCGCAACGGGCCTCGCGTTCCCTGAGGGGCCGGTGTGGCTGGACGGCAGTCTCTACGTCACCGAGATCCACACGGGACGCATATCGCGCTGGACCGTCGACGCAGGCATCGAGCTGGTCGCGGAGACAGGCGGCGGACCCAATGGGGCCACGCTGGGGCGGGATGGCGCGCTCTACGTGACCCAAAACGGAGGTGCATGGAGCGAACATCGAGCGACTCCCGCGATCCAACGTGTCACGCTCGAGGGCGAGGTGAGCACGATCACGACCGAGGTGGCAGGGCTTACGCTCGGGGCGCCGAACGACCTCGCGTTCGGGCATGACGGCCGCCTCTACTTCACTGATCCTCGAGGCGCTCCCGACCCCGCGGAGAACAGCGACCCTGGACGGCTCTTCGTATGGGACGTCGAGGCAGTTACCGGCGAGTTGCTGCGCGAGCTCGATCCGGTCTTCCCGAACGGGATCGCGTTCGCCGCGGACGGCACCATGTTTTGGACGGAGTCGTTCAGCCGGCACGTGATGAAGCTTCGGGACGGGAAAGCTCAAATCGTGATCGAGCTACCGGAGCGACACTTCCCCGACGGCATGTGCATCGGCGACGATGGGCGCCTCTACGTGGCCTCGACCTACGCGCACTGCGTGACGGTGCTCGACGGCGGTGAGATCGTAGACCGTCTGCTCTGCGGCGACGGCATGATTACGAACTGCTGCTTCGGAGGTACCGACCTATACGTCACCGAATCCCGCCATGGGACGCTGTGGCGATTTCCGGTGGGGTGCTCTGGCCTGGACCTACTGAGCTAGGACCAGTCTACTGAGCTAGGCTCGATCTCCTTAGCTGAGCTCGGTCTCCTTGAGCCAGCAGCTCGCGCGGCCAGACTAGCGGTCAGCCCGGAAGCGCAAAAATCATGACGTTCGGCGCGCCCGACGGGCCCGCCCGCCAGTTGAGCCCGGACGGACGGCCCGACGACACTGCCACGTACTGTTTCCCGTCCACGGTATACGTCACCACTCCGCCACCGATCGGTCCCGAAGTCCTAGACCGGAAGAGCTCGTCGCCGGTCTCTGCGTTGAACGCTACCAGATCGCCGGTCAGCTCGCCCAGGAAAAGAAGATTGCCGGCAGTCGTCGTGACGGCACCCAAGACGGGCAGTTCAGACCGGTACATCCAGCGCACCTCCCCCGTGGAGGCGTCCACCGCGGTCACTCGACCCTCGTTCTCGGGATCGGGTCGAAACGTGCCCCCCATGTAGAGTTGCCCCGGCACAAACCGCACGCTGTCGGTGAGCGCGAAAGTAGTGCACCAGTCGATGGCACCGATGTAGAGCTGATTGGTGCCGGGGTTGTACGCCGGACCGTGCCAGAGCACGCCGCCATTGACTCCGGGACAGACACGAACACCCTCCTTGGTGAGCGGCACGTCCGCGTTCAGTTGCCTTGAAATCGGGGTTTCGTACAGACGCTCGTGGGACTCGCGGTCCAGGACCCGTAGGAAGCCGTCCTTGCCCACCGTAGCAAGCAAGTCACGCTCTCGACCTTCGATGGTCGTTTTGAACAGCGGGCTCACTTGCGTCAGATCCCAATCGTGGAAATCGTTGGGCACGACCTGGTCGTACCAGCGGAGTTCGCCCGACCGAATGTCGAGCGCCACGACCGAGTTGGTGTAGAGGTTCAGACCCGGCCTGAGGTGCGCTGGAAGATCCGGAGCCGGATTCGTCACCGCCACGTAGAGCTCTTCGGTCTCCGGGTCGAGGGACAAGGGCGTCCACACTCCTCCACCGCCCAGGACGATGTTCTCCGGATTCGGCCAGGTACCCGTGCCGTCCTTCGCACCCGGCACAGTGTTGAAGTGCCAGACCTTCTCTCCGTTCTCCAACTTGAACGCCGCCACCCATCCTTCTATCGCGAACTCGCTTACCGCAGGCCCGATCACGATCAGATCGTCGTAGATGAGGGGGGGCATCGAGAATGTCTCCCCCTGCATGGTCTGGGCGACCTGTCTCGCCCACAGGAGCTCTCCGTTCGCCGCATCCAACGCGAGCAGGTAGCCATCCGGTGTCGCCCTCACGACGCGACCATCCTTGATGGCGACGCCCCGGTTGTTGATGGGAATCTGAAGGGCCTGCGGCTCCCACTCGTGCCGCCACTGCACCTGGCAGGTCGCGGCATCGAGGGCAACGGTCGAGCGCAGGGTAGTCACATACATGACGCCATCGCGCACAATCGGGCCGGACTGGAACGACCCGGCACCCCCCATCGCGTACATGCAAACAGGTGCTAGCTGGCCAACGTTGTCAGCATTGATATCCGTGAGCTCCGAGTAGCGTCGCCCAGAGTAGTCGTGCGTATGGTAGAGCCAGTCGTCACTGTTTCCGCCGGCCGCGTTCAGATCGTCCTGGGTGGGGCCAGTCGCCTCGGGCACCAAGCCGCGAGACCCCCTGATGAAGGCGGTCGTGGATCGCGTGGTAGGGGCCGCGTCGTCCTGACTCTCGAGGGTGACCGCCGTCAGCTCCGTGGCGTCGGCTGTGAGTTCCCGCTCACCTGCGCTGTATCCGTTGCGCAAAAGCATGTAAGCGAGCACGTCCAGGTATTGCTCTTCCGAAAGCGTTCCGCCCTCACCCTCGGGCATCGTGGTCCGAGTGATGAAAAAGAGGTCGTCGAGCGTGCGGCCGGCGCGGCCCCACGACAGCACGAACTCGTCCCCCGCAAGCGGGGGAGCCACCCCGTCATCGAGCGCCTCACCATGACACGACGCGCATTCGCTGGAGTAGACGTCCCGGCCGTGCTCAGCCTGAGCAGCGGTGAAATGCGCGCCCTCCGGTTCCTGCGCCCAGGCCGCGGTCGTGCGGACAAGAAGCGTGAGAGTCAGAAACGCGGCGATTCTGCTAAAGGCCCTGGGCATGGCTCGGTCCTCGGCGAGGCGGGATGACAGGCCAACATCCCCTGCGTGAAGGCAGGTACGCAAGCGAGAATCTCGATTCCCACACCACCTCCCGTCCCTTGGCGGACCCCGCGATAATTAGGGCATGACTCACCCTGCATGGAATCCACAGGCCTTGCGCGGCCATCTCAACGCTTTCGCGCCGTTCACTGGCGCGGGCATCGTCATCACGCACATCGCTGAAGACGCCAGCGAGATCCGCGTCGAGATGCCACTCACCGAGAGCAACCTGAACCTCGTCGGCACCCACTTCGGGGGCAGCCTGTACGCCCTGGTCGATCCGCACCTCATGATCCTGGTGATGCAGCGCATGGGTCCCGACTACATTGTTTGGGACAAGGAAGCCTGCATCGACTTTCGGAAACCCGGCACCGGAACTGTGCGCTCCGTGGTTCGCGTCACCGACGAAGAGATCGATGCCATTCGAGCGGCTACCGCGAATGGAGAGAAACACCTGCCGAAGTGGACGCTCGAGGTCTTGGACGAGGAGGGTGGAATGGTCGCCACGGTGCTCAAGACCCTCTACGTGCGGCGTAAACGCAGTGCGCATTGACCGTGTCGCCGAGAGATTCTTACATTGACCCAATGACTCTCCTGAGGGCGACGCCGTGATCGATGCGCTCATCGGGCGCACCCCCGTGGTGCAGCTGGAGCGGGTCGTCGAACCCGATTCCGCCGAGGTTTGGGTCAAGCTGGAAGGCATGAACCCCGGCAGCTCCATCAAGGACCGGCCGGCGCTCGCGATGGTGCTCGACGCGGAAGAGAAGGGACTGCTCTCCCCCGGCGCCACCATCGTGGAGCCCACGTCGGGCAACACGGGCATCGGTTTGGCGCAGGTCGCCGCCGCACGCGGATACAGACTCATATTGTGCCTTCCGTCGTCCATGAGCATGGAGCGCAAGCGCACGCTTCGCGCCTACGGTGCAGAGCTCGTGCTCACCGATCCCGAACTGCGCATGATCGCCGCGATCGCGGAAGCCGAGCGCATTCGTGACGAGACTGGGGCGTACCTGCCCAACCAGTTTTCCAACCCAGCCAATCCGAAGAGCCACTACGAGACCACCGCCCCTGAGCTGTGGGACAGCCTCGACGGACGCATTGACGCCTTCGTATACGGGAGTGGGACGGGCGGCACGATCTCAGGCGTTGGACGGTTTCTTAAGGAGCGCCTCGACGACGTGCTGGTTGTCGCGGTCGAGCCCGCGAGGAGTGCCGTCATGTCCGGAGAGCCGCGCGGCCCACACAAATTCCAGGGCATGGGCCCCGGATTCATCCCCGACAACCTCGACCGGTCCGTGATCGATCGGATAGAGAAGGTGCTCGAGGAGGACGCCTTCCCACTGGCTCGCCGACTCGCGCGTGAAGAAGGACTGTTCGTGGGGATGAGCAGTGGCGCCATCGTCTGGGCGGCGCTCAAGATCGCGCGCGAGCTGGGACCGGGACACAGAGTCGCGTGCATCGCGCCGGACTCGGCGAGTCGGTACTTGTCGACGGAGTTATTCGAGCACGAGGAGGATGAGTAGGGTCCAGTGACCGCGACTCAGGACCAGCGGTTCCCCCTAGAACTCGACCGGCGTGAAGCCTTCCAGACGCGCGGCCATCCCGAGCCTATCGTCGAGCGTGCAAACCCGATGGGAATCCGGTGGACCCTCCGCCCAGATCAACACCGCACCGAGCTGGAGCGCATCTCCGGCGCGGAGCGGGTGCCGGGGTCCGTCGGGGTGGCGGCTGGTCTGCTGGGAGCGTTTTGGCTCTCCAGATTCGTGGACGCCTATCTCTTCCGCGGGAAGCGCTGGGACCCCACGACGTACGTCTCGGTCGCACTTGGGCTCCTGATTCTCGGCACATTGGCCGCGTACGTTCCGGCGCGGAGGGCGGGGCGTGTGTCGCCCGTAGATGTGCTCAGGCAGGAGTAGCTCGATCAGTCCTTCAGAATCTCCCGAGCCGCATTGAACCCAGGCACGCCAGTGACCCCACCGCCCGGATGGGTCCCGGCCCCACACAGGTAGAGTCCCTTCACCGGCGCACGGTACCGTGAGGCACCTGGTACCGGCCGCATGAAGAGTAGCTGGTCCAGCGTCATCTCGCCGTGGTAGATGTTGCCCTCAGCCAGCCCGAAGTCCCGCTTGAGATCAAGTGGCGTCAGCACATGCCGCGCCTCGATGAGCGATGCCAGGTTAGGCGCATACTCGGCCAGAGTCTCGACCGCCAGGTCGCCCAGCTTCGCGCTGGCCGCATCGTCCCAGGCGCCGTCCCTCAATGAATAAGGAGCGTACTGGAAGAGGATCGACATGAGGTGCTTTCCGTCCGGCGCTACGCTGGCATCGGAAAGCGACGGGATCGAGGCTTCGAGATAGGGACGCTGCGAAATGCGGCCGTACTTGGCCGCGTCGAACGCCCGTTCGACGTACTCCAGGCTCGGGCTGATAGAAATCACGCCCTTCAGGTGATCCCCCGCGCCGGGCTGGCACGTGAAGTCCGGCAAGCCACTCAGCGCGAGGTGCACCTTAGCGCACACGCCCCGGTAGCGGATGTTGCCCATCTTGCGCGCGAACTCCGGAGTCATCTCGCTGGGCTCCATGAGCTCGAAGAAGGTGCGGCGCGGATCCGCGCTCGATACGACGCGCTGAGCACGAATCTCAGCTCGATCGACGAGCACGCCCACTGCAGTGTCGCCCTCGACCAGGATGCTTTCGACGGACGCACCCGTTCGAACCTCGGCTCCGGCCTGCTTACAGGCGGTGACCAGCGCATCCGCCAGTCGCCCAACTCCGCCGCGAACACGGCGCGTCGGCCGAATGACGCCGGCGCCGGCACCAACATGATGATGCAGCAGGGTGTACACCGTCCCGCCCGCCATCGGCCCCTGGCAGAGGCCGGTAACGGCCGACGCGGCGATAGCTCCCTTCACCAGGTCACTTTCGAACCACTCACCGAGCAGCTCGTACACCGACATCGGCAGAATCCGCATGACCTCTACCATGTCCCGCTTGCCGAGCCTGCGCAGCTTCAGGCCGAGCTTGGCGGTGGCGAACAGGTCCCCGAGGTCGTTGCCGGTCACGTCTGGGGGAGTGGACGTCCAGGCCGCTTCCAGGAAGCTGGCAGCCTTTCCGATCAGCTCCGTGAACGGGACCCAGGCATCGGCATCTGTAGCGGAGATCTCCCGGATTGCCTCGGCCGTCTTGCGGGGGTCTCGCCAGAGCGTGAGCGGCGTGCCCCCGAGCACCGGGACGAATGCGGTGGCTTCCGAGTCGATCAGTTCGAGACCGTGACGAGCCAATCCCAGATCGTTTACCACCGTGCTGCTGAGGCCGCCGAGCCGGTGCGCGCCCGTGTCCACCTTGAAGCCCGGGAATACCTCTTCCGTCGAGGCGGCACCCCCGACCACGTCACGCTGCTCGAGCACGAGCACCTTGTGGCCAGCCCTGGCCAGGTACGCGGCGGTGACGAGGCCGTTATGCCCTGCCCCGATGACCACGGTGTCATAGGAGACACTCATCACAGTGCCTCCTTCAGGATCTTCAGTGCCGCCAAGCGCCCGGACGCTCCAGTCACACCGCCGCCGGGGTGCGTCCCCGAGCCGGCCTGGTAGTACCCCCGCACCGGCGTAGTGTAGTCGGCATGCCCCACCGTGGGCCGCATGCAAAAGAGCTGGTGCAGCGAGAGCTCGCCGTGGAAGATGTTGCCGTCCGTGAGCCCCATGTCCCGATCGATATCCCAGGGCGTCAGCACCTGCCGGTGTAGAATTGCCTCAGGAAGGTTGGGGGCGTACTGGGCGAGCGTGTCGACGACGGCATCGCCAAACGCCTCACGCTTGGTCTCGTCCCAACCGCCGCGTAGATCCGACGGAGCGTACTGCACGAAGATCGACATGACGTGCTTGCCCGGAGGCGCCATGCCCGCATCGATCATGGAGGGCATGATGATGTCCATGTACGGACGGCTGGAGAAGTCACCGTACTTGGCCTCGTCGTAGGCGCGCTCCAGATAGTCGATGCTCGGGCTGATCGAGACCGCTCCCTTGTGCAGCGGACCCACGCCCGGCTTGCTGGTGAAGTTCGGGAGCTCGCTGAGCGACAGATTCACCTTGCCCGACGAGCCACGAATCTTGAAGCGCTCGATGTCACGAACGAAGTCATCGGGCAGACTGTTGGCATCGACGAGGTCCAGGAACGTGCGCTTGGGATCGAGGCCCGAGACCACAACAGAAGCCGTGTACTCCCTGCCATCGTCCAGGACGACACCCGTCGCCTTTCCGTTCTTCACGGCGACCTGCGCCACTCCGGCCTCGGTAAGGATCTCGGCACCGTGCTCGCGAGCGGCGCTCGCGATCGACTCGCTCACCGAACCGGTGCCGCCTTTGACGAAGCCCCAGGCGCGCATCGCCCCGTCGATCTCTCCCATGTAGTGGTGCAGCAGCACGTATGCGGTGCCGGGCGAGCGTGGCCCGAGGAACGTGCCGATGATGCCGCTCGACGACATCGTGGCTTTCAACGCCTCGGTCTCAAACCACTCGTCCAGATAGTCCGCCGAGCTCATGGTCATGAGCTTGTGCAGCGCATGGAACTGCTCGTGGCCGAGGCCCCGGAAGTGTTTGCCGAGCCTGAGGAATCCCATGAGGTCCTTGGGACTCATGGATGTCGGATCGGGCGGTACCATGGCGAGGATCGGCTTCACCGCCACCGCCAGCTGATACATCAGCTTGCCGAAGTCGTCGTACGCATCGGCGTCCCGCGGAGAGTGCCGATAAATCTCGCGCCGGGTCTGATCGTGGTCCCCCCAACGCGCCAAGTAGTCGCCGTTCGGCAGCGGCGTGAAGGTGCTCTCGAGCGGCAAGATCTGTAACCCGTGCTTCGGCAGCTCGAGGTCGCGGATGATCTCGGGCCGCAGCAGGCTCACCACGTAGGAGCACACCGAGTATTTGAAGCCGGGATTGATCTCCTCGGTGACCGCGGCACCCCCGAGCACGTGCCGCTTCTCCAGCACGAGCACCTTCTTGCGTGCGCTCGCGAGATAAGCCGCCGTGACGAGTCCGTTGTGACCGCCCCCGACGATGATCGCGTCGTATCGGCTCGCGCTCATGCCGGCACCTCGTCCGCCACGGACGGATTACTGCGCTTGCGCTCCGGATTGAAGAACTGCGTCTCGACCACACGCGCCGCTGCCTTCTTCCGGTAGTGCTCGACGGTCACCTCCACGCGCAGGTTGGTGCCGATGCCAGCGTACTGAGACTGAATATGGGCGAGCGCGATGTACTTCTTGAGCAGCGGCGACCAGCATCCGCTGGTCGCGTACCCAACCTGAGTATTTCCGCTGTAGACGGGCACACTCGTCCGCCAGCCCTCGGAGGGAAGCTGGGGCGGTAGGCCCACCTCTCCGTACAAGGCCTCTAGCGAGTCCCAACTCACGTCGAGGCCCCGGAACTCCCATTCAGGCCCGCGCTCCTTCTCGGCAATCAACGCGTCGCGTCCCACGAACCAGTTCCCGCCTAGCTTGACCGTCCAGCCAAGGCCCAACTCGAACGGGGACGACTTCCGGCCCTCGATGACGGCCTGATGAGCCGGCACGTAGTCGACGCTGATCAGAATCAGACCCGCCTCGACCCTCGCGACGTCGAGCGCGAGCATGCCGGCCGGGAGAATGCGATGCTTGTCCCCTGCCTCCATGAGCCCATCCCACAAGGCCTCCGCGTTGGCGGGGTCGGTCCAGATCTCGTAGCCGAGATCGCCCGTATATCCGGTACGGGTGATCTCGACAGGTACACCCCCGATCTCGCCTTTGGTGAGTCGGAAGAAGCGCAGGTCGTCGGCCGCTCCGTCCGCGGCGTCATGCAGAATCCGGCGAGCGTTGGGCCCCTGGAGCGCCAGCGCTGCCAGATCGTCGGAGATGTCCCTGATCCCGACGTTCATGCCGAGGGCGTTGTCTTGCAGCCAACGTAAGTTCGGTTCGGCCGAAGTGAGCCGAAACGAGTCGTCGGCGAGACGCGTCAGCGTGCCGTCGTCCATCACCTTTCCATCATCGTCGCACCAAGGAGTGTAGAACACCTGGTGCAGCTCGCACTTGGTGACGTCACGCGTCACGACGCGGTCCAGCAGGCGCTCCGCGTCGGGCCCTTCGATCCCGTATTTGTAGAGAGGCGAGACGTCGATCATCGCCGCAGAATTGCGGATCGCCCAGTACTCGCGGTTGTGGTGGAACTCGTAGGCACTCGCCGCGAGATACCCCGACCAGCGGCGCCAATTCTGCGCCAGATTCAGGGGTGCAATGCGGGAATGAAACGGGGTGGTTCTCAACATGGCGCGGAGTCTACACTGTGAACTAGACTCCTCCAAATCGAAAACGACTATCCACAGGAAAAAGCATGTCGTCTCGCACCGCACAGGACGCCAAGACCCTTGCCCGCAGGTACTACACGGGTCAAGACGTCTATGACGCCGAGACCCGAAACGTCTTCTTCGAGCGCTGGATCTACGCTGGGCGCGCGAGCACAGTCTCGGACCCTGGCAGCTACTTCCTGTGCGAGATCGAGTCGGAAAGCGTCATCGTGCTCAAGGACTCAGACGGTAAGCTGCGCGCGCACCACAACGTGTGCCGACACCGCGGGACGCGGCTGCTCACCGAGCCACAGGGCCAGCTCCCCAAGTCCATTCAATGCCCCTACCACGCCTGGACCTATGCGCTCGATGGTACGCTCATCGGCGCGCCGTTCATGGATGAGGTGGAGTCCTTCTGCTCGGACGACTACCCGCTCAAGGCCGTGGCGGTGGCCGTCTGGGAGGGCTGTGTCTTCATCTGTCTCGCCCTGGAGCCCGAGCCCTTCGAGCAGGCGTTCGCCCCGCTCATCGGCAAGTTCGGCTCGTGGACGATGCGAGAGCTGGAAATCGCTCACAGCATCAGCTACGACGTCCTCGCGAACTGGAAGTTGATCTTCCAGAACTACTCGGAGTGCTATCACTGCCCGAGCCTCCATCCGGTCCTGAACAAGCTCACACCGTTCCGGAACTCCTCGAACAACCTGGAGGAGGGACCGTTTCTCGGTGGCCCCATGCGCATGTCGATCGACGGCGGCAGCATGACCATGAGCGGGCAGACCTGCGCGCCATCGCTCGGCGACCTGAGCGGCGAAGCGCTCAATTGCGTCCAGTACTACACGCTCTACCCCAACATGCTGTTGAGCTTGCTGCCCGACTACGTGCTCATTCATCGCATCGAGCGTCTGGCGCCGGACCGTTCCCGAGTGATCTGCGACTGGCTCTTCCACCCTGCGGCGACGGCGGCCCCGGACTTCGACCCCAGCGGTGCGATTGAGTTCTGGAGCATGACCAACGAACAGGATTGGGGCGTGAGCGAGCTATCGCAAAAGGGCATCTCGTCGCAGGCGTACACGCCCGGACCGTACTCCGAGCTGGAGAGCATGATCGCGGCGTGGGACCGGGAGTACTTGAGTTCGATCGACGAGCTGTAGACCCCTTCCCCTTTTAATCCAGCGTGTTTAGCTATCTATCCACGTTGGATACATCGACGACTGTGGAAGATGATGAAGAGGAGGGGAGGATGGTCTCGACCATGAGGTGAGCGTTCTGCGCTTGCGGACTCGTCATGTTGGCGGCGACGGCCGCGGTGGATGTAGCGGCGCAGAACGCCGCATCGACCGAGCGTTCCTGGTCCTTCGGCGGCGGCATGAGCTGGCTCGAGCGGAACGGGGAGAAACGGCTCGTGCGCGGCGACCGCAAGGTCGTCACCACCAACGCTACGGGCGGACTGGCGCCGTTCCTGGAAGCGTCCTTCAAACTGAATGATCGCTAGAGCTTGATCTTGGGTGCCACGAGAGTCGAGTCGCGATACACACACAACGAGACGTTCACCAACGGACTGAGCGTCGAGACGATTGACGATCTGACGCTCGGGATGATGAGCGGAGGAGTGAAACGTACCTGGGGAGCGCCAGGCGGTCTGAAGCTGAACGTCGATGCGCATGTGGCTTTCCTGCTCTACAACGACCGACTCGAGCTCCTGTCCGAACAGCAGCTGCCCGCAGAGCTCTCGACGATCGACCCGACCCCATTCAACCTCAGCGTGCTCAACAGTTTCGGAGGCGGCCTTGGAATCGGGGTCGAGGCGCCGCTAGGGCACGGCGGGGTCTTCTTCAGCGCCGGAGCCCGCCTGACGCTCGGTTTCATGCCCGCTGACATCATCAACGATCCCGAGGATCCCGAGGACGGGCATGACGTCAATTCCCCCATGCACCCGTTGAGCGTCGGCTTGGGTGTGGGGTACCGACTCGGGGGTTAGGGGTAGACGGACCTGGACATCAACTCGAGAAGTTTTGACGAATGAACGCTCATAGACTCGGTCTCATCGCTCTCGCTGCCGCAATCACGGCATGCGCAGGTACCCCGGGGCCCGGAGACGCGGGCTACCCGTACAACGTGGAGGGAGCCTACACCGGATCGATCACGGTCAACGGCGTCCCCTTCGCGGGAAATCTCACAGTCGAAATCGGAGAAGGTGGCGTTGTCCGGGGCACCTTCAATGTGACCCAACCAGCAGCCCTGGAAGTGCGTCTCACGGGCACGGTCGTCGGAAACGAGCTCACCGTCGAGATGAACTACGACGGGAACCCGGCCACCGGGTGCACGACGCCTGGCACGGCCACCGGCACCTTGATCATCGCCGACGGTGGCGCGGAGCTGAGTGGCCCGGTGACGGTCCAAGAGTGCGGACAGACACTGCCAGCGAGTGCTCAATTCACGAGGTAACCGAGCCCGCATCCGCTCCTGATACTACCGCCCGTCCCCGCCGATCTCCTTCTGCTCCAGCCACGGCATCTCCTGGGCGATCCAGGACGCGGCTTCCCCGCCCCTCAAATAGTGGTCGAACCAGTCGAGAATGCGGCGTTGGTAGTCGGCCTGGTTCTCCTCCTGGCGGAGACCGTGGTCCTCCCCGTAGTAGACGAGCATCGTGAGCGGCTTATCTGCGCGGCGGGCGACGTTGTACAACTCGATGCTCTGACGCCAATCGACATTCTGGTCGGAGTCACCCACCTCCAATAGCAACGGCGTGTTCAGCGACTCGATATTGAACACGGCCGAATTTCGCATGAAGGCCTCCGGGTCGACGTAGTACGGCACTTCCATGCGCTCCTGACCGACCTCGAAGTGCCCCGACTCGGGCGCCCCCGCGACCCAGAAGATCGAGCCGTACATCGTCACCAGGTTGCTTATGCCGGCTCCCGACACGGACGCGGCGAATATGTCTGTGAACGTCGGCACGAACTGCGCCTGATAGCCACCCCAGGAATGACCGATGAGCCCCACTTTTTCCGGGTCGACCACGCCGGCCTCTACCACGGCGGCGACGGCACGCTCGAGGGTCTTCGCCGATGAGACACCCGGGTCCCTTGAATCAAAGATGATGTCGGGCTGAAGCACGAAGTATCCCTCGGCAGTCCAGACCGCAGGGTTGTAGTAGCTCCGGTGGCTCGGAACCGAATACTGCTTCGCGCTCTGGGACCGGAACTCGTAGATGTACACAATCATCGGGTACGTCAGCGAAGGGTCGTAATTCGCGGGATAGAAGAGCGCGCCGTGCAGCGGTACGTCGTTGTGGTTCGTGTATGGGATGAGCTCCGTGCGTCCCCAGGCGTAGTCCCCATGGAAGGGATTGCTGTGGGTCACCTGGTGAGCGTCGTCGAAGTCACCCCCCACGAAGTAGTCGGGCGAGTCGTCGAAGTCTTGGGCGACGTAGGCAAATACGTCGGCATTCTCAGCCTTGGTGAGTCGCGCGACGTTGTCGTCCTGGTAGATCAGCCGCTCAACCCGCCCTCCGCTGAGACGGGCGGCGCCGCTGTGAAGTGTCCACTTCCCACGGAGCGTGAGGTAGAGGCCTTCGTCGAGGTTGACCGGATCGGCATCCGGATCCAGACGAGCGATGCGGTGCACGATCTCCTCGTCGCGCCCGTCGGTAAGACGCCGGGGCGCGCCCTCGATCGGCAGCTCCCACACGTCGAATTCATCGTAGACAAGAAGAGACGCGTCCCCGTCGGTCCAGCCGCTGACGCCGTAGGAGGGCAACTCGGGCACTGGGTGATCGTAGGCAATATTCGCGAAGGTCACGCCCGCGTAGGCCGACAGCGCGATCGTGGACCCACGTTCGCGATCGAACGCGTAGAAGTGTCCGCCCCGGTAGTAGTGCACGTATCGTCCCGTGTGGCCGGCGCCGTTGGGGGAGCCGATGTTCTCAGCGGCGACCTGGCGCTCGCCGGTATCCGGGTCGATCGCGTACAAATCCACTCGTCCTCGACCGAACATGCCGTCGAACGCATAGGCGTCATCATTGGTTGCGAGCACCAACTGGCCATCGGCGACGACCCGGGGCCGGTCGAGTGTTTCGTCCGTCAGGCGCAGTGTGCGTGCAGAATCGAGATGCCATACGAACAGGTCGTTCCGCCGCTCGTCGCCCCGCTCGTCACGCTTTTGAGTGGGGAGCGTCCGCTCGTCGCTGGAGCGCCAAATCTCCATCTCCGCCGGATCGAGCTCGTCCGATTCGTCCGCGGCGTCGTCCTCCTCCGAGTCGTCGTCAGGGCCGTCGTCAAGGTCGTCGTCGGAGTCGGGGTCGTCCTCGGAGTCGGCATCATCAGACTCCGAGTCGTCGTCGTCCTCTGAGAGCTCCCATTCCTTCACGCCAAAGAAGATCGATCCCCCATCTTCGGCCCACGTCAGCGAACGGAAGGCGACGATGCGGTCGTCGAGCCCGATAGCCTCGTGACCAGACGGGTCGAGATCGAAGCTGGTCGCCGCCCCCGCGAGATCGCGCCATGCCAGAAGCACGTGGCCCGCGTCTTCATGGCCTTCGTCCTCGAACGCCCGTAGCACAGCCAGATCGGACGAATCCTCCCGCCACGTCAATTGCGCGTACTTGGATTCGCTCGAGTCGAGGCTGCTCACACGGCCCTGGGAGGCGTCATAGAGTTGAACGCCGTTACCGACTCCATCGGCCCCGTGGACGGTGAAAGCGAGCAGAGGGCCATCATCCTGCCATGCCCAGCTGTCCACGCCCGCGAAACTGACACGGTCACCGGTGGCTAGCCCCCGCACAATGACAGCGCGAACGCTGTCCGTCGCATAACGCGCGACCGCCAGATGCGTGCCTCCGCCTCCAAACGCAAAACCCTGGACTTCGACGATCGTGCTCTGCTCGCCAGTGGCGAGGTTCACGAGACCCAGATCGTCCCGCACCTCCCCGTCGTCCTCCTCGATCTGCTCACGCTCCTCTTCCGACTTGCCGATCGCGTAGGCCACCCACTGCCCGTCCTCAGAGAAGGAGGGCCGTGCGCCGTATGCCACAACGATGACGGAGTCGGAGTTCGTGTGGTGGATGCGGAGCTCGTTTTCTCGATTTACGCGCGAAATCGATACCGCGAGCCACTCGCCATTCGGGGAGAGCGTGCCAGAGCCCAGGGACTCCCACTGTCCGTAGTCCTCGAGCTGGACGGGGGTCTGGTCTTGAGCGTGGAGCGGAAGCGCCAGGGCGGCGGACAACAGTACGTGCGCTAAGGGTCTGACAATCCTCGTCATCATCGTCGTTCACACCTTTGATTCACTGGTCCACCGAGTCGTGGCTGGAGCAGATGATCGCGGTTCGGACAAGAAGCCGCCACGACACCGCGCGGCTTGTGACGCCACAGCCCCGACCGCATCTTGGCGGGACACAAATTCAGAGGTCGCCTCTCCGAAGGAGCTCGTCATGAAGCCGTCACCATCCCCCGCGCTGCCGCAGCGTAACGCTCGGGCCCTCATGTCGGTGATGGCAGTGTTTGCTCTGTCGGCTTGCTCGACGTCCTCGCCTGAGGGGGTTGCCGGAATCGCCCCAGTGGCCATGCCCCTGCCGCGACCTGAAAACCCCGCGCCGCTCACCGAATGGACGGCCCACGGCCTCGACTTCGCCGAAACCCGGTTCAGCCCTATCGATCAGATCGACTCCGACAACGTCGGCCGCCTCGGCGTTGCGTGGAGCTGGGAGATCCCGAGAGCCGGCGCGCGGCTCGAAGCCACGCCGTTGATCTCGGACGGCGTACTCTACGCCACGGGCCCGCGGAGCTACGTCTACGCGGTCGACGCCCGCACTGGTGAAGAGATCTGGCACTGGGATCCGGCCATCCCCGACGAGTCCGAGGGCGGGCCGAGCGCGTGCTGTGGGGACGTGAACCGCGGCGTCGCGCTCTACAATGACAAGATCATCGTGGGACTGCTCGACGGCCGCCTGGTAGCGTTCAACAAGGCGAACGGCGACATCGAATGGGTGCAGCAGACGACGCCGCCCGGCGACTACAGCATTACCGGCGCACCTCGAATAGCCGGCGACAAAGTCATCATCGGAAACGGTGGGGCCGAGTACGGAGTGCGCGGCTACGTGACCGCGTACGATGCCGACACCGGTGAGCAGCGCTGGCGCACCTACACGGTGCCGGGTAACCCCGCCGATGGCTTCGAGAACGAAGCGATGCGCCTAGCAGCCGAGACTTGGAACGGCGAGTGGTGGATCGTGGGTGGTGGCGGAACCGCCTGGGACGCGATGGCCTACGACGACGTCGCAAACCTGCTCTACATCGGGACCGGCAACGGCGCTCCCTGGAGCCGTGACATCCGTAGTCCTGGCGGAGGAGACAACCTCTACCTGTCCTCGATCCTCGCACTGAACGCCGACGACGGAGAGATGGTGTGGTACTACCAGACGACTCCGGGTGACGACTGGGACTACACGGCGACCCAGCCGTTGATGCTGCTGGACCTGACGATCGACGGGCGAGAGCGACAAGTCATCGTGCAAGCGCCCAAGAACGGGTTTTTTTACGTGGTCGATCGCCTTACTGGGGAGCTGCTGTCCGCGGAAACCTTCGGAGACGACGTGACTTGGGCGACGGAGATCGACCCCGAGTCTGGACGCCCGGTCGAGACCGCCGAGGCGCGTTACGGAATGAACAGGCGGGGCGCTTACCTGTCTCCGGGCCCGACGGGCTCGCACAACTGGCGACCGATGTCGTGGAATGCCGAGACCGGCCTGGTCTATCTACCTGCTCAGAACACCCAGTCGTACTACGAGATGGCGGACTCACTCGTGTACACGCAGGGTCGCTGGAATACCGGGACGACGATTAGAGGAGGAGGCACGCCCAGGGCCGAGCGGGGGGAGCGGCCTGAGCTCACCGGACCGCGGACCATGTTGTTGGCCTGGGATCCGGTCACGAACAGCGAGGTGTGGCGCGCGACGGGTAAGGGCGGCAACGGAGGCACCCTGTCCACCGCTGGGAATCTGGTATTCTGGGGAACGGGCAACGTGATGGTCGCCTACGATGCGCAGAGCGGCGAAGAGCTGTGGTCGGCCGAGGTGGGGCGCAATACCGCGACTCCGGCCACCTACGTGCTCGACGGTCGTCAATACATCACGATCGCGGGCGGGTCCGGGGGCAGGAACGATGCGCCGCGCGTGACCACGTTCACGCTCGACGCTCTCAGCGCGGCTGACCCGGGGAACTGACTCGAAGTCGAGGCGGGGGGATCGGCCGCTAGGCGGTTAGCGGCCGATCCTCACGCGGGCGCCGCCCGTCACGACCCAGAGGCCGTTCGAATTCTTCCACTCCAGAAACGGGTCCGCCGGAAGCCGAGGCAGTCGGACGCCTAGAATGAGATTGGGCTTCCACCCGGCGCGGGTCGACGTGCTGCGGAGGCCGTCGACCGGGAGCGACAGATGCGCTCGGGCGTAGCGCATGCCGAGGCCGGCATACGGTGGGATGGCTCTACTGGGATCGAAGTGGTAGAGCACGTTGCCGTTGAGCTGCCAAGAGCCGCGGCTCACTGCCACACCTGGATCAGCGACTCCGTCCTCGTCGGGAAAGAAGAGTAGCGCCTGGCCCACGAGCTCCAGCCCCCCGACCACATGCAAGCCCACTCGGCCACCGATGGTCGCGCCCCGGAGCTCCGTCCAACCGACCTCTGGGGTCGCGTACAGGTGCTGGGCCGCTGCAGGCGCCCCGACGGCCGAGCCCAGCAGCAGCCAGAGTGCGAAGATCCGCAGGCTCACCAACCAGCTTCGGCCACAGAGTAGCCGTTGAAGAAATCGACCATGACGCGGCTCGCGTCCAAGTCCCGTGACTTTCGACCCAGCCCGCGGCTCAGGTTCAGGGGCGACCCGGGCCAAGTGTGCCCGCCGCCCAGGATCTTGTAGAAAACGAAGCCACTACCGGCTGCGCACTCGGCATAGTCCCACCGCTCGACGGACGTGCCATCGTCTGCCAGGTGCGGCAGAGCGGTCATGGTCCGCTGAGGTTAGCATCCGTTGTTCATGGCCCACCACTGGGCACTGCCCGCCCCGCCCAGCATGCCCGATGCGGCGGTGAATCCGTCCGACCAAAAGAACTGCGGATCTGTGTCGCCGAAGAAGAACAGCGCGGGTATGGGCTGACTCGACGGGCAGTTCTGGGAGATCTCCAGCGACATGCTCGCCCCGACCATGGCCACCGCCGCGAACCGGTCGCCCCGAGTGCACGCCAAGACCTCGGTGAAGATGGCCCCATTGGAGAAGCCGGCCACATGAAGCCGGGAACGGTCCACACCGAACTCTCGGTCGATGTCGTTGATGACCTCGTCCACGACGGGCACGTCGGGAACGTCCCAATACCGCGGGAGGCTATTGGGGGTGTTCCAGTAGTCCCCCGTAGCCTGCGGGTCGGCAACGATCAGGCCCTCGGCGTCCGCGAGCGGGTAAAGCCAACTCATCAGCGCGGCGCCGGAGGCGGTCTGGGTCGCGCCATGAAAGACCAAGAGAAGAGGAGTCGAAGGCGACGCCGCAGCCGAGGCTGGCACGTAGAGCCAGTAGCTACGCGAGCTGCCTTGCACGTCGACCGTCCTCACCAGCGTGTCGACCTCTCGAACCACGGTGGGTCCGTCTCCGCACGCCATGAGCGCCAGACTCAGCAGCGACAGGCTCCTGACCGGCAGCCCACGAAGGAGCCCCGTGTTGTGACACCTGCTGGATGGCATGTGGTGGACCTATAGAGATCAGCGGCCTGACAACGGGGCTTCCTACGAGGTCCGCCCTCGGTACTTACACGACGAGCCAGCGCTCGGTTTGTGTCCACAAGCGCTCGGCAACCGCGACGTCCTGAGCTTCCGCACTCGCCGGCTTGGGCTGGCAGTCGGAGAAGTACCGGCCGGCCAACTCGGCCGTATGGGGATGCGTGGCGCACACGATGGATGTGGACGCACCGCAAGTCACGTCCTTGGTGAACGGGCTCATGAGCGTCATCGCGATGCTGGCTAGCCGCGAGCTGCGCGCGATGTTGGTGGCCATCATGGTCCCCGGATGCAGAGAGCATGCGGTGATCCCCTCGTCTCCGTATCTGCGCTGGAGCTCTGATGCGAACAGCACGTTGCACAGCTTCGCCTGGCCGTAGGCCACCAGCCCCGAGTACTGGTCGGCCGTGAGCGGAAGCCGATCGAAGTCGAGCCTGCGAGGCGTGCGGTGCGACTCACTCGACACCATGACGACCCGCCCACCACCGTTTGCGAGAAGCTTCGGCAGCAGGGCCTGCACTAGTAGGAAGTGCCCGACGTGGCATACGCCGACCGTTCGCTCGAGCGCACCATCGACCTCCTCGTAGCGGCCACCGAACACGCCGGCATTGCATACCAGCACGTCGACCGAGTCGGCGTCGATGCGCCCGGCGAAGTCACGAATGCTCTGGCGAGACCCAAGATCCAACTCGCCGAGCTCTGCGAGCGCCCCGGGGTGCTGCGAGATCGCACGCGCGACCGCATCAGCGCCTGTCGTTCCATCGCGGCACGCGAAGATCACGCGGGCGCCCGCCGAGGCCAGCGCCCTCGCCGTGTGGAAGCCGATTCCACTGTTGGCGCCCGTCACGATCATGAGCTGCCCAGACAGGTCCAGGCCGGCCACCGCCTCGTCCGCCGTGGTCCGGGGCCCGAAGGTCCCACTCCAGTCCCGCAAAGGTCGGCTCCTGTTCAGTATGTTCGTCCCGACATCCCCAGAAACTCGCACTCTGGCGCTCGAGCAGAAGAATCTCGACTATGCTCCAAGGCCACTTCGCACACCTCGGATCCCTATCCCACCGTGGCGCCGCAGATGTCGCCGAGGAGCACAATTCGATGCCAGACCACCGCATCGCGCGAGCGATCACCACGCTCGCCGGACTGTTCGCGCTTCTGGCGCTCGCGACGGCAGACGTCGCCGCACAGCGCATCGTGCGCGCAGACTCTCTCCGGCAAATCCAATCCGTAGTGCCGATGAGCGGCCCTGCGGGCACTCAGATCTCGGTCAGCTCCGACAACCTGCCACTGGCCGCTCGAGTGCACATCGCGGTCGGGATGCTGCACGCGGGCTTCGAGACGATCGGCCAGGCGGCACAAGGGGAGTGGGGGGAGATCAGCGCGTCGGTCCAGATCCCGGCGGCCTCGACGTGGGACCGGCCCCTCTACGTGATCGCGCTGGACGGCGTGTTCAGTCCGATCGGAATCTCGGATCCGTTCCACGTCACCAACGATGACGGAATGATTCGACGTACGGGGCGCGTGATCGACGAGGGAGGACCGTGCTTGGCGCTACTGGACGACAACGGCCTGCTTTACGCGCTCGCCGGCGAGCTCGGCGGCTTCCGACCCGGCGACGAGGTAGTGGTGGACGGCACGTACTCCGGATCGAGCCCCTGCAGGGACGGCAGCACGATCGGTGTAGCGCGCATCGAGGCGCGAGACCCTCCCCTGGGCGGCCCAAGAACGCCATGAGCGAGGTAAGAGTCGTCCGACCCGGTGGACCCAGTAACGGTCACCCGAGGCGCTGGCGACGAATACCGCTATCTGGCGACCGGGGCCAACACCGACGGCACATACTTTCTCATGGAAGCCCTCGTACCTCCGGGTGCCGGGCCGCCACCACATACGCAGACGCGTGAGGAGGAGGGCTTCTACATACTCGAGGGAAGCCTGACGTTCTGGCCCGACGGCGAAGAGACTCGGGTAGGGCCAGGCACCTTCATCAACGTGCCCAAGGGGGTAGATGATTTTTCCGAACCCTGCCAGGAGATGTGCGGTGCCGAGGCCAAGCACGATGGCCATCAGTGCCATGACGTACTCGAACTCGTTCAATCATCCCCCTTTCGGTTCGCCTGCCCAACTTGACCTCGCGGCCCGATACAGTCCCAAGCGTAGCCAGAACATGGCGCTCGGCGCGAATAGCAGCCAGGCGGGTTCCGAAAACATCCTCTTCACTCCAATAGGGACGCCGCATAACGGACAAGCTTACGAACCCTATCGCTTATCGATCCTCACAGTCAGACTCCCGAACCTCGACAATTGGCACGATCATTGAGGAAATCGCACACGGTTCGCAAAGAGGGACGATTCACCTTGTCTAGCGCCATCGCCCGTAGTCAACCGCATCACGCGTCAGAATCACTCACCTCGCTGCTTCGGGGCTGCTAGGTGGTCCTCTCCGGCTGCTAGGCGCCTAACGCGAGATAGTCACGCACGCGTTCAAATCCAGCGTCGATCTTCGGGAGATCGTGCACCCAGGGGCCGAACGACACACGGATTGCATGCTCGAGTGACGACCCGAAGCCGCTCCCGGGCACGAAGATCACACCGGTGTTCTCGAGGATTTCTCGAACAAACCGGTCGCCGTCGCGGCCGACGTTGACGACGCAGAAGAGCCCGCCTTGGGGAGGCATGTGGGGCATGCCGAGGTGTTCTTCAATGCACCGAGCAGTATGCTCACCCGCCCTCTTGTACTGCTGCCGAGCCTCTTCCAGGTACTCCCCGAGCGATCCGTCCTTGACCGCCTTGTGCAGGTAGTTGGCGAGCGCGTATTGGTGGACTGTGTCGCCGCACAGCGTGGTCGTTTGCTGCACGATCTCGAGCGCTTCTATGACTTCCGGTGCCGCCTCGACCCACCCCAAGCGACGCCCTAACCCCCGACACCACTTCGAGTTGGAATGCAGGCGCACGAGGTTGGGGAAGCGCACCGGGCTCGCTGAATAATGATCGGGCTGCTTCTCTAGGAAGCACTGCGCTCGGTATGCGAAGTCGACCACGACGAAGCAGCCGGCCGCCCGCGCGCGCTCGACGATCTCGAAGAAGAGAGCGTCGGGCACCATCTGACTCGTCGGATTGTCGGGGGAGGAAAAGAGCATCATGCGCGGACGATCTCGCTCGAGGATCTGGTCGAGCGCGAGCAGCAACGCTTCGGAGTCCGACATGAACGACCAACTGCCCAGATCGAGCACGGGTAGCCGAACGATCTCGATCCCCTGCGGCCCGAAGCCCAACTGGGGTCCGTAGTTCGCGTACGACGGATCGAAAAGCAGCACGCGATCGCCAGGATCGAGCAGCGCCATGAAGAGGCTGTGGGTGAGCTGCGTCGAGCTCTGTCCGACGAGGATATGCTCGTCGGCCAGACCCTCGGTCTTGTACAGCGCCTGATCAGCGCATACGAGCGCCTCACGCAACTCGGGAAGCCCGCGAGTCGGCCCGTAGGCCCCCAGTTCGTGAAAGAGGCTTGAGTCGTCCGCGACCCTCTGGTATGCGGCGCGTAGCGCTTCGGGCGCGCGATGGTTGACCCATCCGCCCGCGAACGAGATGACATCGTCGGGGTCGAGTCCGAGCGCGATGACGTTTTGTCGGTCCGCAAGCTTCATGATCTCGCGAATCGGACTCTGCTTGAGCTTCGGATCGCGTAGACGAGCGGACACAGGTGGAATGTTCATCGGCAGAGGATGACGGAGCACGTATCTATCTGCAACCGCGGGGCGTCTCACGGCGTCAAAGAGACGCGAGGCACGTTGCGATATGTAACGAGCCCAAGTCACATGATGTGGGGACAGCAGGATGCCTGAGGATCGACTCGCCACGGTAGCTAAGTCACTCGGAATGTCGCGGACGCCGGAGAGCATGGAGGCGCTGCGCAGGGACATCCGCACGGAGCTCAGTGACCTCCACCCGGACCGGAACGGAACGGAGGCGACTTCGCCAGTACCGAATTTCGGGAGCGCTACACTGAGCTCTCGAACGCCCTAGCGGAGCTCGACGGCGATACCGGCACTACGGCCTTGGTTCCGGTTTCGACTGTCGCCCCCATGGTCACCGCAATTCTCGAGGCGCTCAACACGTCCGGCCAATTGGAGGGCCAGAAGCGTTCCTCGGTGGAGCGCGGCGCAGCAATTCGCGCGGAGGCCAAAGGGGAGGCCGCGTATCGTTTTCGGCTGTCTCGTTACACGTCGGGAGTCGTCGGGATGCTCGCCTCGGCGGTCTGGCTCTTCCCCACCATGGTCAGCGCTTTCGGCAGCGAGGACGCGTCCACAGTGCTCGAGGCGTCGATCCTCACGCCCATGTTCGCGCACGCGCTGTTCGAGCCCGTCTCGTTCGGAATCGGCCTCTATGCGTGGATGTTCTTCGCGCTCACATGGTTCATGGAGCAAAACGACCGCTCCCGCATTGATTGGGTTACGACCGACGCCGCGCGCAGCGCGCTCATGCGCCGTGCCATTGCGTCCGCGCGGGTCCGCGGCGAGCAGGACTCGATCACCAAGTCGGGCTTGCGTGACGCCGTGGGCAGTCGTTTCCGCCCGATCTTCGCACTACGCGCGCTGGGCGTTCGTGACGTGACCGCCTCGTTCCTCGATCGCGTCGTGGGTCATCACATCACTGAGCTCGTAGCTCAAGGTGGGCTCACGCCGTCGGAGTCGGCATCGCTCAGCCCTCGCTACTCGATCGCCGAGTCCGTGACCAGCGAGCTCAACCTCGGCGAGGAATAGCCGCGGAGAGCCTGGCGTCTGACATTCACGGGTGGCGTTGACGATCGCCCTCGCTAGAAGATGTTCGCTTCCACTGCTACACCCTCTGAGAAACGCCCGTGGCGGAAGGCGCTCACATCGACAGTTCGCGCCTCGCCGTCTGCAACCAACTCCGAGACCGCCAACCCCGTCGCCGGCGCGTGCATGATGCCGTGCCCCGAAAAGCCACAGGCGTCGATCCACGCCTGGGCGCGGGGGTTGAATCCGATAATCGGGCTGTTGTCCGGGCTCACGCCGTAGTAGCCCCACCAGCTGCCCTTGCGGTCGATCCCGAGGTCTTCCCACCACGGGAAGCGATCGACACCGGTCAGCAAAACGTGCTCCAACCACTGCTCTTCCACCCCCTCGGTGAAGCCATACTCCTGCTCGAGATCGTCGAGCCCGAAGAGCACGCGCTCGCCCTCGCTGCGCAGATAGACCCCGGTCGCAAGGTCGATGGTCAACGGGTAGGTGCGCGTGTCGTCGATGGGAGCGCTCAAAAAGATTTGGATGCGCTTCGGGCCGACCTGCAGCTCCAGCCCGGCCAGTGAGGCGACGCCCCCCGACCACGCTCCGGCCGCGTTGACCACATGTGCGCAGTGGAAGACCTCATCTCCGCTGCGCACCTCCCATCCCGACGCACGGGGGGCGATTCGCGTGACAGGTGTTGCGAATCGATACGCCACCCCGAGCTGCTTTCCCATCGCCACCCATGCGTGCGTGGCCAAGTGCGGATCGATCACACCGTCCCACGGGCCGAACGTCGCGCCCGCTAGACCCTCTGCATTGAAGTCCACATAGCGCTGGGCCTCCTCGGTGTCGAGCACGTCGACCGGGGCGCCGAGACTGCGTTGCAGAGCAACCGACTCCAGATGCCGGTCCCACCTTTCGTGCGGTACCAGTAGTAGGTATCCGATGTCCTGGTACCCGATTCTGTGGCCGTGCTTCTGTTCGAATTCCCGGTAGACCGCGAGCGAGTGCATCGACAGTCGAACGTTGGCCTCGGTAGTGAATTGCACGCGTACGCCGGCCGCGCTCTTCCCGGTCGAGCCCATCGCGGGAGCGACCTCCTTCTCCACTACCATGACGCTGAGTCCCCGCGAGGCGAGGTGCCAGGCGCTCGAGGCACCGACGATTCCCGCGCCGATGACCACGACGTCTGGGGCGCTCGTATTCAGTCCGTCCCCTCCATCACTCCGAAGCGTTGCAGTAGTGGTATGCCGAGCTCGAAGTCGTAGAAAGTGAGCTGCTGGATGCGGAGCAGCGAGCGACGCCATCCGAGGTAGGCGTCGAGGAAATTATTCGTGGTGTCGACCTGACGCCGGAAGCTCTGAAGCAGATCGAGCGCCGCGATCGAGCCCTGCAGGTAGAGCTCCAGACTCGACGCCGACAGCTCGGTGGCCAAGAGGAGGTTCTGCTCCATCGCAAGCGCGCGGTCCCCGAACTCTTCGGCGTTGCGCACCTGGTTCACCACGTCGGACCGGATCGACTGCTCAGCCTGGTCGATTCGCAACCTGGTCTGATCAAGCCCGATGCGAGACGCCGCGATACGGCAGCTGTGCTCTCCCCAATCCCAGATGGGGAGGTAGGCGTTGACCTCGACGGTATACGTGTTCGTGGGGTCGGCCCTAATCCGATCGAAGATCGGGTCCTGGGCTTCACGGCCGTAGCTGAACGCGAGATCCATGCGAAAGCCGCGCCTACCCTTCGTTTCTTCCAGCCTGATCTCGTTCTCCCGAAAGTTGATGTTGAGTTGGCGCATGCGCGCTGCGCCGCGCCGGGCGCGGCACCCTTGAAGGCGGCAACCGTGATGAGCACGGTCGTGAAAGTCCACACCCAGCGCCTACTGACGTCCATCATCCCAGTCCCCTTTGTCGGATTCTGCCTAGCCACAACGGTCGTTCCTACGCGGCTCGCGGTGAAGAGTTGCACGACCCTAATGGGACATCTGGCAGGTCGCGGGTGTTTACGCACCTTCCGAGGGTACGCCGGCGGGATCGAAGAACTGGTCCGCCAGGGTCAGGGGCGAGAAATAGGCCCGTGCCTTTCGGCACGGGCCCGGTCGCCGCAGCGACAAGACCGCAACTCGATTGGATGCTCTCCTGGAGCCTGCTTGTGGTTCGCCTCCACGGCGATGCTGATATCGACGCTGTCACCAACTACGACGTTCGCCGCCCAACTTCCGACACCGACACCACAGTCGCCGCGAACGACTCTGAGCTCCGTCTCGAAGCTCGCGACCTGCATGACGCCACCCAACATCTCCTGCATCTACGCCGGAATGTCTTTCACGCCGAGGATGGTGATGGGCAGCTCAACCACGTGCACCCGACCCCAGCCACGGCCAAAACGCGCTCTGTGTCCTGTTGCTCGAGTCCATGGTCGCGGATGCCGCCGAAGCACTGGATGCAGACGAGCTGGTCGCCGAGCTCAAGCGCGTAACGGATCTCGGGCCCCCGGGGCAACGCGCGCGCGATGTCGCCAACATGGAGCTCGCCAAGTTGCTCGAAACACGAGGGGGCTACGCCAACGCTAGTGACGCCGCATATTCGTTTAATAATGGCGGCGACATGAGCTACCACTCGACGATGGTGCGGGAGGGTGCTCGCTTGGCAGATCTGGGCGGCGACGTGGGGCAGGCTCTTGTATGGTACAGGAAGTTCCTAGACCTATTTGTGGCGGCCGACCCAGAGTTCTCGGACCTCCTCGAGAGCATGCGCGCTAGGGTGGCTGAACTCGAGACTCAACTCGCGGAGCACTGATGGCCAAGAAAGCCTCATTCGACATCACCACCGGCGTCGACCTCCAGGAGATCGACAACGCGGTGAACATGGCCAACAAGGAGATCGCCACGCGCTACGACTTCAAGGGCACCACCTGTACGCTCGAGTTCGATCGCGACGCGTCGGCGGTACACCTCGATGCCGACGACGCGTACCGGATGGACGCCCTGCTGGGGGTGCTGCGCGAGAAGCTCGCTCGCCGCAAGGTGCCGTTGAAGAACGTCGACGAGGGTAAGGTCGAGATGGGCACGCTCGGTCGCGCGCGCCTGACTGTGGGGCTAAAACAGGGAATCGATCAGGAGACCGCGAAAAAGATCTCGAAGGACATCCGGGACAACGGCTTCAAGAAGGTCCAGGTGTCGATTCATGGTGACGAGTTGCGCGTGACGTCGGGCTCCCGCGACACGCTGCAGGAGGTGATGGCGTTCGTTCGCGGCAAGGACTACGGCATGGAGCTGTCGTTCGGAAATTACCGCTAGCTCGGCTGTTACAAGGCTCCTACGTCGCTCGCTGGCCAGCCGTACGCCTCATGACGGAACGCGTCGGGCCCTCCCCAGAACGACTCTCCCTGAGCAGGACGTGAACATCGCGTTCGCCACGCTCAGAGGGAGGGAAGATGATGGGAATGAAACGTGAGACAGGCCTTCGGCGAGAAACACGCCCGAGGATCGTGGACGATTGGGTGAATCATCCGCCGGGAGGCGCAATGCTCTGGTGCGAACCGACTCCGCTACCGCCCGCGGACGCTATCCCGGCAGACGAAGCGACAGGTGAAGATGGTCCGCCGTCCCGACATGGCGGAGCGAATGAAAGCCCAGCGCCCAAAAGGCCATTTCGACCGCTCGGTTCCTTCATTCCGGACGACCATTCGTTCTGAGGTCGAGCGCATGCACGAAGCCGTCCTCCTGCTCGAAATGCAACGAGGCTTCGTTCACGGGAAGGCCCATCGCGTAGTAGTCCTCGGCGGAACGGCCCGCGTCGGTGATGACGGGGCTCGGGTCGACGAGGATCAATGAGCTGGCCGCGACGAGCAGCAGAGGGTGGATGGCCGAGTATTGCCCCTGGATGTCCTCGGACTTCACGTTGGCGCTCGCGACGTAGACGAGCGCGTATCCCGAGTAGGCGATCACGATCGCTCCTCGGGTGAGCACCCAGCGAACGCTCTTGCCCGCCCCGACCTTCCGGCTGAAGGCCTAGGCGTAGCCCGCGAGCAGCAGCGTCGTGACCGCCACCGCCAACGCGGGCCAGGTTCCGAGCGCCCATTCGCGGTACGCGAACACGCCACCACGTATGAGGACCGCAAACGGAAGCACCGCCAGGATCACGAGTCCGACGGCCCACTTCAGCATCACCCACGGGAACCTGATCAACCGGCTCCGCCGTGCTTTGCGCTGTCCAGATTGCTTCCGCCCCTCGTCCACCATCCCGCTCAAATCGCTGTAGTCGATCCGTATTCCGCTCACGTCACGCTCCTCGTCATCCCCCCAAACACGCCATCGGAACCCACGACCGCCGGCTAGTGGCCGTCCACTTCTGGCACGGCCTCTATCAGCATCTCGAACGCGGCATTGAGCGCACGTCCGCCGAACTGAGCCGCGCTATACTTGCCTAGACGTACAACCACCAAGTCGTGTGTCGGAATAATGGTCGTGCTTTGCCCGCCCGCGCCGCGCATGCCGAAGGCACTGGTCGGCAGCGGCCAGCCGCCGTCACCGTTCACCCACATGAACGCGCCTCCGTACACGGGTCTTCCGTCTGAGACCCAGGTCGGTGCCAGCGTGCGCGCATACTCCACATATCCCTCGGGTAAAATGCGCTCTCCGTTCCACATGCCGTCCTGTAGGTACAGGTTGCCAAGCCGCGCCCAATCGCGCGCCGGCAAATACTCGTAGCCCTGGGTGAGGAAGTTGCCGAAGGGATCGGTCTCCAGTATCGCGTCGCGGATCCCGATCTTGTCGAAGAGGTTGCGCTGCGGGAACGAGTGGTATTCCTCCCCCCTGCCTTCGACGGCCAACCGAATCAGATAGTTGGTCAGCACGGGGTCGCTGTTCCGGTATCGCCCGACCGTATTGGGCTTCCACTCCTGTGGTCGCGTAGCGGCCCACTCGTAGGAGTCCGCCGTCCCAGTGTAGAAGTACACGTGATCCGGATAGCCAAGCGCCGGGTCGAAATCAGGGTCCTGCGGCGCCCGAATCCGAATACCAGAGGACATGCGCATGATGTCGCCGATCCGGATCGCCTGGCGCGGATCGCCCTCGGACTGCCACTCGGGAACCGGTGCGGGCTGCCACAGCTCGTATTCGCCCTGCTGAATGAGCACACCCATCTGCGCGCCTGTCAGGCTCTTGCCCATCGACCAACTCTCGAGCGGCGTGTGCATGTCGATGCCCTCACCGTATCGCTCCCCGAGCATGCGGCCCTTGTAGGTCACCACGAGACCCAGCGTCATCGCCTCCGGTGGTCCGAATCCGACGTCGAGCGCCTGATCGACCTTCTCCATGTCAATTCCGTCCGGCCACGGCTCATCGGGGACCAAGTCGCCCATCGGCCACGCCGTTGTCGCGGCTGGCGGCAGGTGCCGCGCCACGTCGGTCGGCGTGAAGTGGACCGAGTCTTCGCCAATCGGCAACGTGACGCAGCCCTGGTTCTTGTACTTCTTCGCGGTGCGCGTGACGCCGTCGGGAAGCGTGAGCGAAACGCGTTGCGCCGAGAAGTCGACGACCGTGTCGACCACGTGCGCTCGTTCACCGAACGGGCTAGTAAAACCGCCCACGTTGGCCGCTGCGTCCGCCGGGTCGAGCCCGGTGATGAAGACGGCGGAGCAGAGGATCTTGGCGAAGCCGGAGGTGTGGTGGTGCAGGTTCTCCCCCGGGGGAGGGCTGTACTCGGTGTCGAGCTCGAGCGCGCTCGCGCGGGCGATCAGTCCTTCGGTGGACCCATCCGAGGTCGGAATCTCCGGCGCGTCCTCAGAGGAACAGGCCGCCAAGTAACAGACCGAAAGAATGGCTAGCGTCGCGGCAGCACGCGGTGAGTGGCGCAAGAGGGACCTCCTCGTGGTGACGGTGCGACCGTCAACCTGCGGCTCCCCACGGACCGGGGCAAGCGTTCTCATGGCGCCGCCCCTGCCGTGGTCAGTCGGCCGTTGAGGCCCTATCATGCGCGCCTGCCACTTTCGGAGAGACCAATGATCTCGAGACGCCACTTCCTAGGAGCCTCCGCGGCAGCGACCGCGGGCGCCACGCTCACGAGGCCCGAAGCGCTGCTGGGGGCCGAGCCTGCCCCACAGCAGATGCCGCCATCGATCGCGCGCCTGAGCTCCTGGGCGGATCGGGCACACCCCATCACTTCCACCGAGCGGGCGGCTCGAGTCGAGAAGGCCAAGCGTCTGATGCGGGAGCATGGCCTCGACGCGCTCGCGCTCACCGGTGGCACTTCAATGGTCTACTTCACCAACGTGAGCTGGGGCGGAGGCGAGCGCCTGTTCACGGTCGTCATCCCCGTACGGGGCGACGCTTTCGTGGTCTGTCCCGCCTTCGAGGAAGACCGCGCGCGTGAACAACTCGCACTCGGCCCCCTGGGGGGCTCGGCGGTTTACACGTGGGAAGAGCACGAGAGCCCCTATGAGCGTGTCACCCAAGGCTTACAGGACCGCGGCATCACCACCGGCAGGGTCGGCGCGGAAGAGACCATGCAGTTCCGCTTCAGTGACGGCATTGCACGCGCGGCGCCTGCGCTTACCGTAGCGGACGCCACGCCGATCAACGCGGGCTGCCGCGGCGTGAAGGACGAACACGAGCTAGCACTGATGAAGCTCGCCAACGAGGCCACGCTCACCGCGTACAAGGCGGCGTATCTGGCGATGGACGAGGGCATGACCCAAAGCCAGTTCGGCGGCCTTGTGTCGATGGCTCACGATCGACTCGGCTTTTCCGGCGGATCGAGCGTGCAGACGGGTGAGTGGTCCGCTCTCCCTCATGGCTCTATCACCCCTCAGGTCATCCGCGAGGGCACCATCCTGATGATCGACGGTGGCTGCGGCGTGGAGGGCTACCGCTCCGACATCAGCCGGACCTTCGTGCTCGGGACCCCGACGGACAAGATGAAACGCGTCTACGACATCGGGTATCGGGCTCAGACCGCGGCATTCGAGGCAGCGGCTCCGGGCGTGCCCGCTGAAGACGTCGACGCAGCCGCGCGCAAAGTCATCGAGGACGCCGGATACGGTCCCGGTTACAAGTACTTCACGCATCGCGTCGGCCACGGCATCGGCATGGACGGGCACGAGTGGCCCTACCTCGTGAAGGGTAACAAGGAGCCGCTCGCCGTGGGCAACACCTTCAGTGACGAGCCCGGGATCTACATCCCCGGCGAGTTCGGGGTGCGTCTCGAGGACGACATGGTCATCACGCAGAACGGCGCCGAGCTGTTCACGCCCCAAAGCCCGTCACTGGAGGAGCCGTTCGCGAACTGGGAGCACTGAGTCAGAACTCTCGCACGACACCCGTACCGCGCGTGACATCGGCCACGGCGCCGCGAAACGAGTCCAACGCCCAGGCCGGCACGCCACAGGAGTACTGTACCTCCGACCCGTATTGCTCGGCTGTGACCGTGACGTCCGACTCCTCCATCAGCCGCTGCAGCGCGTCCACGTCCGCATAGGTGACGGTCACTTCCACCAACACTCGCTCCACCTTCTGCTCTACGGGCAGGGAGCCCAGCAACAGCTTCACGCCGCCTGAGTAGGCCCTGGAGAGCCCTCCGGTCCCGAGCTTCACGCCTCCGAAGTAGCGCGTACTCACCGTGACGATTTCGCCGACGCCTCCGTGAAGCAAGGTAGTGAGCATGGGGCGCCCGGCGGTGCCGTGCGGCTCACCGTCGTCGCTCATTCCGATGTGGGTCGTGCTACCGGGCGGACCCGCGACGAAGGCCCAGCAGTTGTGGGTGGCGTCCGGAAACTCGTCGCGGACGTGCTGAACGAAGGTGTGCGCGGCGTCCGCGTCGGGAGCATGCGCGCCGGATGTAATGAACCGGCTCCTCTTGATGATTTCTTCGACACGGTGAGTCCGCGCCGGAATCGCGTAGCCAGAGGAGTCGGCTGCCAACTCTATCCGGACCGACATCCCACGGCGCGCAGCGCTTCTCGTGCCGCATCCGCGACCGCGTCGGCCTCAAGGCCGTGCTCGGACAGAAACTCCCGCATCGAAGCATCCGGCTGCACAGCCAGGACGAGCAGAACGTTGAGTGGCATCACGACAGACAGATCCAGGTCGACCGACACTTGGATCGCCGATGTGAACCACTGTGGCGCGCCTTGCGCGAGAAGCGCTTGCTCCCGTTCAGCGGTGGACTGCCAGGGAGAGGCACCCACATCGGAGGGAAGATCGATCCCAACCGCACCTGCATCCATGAGCACAGCCGCGACCAGTAGATCGTTCACGAGGACGGCAAATAGCTGTTCGGTGTCTTGATGAGGGGGCGGCGACAACGGATCCGCCAGCGACATCGCTCCGACGAGCACGTCGACGAACTCATCGGTGAGCCCTACGGCTCCCTCGGTCTGCGAGGCCTGCGAGGTCTGCGCGCTCAGGTGGGTTGAAAACAACAGTGCTGTAGCGATCGCCGCGACAGTCAGGCGTCCTTGCCTTGCGGTGGTCATCCTTGCTCCGAACGGCGGAAATGTCGGGTGTGTCTGCTTCAAAGTGTCTCCATGGAAGCGGCAGGCGCCAGCACTTCGTTTCCCGCGGCCCGCTATCCGCCCGCTAGGCTTCTGCGACTGGGTGAGAGGCCCACTGGTGGCTCACCCCGCGGACAAGCGGTCGAGGAACTGGCGTTCCGGAGGCGTGAGACTCCCCGGACCGTCGGCGTCGACTTTGCTCAGCAAGCGCACGACCTCTTCACGGTTCAGGTCGTGCATCCCATCGACCGAGATGCCTTTCCACCGTGCTGCGGCGAGCCGGTCACCCACCATGCCCTTGGGCGTTGCGTCCGGGTGGAGTTGTGACTGGAAGGCGCGCTGCGCCGACCCCTTGTTCCACTCCCACCACTTCAGGAATGCGAATGCGAAGGCGAGGCCCCCCAGGTGGGCGAAGTGCGCGGTATTGGACCCCGCCGCCGGGTTGATGCCCGAATAGAGCGAAGCGATGACGAGGATGGTGGCGAGCAACCACGCCTCGACCGGCAGAATCATCCACAGGTAGATCTTCTCTCGCGGCCAGTTCATGGCGAAGCCAAGCAGGACGCCATACACACCGGCCGACGCGCCAACCACCAGGGCCAAGGGCGAAAAGATCAGGCTGAAGAGCGCCCCACCGGCCCCGGAAAGGAAATACAGCCAAAGAAATCCTTTGGCCCCGAGCCGGTTCTCCAGGCGTGGCCCAAAAAAATACAGGCCGATCATGTTGAAGATCAGGTGGCCCATACCGCCATGGAGGAACATGTAGGTCACCAGTGACCAAGGTCGGATGAAGACCTCGGGCGGATACAGCACCATCATCCGGGACACGATCGGCACCGCACCCGACACGAAGAACATCGCGATGTTCGCGATGAGAAGGCGCTTCACCCACGTGGTCATTGGAAACATGCGACCCACTACCCCACCCGACCCTTAAAGAGTTTCATTCGCGGCCTGAGACTAGACTCGTACGATCCCATCAGCGGCGCTAGAGAGAGTACGAAGCGAAGCGCAAGGAACATCAAAGGTGCGCCCCTGAGGGCTGCGTCATCCTTGCCGCGGCCGGCAAAAATAGCGAACAGGGCATCCTCGTCCAGAGAAAGTGGTACACCCTATCGCGTTGTTATATAACGGCTTAGGGGAATCA
>DQPL01000079.1 GCA_015664885.1 Gemmatimonadota bacterium
AGGCGTCCTTCCATGTGCATCCTGACACGGCGGGACAATACACGGGCTGGTTTCAGGTCAAGAATGTGTAATCTGTCCTGCGTCGCGGGAAGCACAAGGGCATCTGGAATCATGCCAATCACTTGAGTTTCAACGACATCGCCGCCCTGCGCATGTACCACCTTTTCGATTGCTGAGAAGACAGCGAGCGGCGAAGTCTTAGTAGGATCCTCGAGGTTCATCGATATCTGGACTCGGTCCTGCGATGGCAGATGGAGTCCCAAAGCCCTCAAGCCCACGAATCCGCCGTCTCGCTCACGTACCTGCGAAGCGATCTCGCGCGCCTGATCACGAGTGATCCCTCGCAGAAAGATGTTCCACGCAAGTAGGACTGGCCTGGCTCCGACGCAGGTCACGCCTGCGGTCTCATGGGCGCGCTCGGCCGACGCCGGCTCCTGGGGGCGACGGTCCTCGGGGAAGCCCTTGGCGAGGCCCTTGAATCCGCCTCGACGCAATTCGGCGAGGCCACGCCCGACGGGGTCGGAAGCACGTCCGTAGTAGAAGACCGGAACCCCGAGGTCCGCGATCGCCTTCCCGACACGATGCGCGGCGCTGACCGCATCCGTCATGTCGACACCGTGTAGCGGAACCAACGGCATCACGTCGAGGGCCCCTACACACGGATGAACTCCTTGATGCTCGCGCAGATCGATGTGGTCGCGCGCGAACTCCGCCGCGGCAATCGACGCACGAACCACCAAGCGCGGGTCCCCGATGTAGCTGATCACGCAGCGATGATGGTCGGGATCCGCAGACCAGTCGAGCACCTCCACTCCCGTGGCCGCGATGGTATCCACGAGTGCGCGCACCTTCGAGAGGTCGCGTCCCTCGGAGAAGTTCGGCACCGCTTCCAGCACTTTGACCATGGGTGCCAAGCTACATGAAGTGAGGCCCGGACGCGGCTTGGCGCCCGGGCCTCTTCGGGCCAAAACATCGAGCCCTCAGCCCATCACCGTCCCACCGCTACCACCAGGTCTGGGTTCCCAGCCTGGACCTGATAGGCCCAGTCGAAGATCATCAGGGCGTTGTCGTCTTGGTCGTAGCCAAGAAGATCCGGGCGAATCACGCCGTAGTGGATCTCGCCGTCGTTGCCGATCACTCGTAAGACATAGCTCGCCTGAGTTGCGAGCGGCATGTCCGCGGTGACATAGCCCGACGTGGGCGCACTCGTCACATCAGTGCATGCCGCGTCGGCCGCTACATCGCACTTGAGAGACGTGGTCTCGAAGCTCACGGGATAGATGGCGGACTGCGGGCCCGGAACCAGCCACCACCCCTGTGCGTCGACCTCGAGCCGGAAGTGCCGGTCGAACGACGTGCCGCTCAAGATCGGGGTGGTGTTCTCGTCTTCCGAGAAGCGAAAGCCGGAGAGCGCTGGCTGACCGAAGTGGTCGTACAACCACTCGCCGTGGAAGTCCGGCCGGGGCGTGCCCTGAGCAGTCAAGCTCGCAGAGCTCTCGTGGCCGTCGGTGTCCACCGCGGTCGCGAAGTACGAGTAGGTCGCACCGTTCTCGGCGAGCAAGTCCAAAAAACCCTCGGAGTCTGTCTCACCGAGCAAGAACTCAGTGCCGGACCCGTTGTTAAGATAGACCTTGTAGTGCGAGAAGTCGCCGGCTTCGCGCGATCCGTCACCCCACGCAAGATAGTTCGCGTTGTCGAGCGCGATTACGCGGAAGGCATTGGGAGCCGGAGGACCGACCGCCGCAGGCACGGACACCTCGACGGAGTAGTCGCTCGCCGTCTCGATGCCGGAGTAGGAGTCCACCGCTGAAACGTAGTACTCGTACGTCTGACCTTCGAGCACGTTCGCGTCCTCATAGGAGCAGAGCCCCGACGCGCAACTCGTCACCTCGGCGATCAAGAAATAATCGACGTCGGTCACCCGGCGGGAGTACACACGAAAAGCCTCCCCATTCCAGGCCGCTGCCAGCCCCCAGGTCACAGTCACCACGCCCGCGTAATAGCTCGCCTCCACATCAACGGGAGCCGCCGGCGCGTCCACACCGAATATGAATTCATCCTCGCAGCCCACTAGGGCCAGCATCATCACCAGAGATCCCACCGCCACGCGTCTCATCGTCCACTCTCCCATTCGACTCAGCGATCCACCATCCCCAACAGCCCACCTCAAAGTGTCGGCAAGTCAGAATGCATCCTCCATGCCCAAACCCTAATCCGTTGTCACACAACATCTTAGGCAGATTCAACCGAACCGAGATCGTCCCCCCTGGAGGACACTTCCACAGCCCCCCAAAGACACAAGTAGTCCCAACGCACCCCCGAAACCCGCTGAGCAAAGCGTCAAGCAAGCCACGGAACCGGCGTCGGATAGCCGCAGAGTTGGGGGTGCAGCGAGCCACGCTGCCCGCGGCTGCGTCGGATGTGCCACCGAGGCCCCGCGCCACCCGTGAGACCAAGAAGTTGGGGGTGCCGCGAGCCACGCCGCTCGAAGCGGCGTTGGATCGGCAAAAGGAAGGACCCGAACCCACGCCCCGCTCGGACTCAGACGAAGGGCACGACCCCGATCCCCCCTACCGATCCCCAGAGCGGAGAGCGGCGTGTCTCGCGGCACCCCCAAGAGCTAAAACCGCCGACTCCGAGGCAACCCCGCGTCCAGATTCCGCTGCCTGTAGTCGAACTTCAAGTCCCGGTTGTCCAACAGCGACACCTCGAAGCGAAACGACCAATTCCCAGTAGCCGTCTGCAAGAAGTCGAAGTTCGCCTGCCAGCGGTGGAGGTCCCGGCTGAGCCGAATCGTGTGGTCGTTGAACGCGCCGCGCTCGATGTCGTAGGCGGTCCGCCAGCTCAGATCCCAGTTCTCAGTCGGGCGCATCGTGACGGTGCCGGTCAGCATCTGGCTGGCCAGTTGCCCATCGCCGCGGGGGCGCTGCAGCGAGTACGAAAGGTTGGCATTCCAGCCACCACCCGATCCTCGCGAGCGCCTCGTAGTCCTGGTCGGCTCACGGTCGATCCCCGGCACGATCGAGGACTCGTCCGTGGCACCAATGGCCGCGAACGGATCCTCGATGTCGGGTTCTTCCGCAGGTTCGTCGTCCTCTCCGACTTCGCGTCCCGCCAATGCGCTGAGCCAACGGAAGATCGACGAGCTCGAGCCCAACGAGAACGAAAAATTCACCTGAGAGAGATGGGGAGCGAACCTGCGCGCGAGCTCGCCCTCGACCTCGGTATCCTCGAATAGCTCGTGGTCCACCGAGACCGAGAGCCCGCGCATGTAGTCCGAGGAGATTTGGTTGGAGAGCCGCGTGGTCTGAAAGCCGGCCAGGAAGCTGCCCACGGAGTCGGCCTCCACGAAGTCGTAGCGCACGACGCTGGTGCGCAGGGCAAGCAACGTCACCGGGGGGACCGATTGGACGCTACGAGGAGCGTTCGGGTCCGCGTTCAGGTCGATCGACACCGCGAGGGTGTCGGGCTGGGCTGGGGCGATCGCCACGGAGTCGCCCTCTTCCTGCTTGCGTTTGGCCTCCCAAGTCTGATTCAGAGTGATCGCGACTGCGTTCTTGGGTTGCAGGGCACGCGACCTGAAGACCTGCTGCTGAAGTTCGGTCGGGGTCGTGGACGGGCTCCACTCGTATTGGATGGAGGGAGAGAACTTGTGTCTCACCGCTTCGAACGGTCCGAAGCCCCCACCCATTCCGTAGAGGTCGGTTTTCAGGGTCGCTCCGAAAGCGATCCTGGAGGGCGCCGAAACGAAGCTCGGCGCGAGCGCTGACGTGTCGGCTTTGAACATCGAACCCGACAACGTCAGCCGCGGCGTGATCGTCGTCGAACCGATGAGCTGCTGCTGGTAGTCGACCGAGGAAGACCACGTCAGATCACTCTCCGCGATATCCCTCGCGGGCGCCCCGGTCAGCACGGTCATGGGGGCGGTGGAGTCGACGATCAGCAGCAACGCTTCAGGGACGCCGAGCATGGCATCCTCACGGACCTGGAGATTCTGCGAGATCGACAGGTTGCCGAGGCTCAAGCTGCTCCGGATCGAAGCCGTCGTATTGGCGGTGTTCGCCTGGGAGAAGCTGAACGTGTCAGGCTGAATCCGTTGCAACGTGCGTCGCGAAAAGTTCGAGCTGCCGGACCAGGTCATGTTGTTGTAGAAGCGCGAGCGGTTCGGCGGAGCCTGGAAGAGTGTGATCGTGGAAAGGGAGAGGTTGGCCGAGGGCAACGTCCACTCCGTGCGATCGTCCGAGAGGTACTGCTTGCGGTTGGCACCGACGGACAGCGCGCCCCATCCAAACCGGCGGTTGATACCACCTTCAGAGTCGATCGACTGGGTCACCTCGGCCGGGTTGAACGAATTCTCGCGAACGAAGTCGTTACTCGAGGCGTACCGGCCCGAAATGCGCATCTGCGTGCGCTCGTCGAAGTCCCACTGGTGCCGCGTGTCCAGCGCGAGCTCGGTGGAGCCGTCCTGCCTCCAATACCGCCGAAAATTGAGACTCCCGTCGAGGAATTGACGGTTGAATCGATAGCGAAGCTGGCTGGTGAGGCTGAGGAAATTGTCGCTGAACCAGTCCAGCGCCATGAGCGCATCGGAATAGTCGCTCATGGCCCAGTAGAACCCCATGTTGCTCACGCGACGTCGGTATCCGCCCGACGTGCGCACAATGTCGTTTACGCTGAAGCGCGGCGTGAGCAGACCTGACGATCTGCCCTGCGCGAGGCTCTGCGCGATGAACGGCAACCATAACACGGGCACGTCCGCGAAGTACAGTCGCACCCCCCGTGCAACCAGCACGTTCCCCCCGACGATCTTGATCTCGTTGGCCTCGAAGTGGTAGTGAGGCTCCTCGATTTCGCACGAGGTGAACTGCGCGTGGGACATGAACGTCGAATCCTGAGCGGCAAACGGCATGTCCCCACGGACCTGCCAGTTTGCGCCCCCCTCCCGAAACGAGGTCCTGGCGTCGATGGCCGAGCCGCGGCCTTCGTTGATGTCGTAGATCAGGGAAACAGACTCGACGGGGTCGCCCTCGGGCGGGGTAAAAGTCGCATTCCCTGTCGTGGTTAGGAGGCCGGACGTGTCGTCGAACAGAATCGCAGTGTCAGCGGCGACAGTGACCCCCTCTCGCGCAACCGACGCCCGACCATCTTCTGGCGCGATCAACAGGAGGATCCGGTCCTCTGCTTTGAAGGTCGCCGAGCCGGCATCGTACTCGGTTAGAGAGAAGCCTGGCATGTCGAGCAGGGCGGCCGACACGGAGTCTCCCACATTGCCCACTCCCGGTCGTCTCCCCTCCAGCGCCACCGCCGCGCGCAATGAGTCTTGGAGGTAGAGGATGCTGTCGAACCCGGGTGGGCGACTGAGGCGCTGCAGACGCTCCCTGATGCGCAGCCGCGTCGAGTCGACCTGCTCCTGCGCGGCTGTCGGACCGAACGCGATCGCTAATGCGAGCCACGCCAGCCACAGCGCCCGGCGCGTCACTACGCGTCGGCTCACTGCGCCTCTATGGAATCCGTCGGGGGCGTCAGGTCAGCCTCGAGTTCCTTCTCACGCTGCGCCTTACCTCGGTAGATGAGCCAGGAGAGGAAGATCCCGAGCTCGTAGAGACCCACGAGCGGGACCATCATCATGATGGTGAGAACGACCACGTCACCCGGGGTGATGAAGCTGGCGACAACGGTGATCAGGACAATCGCGTGTCGTCGTTTTGTGCGGAGGAACTTCGGCGTGACCAAGCCCATCATACTGAGCACCATGATGACGATCGGTAGCTCGAATACGATGCCGAATGCCAGCAGCAGCTTCACGATGAATCCGAGGGTCGCGTTGATCTCGTAGTTCGCTGCCAGCGCGTCAGTCTGGAACTTCTGGAAGAACTCGAGCGTGACCGGCAGCGCGGCGAAATACGCGAGCGCCATGCCCGCAATGAATAGGAGCATACCGAGGTACAACGCCGGCACGATAAGCCGTTTCTCCCGCTTTTCCAAAGCAGGCGAAAGGAACGACCATGTGTGATACGCCACGATCGGAAACGCCATGATGAAGCCGGAATAGATCGCCAGCTTCAGCGTCACGAAGAAGGAATCCGCAGGGGAGAGGTACTGCAGTTTGAGGTCGGGGTCGCCCGCCGCCACGCGCACCGGCTCGATCAGCAGATCGAGCACCCCGAAGTAGTAGACCAAAGCGAACCCAATCACCGCGCCCACGGTCACCGACAGCACGGACCACAGAATATGCCACCTGAGTTCCTCGAGGTGATTGAGGAACGGCATTTCTCCACGCAGGTTTCGGGTACTGGCCATCTATTCTTCGGTTAGGGACGCGCGTGCCAACGGCTCAGAACGGAAACTCCACCTGGTTGCGGCGGAGTGCTTCGCGCTTTTGAGCTGCGGTCATTTCATCGACGAATTCCTGGAACTCACCGGCGTCCTGGAAGTTCCGGTACACCGAGGCGAAGCGCACATACGCGACGCGATCGATTGGGCTGAGCCGCTCCATGACGAGCGCGCCGAGCTGCACGCTGGGGACTTCCAGACCCGCCTGCCGCGAGAGTCCGTCCTCAATGTCATCGACGAGCGCTTCCATCTCGGACGCCGAGACCGGGCGCTTGGCGCATGCGACTTTCACGCTGGCGACCAGCTTGGAGCGGTCGAAGTCCTCTACCGCTCCGGAGCGCTTTAGGACCTGAATGGGTCGCTCTTCTACGTACTCGTACGTGGTGAAGCGCGCGTCACAAACCGTGCACTCTCGGCGCCTGCGCACCGCCCGGCCACCGCGACTCGACCGCGTATCGACGACGCGGTTTTCTGTGGCGTCACACTGCGGGCATCTCATCAGCCCGCGGGAGCCCGAATGACGCGCGTCCCCTCACGAGCGTGGCGCGACCACGTGGTGGTCCGCGCGACGGCGTTCACCGAATCTCGTCGAGCTTGTCCGCCGCGAGCTCCGCCATGATCGACCCGGCGTACGTGTTCACGATGCGCTGCAACGTCTGCTCGGCCTCGTCCAGATCGTCCATCTCGATCTGGATCACGGCAATCCTGTACAGCGAATCAGGGACGCGTGATGCCGTCGGAAAACGCCTCTGGACTTCCCGGAACGCCTCGAGCGCGTCCGCAAAGTTCTCCTGCTGAAAGAGGATGTCTGCCAGGAAGTAGTGCGCGTCGGGCGCGAACTCATGGTTGGGGTAGCTCGAAAGAAACTCCTCGAACGCCGCTCGCGCCGTGTTCAGCGAACCACGCGCTACCTGCTGCTGGGCGGCGCGGTACAGCTCCTCCGGGTCGCCGCCGCCTTGCACGAGCACGCGCGTCGAATCGTCGACGGCCCTCGGCGGCGGCGTGCGCTCGGACCGGCGCAGGTTGGCCACCTGGTCCCGAACGCCCGAGATCGCCTGCTGGTTCTGCCCAACGAGCGCCTCGAGCGTCCCGAGCGTGCGCGCGATATCGCGGAGCTGGCGGGTGATCTCGCCGCGGAAGTCGAAGATCTGGTCGGACTGTGTACGCACGCTGTCTTGAGTAGACAGAGTCTCCATGCGCAACTGCGCCAGCAGCGTGTCTTGCCGCGCCGCCAGCATGCGGATCTCGGTCTGCAGATTGCGAAGGTCACCCTTGGTCGCGCAGGATCCGAGCGTGACAGCGGCGGCCATCGTCAACACGACGCGGACCGCCACAGAGCGGTGCGAACGTCTCATCATATACATGGACCCCTCCGCCGGTTGTCCCGGAGGAGGGGTCCAGCAAGGGTCATGCCGTCAGTTGCCGGGGTTGATCGCGCTCGCGCCGCCGGTGAGGATGAACTCCCCTCGGCGGTTCTGTGCCCAGGAGGCCTCGTTCGAGCCTCGCGCGCGGGGACTCAGCTCCCCGCGGGAGACAATCGCGAAGCTGCTCTCCGGCAGGCCGAAGCCCGTCAGGTAGTCGCGAACCGCCGAAGCCCGGCTGTTGCCGAGCGCCAAGTTGTACTCGGTCGAACCGCGTTCGTCTGCATGGCCCTCGATGCGAAGCCGTACCTGGGGGCTGGCCCTCAGGATGGCGACCTTTCGGCGTAGCAGCTCCTGTTGATCGGCCCGGACGTCAGAGACGTCGTAGTCGAAGAACACAGCTTCTTCGAGCGTGGCTTGCGCGGCAGCGACCGCCCGGGCGAGCTCGGCACGCTCGGCACGTGCGGCGGCCGAATCAGCTTCGGCGCGGCGCGCAATAGCGGCGGCCTCGGCTACGGAGTCGTTGTAAGCGTCCAGCGAATCCTGATTCACAGGGGGCGGACCCGGCGGCGGAGGCGGGTCACCCTTGCAGGCACCCACGGCGAGTGTGGCGGCTAGAACCGCGACGGAAAAACGACGGACGATCATCCCTGCTCCCGGGTTGAACGAACAGTAGTGCGTTCGTGAGATTGCCACTCCAACCGGAGTGAACACCGCAACGAAGCTAATGTGCTTTCGCGGTTGGGAAAGACCCCATGGCATATAGGCGAAAAAGTGTGTTGGCGCAACAATCGCGGCGCACTTTCGCTCGCGCTTTCGCTCTTGGGATCGGTAGGCACCACGCTGCGCTCAGCCTACCGGTGGCAGCGCCGGAGACCAATCCGGCAGCCCGATGCGCCGCCCAGACAGTATCGGCCGAAGTCGCCCGGTGGCGATATCCACCACGAACAGCCCGAAGCCCCACCGTCGCTCACCCGCGAATACCAGGTGCCGCGCGTCCGGGGCCCAACTCGGATCCTCGTTGTTTCCCTCCCACGTGAGCTGACGCAGCCGCCGGCCATCGGTCTCCATGTCCGCAACGAGGATGTGGTAGGTGCCACGACGGATCGCTCCATGAAATGCCACCAGGTTTCCGTCGGGGGACCAGTCGGGCGAAGTGTAGTAGCCTCGGCCGCCGTACTCGTACGGGGAAAGCGTTTGGGCCTCGCCGCCATCGGCCGGCATCACCATGATCTGGGGCACTCTGTCCCCGAAGCGATTCGTATTGAACGCCATCCAGTCGCCGTCCGGCGAGTAGGTGGGCGAGAGGTCGTACCACTGCCCGCCGGAGAGGTAGGTAAGGCAGCAGTCGCGCTCCACATTGTACGTGAAGACCCCGCTGCGTCCGCTGCCCAGAACCGAAAACGCCAGTGTTGAGCCATCGGGGCTGTACGTGGGCGTGATGTAGTCCCCGGCGCCCCGTACCTCGGGCAGCATCCGCTCCTCCCTCGTAACCAGAGTGAACTCGTAGATGCGAGGGAAGCCCGTCTCCTTGTAGGACATATAGGCGATCTTCGAGCCGTCGGGTGACCAGGCCGGGGACAAAGTGATATCTCGAAAGTTCGTCACCCTCTGGAGGTTCTCGCCGTCCGAATCGATGAGATAGATGTCGGTGTTGTAGTCGCTGTCCGTCAGCGTAAAGGCGATGCGGCTCGCGGCCATGCCGGGATCACCCGTCGCCCAACGCACGGCCTCGTCAGAGGCACGATGCACCGCCATACGGAAATCATCGTCCTCCCCATCCGGGATGCGGAAGCGGCCGCGCTCGACGGTACGACGGTAGATTACGTCGTGCAGCTCCAGAATCAGGACGTAGCCTTCCCCAGCGCCTTCGACTTGCCCGGTAATCAACCATACCGCTCCGAGGCGGTCCCAAAGCGTATAGTCGACGACGTCGCCGACCAGGCCCCGCGGCAAGGAGTCGATGACCACGAAGCGGTCGGAGTTGCGCAGATCGCGACCAATGATGTCTTGAACCTGCGAAGTGAGCCCCGCGCCACCGAAGCGACCCGTGAACGGCTGGATCGCGAGCGCCGGCTGAGGCTCGTTCTCGTAGACCAGGCCAAGGCTCACGCCCGGAATCGACTCGCGCTCCTGCGCGCTGGCCGCATGAGTCCACACGGCGGGTACGGCCACCAACAGGGTGATTACACATCTCGTACCCGTCCATACACCCGTCCTCACTGTCATGCGTATCACTGGATGGTCACCTCGGTTGGGCGGCCATAGCGGCCGAATACTTCGAGCGGCTCGCCACCTGGCCTGAAGTCGAACTGGACTGGCTGGAACGGCAGATCTGGGGGAAGCGGCCCGAAGCGACCGTTCCCTGCGCACTCGACGGCGCCCATGGCGCGGAAGTCGAAGTCGGAGCTGCCCGAGCGCGCGACGAACTCGAGCCCCTCGACGGACCCATCGCTTTGGATGACGAAGCGCACTGTGGTCATCCAGTCCCGGCCGTCCCTGGGCGGGCGAAAGCAGTTGTTGATCTGCTGGATGATGTTCCTGTAATACACAGGGTAGTCGCGGCGCAGGCCTTGCATGCGGACATTGATATCCTCCCCCGACTCCTCCGCTTCCTCGGGTGGGTCTTCCGGCGCAGCAGCAACCGTCACCTCTTCCTCCGCCAACTCTTCGACTGGAGTCGACTCTGGCTCCGGTGGTTGCGGTGGCGGATCATCTTCCTCCACCGGCACGACCTCTAGCTCCGGCTCGGGTTCTGGCTCGGGCGGGGTCGGATCCGGTCGCTCGACGACCATCTCCTCAGTAGCCGGTTGCACGATCTCGGCTTGTACCGCCGGTGGCGGCGATACCATCACGATCTCGTACGTGATGAACTCCATCGGCTCATCGCGCGGCACGAGACCGCTCAACCAGAAGATGAGGAAGATGCTGGCGTGCACCCCGCACGAGGCCGCCATGCTGCGCTTGTCGAACGGGTCCGGACCACGTGCCATTCTTCGTCAGTTTCCGCGGTAAGGTTCGGCCACCATCGACCAGCTCACGCCGCTGTTGTAGGTCGTCGCGATCACGCGCAGCACAGGGCCGAAGGGCGCGAGTGAATCACCCCGAAGGAACACCCGTTCGATGTCTCCGGCGCTCAATACCTGCCCGAGCCCCGACTCCAGCTGCTCGAGCGTAACCACGGACTCCTCCATATAGATCGTTCCGTCCGCAGTCACTGTGATGTAGAAAGGACGATCCTGGGAGGTAAGAGCCTGCACGTCCGCCCTCGGGACCGACACCTCTATGCCACCCTGCAGGATCGGCATCGTGATAATGAAGATCACGAGCAGAGTGAATGCCACGTCGACCAGGCTCGTCACGTTGATTTCCGCGTTGACGGGAAGGTCCGCGCGGCGTCCGCGCGACCGACGGCGGGTTCCGAGACTCATCTCGATATCCGAGCGAACGCGCTGCCCACTAGACCAGACCCTCCCGGGCCAACGTGCCGATGAACTCGCTCGAGAATCCCTCGAGCTCGCCGCTCACCAGGTTCAGCTGAGCCACGAAATGGTTGTAGGCAATCACCGCCGGAATCGCGACCGCGAGGCCGGCGACGGTCGTGATGAGCGCCTCGGCAACGCCAGGGGCGACCGCCATGATGTTGCTCGAGCCGGCCGACGTGATGCCCAGGAAGGCGTTCATGATGCCGATCACAGTGCCCATGAGCCCCATCAGTGGAGCCACCGACCCAATGGTCGCGAGCCAACCGAGCCCGTGTGCGAGCTCGTCTCGCTCCTCCGCTTCCTCCTTCTCGAGGACGAGCCTCAGTGCTTCCAATTGGGTGAGCGAGAGGCCCTCGATTGGCGGCGCGCCCTCGCTCAGCGCCCCCGGCCGCAGCTCGCTGAAGAAGTTGACACCCTGTCGGAAGACCCGGCCATAAGGCGACTCTGGCAAGGATAGGATCAACTTGTAGGCATCGTCGAGCCGTTGGGCCCGCTCCATGTACTCGAGGAAGCTGTCGCCCTGGTGGCGGACGTCACGAAACTGCCTCCATTTGTGGAAAATGAGCCACCACGTGGAGAGCGACGCCACCGCCAGCACGGTCAGCACGATCTGTGTCGGCAGCGTGCCACCGACGATCATGTCCATAATGCTGGTCGGTGGACGCGCTTGGAAGAGCAATAGAGGTGCTAGGGTCATGCCGGGCCTCCCGCCCTCTGATCTCGGATGAACGTGTAAGTCTCTTGCAAGCCCTGTTCCAACGAATACGCCGGAGCCCACCCGTGGGCCCGCAGCTTGCCCGTGTTCAGCGTGCTGTGCCGTAGCTCTCCCGGACGCTCACGCTCGTGCTTCCGCCCCGGCTGAACCGCCGCGACCGATTCGAGCACCTGAGCCAGGCCGATTACACTCGTACCCACGCCCGTTCCGACGTTGAACGCACGGTCGTCGATGTCGCCCGAATCGGGCAACTCCAGGTCCGAGACCAGCATGTTGGCCGCGACCACGTCGCGCACAAAGACGTAGTCCCGCGTCTGCTCACCGTCGCCGAAGACCGTGAGCACGGCCCCGTCCAGCAACCGTGTGCAGAAGATGGATACTACACCTGCCTCACCGAGCGGATCCTGGCGGGGGCCGTAGACGTTCGCGTAACGGAGCGCGACGTAGTCCAGGCCTCGCACGTGCCTGTAATAGTTCAAGTAGTGCTCCCCAGTGAGCTTGGTGACGCCGTAGGGCGAGAGTGGACCTTTCGGTGCACTCTCCGGGGTCGGGATCAACTCGGGCTCGCCATAGACCACGCCCCCGCTGCTCACGAACACGAAGCGTCGAGTACCAACCTCGATCGCCGCCTCAGTGAGGTTGAGCAGCCCGTGCACGTTGATCGCGGCATCCTTCGCTGGATCGGTCACGGAAACGCGCACGTCGATTTGGGCCGCGTGGTGATTCACCAGATCGAAACGGGCCTCGCGGAAGAGATTGCGAACATCCTCCGCCGATCGAATGTCCATCTCGACCAGGTGAGCGGCCTCTGGGACATTTTCCCGCCGGCCGGAGGAAAGGTCGTCCATGATCCAGACCTCGTCGCCGGCCGCCAGATAAGCATCGGCGATGTGACTGCCGATGAAACCCGCGCCCCCCGTCACCAGCACCCGGCGTCTTGCTCGTGTCATCGACGTCCTATCAAAGAGAGTCCCCGCCGGACGGATCAGGCGGGGACTCTAGGGTTGCGTAGCCGCTCGAGGTGGAGCGACGCGAGGGCTTGGAGTCTCTTCGCGTCACCGATCACCGCATCTTCTTGGTGAGGCGTAATACGACCCCCTGCTCGAAGACCGCATCCCGCATGGTGACATGCGTGAGCTGCGGAAGTCTCGTCAGCCAGTCCGACCACTTGCAGTACCCCCTTCTGCCGCATCGACATCAGCCGAGTTGTAGAGCGTGAACTCATCGCCGATCGCGATGCCGTCGTCGGTCCCGAGATCGAGGAAAGCGATCTGCCCTATGTCCAGCACTATAGCGCCAGTAGCGAAGCCCATCAGCATGGCAGCGCCTCCCCCGCTCACCGGGTCGGCATAATCCCCGACAGACAGGTCGAAGGCCGGCACTGGGCCGACGAAATGACCGGGCAGGATACGGCCGTACTCCTTGATGATGACTCCGATGACCCCGCCATCGATCACCGAGGACACAGTCATCAACCCGGTTGGATGCACCACGCGGCCCACGTCCTCGATCACGTGGTCGACCGTGAAGATCTGCAGTTGCTCACCGACTCGGGCGGGGCGGTCCATCGACACGCGCACGCGCTCGTAGGAACGCACTGTGTTGCCTCGGTTGGTGCCGCCCGCTGAGCCCTCGAGCACCCCAGTGTGCTCGGGGTCATCTTCGAAGTGTGTGAGCCACGGAGCGGAAAAGACGAGGTCGCGCGGTACGGCCAGGTAATCCAAGCTGCCCACGCTCACAACGCCAGCACGAACCACCGACCTGTCTGGTCGGAAGATGGTCGGAATATCCGCCGGATCCACCGGCTCTGGTGCCACTACAACGACGTCCGTGACCTCGGCACCCGGTTCCGTACCAGGAATGACCAACACCAGACCTGGTTGAATCAGGTTGGGGTCGGCGATGCCGGCGCGATTGGCCTCCCAAATTCGGCGCCAGTCGAACGGGTCACCGTAGTATCGCTGCGCGAGGTCCCACAACGTGTCGCCACCGACGACGGTATGGTTCCCCTGCGCCTGCTGAGCGAGGGCAATTCCCAGAATAATCAGTGCGGCGAGTATCATCGCAGCCGAGCGAACCATGCGGGCTCCTTCGGCAAGTAGGACGGGGCTTTTCACCCCATGAACACTGCCGGAAGATACCTTTTCTCTCCGCCCGAGGTCAACGCGTTTTTTCAAATTGACTTCAAATGTTTCCCGAACGGAGATCCATTCTAGAGGCTCTCCTGCTCCATCACGGAGCGGTAGCTCCCTCGACCAACCACGACGTGATCGAGTACGGGAATCCCCAGCACGCGCCCGGCGTCCACCAGCTGTCGGGTCACCGCACGGTCCTCCTCAGACGGCGTCGGGTCACCCGACGGATGATTGTGTACGAGAATCAGCGCAGCCGCTCCCTCCCCCACGGCGGGTCGGAAGACTTCGCGCGGGTGGATGAGCGACGCGTCCAGGATGCCACGCGTCACGAACACTTCGCGCATGACGCGGTGGCGGGCGTTCAGCAGCAAGGTATGGAACTCCTCCTGCGGGAGATCGTGCAGACGCGGTCCCATCCGGCGAAATACGTCAGCGGGTCCTCGGATCCGGTCTGCGTCGGGCTGCGTCTGCGTTGCGGCACGTCGCCCGAGCTCGAGCGCCGCTACGATACGCGCGGCCGTTGCCCACCCCACTCCCGGCATCTGTTCCAGCGCCGACACATCGAGCCTCGCCAGGCGCTGCAGGGTCCCCGCCACATTACGGGAGACAGCGTGTGCGATATCGACCGCCGACCTCCCCGACGATCCACTCCCAACCAGAATCGCAAGCAGCTCCGACACCGTCAGCCCCCCCGGCCCCAGCGCCCGTAACCGCTCCCGAGGCCGTTCCGAGTCGCAAGAGAACGTGCCCGTGGCGGGGAGCGTGGCGGCAGCCGAGGGTGGGGCAGGCGCCGAGCCTGCAGCCAGAGCCGCCGCCGTGGCCGGGAGCGAATCGGCCCCCGAGAGCCCATAAGGTGAGGTAGTCACAAAACACACTCGCCTCCCACGCGAGCCGACGCGATAGCCCAATCGGCCCAAAAAGCCAACGAGCGGCCCGCGGCCCCGGGCCGACCCTTACAACAAGACCAGCCGCATCACCAAAGCATCTTCCTTCGGCTTGTCGTAGTACCTCTCCCGCACCCCAACCTGCGAAAATCCAAACCGCTCGTAGAGCTCCAACGCCTGCGTGTTCGACGCGCGTACCTCAAGGTAGATCGTCTCGATTCCGCGGCCTTCAGCGATCTGAAGCACTCGCTCTAGCAGTCGGGACGCAAACCCCTGCCCTCGATACTCAGACCGGACCGCGATGTTGGCGAGCTCGGCCTGGTCGAGGATGCACCAAAGAACCGCGTATGCGACAATGCCGGCGACCGAGTGCTCCATCACCCACAGCTCAGAGCTCGGCCGCCCGATGAGACTCAAGAACGTGTCCGCCTGCCAGGGGGTCGTGAATACTCGGCTCTCGATACTGAGCACGGTGTCGACGTCATCCCGCTCCATCGGCCGGATGAGGACGTCGGGACCGGCGTCTACGCGCTCCATGCCTTGTCCGGTTGCCATTCACGGATGTAGCGCGGCTCCCAGAGTGCCACAGCTTCGACCGGAGATGCGTCGGGATGTAACGCCAGATACCGGAAGAGGCCATCCGCGGACGGTTGGGGCACAGGCCCAGCGGCCACTGGAAAACCGGCGCCCTCAATCGCGTGCCGATGTCGGCCTGCTCCCTCCCCGAAGAAGACGGCCCCCGGCGGCATCGCGCCGTCGAGCACATCTCGTAGCGCGCCGCCGTGGGGCGGGACGATCGTCTCGACCCCGATTCCCCCAATACCGTAGCAGGCACCGTAGACGCGGTCGCCGCGCGCGTCGAAAAGCATGTATCGGATGCCGCTCCCTTCCACCGAGAGGGCCGCCGCCACCAGGCTTGAAATCGCCCAAATGGGACAGTCCAGCGCGTGCGCCAGCCCCTTCGCGGTGGCCGCCGCGACTCGGACGCCGGTGAACGAGCCGGGGCCTTCACCAACCACGACACCGCTCACCTCGCCACGATCAATGCCCGCTTCTTCGAGCACTCCGGCAATCGCGGGGACGAGCGTAGACGCATGCTCACGGCTCTCCCCGAGTGTCGCGCGTGCCAATACGTCTGCACCCTGCGCGACTGCGACCGAGCCGGTTGAGCCCGATGTGTCGAAGCCCAGGTAAAAGCTCTCCGGGTCGAAGACCATGCCGGCACCAGCCTCGCCGCTCACGGAACCGACACCGACATAGGAAAAGCGGCGAGATCGGGCGGCGCGCCCACCCGGCGCACTGCGACGTCTCGAAGCTCGGACTTGCCCGGCGTGTTGGAGAGCTCGATGAGCCAATGGTCTGGCGGCATTAACGAGTCGGCCCGCTCCGGCCACTCGACGATCACGATCTCGTGCTCGGCACCGAGGCTCTGCCAGCCCAATTCCCACAGCTCGTCGGGGGCAGCCACACGGTAGAGGTCGAGGTGCACGACCTCTCTGCCGAGCCCTGCCGGATATCGAAAGACAAGGTTGAACGAGGGGGATGGCATCGCCGCACTTACGCCCGCGCCCTTCCCAATCGCACGGGCGAGCACGGACTTCCCTGCACCCAGTTCGCCCTGTAGACCCAGCACTACCGGCGTTTCGACGGTCTCGCCAATCCTCTCGCCCCAACGGGCGAGGCTCGCCTCGTCCAGGCGCATAGGGTCTTCTACCCCTCGGCTTGCCCGGAACCGGCCATCACTGCGCTCTCCTGGCTACTAAGCCAATCGGCCGTAAGGCGGATGCCCTCGTGCAGGGAGACCTTCACTTCATACCCCAAGCGATCGCAGATCTTGGTGAGGTCCGCCAGCGAGTCGCGCACGTCCCCAGCGCGAGGCGCACCGTACTGTGCTTCGAGCTCGACGCCGGTTGCCGCCTGAATCGCCTGCCACAGGTCGGTCACGCTTATGCGTTCCCCACAGCCCACGTTGAAGACCTCCCCGCTCACTCCTTCTGGTGGCGCTGTGCACGCGCGCAGGTTCGCATCGACAACGTTGTCGATGTACGTGAAGTCACGCGTCTGACCACCATCCCCATGGATCGTCGGTGCCTGTCCTGCGAGCGCGGCATTGATAAAGAGTGGGATCACCGCGGAGTACACAGAGTTCGGGTCCTGCCGGGGACCGAAAACGTTGAAGTACCGAAGTATCGCGGTTTCCAGCCCGAACAGAGGTGGGAACACCTGCACGTAGTGTTCTCCCGCCAGCTTCGCTACCGCGTAGGGGGAGCGGGGCATGGAAGCCATTCCCTCGTGCTTGGGAAGGGTCGGCGTGTCGCCATAGGCCGACGACGACCCCGCGTAGACGAGTCGTCGAACCCCCGCGTCGTTGGCCGCAACGAGCATGTTGAGCGTGCCGGTCGCGCTCACGTCATGCGTCGCGATAGGGTTGGAAACGGAGCGCGAAACGGAGGGCAGTGCCGCTTGGTGCAGCACGTAGTCGATGCCGACGCACGCCGCCGCGCACGCCGCCGGATCCGTGATCGACTGTTCGTGCAAGTCGATGCGATCCATGAACGGCGCGAGGTTCTCCCGGCTCCCCGTAGAAAAATCGTCGATGACACAAACCGCAGCGCCCTCAGAGACAAGGCGTTCGACCAGGTGTGAGCCGATGAAGCCGGCCCCACCGGTCACGAGCACAGAACAGCCTGAGAAGTCGCTCATAAGTAGGTGTTGAGGACAGACTTGGACGTCAGAGGAATCTAATCGATCAACCGCGGTAGAGTCCCGCGCGCTCGATGATCGTGGCCACCCCGGGAGGGACAAGGTCAGCCGCGTCGAGCCCAGCCGCGATATGCGCCCGGACCCGGGTGGACGAAATGTCGATGCGCTCGACCGCGACGAATTCCGCGGCATCGGCGCCCGCGACGTCCGGCATGTTGTCCGCCGCGCGCGCTCCCCCCCGGTCCATGACCGCGAGACGCGTGAGCTCGAGGACCTGCTCAGGTGCCCGCCAGGTGGCGAGCGCATCGTATTCGTCGGCGCCGACGATGAAGTACAGTGTGGCGTGGGGGAACTTGCGACGCACCTCGCCTAGCGTGTCCACGGTATACGAAGGACCCTCACGCGCTGTCTCGACATCGCTCACCTCGAAGCGCGCATCCTCGGCTGTCGCCGCGAGTACCATCTCGAGGCGAAGCGATGCCGGGGTAACGTCTTGCTGCGCCTTGTGCGGCGGCTCACCCGCCGGAATCCAAAGCAGGCGATTCAAGTTAAGCGCGTCCGCAACGTCCTTGGCTACAGCGACGTGACCATTGTGGGGAGGATCGAACGTGCCCCCGAAGAGGCCAAGGCGGAGTGGGACTACGCCGGACCCTTTAGGATCCCGACGCATTGCTGCGCATCGAGGCGGCCTCTGGAGACTCCGGATACCGTTCGAGCAGGCGTAGTTTTGCGGCCTCGGCCTCGTCCTCGTACCCGATCGCCACGTTCGAATAGTAGATGCCAGCGAGCGACTTGGGTGCAAAATCAGTCTCGGCGAAGAGATCCACCACAAACTCATAGTACTTGATCGCCGAGAAATACAGCTTGCGGCGGAAGTAGAAATCGGCGGTCAGGTACTCCTTCTCCGCCAGCTTGAGCCGCATGCTGTTCGCCAGTCCCGCCGCGTCGATAGCCTGACGAGTCCCTTGGTAATCGAGCAATACATTGCGGCAGACAGTGATGGCGTCGCGAGTGAAGACCTGATCGCGCGGCATGTCCGGCGACAAGGCCGCGAGCGATCGGCATACGCCCAACGCAGCGACCACCGCGTCCTCGTGCCCCCCGTACCTGTCGAGGAATCTCACGTATTCAGAGCGGGCCGTGAGGTAGTCGCCGTCACCGTAGTGGGCGTGGGCAAGCAACATGCGCGCGTCCGGTAGGCGCTCCCAGTCCGCATAGGCAATCAGAATTCGATCCAGCGCATCAGCGGCGTTCGCAAACTCGTTTTCGGCGTATTCCTCGGTCGCCATCCGATACAGGGCCTCGGCATCCATGCCCTGATATCGATTGCCCGCGCCACCGCAGGCTGCGGCCACGAGAAGAGTCATGGCAACGAGAAACGATCGAGTTTTGGGAGAACGCATCGGGCTGGGCGAAGGGACGCGGCAACGGGGTTGCTCAATGAAACGGAGTGGCGCACGTGAGTGCGGCACAGCACGAAAAGGTAACGTCTCAGGCGCGTCCTGAAGCACATCCAGCCCACCCGACTTTTCCATCACCGTTTTCGCGTCAGCGACAGCGCCCGTCGCGCAGGTGTTCCAAGCCGCGCCCGAACCGAATCTGGTCGAACGCGCGCTGGGCGCGCCCGACGAGTGACCCCGCCTGGTCGGCGTAGCGAACCTGGGCATACGCGTCCATAGCGAGCTCACACTCCCCCATCTCGGCCAGAATCTCGCCCTTTTCGAACAAGGCCTGAGCCTGAATGTTACGTGGTTCACCGACTTCCACCGCTCGATCGACGAGGATGAGTGCCTGCTCGAGTTCTTCTTCTTGCAACGTGGAGCGCCCGCGCAGCTCACGAGCCAGGTTGAAAGCACACGTTCCGATGTACCAGTCGACCTCGCCGCGCTCCCACGGCCGGACCATCTCTCGGAACCGCTCGAAATAGACCAGCGCATGACGGCAATCACGGATCTCTTCGTACGCCAGTCCCACTTCGAAGACGATCTCCGGGACCGAATCGGTTGCTTCGGCCATCGCCTTCTGGTAAAACGGCAAGGCGCGACCGTACTCCCCGCTCCCGAAGTAGTGGCGCGCGAGCGGCAGCGACATCTCTCCGACGCCGAGGCCCGGGCGAAGCCGCAGCGACGTCTCGACGGCCGTCGCCATCGCGAAGCGGTCTCCCTTGGCGAGCGACTCGCGCGCAAGGCGCATGAGGTCGGTGACCGCTTGATCTGCAAGCCCCGCTTCTTTCGACGCCGCCTCGACGTAGTAGGCACCCGCGTCGTCGACGCGACCCATGATGGCGTACGTGTGCGCCACCCTCACCGTCGTGCCCGCGTCGGCGGCGCCCTGCCGTACCGCGAGCCGGTACTCGGCTAGAGCCTCTTCGTAGTTGCCCAGCGCGAACGCCTGGTCGCCCCTGCGTACCGCGCTTTCCTCGGTCGCGCGCGTCACGCACGCGGCGACGGTGAGCCCGCACAGCGCGGCAAGGGTGAGGAGGCGCCGAAACGTCATGGGGAGTAGGTTCGTGGTCCGGCGGTCAGAAGGCTGCACTTTACCGCGGAATATAGCAGCAAGGATCGGGCCGCTAGTCGCCGTCTGTACCGGGGTGCACATGAGGGAACGTCACGCCTACGGACGCGAGGTACGCGCGGGGACGCATGTCCGCCGGATCGTCGGCGGCACACTGCTTCCGCTCGCGAATCGCACCGTCGGTGTCCCCAGTTCGCTGAAGCACCACGCCGAGCCGGATGCGCGCACCCACGAATCCCGGGCGTGACTCGAGGATGACCAGCAACTCCGTCTTCGCCTTCTCGAGATAGCCACTGTCGATGAGCGTTCCAGCGAACTTCGTGCGAATATCGATGAAGCGAGGCCGCACGTTGATCGCGGCCTCGTAGTGCTTCGCGGCTTCCTCTGAGCGGCTTCCTCTGAGCGGTTCGCGGCCAAATACAGGTCTCCGAGCTGCGCGTGCGTCACGGCGATCCGATTGCCCACGTCCGACGGGAACGCCCTCGAGTCGCGCGTGTCAATCTGACCCGCCTCGTCGAACGCCTCCTGCGCCTCCTCATGTCGACCCAGCTCGTTGAGAATGATGCCACGATTGAGATGCGCCTCGGCGTACGAGGGATTTTCCTCCAGGGCCGCATCGAAGTGGAGAAGAGCCTTCTCGAGCCGGCCCAGCATCGCCTCGCACAGCCCGGCCTCGTTGCGCACATCAGCGAAATGCGGAAAGTCCTCCAGCACGCCGACGAATGTCTTGAGCGCGGACTCGAAGTCATCCCGTTCCCAGGCTCCTACGCCTTGCGCGACGATCTGACGCGCGAGCCTCATGTTAGGGTCCATGCGGGAAGGGTGGGGTTAGGGGGCCGGTGGTGGGAAGGGG
>DQPL01000077.1 GCA_015664885.1 Gemmatimonadota bacterium
CCTTGTATTGCAGTCACTTACAGTGATTCTGTGAGTATGTTGAAAACAATACTACTCAGAAGACTACTCACTTTGGCCTAGAAAATACTGGGTTTCAGTGCCTCCGAACCTCCCCCCCCCTCTGCTGCCACTGGGGGGCAGTGCTTGTGCAGGACCGCACACATCGACGCCAATGCAATACCGTTCCCCGAAAAATATTTGGTAGCTGGGGCGGGTCCCTTTCCCAGACAGGCGCGACCCCAGTACCCGGGCACCCCCCCTAAAGGGTGCCCCACCAGCGCTGGACTATAAACAGAGTTTTGCTCGTCCTGAATTGCGGGTCTGAGTGGGAGGCCGGGTTACCCGATTCGTTACCCGCGTAATGGATCTTACAGGGGTCTTACCGATACTTAGCCGGAAAGGGGGGGGGTGATGATCCGGACCCGCCACGCGCCCCCCATCAGATCTCCATGAAAAGTCCGTGAGGTCGGACTATCCCCGCCGAGCGTGCCGGAGTATTCTGATTGCGCGCACGCCCGCGCCTGTCCCCTCGGAGGAGGAGTCCCGCATGACGATCTCGAGACGCGACGCCATCGCCGTATCCGGGTCCGCAATCGTTGGCCTGTCGGTCGGCCGTTTGGATCCCAGGGAGTTGGCGGCTCAGGTCGCCGTACAGGAGCAGGAGTTCCCGGACCGACTCATCGACGTCGAGCCGCGCGCCACGTTCCCGGTGGACCTCCCGCTGAACCCCGACGGCTCGGCCCCCGAGCATCCCGAGTCGGCCGCCGGCCCGATCCGGGGCCGCCTCATGTGGAGGACGTCGGACCGCAGGGCGCCCGAGATCGAGTACGACTACACGAGGATGGCGATCCGGGTGGACACGCGCGGGCTTGGCACCAAGCGTGGGACGATGCGGTTCACCGACCTCGAACCCCTGACGAGGGTTTCGCACACCTTCCTCATGCAGTGCGGTGCACCGGAGCCCACCGGTATCGTGAAGTGGACCGGGGTTCGCTTCACCGACTTCGCGGACATGCTCGGCCTCGTTCCGGGCGCCCACTACTGCCGCTTGACCGCGTCGGACGGCCACTACGTGGACGAGTCCGTGGAGGAGTTGCGGCATCCGCAGGTCATGCTCGTCTGGATGATGAACGAGGAGCCGCTCGATCCCCAACACGGAGCGCCCCTGCGTCTCGTCATGCCGTTCCGGTATGGCAATCGGAGCATCAAGGCGATCACCGAGATCATCTTCGGGACGCCGGGGCTGCCGCGGCCGGGGACGGGGTAGCAGACGACAAGCCGGTCGAAGATTTGTCTCCTAACGGACTTGTGGGTTCGAGTTCTGCTGAGGGCGTTTACGTAAAGAAAGCCCCGACAACCACTTACGGTTGTCGGGGCTTCTTGTTTTCCCCGCGCTGGAAACCAACAGTGCCAGAAACAGTGACAAAGTAGGCGAAAAAAAAATTAGGTCGTCAGTGTCTCCAGTGCCGTGAGCCTCTCGCCGAGCGCCTCGCGGTGGTGCTCCAGCTGGTATTCCACGACCTCCGAGCGGTGGCGAACCTGACCGAGATGTGCGTAGACACGCACCAGCCAACGGACTCCGACGAGGAATGCGACGTTATTTATAATGTACAGGGGGGGGCTCTCCGCGCGGCCACAAAAGTCTTGGCGGCGCCTGGCAAGGTGCCAGACATAGAAGTAGAATAGCCGTTAATGAAACGCGCCCTCGTCGCGACATTGTTCACGTTCTCCACAATGGCCGGAGACCTCTCCGCTCAGCAGGCGCCTCGCTCGGATCTCACCGAGGAGGCGCTGAGCGCGTACACGAAGGCGCACATCGTGCTGGACGCGGCCCGCGATGCCTACCACCGCCAATTGGGCCGGACACACGACGTTCAGGAGCAGGCGAGGCTGAGGGCTGAGCTGGCGGAACTGCGTGTGTCGGTGCTGTCCGAGCACGAGATCCGCCAAGAAGAGTATGACCGGATCACAGCCGTGATCAGCGTTGACCAGGCTCTCCACGAACGCTTCGAGGCGCTCCTGGTATTGTTGAGGGCCGGCGCTGGAGCCGGCTAGCGGCCCCTGCTTGGTGCCAGTTATCGCCCGATGGTGTCTATACACTCCATCTCCCCAATCCACGATCACCGTGATCAGCCCCTTGCCCGTGGCGCTATAGGTGGCGGTGAGCAGCTGCAGGGGCCGCCTGGACGGTATCCTTTACCCCGGTAACGTATGGCTGCTGGTCTCGTGCGGGGAGACGTTCGGTGTTGACCATTGAGGCAGGCTTCTCGACCAACCTGGGTGGCGGCCACACTGCACGAATCGGAAGGCCGGTGACCACGGAGACCAGTCGTGTGCCGGCCCTGACCCACGCGAAATCGGCGAACACGCGGGGTTGTCGTGGGGTTCCACTGCGCTGCATATTGCTTCGGTCGGACTCCTGCCTTGATGGCACCGACGACATCGCCTTGAGGGAGCGCCCACCCATGACACCATGACCCTGCGTCCGCGGTGGCCCTCATCGCTCGCCGTCGTGCTGTTGACGTGCGGAATCGCGCTCCCACGGCCTGCCGCCGCGCAGTCGGTGGGCACCCTATCCGGTCGCGTCGTCGACAGCCGAACGGGGCAACCAATCCCCGACGTCGAGGTAGCCGTTCCCTCGATCGGCGTTCGGGGACTGACCGACAGAGACGGATTTTTCGTTCTTCTGGGGATACCCGCGGGTGGTCAAGACCTAGTGTTCGACCACCTCGCCTATGGTCGACACACACGTCAGGTGTCTGTGGAAGCGGATGACGAACTCGTGCTCGAAGCGCGGCTCTCTCAGAGAGCCATCCAGCTCGTGCCCCTCGTGGTGGAAGCCCTCTCGGAACTGGAGCGTCGCCGGGTCACGTCGGGCTTCGCCATGAACGAGGTACTTCGTGAGGAGGTCGAGTTGGCCCAGCGGAAGGGGCAGACTCTATCCGAGCTGCTTCGGGATCGGCTTCCCGGCGCCTTGCTCCGACCCGGACAGGCGGGCTCTGCCTGCCTCGAGAGTCGGGGCTTTCGGAGCGGTGGGGAGAGCTGTCGGGGCGTTACGGTGATTCTGGATGGCGTGCAGATTGCCGCCCCGGGCTTTCTTTACGGGACCATGCCCTTGGACCAGATCGAGCGCATAGAATTGCTGTCCGCAGGGGAGGCCGGCGCGCGGTACGGAAGTGCCGGCGGCAGGGGTGTGTTGATAATCGAGACCCGCCAAGGTCCTCGGTCCGTAGCTCCTACTTCCGCGAGGAAGAACATCTCCGGCCTCGATTGGTCAGCAGAAACAGAACCGTACAAGTGGGGGCGGGTGTTCGCTAGCTCGTGGGCGGCTACCACGATCGGAATTGGGACCAGCCTCCTCGTCGCCAGCGAGTGCCTGAGCGTGACCGGAGCAGGATCCCTTGGGCTTCGCACGCAGTGTAACGGGGGTGTGACCGCGGGCCTCGGATTCTTGAGCCTCTCGCTACCTACCGCGGGAGGGATCTTCGCGGCGCAATGGGCAGGGAGGACCGATCGCTCGGAGGGTCAACTCACCGTGTCGGCCGTTGCCGCGACGCTCATGGTAACTTCCGGTTATCTCCTGTTGATTCACGGTGGCGACGTGAGTAAGACTGCAGGCGTGATCGTACTTTCCATAGGTGTGCCAGCGGTTACGACTCTCGCCGACCGCGCCTTTCGATTCTTGCGATGAGGTGATCACGAGATGAAGACCCAGCGACGCCGGGAGCATTCACGGAGGGCGATCGAGGTGTACTGGGTCGCGTCAGCGACAGCCCTGACCCTCTGTCTTTCCGGTTGCTTCAGCTACGTCCCCACCGTATTGGAGACGACCCCGGTCGGTGAAGAGGTCCGCCTCCTCGTCACACGGCAGGGCGGCTTCGAGCTTTCCGAAGTCACCACCATCGATGCCTCGGTTCCGCTCGTTCGGGGTCGACTCGTGGGTCGGGAGGGGGCTGAACTCCTGCTGAACGTACCGGTCGCCCAACGGCGCGACGGTTTTCACACGGTCCAGCTCAACCAGACCATACGGGTGCCGGTGAACGAGATCCTTGGCATTGAGCGACGACAGTTCGACGGGCTCAATACAGGACTGCTCGCTGGAGGTGCGGTTGCCCTAGGCGTGGGAGTCCTCACGATGATCATGGAAGCCTTCGGCAACACCGGACTCGATACCTCCCCCGACCCTCCGGAGTTCAGGAGCAGCTTCTTCTCGATCCCGATCGGCCGGTGAGGTGACGGTTCGGCCTCCACGTCCCCGGGGCCGCCGCCGCGAGCAGAGGTTGCCTGAGGCATGCGAGCCCGGACATCCAGTCAGTGGCCTGGTGTATTGACGCGACGTTGCTTAATGTCGCCCTGTATCGGTCGGATTGAAGCGTAGCGACGTCTCACCATAGCACTGATGTTCGGCCGCATTCGAGGAGCGTTTCCCAAGCCGTGGAGTAACTTCATGACCCTACGCCAAACAGACGCCGGAGCGCCGTTGAAGCGAAGCTTCAAGAAGCACCGGGTCACTATGTCAGGGTGCTTGATACTCATGGCCATTCTCAGCTTCTCCGCTGGGACGGCTGAAGCCCAAACCGGCCAGATCGTTGGTCAGGTCACCGATGCGAATTCGGGAGCGCCACTAAGTGCGGTGCAGGTCTACCTCCCCGATACCAACATCGGCGTTCTGAGTCGTGGCGATGGTCGGTTCATCATCCTGAACGTGCCCGTGGGTGTTCATGAGATCGCGGCCGCGAGGATTGGCTACGGGCTTGCCTCGCAACAGGTGACCGTCACCGTCGGCGGCTCCGTCCAGGTTTCCTTCTCGCTGTCGACCCAGGCGTTGGGGCTCGACGAGATCGTCGTGACGGGGACAGCCGGGGCATCTCGTCGTCGTGAGATCGGGAACTCGATCTCTCAGCTCAACCCTGCCGACATGCTGTCTCGGCCAGTCAGCGCGACGGATATGCTCCAGTCGGCTGCGCCCGGCATCTCGGTCACCGGAATCGGTGGAGAGATCGGACAAGGGAAGCGCATCCAGCTCCGCGGTAACACCAGTGTGAGTATGGATAACACGCCGATCATCTACATCGACGGCGTGCGGATCATGAGTGGTGCGTTCCCGCAGACAGCGGGGCGGGACTACAGGGCGGGTCGAGGCGCGAACGTGACGGTCAGTCCGCTGGATGCGATCAACCCTGAAGACATCGAGCGTATCGAGATCATCAAGGGCTCTGCCGCGACCACCCTCTACGGAACCGAAGCAGCGGCAGGTGTGATCCAGGTGTTCACGAAACGTGGGTCCACCGGGGCACCTGTATGGACCGTTGAGATGCAGCAGGGTACGGGCTGGACACCGGTGTTCGGTAACCCCTGTCGGAATGTGGACCCCGACATGCCGGCCGGAGTGGCGTGCGCGGACAACCCGGCTTCAAACTACATGTTCATGGAGCCGTTCCTTCGTGACGGGTGGTTCGGTCTCGGTGGTGGTGATTGGGGCGAGACGCAGGCTGCCGGTCAGGCGAACGACTATTACGCAGGCCGCGAGGGCGGCGCGATGTGGACGCAGTTGTATTCGGCGTCTGTGCGTGGGGGTGGAGAAGACCTCCAGTATTTTGCGTCGGCACTGCATGACAACCAGCTGGGCACGATGCCCAACGACCAGCTGGAGAAGTGGGCAATGCGGGGGAACTTCACGTTCACACCGGCCGATAACCTGCAGCTGCAGTGGAACACCAGTTACACGAACCAGTGGCAGCAGAACACCGCTTCCGGGAACAATGCCCAGGGCATCAGCCTGAACACGTTCCGTCGGGAGAGGAATTACTTCGGGAGCTCGGCGTTCGAGGATATCGCCAATGTACTGGGATTCGACATTCAGCAGAGAATCGAGCGCTTCACGACCGGTGCTACGGTCACGTACTCTCCTCTCGCGAACCTGACGAACCGACTCACCATCGGCTATGACTTCTCGCAGCAGGAAAACCGCAACCTGCGTCCGTTCGGATTCCGGCAACGTCCGAAGGGCGCCCTGCTGAACAATACCTGGCAGAAGCGCCTACTCACCTTCGACTACGTCAGCAGCTACATCGTGGACGTCGCAGACGCCCTGCGTACGACATTCTCCTGGGGTGGCCAAGCGGTCGGAGACGAGATGCGTGCGCTCGAGGGTTGGGGTGAGGACTACCCCGGTGCCGCGGAGCCCACGGTGAGCTCGGCTTCGCTCAGAATCGCCGAGGAAAATCGGCAGCGCGTGTGGAATGCCGGGTTCTTCTTCCAGAACGTTCTCGACATCAGCAACAAGTACTTCGTGACGACCGGCGTCCGTGTCGACGGTAACAGTGCCTTCGGCGAGGGCTTTGGCCTTCAGGTCTACCCGAAGGCCAGCCTGAGCTGGGTGATCTCCGACGAGGACTTCTTCCCGGAGTCGCTCGGTCAAGTCAAGCTCCGGACCGCATACGGTCAGTCGGGTCGCGCACCTGGGGCCTTCGACGCCGTGCGTACGTGGAGCCCGGTAGGCTGGGGCGGCGTTCCGGCGTTCGTTCCGCAGAATGTGGGGAACCCGGACCTGGGGCCGGAAGTCACGCGTGAGTTCGAGGTCGGTTTCGACGCCTCGTTAATGAACGATCGGGTGAACCTGACCTACACGTATTTCAACCAGTTCACAACCGATGCGCTCATGAGGGTGACGCAGACACCTTCCGGCGGCTTCGGCGGCTCCCAGCTCGAAAACGTGGGAAAGATCAGTAACACGGGACATGAGGTCGGCCTGAACCTCGGTCTGGTGCAATATGCGAACTATGGCTGGGATGTCGGCATTTTCTTCACGACCAACGGCTCAGAGGTCGTCTCTCTCGGTGGCGCTGCGCCGTTCTCCTCACTGTCTGGCTGGATCCAAGAAGGACAGCCGGTACCAGTGGAGAGGGGCCGCTTGGTGACCAACCCCACCGCGATCGCGAAGCCGGAGTACGAGCAGGATTACATCTTCGGGCCGCAGCTTCCCACCAAGACGCTGTCGATGAATACCAGCGTCCGGTTGCCGAAGGGGATCGTCCTGTCAGCTCTCGGCGAGTACCGCGGCGGTCATGTGATAGAGCGAAACCCGATTTCGATTTCGCGTTCCGTGCGGTCACCGATCTGCCGTCCCTTCTATACGGACCCGGACAATACGATCACTCTCCGCGACGACACGCCAGCTCTTTGGCGTGCACGCTGCACACCCAGTGAGCGTGGTCGGGGGTACTGGTACGACTCGAGCTATTTCAAGCTCCGCCACGTGAGCGCACAGATTCCGGTGGACGTCGCATTCCCGGACCGCATCAACAACGCTCTACTGACCGTGACTCTCAGTAATTCCTACCTGTGGACCAAGGAACTCCCCTGGATGGACCCCGAGACGCTGGGGAACCAGGGCGCGAACTCGACCGGACTCAACTCCAGTGAGCGCGTCGTATCACCAGTCACATTCCGGGTGTCGCTCCGGATCACGTTCTAAGGAGAACAGACATGAAAACCATTGGAACGTTATTCAGGGCGTCGGGCGCAGTGCTCGTGGGTACTACTGTGCTTCTGGCAGGCTGTGATGTCACCAATCCTGGACCGGTCTCGGACGAGTTCCTCGGGGACAAGGCCTCTCATGCGGGTCTCGTAAACGGAGCGGGCAGGCGGCTCGCCGAGGCCGTCAACGGCGTGTCGTACACCGGAGCGCTGATCAGCCGGGAAATCTTCCCTGGCGGGCAGACCGGTTCGCTCGGCCACCCGGTCCTGGTCCAGGGCGGGTGGATCGAGCCGGGATCCTACGGTGGTCACTTCAACGACGCTGTTCAGTCAAGATTCATCGCGGAGTCCGCAATCAAGATCTTGACCGAGTCCGAGGAGGCGCCGGACCCGAATACGTTGGCGCAAGCCTATCTCTGGGCTGGGTACGCCTACCGTGTGATCGCGGAGAATTGGTGTGAGACGGTGATCCCGGCGGCGGACGGATCGCCGGGAAGCTTGGTGTCGAGCACCGCACCCCTCGCGGCCGCGGAACAGCACTTCTCCAACGCGATTTCCACTGCTACCGACAACAAATGGAAGCTCGCCGGCTACGCCGGCCGGGCTCAGATAAACCTGTGGATGGGTGACTGGAGCGGTGCGAGCGGCGACGCTTCTCAGATTACGGATGATTCGTGGTCGTTCGACCTGAACATGTCGAACTTGGACAACGCCACGCGGAATCAGCTGTGGTTCGCGAACGACAACTCGCCGTACCGCGCATTCTCGATGATCTACACCTATTACGGTGGAAACCAGGGGCTCTCGTCGAATCCCCCGGCATTCGTCGGCTACACCGAGGCCACGGGCGACCCCCGCACGCCGGTGGCTACGACCTCCGAGACATGGGCTAACGCCGCCCTCGAGGGCTTTGGACAGGTGCCGTTCCTGAACAGCCTGCACTACACGAGCGGTGACGATGACATTCGACTCGCGAGCGGTAATGAGATGCGCCTCATCGAGGCAGAGGCGATGCTCAATACCGGGCAATGGTCGGAAGCGATGACCTTGATCAACCAGGTCCGCGCGAACGCCGGTATGAACGACCTGTTTACCGATTACGCGAACGGGCTGCCGGCAGCGAGCGACGTCGCGACCGCTATGTCCTACCTCATGCGCGAACGAGGCATCGAGTTATGGGGTGAGGCCCGACGTTGGGGCGACCAGCGCCGCTGGGAGACTGGGGGCCTGGGTGGAGACCAACAACTCGCGGACTTCGAGACCACTACAGTGCTGTTCACAACCACCATCCCGGAGCGGTCCCGGTGCCTGGATGTCCCGGATGCCGAGAGGGAATCGAACCCCAACGTTCCGACGGTCGGTTGACGTCGTGAGCCGTGACAGCATGAACACGCGAGGTTAGCGGAGCAGTCGAACTCCGCGTCACGCAAACGGCCACCGGGGCGTTAGGGTCCCGGTGGCCGTCCCTTTTTCTCATTCCCTGGGGTAGAAGGTAGAACGAGGTCCGGTCGTAACCGGATTCTTCTACCGTGCCTCGATGTGGACCCCGCGAGAGAGATGTATGAAAGCGATTTGGCCCGCACTCGCACTGACCGCTCTGATGATCGTCGGCTCGGCCTGCCTCGACGACAGCATCACTGGCACCCGGACTCTGACCTTCAGCCTCTCGGCCGACCCCACGAGCACGACTGTCGGACAGACGGTCACCTTTCGTTATGAAGGCACAGGCACAAGGATCCAGGGTGTCGTCGTGGACTACGGCGACGGCTCGGTCGACTCGGTCTTCACACCAGGGACCGTGGTCGAGCTCGAAGGGAATTTCGTGCACGAATACGGGGCCTCAGGAACATTCCAGGCCGTAGGACGTCTCGAGACGGTCCAGGCCTTTTTGTCAGATACTGTGACGATTCAGGTTAATACTCCGTGAACAGGGACCTACTGCGCTCCTCTGATTTGAGGCTGTAACGGCCCGCGTCTTGCGCGTCCGATCCGGCTAGCACGTTGCGAGAGCACTTCTGGTGGAGGATGGTCCGACTAAGGGGGTAGAATGGGAATAGATTCGATCAGTAAGCAGCGTGTCCAACAGGACCCTGACTACGCCAATATGGTCAACGCGGATCTTCGGACATTCGTCTACCTAGATGGCGAATATCTAGTGGACAAGGAAACCGCTAAGAATTCGGTCAGGATGATGACTTCCATCATTTTGTTCGGGCTAGCTTGGCCATTGTGCATCGCGCTAGCGTTCGTTGGACCTTGGCCGTTCGTGGCGGGGGTCCTCTTCCTTCTCTGGACCTACGCATTGAAGGTCATTTTTGACCTCAATGGGAGAGTGTCTTGGATCACTAGCTTCCTTGCCCGTGACGTCAACTACTTGTTGATGCATATCAAGCAGATCCACGATGCCTTCCCTGAGAAACAGTGGTTGGATGCTCAAGATGGGATCGTGCAGGGTTACCCGTCAGTGCGAGACGGTGCTGAGCTACTCTAGATAAAGGACTAACCGAATAAAGGACTAACCGATGGGTTTCTTGTCTGAACTTTTTGGGAAAAAGAAGGAAGGTCCGTCTGAGTCCTATTACGAGAACGGTGACGTGCCGAGAGAGTTCTTCTCCATCGGCACCACCGACACCCACTACCTCATCAAGGAGGGCATTCCCTGCGCCAGTGTCCTTTCGCCGGAGCCCGGGGACGGGGCCGGCCACGGCGCCAACGACTACAAGGGCATCCGGTCCCTTACCGAGGGTACAAAGGCAACCGCCCTGGCCATCATGCGCTACTGGGATTTCGTGTAGAAGGTTCAAGCGAAGCGGCGGACCTCTTCACCTGGAAACCGCCACGGCCATCCCTACCTAGAGGCTCACCATATCTATTGGAGGGCGGATGAAGGACCAGACGACCCCGCCACAGTCGTCGCCCTGGAGCTGTCCCGGTTCAGTGGACGGGTGAGTACTAGAGATATGTATCGGTCCCCACGGCTGGGGAGAGCTACGCTTCCCCGCGTAGCGGGGGGACAGATAGTCTCACGCCAGTGTTGTGCGGACCAGAGCGCATTGGGCGCGTAGTCACCGCTCGGAACCCGCATTTCCGATCCACACTGGCCCCGTTTCTACACTCCTTCGTCCCTGCATGCTTCCAGCTAAGGCCGCCGAGGATGGTCGCCTTGGCGGCTCCTCCGTCCCGGGTGCCGCGTCTGAGGACACGGTCTGGGTCGATCCCCAAAACCCGGACCCTCGAAAAGGTTTCGCGAGCGAAGCCGGCGGCTTGATGTGGACCCTGTTGCTCGCCCTTTCGATTGTGTCTCTGTGTGGTGCAGCGTTTCTGCTCCACGACCCCATGATTCGAGCGGGGAGCTGTGTAGCACTGATAGCACCGATGGTCTGGGCCGCTGTGCGACTGACCCCACTAGACCGCCCGGGCCGTCGCTCGATCCGCCCCCCGTCCTCCTCGGCGCTTCAGCCAACTCCGCACTCGCGTCGTTGGAATGCTGGAAGAGATCAAGCGCCTCAACTGGTTGGCCGTGGACGCCGACAGGGGCACCCGGGACCGAGACGAACTCCTACGGGAAATGGATGCCATTGAAGACCGATTGAACGGGATGATCGAAGGCATCCGCGAGGTTGCCGGCCAAGGCTAGCTAGCGCTGCGGTACCAGCCGGATCGTCCGTTCGGTCACGGACTCCACTTTCTCCCGCGAGAAGAAGAGGGGCGTGTGCTTCCCGGACACGTACTCATCGAACAGGTCCCGGTAGTGGGGGCTGGCGGGGTCTCCCGATTGGCCCGGTAGATTCACCGTGGCGACCGAATTATCCCAGTTCGATGCGTCCGCGATAATCCGGTACGATGGTCCGCTGGTTTGGTTCGGGCCGTATCCTGCCGGATCTACGGTGTAGCCCGAACCCCCTCGTGGGGCCGGCCCCACGTCCAGCCGGGCTCGGATCCCCTCGGACACGACTTCGCTTAGCGCGTGCCTGATCCAAAGGTGTTTGTTCTTGACGTGCCCGTAGGCCCACTCGTTCATGTCGGGACCGAACTTCTCGGTGAGCTGCTGGACCGCTTCCGCCAGGCTTTGAATCAGGACGCCGTCCCGCCCTCCGATCGGATCGTCACCGAAGTGACCATCGGGTGACGTGTACCAGTCGAGCACTCGCACGGTGGGGACGGTGACCATGTCTCGGGCGCCCGCCGGCACGAAGAGGTCCTCGGCGTGCTGTCGAAGGTTGGCTTCCCACGCCATGTAGATCGCAGCGGGGGCAGATTCGGCATCTAGCTGGAGGTCCCAATCGTCCAAGACGGCCACGGCTTGCCGGAGGCTTGGGTCGTCCAGCTCCAGCCCCTCGAGAAGGGGCAACAAAACCCGCGCAGGGATCGAATACCGGTCTTGCTGGATCTGGTGAAGGTCCGCCACGGTGAAATAGCGCCAGCTGTCTCCCAAGAGCTCGTGGATCCGGGCCGAACGAAAGGGCTCCGAGTAGTTGTACGAGAACGTGTAGGGGTAGCCGGCGGGCACGTTGTACTCGTTCGCACTCGCGAAGAAGCCGTCCTCGGGGTTCAACACGTGAGGAAGCTCCTTGATAGGCAAGGTGCCATCCCATTCAAAGCGGCCGTCACCTGAGACCGGCAACAGACCGCTCCAATGGCGAAGCGGCGCAAGGCCGGTCACCTGCCATCCGATGTCTCCGTGGACATCGGCCCACACCACGTTGTGTGCGGGGCCCAAGTGGTACGCGGTCCCGTCCCGGAACTCGTCGTAGTTGGTTGCTCGCCCGTAGCGAAGGTCGGCGAGGTATGGAGACGCGCCGGGCCTCAACCATGCGGCCCTCAGCGCGTAGGCTTTGTTATTTCTCTCGTCCTCGTAGAGGACCGGGCCGTGCCTCGTGAACTTTAGATCCACCTGCTCCGAGCTCTGCCCCCTGACCGGAATGGCCTCGGTGACGACCTGCATGTCTTCCCACTCGCCTTTGTACCGGTACTGGTTTGGGTTCTCTGGGTTGATGTCATAGACGTACAGGTCCTCCATGTCGCGGCCGTGGATCGTGAGGCCCCACGCGCCATGCTCGTTGTGGCCCATGGACACCCCGGGAACCGTCGGCTCACCGGAGCCGATTGCGTTCCAACCGGGTCCCACCAAGTGGACCACGTACCGGAGTGCAGGCACCGAGACGTTCCGGTGGGGATCGTTCGCCAGCATCGGGGCACCCGACAGGGTTCGCTTGCCGCTAACGACCCAGTTGTTGCTGCCGTAGCCGGCCAAAACCCAGTCCTCGTAGGGGTATTCCTCGCGCTCGTCGCTTGCTGCGGAGGATGCCGACTCATCGCCAGGGCCAGTCGCCTGTGCCGAGACCACGATATCCGAACGAAGGAACCGAACCGGCGCGCGCGCTGCCATGTAAAGACGCACGACATCGTCCGTGATCAGCGAAAGGTCGACTCCGTTGTCGGACAGGTCCGGGTTCTGGGGCCTGAAGTCCGAAATGCTCTTAAAGGTCTGACGGTCCATGTGCTGGAGCAGCTGGGCGTTGCGGACTTCCGTGGTGACGTTGCTATATAGCCCGTTGAGGCGGGACACCACGACGTCGGTAGTCCACTTGCCGGGCTGGGTGTTCAACAGGCGGAACTCCTCGGGGAGGAGTGAGGGGTCCTTCTCCGTCTCGGCGACGTAGGCATTCACGCCGCGGACGAACGCCTCGAAGATTTCCGTGCCGCGCTCGTGGTAGTGGTTCAGCTCCTGATCCAGGTCCCCACGGTACTTGAGTAGTCGGGCGCCGATGTCCTTGTCCAAGGTTCGGGGACCCAGAAGTTCGGATAGGGTCCCGGAGACTTGGCGCCGCCAGAGTTCGAGTTGGAAGAGCCGGTCACGGGCCGCGTTATACCCCTGGGCGAAGAACAGGTCTTCTTCGGTTTCCGCGTAGATGTGGGGAATGCCCCAGTGATCGACCAGAATCTCCACGGGCTGGCTGAGGCCGGCGACGCGGGTTTCTTCTTGGGCACTCGAGGGGACTGCAACGAGTCCAATGAGTGCGGTGGCGGCCAGAGTGGAGAGGAGGATCTGTCGCATGGCGGATTCCCCAGTGAACAGTGAAGTGGTCGGTTTCAGAAATCAGGCGTGAGGTGGGCTCGTGACGGACTGGGCAACGTAGGGCAGATTGGGGTTTCCTGCACGGCTGACGTGACCCCCTGACACGAGACCAGCGCGAATGTTAGGATCTTGCGCTGGTCGCAGATTCAGGGGGTCACGTCAGCTGGGTGGAGCTTTGGACTCTTCGTCGTGGTGTCGATCGTGATACTCGCCCTCGAACTGCTGAACGGTATCGGGCCGGCAAGATTCCGCTCGAGGGCCTTCGCGAACGACGTTGCGTACTGCCTCTTTTATCGTGGAGGCTTCTACGAAGTGTTCGTCTAGGCAGCCCTCACCAACGGCCTCGAGTACCTGGGGTTTTTGAGGACTGGCCCTCTGGGGGCGGTACCCATCTGGGCCGCGATTCCTCTCTTCTGGATCCTGAGCGACTTCATTTTCTACTGACTACACAGAGCTCAGCATCGGTATTCGATCCTGTGGGCCTTCCACAGTGTCCACCACGCTGAGCGACACCTCACGTCGCTCACCAAATGTGACGCCACCTGGGGGAGCACGCCGTGCCGCGCTTCCATCTCGGGGACATCGTGGCCCAAAACGATACTGCTCCATGGGCATCAAGGCCTCGCGGCAACCATCGGAACGCTTAGGCCGGCGATCGTTTTGAGCCACGATGTCGCCGAGATGCCCGAGTCCCAACTACACTCCGTCGTCATTCACGAGTTGGCGCATATCCGCCGGGGTGACTTCCTGGCCAACCTGCTCGCATCCGTGGCGATGCTGCTCTACTGGCCGAATCCTCTATTGTATAACAGTGTATAAAACTAGCTATTTATTTCTTAGAAAATCTAAGAGGATTCAATGCTGAAGAAACTGATGACCATCTCGTTATTGAGCAGTGTGAGTATCAGTTGCGCGGATGCCCAGACTAGGACGGATGCTCAG
>DQPL01000051.1 GCA_015664885.1 Gemmatimonadota bacterium
AGCCGACTGTTCCCGTTCGCGGTAGCATATGTCTCAGACATGCCCCTTCGGCGCACGGGTGTTCCGGGCACCCTCAACGCGTTCACTTCGTAGGCGATCACGTTGAGCGTATCGCCGTCCTTCTGCAGCCGGCCACGCACCGAGAGGAAGGGCTCCATGCGCACGGCATTGCGGTCCCGTTTGTAGATGTCGGGCTTCACAATTACGTTTATGGGACCGTGCTCATCTTCCATCAGGACAAAGACATAGCCCTTCGCGGTTCCCGGCCTTTGTCGAGTGGTTACCAGGCCCGCGACGCGCACGGTGCTGTGCTGGCGTAGGTACGGAAGGCGGTCCGAAGATACGGTTCCGTCGGGCAGGACACCCTTCAGGAGCGTGAGCGGATGCAGCTCCGCAGAGAAGCGTAACATGCGGTATTCGGCGACCATGCGGTCGGTGGGCCCCAGGTCCGGGAAGGAGAGGTTCGCATACGGATCCGCGAGCTCCAACTCGGTCTGTGCGTGGTCCTCCCGGCCGCCCGTGCGCTCGTTGTCGGTCTCGGGGCCGAGCCAGAGGCCCGCCTGCCACAGCAATTCCCGCCGGGTGAGGCCGAAGTCGCTGAATCCACCCACCCAGATGAGGTTTTCAATGGCTGGCCGCTTCAATGAGGCCGGCGTACGGCGCAAAAAGTCCGCGAGCGAGGCGTAGGGGCCGCTTTTCTCCCGTTCAGCGACGATGCGCTCCGCGATTTCAGTACCCCAACTGCGTACGAAACCGAGCCCGATGCGCAGGTCGTCCCCTTCGGCGGTGCACTCGACCTGGCTTTTGTTCACATCGGGCAGGAGGGTCTGGATACCGTTCCTGCGTGCGTCCCGCCCCAGGGCATCGAGCGAGTAGAAGCCCATGGGCTGGTTGTTGAAGAGCCCGACGTAGAATTCGATCGGGTAATAGTGGCGTAGCCACGCGGATTGGTACGCCAGCAAGCCGAATGCGGCTGCGTGGGACTTGGGGAACCCGAATTCGCTGAATGCGGTGACCTGCGCAAAGATCTCCCGTGCGGTGGTCTCATCCACGCCGTTGGCCATTGCGCCCTCCAGGAAGTCGTCCCAGTGCGCCACAAGCGCCTCTTTCGAGCGTTTCCGACTCATCGCGCGGCGTAGCTCCTCCGCTTGACCATCCGAGAAGGATGCGAGCGCCTGACAGACTGTGAGCACCTGATCCTGGAAGATGATCACACCCAGCGTCTCCCCGAGCGCTTCTTTCAGCAGCGGATGGGGATAGGGGATCTCGTAATCTGGGTTCTCACGCAGCATTTCGCGGCGGCGCACATAAGGGTTCACTGCGCCACCGACGATGGGGCCGGGCCGCACGATGGCTACTTGAACCGCCAGATCCTCGAGGTTGCGCGGCTTCGTGCGCCGCAGCATCTGGATCTGGGCCCGGCTCTCGACCTGGAAGAGCCCCACGGTGTCTCCCGAGCAGATGCGGTCGTAGAGCACCTCGTCCTCGAAGTCGATACGCGACAGGTCGGGCGCTTTTCCGTGCCGTTCCGCGATCAGGTCGATGCTCTCTTCGACCAGCGAGAGCATGCCAAGCGCGAGGAAGTCGATCTTGATGAAACCCGCGTCATCGCAAGAGTCTTTGTCCCACTGGCAGAGCACCCGGCCTTCCCAGGCTGCGGGCTCGAGCGGCACGATTTCCACGAGTGGGCGGCTCGAGATGATCATGCCGCCCGGGTGTTGGGAGATATGACGCGGCAGGCCGGCCACGTCTTCGGCCAGAGACCCCAATAGGCGCCATAACTGGGCGTCCGCGCGGTCTTTGAATTCCGGCAGCCCCGCGATTTCGTCCGCGAGGCCCGCAGCGGAGCGGTGTTCGGAGAGCTTCGAGAGCTTTTCCAGCTCTCCCATCGGCAAGTCGAGCACTTTTCCGATCTCCCGAACCGCCGACTTCAATCGATACGTGGGGAAAGTGCAGACGAGCCCGGTGTGCTCGTAGCCGTACTTCTCGTAGACGCGCAGGATGAGCTGTTCCCGGATGTCCCTCGGGAAGTCGAGGTCGATGTCCGGCACGCTGCGCAGGGCTTCGTTGAGGAATCGGCCCAGGAAGAGGTTGTTCTTCACCGGATCGATGTGCGAAAGCCCTATCAAGTAGCAGATGATCGACGATACCGAGGAACCGCGTCCACGGCCGGGGGGGAGGCCCGAACGGGCCCGCGGAGCTTCTCCGCGAACTTCCCGCGCGACGAGGACGGCCAAGTCCATGATGTCGCGGTAGACGAGAAAAAACCCCGCGAGCCCGTGCAGATCCACGAGCCTCAGCTCCGTGTGCAGACGCTCCTCGGCGTCCCTTTCTCGCGAGCTGCCGGGTTCGTAGAGCGTGGATATCTTGGCGAGGCAGATCGCTGCGAGTGTCTCGAGTGCTTCACCATGCGCCGATCCCTCGAAATTCGGGAACTCGTAGCCGAGATCTTCCGTCAGATCGAAAGCGGCGCACCGCTCGGCGATGAGCAGCGTGTTCGTGATCGCTTCGGGTCGGCTCTGGAAGCGGTTACGCATCTCCCACGGCTCAGCGAGGTGGAAGAGCCGGTTGGCCCGCCTCGCGCCGTGCGCGCCATCGAGCGTCGCGCGGTTCTTGATCGAGACGAGCACGTCCTGGAGCCGATGCCGTTCAGGGCGATGATAGTGCACGTTCCCGGTTGCCACGACGCCGAGTCCCATACGCCCGGCGAGCCGCGCGAGCGCCTTGTTACGGGCCGTATCTCCTTTCACGGCATTGTCTTGCAGCTCCACGAATACGCTGCCAGGCCCGAATGCATCTACCAGCCGCCGGGTCATCTGTTCGGCTTCGGCGACCGATGAAGCGAGTGCGGCCGCCACGGGGCTCTTCCCGCACCCGGTCAACAGAATCAGCCCCTCCGAGAGCTCGAGCAGAGAGGGCAGGGGCAGCCGCGCATCGCCTCGCTCGGAGCCCATGTGAGTCTCGGTGAGCAAGCGGCACAGGTTTGCGTAACCCTGAGGTGTTTCGGCCAAAAGCGTGACATGATGCCCGTGCTCGGGCTCCTCGAAGCCCGGAAAGCACTCCCGGAGGGTGACTTCGGCGCCCGTGATCGGCTGGAGATTGGCCCGTTTTGCCGCGTGGGCGAACTCCATGGAGCCGTAGAGCCCGTTGTGATCCGTGAGCGCGAGCGCCGGGTAGCCGAGCTCCACCGCGCGCATCGCCAGTTCTTGAGGATGCGATGCGCCGTCCAGGAACGAAAAACCTGAATGGCAGTGCAGTTCGACGTAGGGCATATCCATGAAGCCCGAAGATAAACCGAAGATCGGGTCCCTGCAATGCAAGCTGCCGCGCACCGCGTCGGCCGGGAGAGCTTCGAATGGCGAGACGAGCCGATCAGGAGCTGCGGGGCTCACTCTCGCTCTGGGCGTTTCAGCAACTTGCGAGCAGCTGATGCACCAACTTTCGCCTCGAGCTGTTGCTACCTACGCGCTGCGGGCAGCCTCACTGTGAATACGGCGCCGTGGCCTTGCTTGCCCCAGACACTGATGGCGCCCCCGTGCAGCTCGACGATTCTCTTGGCGATCGCCATGCCCACGCCGGAGCCTTCGAATGCACCACGGGTCACCAGGCGGCGGAACGGCTCGAGAAGTCGATCGGCGTGGGCGGGATCGAAGCCGATGCCGTTGTCGACAACGGAAATGTGACACTGGCCCGCTTCTTCATCGACTTCACTGAGGATCTCGATATTCGGCGCTACGCCCGATCTGCGGTATTTCAGAGCATTACCGAGCAACTTCTGGAACAGTTGGCGCAGCAGGGTCGGGCTGCCGTAGACCGCCGGCAGGTCATCGACGTGTACGGTCGCTTTGGTCCCGGCGATCGCGTCTTTGAACTCCTCCTGCAGATCTTCGAAGATCGGACCTAGGCCGACTGCTTCGAAGGGCGGCAGCTCCGCACCGAGGTCGGCGTACGCCATCAGTCTGTCGAGCAAGGCACGCATGCGTGTGACCGACTTCTCGATCTGTTCGAGGTCGGTGGTCACTTCGTCGCTCAGCTCGTCGCCGTGCTCTGCCAGAATCTTTTCGACGCGAGCGCTAATGTGGTGAATCGGGGCCCGCAGGTCGTGTGCGGCCGCATGCGCAAACTCGTGTAGCGACTGCTCGCTTCACGCGACGTCGGCTTCGCCTGGCTCCCGCAGCTTGTTGACGGTTCTCAGCTTGTCGGCCAGCGCCGCCGGATTCGCCACGATGATCGTGCGGGAAGGGCCGTCGCGGAGGGTCATGGTCTCAGTATCGCGCCTGCGGGAGCGGTTCTTTAGCACTCTCCAGTTTCCGTGCGCTCGTGCCGATACAACACGAAATGGGAGCCGATCAAGACTCTTTCGAGGATCGCTCGTGCTGGAAGACTTTAGTTCTGGAAGTCAAAGCGAGCAGGCAGTGGCGAAGACCGATCAGCATATGGGCGAGGACCGCGCGAAGCCGTCCCTATTTGCCGCGACTCCCTGCGTATTGGTTGAGCCGTACCACAGTCGCGCTGGCGGCCGGGTTCATCGCCGTGTTCGTCGCCGTCACCTTCTATGTTTCGGAGCTTCAGGAAGGTCTGAACCGTACGGCCGCGATCGAAAGAGCGGCTAACATGTCGGACGCCGTAGCTGCGTTCCGCGCGAGTGGCGTCCAGTCAATCCAGCACGGGCATCTGGCAATCCATGAACACGAGGTCGAACTGTTTCTGGGATAGGAGCTCAACCGCCTCCTCTCCACCACGGCCCGTGCGGCGATCTCCGACCCGGTGAATGCGGTGCTCGTGAGTGCGGCATCGATCTGGGAGATCGAGATCACGCGAGCGTTGGGTCGGCTCGACGCTGGCGATGCGGATTTCGTTGCGGAGCTAAAGGTCAACGATTTCGGTGAGCTTCCGGTGCGCGCGGCCCACGCGTCCATCGCCGCCCAACTGCCTTCTCACCACACGGACCCGTTCGATCGCATGCTCATCGCACAAGTTCAGGCAGAGGGACTGGTGTGCGTCACGGTCGATCCAATCTTCGACGCCTACGGGGTGGCAACGTTGTGGTAGACGCGTGGTTGCCCGCCGTCGTCAGCGGCTTGCCGGGCCCCGAACTGTCTCCTACGATCGCCACTCACCCCTGACCGAGCAGACCTACCCATGTCCGACGTCGTCTATACCGCAGAGATCAAGATCGAGCGTCTGCAGGGCCCGCACCGCCACGCGTGGTTGCCCGCGCACGACGGACCCGTCGAGTTCGGCGTGCACAGCGGGATCGCAGCCCACTACGGCGTCGAGCCCGACCGCGAGATCACCACCACCCTCGACTACGTGATGGCCGCGACCGGTGGCTGACTAACGGGTACCTTCGGAGGCGCGCTGGAGGCGCGCGGAATCAATGCGAGTGATGGAGCCCTCACGGCTGATGTGACCGGCGAGGTCGAGAAAGAGGACGACGGCGTGATCGTGATCCGCCGCATCCATGTGATGTACCTCCTGAAGGCGGGGGAGGAGCACGGGGAAACGATCGAGCGCGTGCACGACTTCCATGCCGACAAGTGCCCGGTCTACCGCTCGATCTGTGGCTCGATCGACATCACGACCGACTACGAGTTGGAGGGGTAGCTCTGGTGGGAGAAGCGACTAAAATAAATCCGTGTCAGAACTGCAACATTTGGAAAGGAATGACGTGTTGACCGTTACTCAGCCCCCGGTGGAATCGTCGCTCGCTGGGATCGCCCGAGCGCTCGTCGCGGACGGCAGGGGCATCCTTGCCGCGGACGAGAGCCTGCCGACGATCGAGAAGCGCTTTCGCACGATAGACGTCGAGTCTACGGAGGAGGCCCGGCGCTCGTACCGCGAGTTACTCTTTACGGCCCCAGACGTCGAGCAGTATATCAGCGGAGTGATTCTGTTCGACGGAACGACACACCAGGTCGATGCGTCGGGCACACCGCTGGTCGACGTACTGACGGCTCGCGGGATCATCCCTGGTGTGAAGGTCGATCGTGGCGCCAAGCCGCTGGCGGGATCCCCACGCGAGACGGTGACCGAAGGCCTGGATGGACTGCGCGAGCGCCTCCATGACTACCACGAGAGAGGTCTTCGTTTCACGAAGTGGCGTGCGGTCATCGCCATCGGTGACGGACTTCCTACGCCCTATTGCATTCGCGCAAACGCGGATGCTCTGGCTCGGTACGCAGCGCTCTCGCAAGAAGAGGGGCTGGTCCCGATCGTGGAGCCGGAGGTGCTCATCGACGGAGATCACACCATCGAGCGGTGCTACGACGTGACCGAGGCCACTCTCCACTACGTCTTCGATGTGCTGCACCAGCACCGCGTTGATCTGGACGCGATGCTGCTCAAGCCGAACATGGTGCTGTCCGGAAAGAGTTGTCCGGATCAGGCCACGGTCGAGGTCGTCGCGGACATGACGGTGCGCTGCCTGCTGCACTCGGTCCCGGCCGCGATCCCGGGTATCGTTTTTCTCTCTGGTGGGCAGACCTCCGAGCAGGCGACGGAACGGTTGAGCGCGATGAACGCTCGCGCCCCCGAGGTGCCGTGGCAGCTGAGCTTCTCATACGGTCGGGCGCTGCAAGAAGCGCCCCTCAACGCCTGGCGAGGGGACCCCGCGAACACCGAGGCGGCACAGCGCGCGCTTTGCCACCGAGCGAGGCTCAACGGCGCCGCGCGTTACGGGCGATACGAGCCCGAGATGGAGGGCGAGTTCGAGGCTGCACCGGGCGGCGCCGCCGCCTGAGCTCTCACATGCCAGGCGGCGTGAACCTCCCATCGATGGCCGTCCACCCGCCATCGGCAAACAGCACGGTCCCGGTCACGTAGCTGGCCGCGTCGGAAGCCAAGAACACCGTGGGGCCCGCCATCTCACGGGCGCTTCCCCAGCGCTTGAAGATGTTCCGGTCTCCGTAGGCGTCATACCAGTCCGGGATGTCCTTGATGGGCGCGGTGAGCGGAGTGTCGATCACGCCCGGTGCGACCGCGTTCACGCGCACGCCGTCTGGGCCGAGCTCCGCGGCTGCGGCTCGCACCATCTGCACGATGCCCGCCTTGGTGGCCGCATACATGCTCTGGCCGGGCTCCACGACGAGCGAGCGGATGGAGCTGAACAGGATGATGGAGCCCGATCCCTGCTCGCGCATGATACGGCCGGCTGCCTGCAGCACGTGTGCGTTGCCCTTCAAGTTCACGCCGAGCACGAGGTCGATCTCCTCGTCGCTGTAGTCGAGCAGGGGCTTGCGCACGTTGATCGCCGGCGTGCACACCACGACGTCGAGCGAGCCTCGCTCAGAAGCGACCCCCTCGAACGCAGCGGTGACGGACGGGCCGTCGACGATATCGACCCGCCCGGCGTCGGCTTCTCCGCCGGCCTCACGGATTGTCGCCGCCGTTTCCGTCGCCGCGTCCAGCTTCACATCGAGGCAACGCACGTAGGCGCCCTGCTCTCCGCACGCGATCGCGACGGCTTCCCCGATACCCGAGCCGCCTCCCACGATGGCGGCGTTTTTCCCTTCGAGGCTGAACATGGAGGGCATCAGGCGGTCTTTCCTCCGGATGGAGAGGAGGGTGCCCGGCGCCGCACCAGGGCCACGAGCACGAACGCCACGCCCGACGCCAAGACGCCGAGCAGTGTGGGATCGAGCAGGCGATTCGCGCCCGACAGAGCATCCAGCTGCATCGTAAAGAGCACGGCGACACCCGCGCCGATGCTCGCCAGCGCTTCGGGTACGCCGCCCCGCTTGCTGTAGAGGCCGGCGATGATCGGTACGGAGAGGATCACTGCGAGTAGAGCGTAAAACATCGTGAGCGCTCCCAGGACCGTGGGATTGATGATCGCGAGCACCAAGCCCAATACTCCGCCCACGACGGCTGCCCTGCGAGCGACGCGAAGGACTTGCTCGTCCGTCGCCTGTGGCGAGACGTAGCGCTTGTACAGGTCCTTGGACAGCGAGGTCGACAACATGAACAGTACTGCGTCTGCAGTGCTGACCTCGGCCGAGAACACAGCTGCGAGGCCAAGCGCGCCGATCAGGGGTGGTAGGCCCTGCGTCAAGACGACCGGGACCGCGAACTCGGAGTTGGCGCCGAGGTCGGGCGCGTACACGTGTGCGATCATCCCGAGCAGCGCTGGCACGAACGCGAAAGCCATGAGCACGAGGCCCTGGATGCCGATGCCCAGGCGCAACGCTCTCTCGTCTCGCGCTCCCCACGACTTCTGGAGCAGCCCCGGCGAGACCACGAAGGCCGGGACGAGAAACGCCATCATGATCCAGCCCGACTCGGGGCCCGTCCAGACGCTCGACCAGTCTGCCTGGTTTGGCGCCGCCGCTTGCACCGCCTCCCATCCGCCGGCCGCCGAAAGCGCGAGCGGCACGGCGATGAGCATGCCGACGAGCAGCACGCCGAGCTGCACCATGTTCACCCAGGCGGACGACCAGAGCCCGCCGGCAGTGAAGTAGACGGTCACGACGACACCTCCGAGCAGCGCGCCTACCCAGCGATCCGCGCCGAGCACGTACTCGAAGATCTGCGACATCGCGATGAGCTGCCCCGACAGAATGTAGAGCGTGGCCATCCAGAGCAGCACCGCGATCGTCGCGCGGACCGCACTGCCGTAGCGAAGCTCGAGGTAGTCGCCCGCGGTGTAGAGTCCGTTTTGCGTCGCGACTCGCCAGAGCTTGGGTCCGACCCACATGGCGAGGATCAAAGTCCCGATGCCCGCGGACCCGACCCACCACCAGGCCGAGATTCCGTCCCGATATCCAAGCCCAGCAGCCCCGATGAGGGAGCCGGAACCGATGTTGGCGGCGAGAAACGTAGAGAAGATCAGCCCGGGGCCCAGCCTCCGGCCTGCCACGAAGAATCCGTCGGCGCCCTTCATCCGGCGGGAGATCCACAATCCGAAGCCAATGAGTCCCAGCGCGTAGACGATGAGCGCGCCCAGGTAGAGGCCGACGGGTGCGTCGGGGTTCGGGTTCACGAGGACGCGTGCGGACTAGTTGCCAAGGTCGCTCACGCTGGGGATGCCGGGCAGCCCCTCCGCCATACGCACCGCTCGCAAGATTGCTTCGGCCATGACATCGGCGGCCAGCGCGCCGATCAGCGTCACGTTGGCCGTTCCCTCGAGCTCGCCGGTCGCCAACGAGAACACGGTGTCGCCGTCCCCCATGGTATGCGCCGGATATATCGTGCGTGCGAGCCCGTCCTGCGCCATCTGCGCGATCTTGGTCGCCTGCGCCTTCGTGAGCGTGGCGTTGGTGGCGACCACGCCGATGGTGGTGTTGGCGCCAACGTCGATCTGCGGCTCTTGGCCCGGTCCGCCGGAAGCTCGCAGCAGTCGGCGCGCGTCCGCGAGGCCGTTCCCGTCCTCTGTGCGCACCCCCGCCACGACCTCGCCGGTCGACGGGTCGATGATGTCTCCCACGGCGTTCACCGCGACCGCGGCGGCGACCACCAGTCCATTCTGAAGCGTGACAGATGCCGTGCCGAAGCCCCCTTTCATCGAGCGGCCGGCGCCGCCCAGCTTGCCGACCGTGGCCCCTGTACCTGCTCCCACGGACCCTTCCGCGGGAGCCCCGGAGGACGCGGCCTCGGCAGCCGAGTACCCGCACTCGGGACCCGGCCGGACCTTCTCGTCACCTTCCAGTCCGAGGTCGAAGAGGATCGCCGCGACGACGATCGGCACGACCTTTCCCCGTGCAACCGGCCATCCGATGTTGCGCTCGTCCAGGTATCGCATGACCCCCGACGCGACGTCGAGGCCGAACGCGCTGCCTCCGGACAGCACGACCGCGTGTACCTGATCCACCATGTTCACCGGGTCGAGCAGCGCGATCTCACGGCTGCCCGGTGCGCTGCCGCGCACGTCCACGCCGCCGACTGCTCCGGCACGCGCCAAGACGACCGTGCAGCCCGTCGGTCGTTCGCTCAACGTGTGATGGCCGAGCTCGAGGCCCGGCACCGCCGTGATGCCCCACGCGTCCATGCCGGGTCCGCCCTGGGCCTCGAGTGGTCCATGCGAGATCGGGGCCCCCACGAGGAGGGCCCCGACTATGAGCATCCGTGACTGCGTTTTCACGTCAGTCCTCGAGCATCAACGGGGCTCCGCTGCCGACGCGGGCTGCTGTTGCCCACTTCCGTCGATGGCGAAGCAGTAGAAGAACCCGTTGCCACCCGTGCCGATCAAGGCCTCCTGGCTGCAGCCGCGCGTGTTGTGCGCGGAATTCCACGAATTGGGGTTCTGACCGCCGCCTGTGCGGTCATGGTGACCCACACGCGTGCTGCCTTCGCCGTTGGAGGTCCAGTTGCCGCAGTTGGTGTAGTCCTCGCCCGTGAACACGGTGCCGTCGAGGTTCGAACCCGTAAGGATGTCGTGCATGTTCGGATCGTCGCCACGGCCGTTCGACATCGCACCCGTCTCGGTCAGAATCGACTGCTTGGTGAGGTTTGCGGCGTCCGAATGCAGCGCGGTCACGTCTGCGGCGATCATGTCGCCTGCGTAATTGTACCAGGGGCCCGAACCGATGCGGTCGCGAGCGTTGACCGCGGGCTGGCCGTCGCTGGCCAGCGCGCTGAGGTACGCGTGCCAGGTCAGGTCGCCGACGCCCGCGGGGTACGCGAGGTCTTCGCAGTGCTGATCCGCGCCCGCAAGCCCTCCGAGGGCGGCTCCGTCACCGCCGCCCGCGCTGGTGATGAAGAAGCTCATGTTGCCGCTCTGTGCGGCGGCTGGGGCGGCCGCAACGAGCGCAAGGATGGCGAGGGCGGTGATCGTCTTCTTCACGGTATTCTCCTGCTTGGGTGGAGCGGCTTGCCGGCTCTCGCTTCAAGCGTGCGTCCAGCTTGCCTCCTCATGATACGTCCGGGCAATGTCCGGAGGATGGGCGGAACCGGCAATAGGCGAGCTCGGATCTTTCGCGGTCCGGGTCGGCGCATAGCTTGACGCCCTTCCAGCCGCTGCCTTCTCCCCTCTCGCGCAGGCTTGATGTCTCGCTCCGATTCCATCGATCGCGTGCTCTCCGAAGTCGAGCGCGCGCGCGACGAGCTCGTGGACTTCACGACGGAGTTGATTCGCATCCCCACCGTGAATCCACCCGGCGAGAACTACCGCGTGTGCGCCGAGAGCATTGGTGAGCGTTTGGGCGCGTGGGGCATGTCCGTTCAGTACGTGGAAGCGGAGGGCCGCGCCGAGCATACCAGCGCACATCCGCGCGTCAACGTGATCGGACGGTTGGAGGGGGTCGGGGCCCGGCCGTGCCTGCACTTGAACGGCCATTTCGACGTGGTGCCGGCCGGGGACGGGTGGACGGTCGATCCCTTCGCTGGGCTCGTGCGCGACGGTCGGATTTATGGACGCGGCGCGTCGGACATGAAGTCGGGGCTGGCGGCCGCGGCTTTCGCCACCGAAGCGATCCGTCGCGCCGGCGTCGAGCTGCGCGGTACGGTAGAGGTCAGCGGGACCGTGGACGAAGAGAGCGGTGGCTTCGCGGGGGTCGCCTACCTCTGTGAGACTGGGCACATCTC
>DQPL01000087.1 GCA_015664885.1 Gemmatimonadota bacterium
GACGTAGTTGTCCGCGTGACCGTTGTCCCTGCGCAGGCGCTCGCGCATGGCGAAGGAGTAGTAGCTCGTGTGGAAGTTCCCCGTTAGATCGAGGTAGGAGCGTTCGTCGATGATCGGGGTGACCGCCAGACCGCCAGCTCCGCTCGTCACTCGCCCTGTCTCGTAGGCTGCTTGCACCACCTCCGGATCCGACTCGGCTCTCTCCGGTCGCCACTGAAAGTCGATGTCCCATCCTCCGATCTGCTCGTTGAGGTCGAGGAAGAGTTCCTTGTCGATCAGCCCTTGGTTCAGCGCCACCAGTCCATACTGAACGCCGGTATTGTCGTGCGGGCTCCTCCCGAATTCGGTGGCTGGTGCGGGTGTGATCTCGTCATATTGCTTCGTGCCAAACACGCTCCGCATCCCGTCGTAAATCGAGCAGCGAACGCCGGTCGGGTTCTCGAGGGCTTCGTAGCGGGCGTCCTGCGGGATCGATGCGGGACAGTTGTCCGGCCCGATGCGATTGGGTCTGGGCCCGAGTGAGTCGTCGCAGGTTCCCCATGTCGCCCAGGCGCCGATCACCCGCTTGGTCTCCGCGTCCAGTGGCCGGTGGTTCAGATAGCGACGCAGAAGAAGCCGGCACTCAGGCGTGTCGATGAAGTAGGTGATTGCGTCGGGGAACGTCAGCGTCGGCATGATGCCGTTCAGGATGCCGGGATAGGCCCCCGCGATGAGGAGTTGTTGCATGGCGCCGCCCGATCCGCCCGATCCTATGGTATGCACGGGAGGGCCGTGCACCTCTGCGAACCGCTCCTTCACCATCATCGCGGTCTCGGCTGATAGCGGATCGTTGCAACCGCCCTGTGCATTCACGTTCAGCGAGGAAGAGGCGACGGCGTATCCCGCTGCGAGCATGTCCTCCCGCAGCACTCTGCCCGTCGACGTGCCCTGAAAGAAACCGGCCTCACACCCGCCTCCGAACGTGTAGACCAAACGCCCGTTCCAGCCGGACCCTGGGTTCCATGGGTCCGGCTCGGGGTGCGATGGATCGACCAACGTCGCGGTCTGGTAGATCGCCCGATTGATCGTTCCAGTTTCCAGTCGCACCACAAATGGTACGGTCTTCCCCTCGGATGTCGTGGTCTGCGCGACGTCGGACGGAAGAGACGCGAGATCGGCTAGCGGCTGGAATTCCGCGTCCTCCCCCGTCGGTCGGTAGACGAAATCGACTCGGGTCTCCAGGGAGCAGTTCGCCCCGTGTCCACCACCGTCGAGGAACTCGCCGTTTCCGATCGCGAAGCTGCGCGCCTCACCCCTCGTCGGCGGCAGATCCTCGAGGCAGAAGTACGGCTCGAGATGCTCTCCGGAGAAGATGGGCCCGGCGGTGGGGTAGTTGGTCACGGTGAGCGACGCGGCAAGCGCGCCGTCGACGCTGACCACGACCTCGTTGTCCCCGACAACGAGGCCGTCGAGCAGAACCAGAAGCGCATGCTGTGTGCGGCCCATACGGTCGGTCGGCGCGGGCGCAGAAACGGCAACGGCTTCGCGTCCGTCTACGGTGATCGAGATCGCGGCGAGGTCTACGCCAGGCACGGCGTCGATGCGCAGCAAGGTCTCGCCACCGCTCACGTACTGAGGAGGAGTCGGCACCGTGGTGATCGTTACGTCGCCCGACCGTTGGTCTGTCCCGCTGCAGGCGGTGGCGGTGATCAGGATGGCGGCGAAAGCCATCGACCGGAGAGCGGGAAAACGCAGTGCGTGGGAAGCTCTCATTGGTGGGTGTCTCCAGGGTTACACGGAGGAGCGCTATCGAGCCTCGCCCCGCAGTGGCAGGCGGACCACGTCCGCGCGGTCGCCTCGGGTGAGCACCTCCAGATAGAGCCCCGACGCGGCGAAGGCGGTGCGGTCGACTGCGCCGAGTGACACCTCGCCGGACTGGGCGGTGCGCAGCGGTCCCATGAGTCTATGGACCACGGGCCCCGGGTCGTCGGTGGCGCCGCGGTGGAGGAACACACCCACGACGTCGGGAGCGGTCACGCCGGCTACTTCGAGGTCGTACGCCAACGTTCCGGTCGACCAGTCGAAGGCCAATCGACCGGCTAGGCGAATGGTGCCCTCGCTCGCGATGAGTTGCTCAACGGGCACCGGCGCACGAGCGCCGACGAGCGCGGGCGTGAAGTCCGGAGCGCGGCGCGGTGTGGCGGCCTGCTCGTACGCATAAGCGAGAGCTACCAACCGCGCGTCAGTGAGGGGAAGCCCCATCATTTCCAGGCCAACCGGGATGCCATCGTTCGTGAAGCCCGCAGGCAGGCTCAACGCCGGGAAGCCGGAAGAGGCGCTGAGCTGACAATTCGACCCGCGCTGCCGATCGCCGATGCGCGCGGCCTTACGCCGAATCGTTGGGTATACCAGCGCGTCCAGGTCCTCATCCTCTAGGGCCTGGCGTAGCGCCTCTTGCACCACCGCGCGCTTCGCCAGCGCGGCACGATACTCATCCGAGTCGCGGCTCTCGACCCGGTTCTGGCGGCGAAAGCTGGTCTCGAGCGCCGCGTGGTTCAGCCCCTGATCGAGCACGTCGCCAAGCGAACGCACGCCAGCGTCAGGCGTTGCCGTCAGGTAGTCCAACAGGTCGAATTTGAACTCGAATCCTATCACGCTCGAGCCGGCTGCGAGTGAATCGAAGCCGTTGATGGTGACGTCGATCACTGTGGCGCCGAACTCACCCATACGCGCCAGGGCGGCGCGTACGATTCCACCCGTCTCACCATCCTCTGGCGCGTCGCCGAAGGACGACGTCAGAATACCCAGTCGGGCGCCATCGAGGGCGTTTGCATCGAGCGATGCCACGAAGCGCGGAAGCTCGAGGCCTTCAAGGATTCTCGTAGCCGCGTCGTTTGGATCCGGGCCGATCGTCGCGTCGAGGCCGATCGCGAGGTCCATGACGCTGCGCGCCAAAGGCCCACCAACGTCCTGGGTGTGCGACAGCGGAATGATGCCGTCGATGCTCGAGAGCCCCTTTGTGGGTCGCAGCCCGAAGAGGTTGTTGTGCGCCGACGGAATGCGGATCGAGCCACAGGTGTCGCTACCCCATCCGATTGCCGCGAAGCTGGCCGCGATGGCGGCACCGGTGCCACCACTGGAGCCTCCGGGGTTCCGCGTCGGGTCGTACGGGTTCCTCGTCTGTCCACCAAGCCCGCTGATGCTGGTGATCCCCAGGGCCAGCTCATGAAGGTTCGATTTGCCGAGGATCACGGCTCCGGCCTCGCGCAGCTTCCGGACCTGGAAGGCGTCGTCGGGCGGAATGGAGGTCGCGAGCGCCACCGATGCACCGGTCGTCGGCATGTCGAACGTGTCGTAGTTGTCCTTGAGGATGATGGGGATGCCGTGCAGTGGCCCACGCACGTTCCCGCGGGAGCGTTCACGATCGAGCGCCTCGGCCTCTTCTCGCGCCCGCGGGTTCAGCATGATCATGGCGTTGAGAGCGGGGCCCTGTTGGCCGTAGGCCGCGATCCGGGCGAGATATGCGTCGATCAGCCCGGCCGAGGTGACGGTGCCGTCGGCGAGCGCGGCCTGCAGCTCCGCAATGCTCGCCTCGTGCACTTCGATTTGCGAAGCGCCCGGTGTCGGCAGCGCTAATGTCAGCGCGAGCAGGCCGATTGACAGACGGGCTGGCGGCCGCCTGTCTGGGTGGTGGCCCTGGCTTCGATAGCTCATTGGCACAACATGCAGTGCCATGCACGTGGTCGCGAGAGGCTGAAGCGCGCCGCGGATGTTGCAGCAGGCGCGTTGAGAGCGAAGGTTGCTCCATCGCTCCAACAACGCAGGGGGTAGGGTGAGGACCTTCCGAGGCTTTGTGCTCTTCGCGGCAGTGTCGATGCTGTTCGTCGCCCCTGAGGCGCGGGCGCAAATCACCCGTATCGACCTGGAGCTTGTAGAGTCGCCTGCGCTGGGCGGGCAGAGCTTCGGTGCGGTTGGTGAGTACGAGCGCCTAAGGGGCCGTTTCTATGGTGAGATCGATCCGGCGGACTCGCGTCACCGGGGCATCGTCAACCTCGAGCACGCTCCCCTCAACGCTAACGGACGGGTCGAATACAGCACGACCGTCGAGATCTACCGCCCGGTCGACATGCGTCGCTGGAATCGAGCGCTTTACCACACGGTTCCCAATCGCGGCGGCGCCGGCGCGGCCGAAGTGGCTCTCCTGGAGATGGGATTCGCGCTGGTCCGAGTCGGCTGGCAGGGCGACCTGACGGGGACGGAGACGAACATCGTGCCCTTCCTCCCGGTGGCCCGGAACGCGGACGGCACGTCGATCGTTGGGCGAGCGCTCGAGGAATTCATCTTCAACGACGCCGAGAGAATCTCGTATGCGACCTTGAGTTACGAGGCGGCGTCCCTCGACCCCACGCATGCCAAGCTCACCGTACGTCGCAACCTGGCGGGTCCACGATCGACACCGAGCGATCTGACCTGGAGCTATCGCCACGCCGGCGAGATTCGAATCGAACGCCCATCGGGTTTCGATGGCGGAGCGATCTATGAGTTTGTGTACCGGGCGAAGGATCCCATCGTCATGGGGCTGGGATTCGCGGCCGTCCGGGACGCCATCTCCTTTCTGCGCTACGAAACTTCCGACGCGGTCGGCAACGAGAGCCCACTCGCGTTCGAGGGCGGACCGCGCACGGCCATCTCCATCGGGATTTCGCAGAGCGGCCGCTTCCTCCGCGACCTGCTCTACCAGGGGTTCAACGAAGATGTGCGAGGCCGCGTCGTCTTCGACGGCATGCACGCCAACATCGCCGGCTCACGGAAGACTTTCACCAACTACCAGTTCAGCCAGCCGGGACGTTGGCAGAAGCAGCACGAGGATCACTTTTTTCCCGGCGACCAGTTCCCGTTCACGTACACGACGCTCTACGACCCGATAAGCGGACGGACGGATGGCCTTCTGGAATCGTGTTCTGGCTCGGACACCTGCCCCAAGATCATTCAGAGCGACGGCGAGGCCGAGATCTGGCAGGCTAGAGCGTCTTTGTTGGTTACCGATCCGGCCGGAGGACACATCGAACTGCCGGACAACGTGCGCGTCTATCTGATCTCGGGCACTCGGCACGGCGGTGGTGGAGGCGTGCACGTCGCGACTCCGCGCGCCGGGATTTGTCAGAACCTCAACAATCCGCTGGCCATGCGAGATATCCGCTCGGCGATGTCCGTCGCCCTTTATGGCTGGGTGGCGGACGGAACCGTGCCCCCCCCGAGCCGCTTTCCCACGGTCGCCAATGGCGGTTTGGTGTCAGCGCCGGAGCTTGGGTTCCCGCGTACTCCGGGCGTGACCTACTCGGGCAGCTACAACCCGCTCCGTCTGAACGATCACGGCTCATTTCCTCCCAAGCAGGGGACCGCCTACACCGTGCTCGTCGGCAGGGTCGATGCCGATGGCAACATGACCGACGGCGTCCGCCACCCGAACCTGACTGTCCCCATCGGCACTCACACAGGCTGGAACCTGCGACGCGAGGGCTTCGCCGAGGGTGCCCAGTGCGCTGGGGCTGGATCATTCATCCCGTTCGAGGCCGACCTAGCGGCGCGGAAGGCTGCGGGAGACCCTCGCCTTTCGCTAGAGGAGCGCTACTCGAGCCACGACGCTTATGTGAGAGCAGTGGCCCGCGCGGCTAATGAGCTCGTTCGAGATCGACTGCTGCTCGAGGCCGACGCGGAGGCCATCGTGCGGCTCGCTCAGCAGAGCTCGGTGCGCCGATAGGGCAGATCGAGCGCGGCCCCCTACACCCAGTAGGCTAGGATGAACGAGTTGGCCAATAGCCGCGTCAGATCAAAACCCGCGTTGATCACAACCAGCCCCCACATTCTTCATCTCCCACGCCACTCGGTTCATTTGTAAGGGCAGGAAGAAACCGAGCCAGGTGAACCCTGCGGTGTAGAGCGCGAGCGAGAGCGAGAGCGCCGACATGTCCGGGCTCAGCCCCCAAGCGGAGGCACGCCACACGCCGAGCGTGTGCGCCAGCACGTAAACGATAAGCACGTTACTGACGAAGAAAATGGTCATGGACTTGGCCATGGCTGCGCCTTCGGGCTCGGCGACGTCCTCCATGCCCATGTGTCGCGCCCATGCTTTACTGAAGAGGAGTTCGAACCAGATGAAGCCACGCGCCATGCCGAGGATGACGCAGACGGCTATCGCCATGTAGTTGAGCGCGATGACGGGTTCCATGTGCTGCTCCTGAGAGTCGGGTTCGGGTACCCTGCAGTGTATCGCTGACACCCGTGGCACACGAGTCTCGCGCTGCACCTCACGCGCCCGTTCTAGTCGCGTAGCCGCCATCCCGCGTCCCAGGTGCAGCGAGCCCCATTGCGCGCGGCTCGCGATGCGTGGGATGTTCGTCGCGTAGCATCCGTTCCCGGACCGTTCCTACCGAGGTGACCCTGATGTCTCTTCCGATCCTTCGGCGCACCGCCGCCGTCCTACCCCGCCTGCTTACCTTCCTGGCCCTCGGCACTATCGCCTTGGCCGGTTTCGGCGCGCCCGCGCTTGCGCAGACCGACACGCTGCCGAGCATCGAAGAAAAGACCGCCGGCACCGACGCCATGGAGGGCTTCTTCAACCTCTACTGGGACGACGGGAGCGGAACGCTCTACTGGGAGATCGCTGAGCTCGACACGGAGTTTTTGTATCAGATCTCGATGGGGTCGGGGCTCGGCAGCAACCCGGTCGGCATCGATCGCGGTCAACTCCGGGGTACGCACGTGCTTGCGGCAAAGCGCATCGGACCTCGCGTGCTTCTCATGGAGCCCAACTACCGCTTCCGAGCTCGCAGCGACAATGAGACCGAGGTGCAAGCGGTGCGCGACGCCTTCGCACCCTCGGTGCATTGGGGCTTCGACATTGTCGCGCAGACCGGCGACCGTGTACTCGTGGACGCGACGAGTTTTTTCCTGCGGGACGCGCGCGGAGTCGTGCGGCAGATCGCGCAGCGCAATCAGGGCACGTACACCCTCGACCGCTCACGCAGCGCGCTGCACCTCGCGGCCACACGCTCCTTTCCGGAGAACACCGAGGTGGAGGCCACACTCACCTTCACGAGCAGTGCACCCGGGGGGCTGGTCCAGGGCGTGGCGGCAACGGGCGCAGCGATCACGCTGCGCCAGCACCACTCCTTCATCAAGCTGCCCGACGACGGATATCGCTTGCGCACAGCCGACCCCCGCGTGGGCGTGGGCGGGCCCACCGTGTACGACTACGCGACCGCGATCGACGAGGACACCCGTCTCCGCTGGGTCTCACGTCACCGTCTCGAGAAACGCAATCCGGGTGCCGCGATGTCCGAGGCCGTTGAGCCCATCATCTACTACGTGGACCCGGGCACCCCGGAGCCCGTGCGCAGCGCGCTGATCGAGGGCGCGCGCTGGTGGAACACCGCGTTCGAGGCCGCCGGGTTCATCAACGCGTTCCAGGTCGAGGTGCTGCCCTCGGGCATCGATCCGCAGGACATCCGCTACAACATGATCCACTGGACGCACCGGCGAACCCGCGGATACTCCTATGGCAACACCACCATCGATCCACGCACCGGGGAGATCGTGCGCGGCGTGGTCAACCTGGGCAGCCTGCGACTCAGGCAGGACTACATGCACGGCCAGGGCATGGTGCCTCCGTTTACGGGCGGCATCACCTCTCCGGGCGGAGGCGGCTACTTCGACTTCGCGGCCGCGCCGAACTTCGAGTATTTGGTGCAAGTCGCGCCTGAGTCCGATGCGGTCGAGATGGCGCTCGCGCGGGTACGCCAACTTTCAGCGCACGAGGTAGGCCACACGATCGGCTTCCCGCACAACTACATGGCTAGCTCCTACGGGCGAGAGAGCGTGATGGACTATCCCGCGCCGTTGGTCCAGATCGACGCCAACGGAGACCTCGACCTGTCCAACGCGTACGTGCAACGTATCGGCACGTACGATGAGCTCTCGGTGAATTGGCTCTACCGTGAGTTCCCGGCGGGGACTGATGAGGTGCAGGCGCTCGCCCAGATCGCGCAGCAGGGCGTCGATGCAGGCCTGATCTACATGGGGCACGCGAACAACAACTTCATCGGGGCCGGGCATCAGTACGCGAGCGTCTGGGACAACGGGTCGAACCTGGTCGACCACCTCAAGCTCGAGATTCGCGTGCGCGAGATCGGGCTCGAGCGCTTCGGCCTGGATGCGATCCGCCCGGGGGAACCACTCTCGAACCTGGAGTACGTGCTGCTACCGCTTTACATGCACCACCGCTTCCAACTCCGGTCCGCGGTGCAGAGCCTCGGTGGTGCCGACTATCGGTACGCGGTGAAGGGGGACGGCCAGACACCGTTCGAGATCGTTTCAGGCGAGGAACAGCGAGACGCGCTCGAGACCGTGTTGTCGACGCTCACCGTCGACTTCTTGGCGCTGTCCGAGGACATCGTTTCGATGATCCCGCCCCCGGCTTTCCGGTACGCCGAAGGCGAGGCTTTTCCTGGGCGGACCGAGCAACTGTTCGACCCGCTGGGCGCAGCAGAGGCCGCGGCGAGCTTCACGGTCGGTGAGGTCCTTCAGCCTCAGCGCATGGCTCGGCTGGTCATGTTCGGCAGCACCGCCGGGGACTACCCGGATCTGGAGGAGGTTATCGATCGCCTCATCGAAGTGACGTGGGATGCACCGACGCCTGGTGACGAATACCGGCGCCAAGTGCTGCGCGTAGCCCAACGCGCGGTCGCAGACCAGATGATGCAGCAGGCGAGCATGGACCGGAACTCCGCGCAGGTCAGGGCTGTTCTATCCGATCGACTCGAGTTGCTCGCTCAGCGCCTCGAGGGCCTCGCTTCAGGCTCGCCCCATGAGCGACTTGTGGGCGCGGACGTCCGGCGCTGGCAGGCGCGCATCGAAAACACCGTTCCGGGGCCGACGCTGGCCATGCCGGCCGGCGATCCGATCGGAGGGAGCAGCCGGAACTAGAGTGACGAACGGGGGGGCGCCGCTCAGCGCCCTCCCGCCGCCATCGCCTTCTTGATGGCCTCGACGGTGACGTCCGTTCGGAACTCGATGAGCCTGCGGCCGTGCTCGATGGCTTGCTCGGCCGGTAGGATGCTAATGCCGTTGATCGACGCCTTGCCCGCGTCGATGCGCTGCTGGAGGCGCACGTACTCCGGGTTGTCGTTCATGATGATCGACGTGATGTAGTAGTCGTCGTGCAGGCGCTCCAGCCGGGGGTCTTCGTCGACTCCGAGCACATCTCGTTGATAAACTAGGACGTCGTCGTAGTTGTAGTACTCGGGGATGTGGGCGATGACGACGCCTTGGCCCCTCCACGCATCGGCGAGCTCCTCAGCGACCGCGGCCAAGCTGCGCCGACTTCCACCGTTGTCTCCCAGCAGAAAAATGTCGGTGAAGCCCTGTGCCTTCAAGCTCGTGGCCATGTCCCGAAGCACAGCCTGAAACGTCTCCGGTGAGAGCCTGATGCCGCCCGGAGACCTGGCGTTTTCAGGGTTGCCGGGCTCGATCGTCACTATGGGCGCGGCGAGCGCGTTGCCGAGTCTGCGCGCGATCGACTCGCCCATGACCCTCATGACGTGGTTGTGTTTGCCTGTGGTCAGATAGGGGCCGTTCTCCTCGATTCCTCCCGTCAGGATCAACGCCGTGGTGGTCCCCTCCCGCAGCAGATCCCGGATCTCCAACACCGTCAGCTCTTCGATCCAAACATTGTCGGCGGCTGCGATGGGCCGCGGAAAGTCGGTCATGTCGAGGCGGGACTGCTGCTGCGCGGCCGCCTGGGACGCCAAGCCGACGCTGAGCAGCAGTGCCAACGTCGCCGGAAACCATTTCTTCATGGCGCTCTTCTACCTCAGATCTCTAAAGAAGGCTCGCACGTCGTCCACGAGCAGCTCTGGCTCTTCAAGTGCCGCGAAATGCCCGCCGCGCGGCATCATGGTCCATCGAACGATATTGAAGCCGCCCTCGGCCCACAATCGCGGTGTGAAAAGGATCTCTTTGGGAAAAACCGCCACTCCGGTTGGCACGTCGATGTAGCCCACTGGTCGGGTCGCCGGCGTGTTTCCCGACTCGTAGTAAAGGCGGCTGGATGAGGTGATCGTCTGTGTCACCCAATACAGCGTGATGTTCGTGAGTATTTCATCCTTGGTGAAAGCGCTCTCCACGTTGCCGTCGTTGTCGCTCCAGCCATGGAATTTCTCGACGATCCACGCCGCTAGCCCTGTCGGGGAGTCGTTGAGTCCGTATCCCAGCGTCTGAGGTTTGGTGCCCTGGATCGCCTGGTAGCCGCGGCCGTCCGCGAACGCCGCGGCATGCTCACGCCGGAGGTCCATCTCTTCAGCAGGAACGTCTGCATTGGATGTACCGCCCGCTGGCCCCGAGATCATGAAATTGGTGTGCAGCCCGATGAGGCGGTCAGAATAGTTGCCGGCGAGCGACCGGTTGATGATGGCACCCCAATCGCCACCTTGAGCGCCGTAGCGATCGTAACCCAGCTTTTCCATCAGGCCGGCCAGCACGTCCGCCATGCGCTCTGGGTTGTAGCCCGTCTCGTCCGGTTTGCCCGAAAAGCCATAGCCGGGCAGCGACGGGATGACGACGTGGAAGGCGTCCGCGGCATCACCGCCGTGCGCCGTAGGATCGGTCAGGGGGCCGATGAGATCCGCGAATTCCACGAACGAGCCCGGCCACCCGTGTACGAGTAACAGAGGCACGGCGTTCTCGTTCGCGGACCGCTGGTGGATGAAGTGCACATCGAGGCCGTCGACATCGGTCTTGAAGTGATCGAACTCGTTGAGCCGTCGCTCCTGGGCGCGCCAATCGAAGCCGTCCTGCCAATAAGCAAGAAGCTCTTCCAGGTAGGCCCTATTCGTCCCTTGATCCCAGCCTGTGCCGGGGATCTGCTCCGGCAGGCGACCGCGGGCCAGGCGGTCTTCGAGATCGGTCAGTACATCGTCGGCGACCTCGATCGTGAACGGCCTAATGGCCTCGGCGTCAGGGGTGGCCACGGTGTCGGTCTCCTCTGCGGTGTCAGCGGCGCATCCCGCCGAGAGCGCGATGACGAGTCCCGCCATCAACAATGTGGGCCGGTTCAGGCGGGCGAGCGGAAAGGACATGGCAACGGTTTCTCTGAATGGGTGGTGGGACGAGCCAACATCCCGCTCATCGACGCGGGGGGCAATGAGACCAGTCAGCCTCAGCGGACCCGCACCCAGGTGAGCTCGCTCACGCTGCGGGTCTCGACAGGAGCCCGCGAAGCGGGTGACAGCACGAGGCGATCGCTCCCCTCGAACCGGAAATGACGTACCTGCTCGGATCCGGTGAAAGCAGCCGACAGCCCGCCAGTCACATGGTGAGTCACGGTCGCGGCGCCGTCATCGATCGTGTACCCACCCCAATAGGCGAAATAGGTCGACGCGGTCAACGCTCGCAGTGCGGTTGGACCATCCATGTCCGCGAACCGATCGGGGTCCCGCTCAGCCCTCATGAGATGAGCCGACATCTGGCCCTCGCTCGTGTATACGAGTAGTCCCTGAGGCGCTTCGCCGAACGGATAAGTGATCACGCCGTCGGGGCCCTGCCGCGTCCAGTCCACCAAGCTCCACACGCCCAGGAACGGGTTCTCAGGTTCGGGCTCGGCTGGAGGCTGCGGAGGATCGCACGCCGAGAGGATGATCAGGCAACCCAGGGATAGGATCGTCCTGAGCTTGTGTCTGCGTGACGATGACATGGTGCCCCCGTAGCTGCGCGATTCGGTCGGCGATTGATCGGTCTCAAGCTAGAGTTGCGCCCCGAGGACCGCCAACGGGGCGGACCCGCCTAGCTCAGACCTCCTCGGTCTCCGGCACGGGTCCGAGCCGCAGCAGCAGATCGGCGCTCTCCACCACGTCGCCCTGACGCACCAGCAGCTCCTCCACCACCGAGTGACGCGGAGCCTGCAAAGCCGTCTCCATCTTCATGGCCTCGGTGACGAGAAGGTCCGCGCCCTTGCTTACGGTGTCCCCCGGCTGAACCAGGATCTTGACCACCTTCCCCGGCATGGACGCGCCAATTTCCTGCCAATTCTGTGGATCGGCCTTGGCACGCACATCGTGGTCGATCGCGACTTTCAGGTCCCGTACGCGCACCTCGCGTGCGTGTCCATTGAGCTCAAAGAGGACGGGGCGCGTGCCGTCGGCGTGCACGTCACCAATGGAGATGAGGCGGATGATGAGGGTCTTGCCCGGCTCGATGTCGGCGGCGACACGCTCCCCGGGTTTTGGCCCGTAGAAGAAGGTCCGCGTGTCCAGCGCCGAGGTATCGCCATACGCCGCGCGATGTGCGGCGAAGTCCGCGTATACGACCGGAAAGAGGATACGCGAGAGCACTTCTTTGTCGTCGGCGTCTCGCTTGACGGGCTCATCCTTCGACAGTTCTTCGACCTCGCTACGCAGCGCTTCGAAGTTCGCCGGATCGAGGTAGGCGCCCGGCCTGTCCGTAAGGGGCTCTTTCCCTCGCAACACCGCGGCCTGCAGGTCCGGCGGGAAGCCGTACGGTGGACGTCCCAGCCGACCCTCGAGAAGTCCCACGACGGACTTGGGGAGGCTCAGCTCCGATGCCTGCGCCAAGAGTTGCTCGCCGTCGAGGTCGTTCTGCACCATGAAGAGCGCCAGGTCCCCGACCGCCTTCGAAGACGGAGTGACCTTGATGAGCTCGCCGAGCAGAGCGTCCGCTTCCCGGTAGCGATTCACCACTTCGCGCCACCGCCCCAACAGACCCAGCGCTTCCGCCTGATGCTTGAGGTTGGTGAGTTGTCCTCCGGGCACCTGGGTCTTGAACACATAGGCGTCGGGGGCCACCGATCCGCGCTCCAGGAAGCGGTAGTAGGCGCGCACGGTGGTCCAATACTCGTTCAGCGGCTGGAGGGCGTCCATGTCCAACTCGGGCTCCCTTGCCGTTCCTTGCAGCGCTGCCGCAATCGCCCTCAAGCTCGGCTGTGACGTGCCGCTGGCCAGGGCGTCGATACAGCCATCGACTACGTCGGCTCCGGCCAACGCGGCCTGCACCGCGGTAGCCACACCGACGCCCGTGCTATCGTGCGTGTGCAAGTGCACCGGGAGGTCGGTGGCCTGCTTCAAGGCGTGTACGAGGACCTGGGCGGCCGCCGGTTTGAGCAGCCCCGACATGTCCTTGATCGCGAGAATGTGGGCCCCGGACGCTTCGATTTGCTTTGCCAGATCCACGTAGTAGGCCAGGTCGTAGCGCTCCCGACTCGTGTCCAGAATGTCTCCGGTGTAACAAAGGCAGACCTCGGCAATCTTTCCTTGCTCCCGCACCGCGTCGATCGCCACTTGCATGTTCGGCAACCAGTTCAGGGAGTCGAAAATGCGGAAGACGTCGATTCCCGTATCCGCCGCTTCTTTCACGAACAGCCGCACGGCGTTGTCGGGATACGCCGAATAGCCGACGAGGCTCTGACCCCGCAGAAGCATCTGGAAGAGGATGTGTGGAATGCGCTCACGCAGCTGCGCCAGCCTCTGCCAAGGATCTTCCTTCAGGAAACGATACGCGGTGTCGAAGGTCGCTCCGCCCCAGACCTCCATGGAAAACAGGTTGGAGGAGAGGCGGCCAGTATCTCTCGCGATCCGGAGCAGGTCGAAGCTTCGCATGCGAGTGGCGAGCAGCGACTGGTGCGCGTCGCGGAATGTCGTATCGGTGAAGAGTACACGTTGGTGATCTCGAAGGTGGGTCACTAACGCTTCGGGACCGCGGGAGTCCAGAACGTGTTTGAACGTGTCCGTGGGAGGGCTCCAACCAGGCGCGGGTGCAGGCATCGGAGGTGCGCGAAACTCCGGCCTGATCCGGCTCTTGGGGCCCTCGACTTGACCGTTCACCGCGATATGGCCGATGTAGCGCAGCAGCCGTGTCCCCCGGTCTTGTCTGGGTCGGAAGTCCAGAAGTTCCGGATGCGCCGCGATGAAGCCCGTGTGGGTGCCCCCGGCCGCGAATTCGGGATGCGTCACCACGTTCTCGAGGAACCGGATGTTGGTCTTGAGGCCGCGAATCCGGAACTCCGTGAGCGCGCGCCGCATCTTGCGAACGGCGTCCTCGAAAGTCGTCGCGTGCGTGCACACCTTCACGAGGAGGGAGTCGTAATGCGGGCTCACGTAGGCGCCCGTAAACGCAGTGCCGGCGTCGAGGCGAACCCCGAAGCCGCCGGGTGAGCGGTAGTGGGTGAGTCTCCCGGCGTCGGGCAAGAAATCCTGCTCCGGATCCTCGGTGGTGACCCGGCACTGGATCGCGTAGCCGACGGGTTCGGGAATCACATCGGGAAGCCCGATTTCTGCGAGTGTGCGTCCCTCGGCCACGCGGATCTGCGCCTGCACCAGATCGACGCCCATCACGAGCTCCGTAACCGTGTGCTCCACTTGGATGCGCGGGTTGACCTCGATGAAGTAGAACTCGTCGTCCGCACCTAGCAGGAACTCCACGGTGCCGGCGCCCTGATAGCCCGTATGCACCATGAGATCCTTCGCGGCGCCACAGATCTTCTGCCGGACTTCGGGATCCAGACCGCGTGCGGGCGCCGTCTCCACGACCTTCTGATGCCGACGCTGGATCGAGCAATCCCTCTCCCACAGGTGCTCTACGCGGCCGTGTTGGTCGGCAAGGATCTGCACCTCGATGTGGCGAGGATTGCGGACGAGCTTCTCGATGTAGACGTCCCCACTTCCGAACGCTTTGCTCGCTTCCCGACGTGCCACGTCGAGTACGCGCCGGAGTTCCTCGGCGTCCCGCGCCACGCGCATCCCCCGACCGCCGCCTCCCGAGACGGCTTTGACCATGACCGGATATCCGGTGTCCGATGCGAAGGCGATCGCGTCTTCGTCGCCCACGGCTTCCGCGGTGCCAGGTATGACGGGAAGGCCTGCGCTCTCGGCCAGCTCCCGCGCGCGCAGCTTGTCGCCGAAGTGGTCGAGCTGCTCCGCGGAAGGGCCGATGAACACGATGCCTTGCTCTTGGCACCTACGCGCGAAGTCTGCGTTCTCAGCCAGGAAGCCGTATCCCGGATAGATGGCGTCGATGTCCTTCTCAACCGCCAGCGACACGATGCCGTCGATGTCGAGATAGGCCTCGACCGGCCCGAGCTCAGACGAGAGCAGGTACGCCTCATCGGCCTTGTATCGGTGGAGCGAAAGAGAGTCCTCGTCGCTGTACACCGCCACGGTCCGCTTGCCCAGTTCGGTGCACGCCCGGAATGCGCGAATCGCGATCTCGCCGCGGTTGGCGACCATGACTCGCGAGAAATCGTTAACAGACGAAGCGGCGGACAAGGGGTTCCTCCTCAGGGTCTACCGGGGTGACTCGTGGCCTGCGAGCAGTCGCTATGGCACGAGCGGGTCAGACACAGTTACCCTGATCCGGATTCCGGTCAACGCAGGTCCTGTCTACTCGTGCGTGAGCGATCGTCCAATGAGGAAGACCTACACCCGTCGCGACAGTCTCAAACTCATGGGATCCGCGCTCGTCGGATCGCAAGTAGTCGGAAGCGCCTCGTTGTCCGCGGCGCCCACCACGGGAGTCCGGGCGGTCCGGGATGAAGACATGCGGGGCATCTTCGTCATCCTGTCGACGCCTTACACGGAGTCGGGCGCGGTGGACTACGACGACCTTGCCTTTCAGGTCGAGTGGCTGGATCACGCGGGCGTGCACGGACTGGTTTGGCCGCAGAACTCCAGCGACTACACGAGGCTGACGACCGACGAGATCAAACGCGGGATGGAGGTTCTCACGCGAGCCAACCAGGGTCGCTCGATGACGCTCGTGCTGGGCGTCCAGCAGGACTCGACGCCCGAGCTGGTGAAGCTGGCGACCTTCGCCGAGGCCCTCGAGCCCGACATGATGATCGCGATGCCGCCGAAAGTGGGCAGCACGCTGGACGACTACCGCGAGTACTACAGCGCCCTGGCCGAGGTCACTATGCGGCCCATCATGATCCAGACGACGCCCAACTTGCCTGGCCTCGTGGTAGAAACCGACCTGATTTTGGAGCTCGCGGCCCGCTATCCCCATCTCGGATACGTAAAGGAAGAATGGCAGCCAGTCTTCGAGCGCATCTCAGCGCTGGTGGGCCAGCCGCAGATCCAGCGCGTGTACTCCGCGATGCGTGGCCGCTATTTCGCCTATGACTTGCGCTTGGGCGTGGACGGATTGGTGAGCGGAATGGCGATGTACGCGGAGGTGTTCGTGCGCATGTGGACGGCCTCTCGAGCCGGCGACTGGGATGAGGTGCGAGACATCCACGGCAAGCTGCTGGTGATGCTGACTTGCGAGACCGAGATCCCTGGGGCCGGACGCTACCTGCTGCAGCGAAGGGGGATATTCAAGTCGAGAGCGCAGAGGGGCCGCGACTACTCACTGTCAGCGGTGCAGATCGCGGAGATCGAGCACAATCTGAAGGGGCTCGAGCCGTATCTGGTGCCAATGCCGGCGCGGGGGTAGTAGCGCCACCGCCATGTCACCTCACCATGGCCAGTATCGCGGCACGCTGGCGAGGTAGGCGTCGTACTCTGGGCCGAAGCGATCTCGAAGCTCGCGCTCTTCCAGAATGACGATCATGTGGATCAAAGGGATGCTCACCAGCGCCAAGACATATGGGCCTACGTAGTTGGAGAATGCGGCGTAGGCGAACACGCCGAACACCATCTCGATATAGCGCGGGTTGCGGACGACCGAGTAGGGGCCTTCGGTGAGCAAGCTCCCCCCTTTGCCGCCCTCCTCGAGCTCGGGAAGCCCCGCCAGGATGGCCATCGTGAGGTGCTTCCTCCGCTTGAACGCGATGAAGGCCGCGCACGCCGCGAGCACGATTGCGATCGCGACCGTGATGGGACTCGTACCGAGATCTGCCATCAATAGCGTGTCGCGCACCCAATACAACGGGACCATGCTCGCGAACATGAGCGCCATGCCGACGATGAAGGTCATCTCCTTGCCAACGCGACGCCACACGTCGATGAACGGATGGATCACGAACCACCAGCCGAGACCCGGAGGAAGACCGACTACGATGAGGCAGCCGAAGACGTAGCGTGCTGTATCCATGAAAAGACTCCAAGTTTAGGCTAGCCTAAAAATTATGGAAAGCGAGTCTTAGTCAAGGTGTGACTTCCGCTCTGACGTGGCCTGATTCTCCACGGGCGCAGCTGGCCGTGCTCGGGCGAATTAGCACGGCACGATCGAAGGTCAGGCGGCCGTTCCTCGGTGCTGGTGCGCGACCGTCTCACGAGACCCGATCTGACGGCGCTGTCAGACGCCTGGGCGCCCTGTCAGAGCGCTGCTTCAATCAGATACGGACCGCCCTCGCCCAACCCCCGAGCCAGCTCGCGGCTGAACTCCTCCGCGGTAGTCGCGCGTGCGCCGTCGACGCCCATGCCTCGCGCGAGCTGCACCCAGTCCAGGTCCGGTCGCGACAGGTCGAAGAGGCTCTTGGCCCTCTCGGACGGAGCGCCCACGCCGACACGATGGTACTCCATCTCCAGGATCGCGTACCTGCGATTCGAGAAGATGACGGTCGTAACGTCCAGCTCTTCTCGGGCCTGGGTCCAGAGCGCTTGAAGCGTGTACATCCCGCTTCCGTCCGCCTCGAGCGAGATCACTTTTCGCTCGGGGCACGCGACGGCCGCTCCCGTGGCTGCCGGCATGCCCTGGCCGATGGCACCGCCGGTGAGGTCGAGCCAGTCGTGCGGCGCCGAAGCGCGGAGCGCGCTGTAGATGGGACGGCCGGCGGTCGCCGCCTCGGCCATCACGATGGCGTGCTCGGGCAGCAAGTGCGCTAGCGCCTGTGCGATGGCCTCGGGCGTGAGCGCACCCGTCGGGAGCGGCGGACGCTGCTCGGTCTCAACGGCGGGTGCGATCTTACCCGCATCCAGCGCCTCCACGAGCGCCGCGAGCGCGCCCCGGCCGTCCTCCTCAGGCTCCGCCAGGCAGTGCACGGAGCAGCCGTCGGGCGTGAGTTCGCCTGGCTTGCCGGGGTACGCGAAGAACGAGACCGGCGCCTTGGTCCCCACGGTCACCAGGTGTTGGACGCCGTCGAGCACCTCGACGACCTGTTCTCCGAAGTAGGGCAGCCGCGACACGTGACCGCGCCCAGGCCCGCGCGTCACTCGAGCGACGAATGTGTCCCGAAAGAGTCGGACGCCCGTTGCCGCCGCGATCCGTCCGGCGAGCGCCACGCCCTCTTCAGAGAGCGCCGACCCGTTCAACAACAACACCGCTGAGCTGCCCGCGGCGTGCAGCGTGCGCGCGATCTCCTCCACCCGCTCCGAGCTCGGCAGCGCCGGCGAGCAAGGCGTGACAGGATCGGCCGGAACGCCTGACGACTCCCACGCAGTGTCTGCCGGGAGGATCAGCGTGGCGACCTGACCAGGTGGCCCGTAGCTCGCGGCTACCGCGCGCGCTCCGTCGGCGGCCACGCTCTGCGCGTCTTCACAGACGTGAATCCAGCCCGATACGCCCCTAGCGATGCTTTCGATATCGGACGTGAGAGGCGCGTCCAGGTGGCGGTGATACGTGGCGTGCTCGCCAACGATGTTGACGAGGGGCACCTGCGCTCGGCGGGCGTTGTGCAGATTGGCGAGGCCGTTGCCGAGGCCCGGCCCCAGATGCAGCAACGTGCAGGCGGGCTTCCCGGCCATGCGTGCGTAACCGTCGGCGGCGCCGGTGACTACACCCTCGAAGAGCCCGAGAACCGCGCGCATATCCTGTTCCGCGTCCAGCGCTGCGACGAAGTGCATTTCCGAAGTGCCCGGGTTCGCGAAGCATACGTCGACGCCGCTGGCAATGAGCGTCTTCACCAGGCTGCGCGCACCGTTCATGGCATCGTCAGATCGTGGGGAGCCAAGCGGCGATCGCCTCACCGATCTCGTGCGGCGAGTCTTCCTGAACGAAGTGGCTGCCGTTCACAGTGACCTCGCGCTGGTTGGGCCAGCTTCTCGCGAACTCCCGCTGCGGACCGACGAGGATCGAGCCCGGGTCACAGTCGATGAAGAGCTTCGGCACGTCACTCTCGGACAGCCAGTCCGCGTATCCTTGCACGATCTCGACCATGTCAGCGGGCTCGCCGTCGACCGGAATCTCTCGCGGCCATGTGAGGGTTGGACGCCGAGACTCGCCGGGTTCCAGGTACGGCCGGCGATACTCGGTCATCTCCTCTTCGCCCAGGTCCCGGAGAACCGCACTCGGCAGGATTCGCTCCACGAAGACGTTCTTCTCCAGCACGATTTCCTCACCGGCCGGCGAACGCATTGCTTGGAAGATGCCTCGAGCCGCGTCGGGCCACGCATCCCACGATACGGGCTGCACGATCGCCTCCATGTAAGCGATGCCGCGCACCGCGTCGGGATGCCGCCGCGCCCAGTCGAAGCCGAGGCCCGAGCCCCAGTCGTGCACCACGAGGGTCACGTTGCTGGTGGCATCAACTGCTTCGAACCAGGCATCGAGATACCGGCCGTGGTCGGTGAAGCGATACCGCCCCCCTTCCGCCGGCCCCGAGTTCCCCATTCCGATGAGGTCCGGGGCGAGGCAACGACCCATCGACTGTACATGGGGGATGATGTTGCGCCAGAGATACGACGACGTTGGATTCCCGTGCAGGAAGACGATCGGCTCTCCGCTTCCAACCTCGACGTAAGCCATGTGCGAATCGAGCACTGGGATCGTCAGGCGCTCCGCGAAGGGCGTGGCCGAGATGTCTGTTTCCATTGCGATGCTCCCTATTGGACGCCGATGTGGGCTAGACGCCGATGTAGGCTCGACGCACCTCGGGATTGTCGACCAGGGTGTCGCGGTCCCCCTCGATGGCCACGCTCCCGCTTTCGATCACGTACCCCCTCTTCGCCACCTTCAACGCAGCATGGGCGTTTTGTTCGGCGAGGAACACAGCAGTGCCGCGTCGGTTGATCTCGAGGATCGATTCGAAGACCTCCTCGACCACCAGGGGGGCCAGGCCCAGAGACGGCTCATCGAGAAGCAGCAGCCGCGGGCGCGCCATGAGCGCACGCCCGATTGACAGCATCTGTTGCTGGCCTCCGGACAGGGTCCCGGCGGCGTCGCCTGCCTTCGCCCGCAGCATGGGAAAGAGATCGAAGACCTCCTCCATGGACTCCTGGACTCCAGCGGGGTCTTTGCGCCGCACGTAGGCGCCCAGTAGCAGGTTCTTGCGCACGGAAGCCTCGGTGAACAAGTGCTTACCTTCGGGCGCGTGGGCCACGCCCTCCCGAACGATTCGGTGGGCGGCAAGGCGACTGATGTCCTGTCCGTCGAAGTGGATCGTTCCTTCCGAAGGGCGCTCCAGTCCGCTGACGGCCCGAAAGAGAGTGCTTTTCCCAGCACCGTTGGCGCCGAGCAGTACGACGATTTCACCCTCCGCGACCGATACGCTCACTTGCCGCAGAGCCAAGAAGGTACCGAACTGTACGCTCACCCCCTTGAGTTCGAGCATGGGCTCAGGCATGGCTGCTCCCCCCCAGGTACGCGTCGATGACCGTGGGGTCGCCTCGAATCTCTTCCGGCGTGCCCTCCGCGATCTTCTTCCCCTGATTCAGCACGACGATCCGGTCTGAGAGGTCCATGACCATGCGCATCTTGTGCTCGACCAAGCAGACGGCGATCCCGCTCTCCACCACTTTACGGATGAGCGCCGTGAGTCCGCTCGTCTCCTCTTCGTTGATGCCCGCCGCGGGCTCATCCAGCAGCAGCAACTGGGGCTCCGCCACGAGAGCCAGCGCGATGGCGACGCGCTTTCGGGCCTCCTGTGGGATGCTGCCCACCGGGAGAGCCTCCAGGTGCAGCACGCCGGCGAACTCCAGCGCCTGCCTGGCCCTTTCGCGGCACTCGGCGGCCTCGGTGCGAAGCCGCTTGGTGCGCAGAATCGCATCGAGCACGTTGCTCTTCGTATGCTGCCGTCGGCCGATGATGACGTTGTCGAGCACCTCGGCTTCAGGGAATAGCTTCGTAGTCTGGAAGGTGCGCGCCACGCCCAGACGGGCGATGCGGTGAGGAGCGAGCCCGGTGACGTCCACGCCGTTTAAAGCGACGCGGCCCGTAGTCGGTGTGCAGAAACCGCTCACCACGTTGAAGAACGTCGACTTCCCGGCACCGTTGGGTCCGATCACGGCGGTAATCTCCCCCTCCGGCACGTCGAGGTCGACGTCATCCACCGCCTTCAGCCCACCGAAGTGCATGCCTAGGTGTTCCACGCGTAGCAACGGGGCGCTCATCGTCTCCACCGTTCAGGCAGGAGCTTGGCCAGCCCCGCCAGGCCCTTGGGGAAGAAGATGATCACGACCACCAGGATCGGTCCGAGCGCCATCATCTGATATTCCGCGAACGCCTGCAGGAACTGCATCAGGCCCGTCACCAGCAGCGTGCCCACCAGCGGGCCTGCGAGCGAGGCCACGCCGCCGATCATGAGATATACCAGCATCATGAACGTCATCTGGACGCCGCCCATGGCTGGCCCGATGTAACCCAGGAAGACCGCGTAGAGCGCTCCGCCAAGACCCGCCAGCGCCGCCGAGATGACGAATGAGAGCTGATGCGTTTTGCCCGCGTCGATGCCCACGGCGCGAGCCAGTTCCTCGCTGTTGCGGACCGCGACGAACGTGCGTCCGACCAGGGAGTTCACAAGGCTCCACACGACATAGATCGTGAGCACGAGGAAGAAGAGCACGAGGTAGTACTGCGCGGTGAGTGAATCGAAGCGCAGGGGGCCGATGCTGGAGGGCGGGGGAATCCCGATGAGTCCGTCGGTCCCTCCGGTAACGCCCTCCCATCGCTCGATGATGATCACGATCATCACCCCAACCGCGAGCGTGAAGATCGCAAAGTAGTCGCCGCGCGTGCGCAACGCGGCAAGGCCGATCACGTAGCCTAGCGCAGCGGTCATCACCACAGCCGCTGGCAGAGCTATCCAGAAGGAGACCTCGTAGGTGGCCATCAGGATGCCGGCGCTATAACCGCCGATCCCGAAGAACCCCCCTTGGGCAAGAGACAACTCCCCGGTGTAGCCGAGCATGACGTCCAGCCCATAAACCGCGATCGCGGTCACGTAGGCCGTAATGACCACGCTGACGAGGTAGGGGTTGTCCACGAGCAAGGGGAAAAGGATTGCGGTCAGCAGCAGGAGCGAGAGGGCGACGCCCCGGGCGGGAGGCAAGCGCACCGCTCAGACCCCCTTCTGGAAAAGGCCCGTCGGCCGGATCACGAGCACCAGCACCAACAGTCCGAAGGCGATCAACTCGGAGAAGGCGAACGACACATAGGTCCCGGCCATGGTTTCCGCCAAAGCCAACAAGTATCCGCCGAGGATGGCCCCTGGGACGCTTCCCATGCCTCCCAGGATCACGATGACGAACGCTTTCAGAATGATGAGCTCGCCCATGTTGGGGAACACCAACAAGAGTGGCGCGATCAAGGATCCGGCGACTGCCGCGAGAGCTCCGGAGATCGCGAATGTGAGCAACGCGACCCGGCGTGTGTCGATGCCGACGAGAAGCGCGCCCTCGCGGTCCTGCGCCATGGCCTCGATGCTCATCCCCACGAGGGTCCGCTTCAGCAGCAGATAGAGCCCGACCATCGTCACGACCGCTGCGACTATGACCAGGATGCGCTGCTCGGTGATGTTGACGCCCAGGAGCGTGACGACGCCGTCGAAGGGCGTGGGCACCTGTCGGAAGGTGGGGCCCCAGATGACGTCTGCCGTGCCTTCCATGAAGAAGAGCAGACCGAGTGCCGCAATCATCGAATGCACCGGGGTTTTGCCTTCCAGCCGGCGGAAGACGAGCCACTCCATGCTGCCGCCCAACACCGCCAGCACCACGACGGAAACGGCCATCGCGACGATGTAGGAGGCCCCGAACGACGTCAGCATCACGTAGCTGACGTACGCTCCGGCCATATATAGCGCGCCGTGCGCGAAGTTGGGCACTTTGAGTACGCCGTATACGAGCGTCAGGCCCAGTGCGACCAGGCTGTACACGCTGCCTAGCGCGATGCCGTTTACAAACTGCTGTAAGAAGAGGGTCAACTGACGGTGGCCCTCAACTCCGGCGGGCGATTACGGTGCAAGCCACTAGGGCGCGCCGCCGGGAACGGGGATCCTTATCGACACGAACTCTCCGTCCACGATGTGGGCCGTGAATACGTCACGCGTAATGAGGCCGACGTCGGTAACCCCCGCCACCTCGTAGACGCGGACCTCCTGGGGAAGCGTTCGTGCCGCTTCGTCTGCGCGGGCGCGGATGGCTTCTGGGTCCGTGGTGGTACCTGCCAGCGTCATGGCGCGCGCGATCAAGTAGAGCGCCTGATAGTTGATCGCGATTTCGCTGGTCGGAGACGGAGAGTCCGCACCGAAGCGCTCGTAGTAGCGCGCAGCGAAAAGAGGTGCGCCGGGCGTCGGGTAGGTCTCCACCGGATAGACTCCGATCGCCCCCTCCAGAGACTCGATGGGCACGATGTCCAACATCTCCATGAACTTGGCCTGATCCATGATGAGCAACCCGCCTTCAAAGCCCTGCTCGCGGGCTGCCCTGATCACGAGCGCGGTGGGCTGAGACGGGCCACCGATGAAGAGCACGTCGGGTTCGTCGGCCAGCGCTCGGCTCACCGCACCTGTGAAATCCGTGGTCGTGTTGTAGTCCACGCCGTGGTCGCGTCCCAGCGTCCCTCCTTGGCGCGTCCACTCGGCTGAGACGGCCTCGGTCCATGCGCGGCCGTACGCGGTAGTCGTCGGGACCAGCGCCAGCCGAGTCCCGAACCGCCCCATCATCACTTCCACCCATGGCTCTTGGTACCCGTCGAAGCGGGGGGGAAGCATCAGCATCAGAGGGTTCTCAGCCTCCAGGATGCTCGGCTCGCTGCTGTAGGCCGCCAGCAGGAACTTGGGCTCACGCGTGTTCATCTCCTGGACCACGCGAATGCCTCCGGCGTGCGGTACCAGGATCACCGGGGTCTGGTTCTGCTGGAGAAGCCGACGCACGGCGGTGGCCGTTTCATAGGGCAGGTAGCGGTCATCCAAAGAGACGATCTCGAACCGGAACCGTCGGCCATCGACCTCGAAGCCTCCGGCCTCGGCGATTTCGTCGGCCGCCATGGTGATGCCGCGCTGCACGTTCCTACCGTAGTAGGCGGCTCCACCACTCAGCGGCCCCACGAAGCCGATGTTCACGACCTCCAAGCCGTCGGAGTCGGTTCCGCCTTGGCCGTCTCCTGAGCACCCCGTCGCCAGCAGCAGTCCAGCGAGAAGAACCGTGCCGAGCGAGCGTGGCCGGTCGCGAATCGGATGGTCTGACATCATGGACTCAGGCGCCTCCCACAATTCGGAATGGCCGGCCGGCTTGCCCACCACTGCACGAGCGTAGATCTGTGGGTGGACGACGGCAAGTGACCGCCTTCACTCGGCCTCCCTCAACTCCACCCGCCGGATCTTGCCCGAGATAGTCTTGGGCAATTCCTCGACGTATTCGATCTCTCGCGGATACTTGTAGGGCGCCGTTACTGACTTGACGTGTGCCTGGATCTGTTCGGTGAGCTCGTCCGATCCGGTGAAGCCTGGCGCCAGGATGATGTACGCCTTCACGACTTGGCCCCGTTCGCGGTTCGGCTTGCCCACCACTGCGGCCTCGGCGACGGACGGATGCTCGATGAGCGCCGACTCGACCTCGAACGGTCCAATGCGATAGGCCGCTGAGAGGATCACGTCGTCCGCGCGGCCGATGAACCAGATGTAGCCGTCTTCGTCACGGCGGCCTCGATCGCCGGTATAGTACCAGCCATTGCGGAAGACTTCGGCGGTAAGCTCAGGGTCTTTCCAGTAGCCCCGGAACAGTCCGATGGGCCACTCGTCGGTGCGCACGGCGATGTGGCCTTCTTCGTAGTCCTCGAGCACTCGACCGTCGTCGTCGATCACGTCGACTTGCATGCCCGGCGCGGGACGTCCCATCGAGCCTGGCTTGACCGGCTCGGAGGGGTGGTTCACCACAAGACAGACCGACTCGGTCTGGCCGTACCCGTCGTAGGGAGTCGTGCCGGTGGCTTTTTGCCACACCTGGATGACCTCTGGGTTCAGCGGCTCGCCCGCCGCCGTGCAGTGGCGCAGTGACGACCAGTCGTACGCGGAGAGGTCGAGCTGGGTGAATGCGCGATAGATGGTTGGCGGCGCGCAAAACGAAGTCACCCCGAGCTCCCCGATCAACTCGAGCATGCGCGCCAGGTCCGGCTTGCCGACGATGTTCCACATCACCACGGTGGAGCCGACGATCCATTGCCCGAATAGCTTGCCCCACGCGGCTTTGGCCCATCCGGTGTCGGACACCGTCCAGTGGATGTCATCGGGGCTGAGGTCCTGCCAGAAGCGCGCCGTGATTTCGTGACCGAGCGCATACGACTGCACGTGCTGGACCATCTTCGGCTGCCCAGTCGTGCCCGACGTGAAGTAGAGCAAAAGGGCGTCGTCAGCCGTCGTTCGTGCGGCCGCCGCTGGCTCGGCGGGCGCCTCCGAGAGTGCCTGCCGCCAGTCGATCCATCCTTCGCGCGAACTTCCGGCGACGAAAAGAGCCCGCAGCGACGGACAGTCCGCGCGCACCCGGTCCAGTCTCTCCGCGCCCTCGTCGTCGACGATGGCGACGGATGCGCCGGCGCGGTTGATGCGATACGCCTGGTCCTTGGACATGAGCTGCGTCGTTCCAGGCATGGGGACTGCACCGATCTTGAATGCGCCTAGCAAGGCTGAGTACCAATCGATGACGCGCGGCAGTTGCACGAAGATGTGGTCGCCTTTTTCGACCCCTCGTGCCCGCAGCACGTGGGCGGCGCGATCCCCCAGCGTAGATAGTTCGCCGAAAGTGTACCGGAGCACGGTGCGCCCGTCCGGTTGCACCGCGATGAGCGCGAGTCGGTCGGGCTCCTTATTAGCCCAGTCGTCGATGACGTCGCGCGTGAAGTTGAATTCTGCGGGCACGTCGATTCTGAAGCTCGCCCGAGCTTCGCTGTCGTGGCTCATACTCGGCATCGCCAGCCTCCTCGGCCGCCAAAAGGCTCCCCTCGCCAACCTCCGCGACGCCATAATGGTTGGCCTCGCGCCAATGCGCACGGCCGGAGCGGCGCTTCCCGTCCTTGCTAGCCGCCCCAGCCAGACCTACCGTGCCCTTCGGCCGACTACGCAGCACAGAACTGCTCGTTGAACTGAGGGAGACGCGTGGTAGACATCTCGCGACGAGATCTTTTCAAGATCACCGGGCTCACAGGGGGCGGGTTGCTCGCGAGCTCACTGGGCTTCGACCTGAAGCCGGTGTATGCCGCATCCCGTGGCCTCAAGATCTCGAACGCCAAAGAGTTCAAAACGGTGTGCCCGTACTGCGCGGTCGGCTGCGGCACCATCGCTTACGTGCACGGCTCGGGCGGGCTGAACACCGTCAACGCTGTGGTCCACGTCGAAGGCGATCCCGACAGCCCCATCAACGGCGGCACGCTCTGCCCCAAGGGGGCGTCACAGATGGCGCTGGCGATGAACCCCCGGTTGGAGAAGGGGCCGAAATACCGCGCCGCCAACGCCACCGAGTGGCAGGACGTGGACTGGGACTTCGCGCTGGATTGGCTCGCCAGGAAGTTCAAGGACGCTAGGGACGAGACTTTCGTCGAGCGTGACGAGCAGGGCCGCACGGTGAATCGCTGCGAAGGCATCGGTTGGGTGGGGAGCGCGACCGTCAACAACGAGGACGCCTACTTCATCACGAAGACCATGCGATCGATGGGGCTGATGTACATCGACCATCAGGCTCGAATATGACATAGCCCCACAGTCGCCAGTTTGGCGGCAACGTTCGGTCGCGGCGCCATGACCAACCACTGGAAAGACATCAAGAATGCCGATGTCGTTCTGGTCATGGGCGCCAACCCGGCCGAGAATCACCCCTGCGGCTTCAAGTGGGCGCTCGAGGCGCGCGATGAGCGTGGCGCGCAGATCGTCACGGTCGATCCACGATATACACGCACATCGGCGGTCGCCGACCGGCACCTTCAGATTCGCCCAGGATCCGACATCGCCATGCTGGGCGGATTCATCCGGAAGATTCTCGACGAGGACCTGCATCACGAAGAGTACGTCCGCCTCCATACGAACGCGTCCTTCATCGTTCAGGAAGGCTTTGGATTCGACAACGGCCTGTTCAGCGGTTTCGATGCGGCGACCAGTGCGTACGACAAGACATCCTGGGACTACGAGCGCGGCAGCGATGGCTACGTCCGTCGCGACATGACGCTCGAGCACCCGCGCTGCGTCTTCCAGATCCTCAGGAATCACTACGCCCGCTACACACCGGAGACCGTCGCTCAGATCGCGGGCTGCTCGGCGGAGGACTTCAGCAGGGTCGCCGACATCATCTGCTCGACAGGAACCGCCGACCGCGTGGGCACGATCATGTATGCCGTGGGCTGGACCATGCACACGGTGGGCAGCCAAATCATCCGCACGGCCGCGATCATGCAGTTGCTGCTGGGCAACATTGGACGGCCGGGCGGAGGCATCAACGCGCTGCGCGGCCACGCCAACGTGCAGGGCGCGACCGATCACGCGATCGTTGCGGGCATCCTGCCCGGCTACCTGCGTGTACCCGCTCCCCATCAAGAATCACTGTCGGCACACTTGGCGGATTCTACTCCGGAACCACTGGTCCCGGACACCGTGAACTACTGGGGGAACTACCCGAAGTTCTTCGTCTCGCAGATGAAAGCGTGGTTCGGCGATACCGTGGGACCAGAGAACGACTTCGGCTACCACTATCTGGCCAAACCCGCAGACGACTCCACGTGGCTCTCCATGTGGGACCAGGCCTTCAAAGGCCGCCTCAAGGGGATTATCGCGCTCGGCTTCAATGCGCTGTTGGCCGGGCCTGATGTGCCCCGCCTGCTCGAGGCGATGAAGAACCTCGAGTGGCAAGTCATCATCGACCCGTTCATGCTCGACTCGGCCGAGTTCTGGCGGGCGCCCGGAGTCAATCCGGAAGAGGTCGCGACCGAGGTCCTCTATATGCCGGCGACGCACTGGATCGAGCGCGCCGGGTCCTTCACCAACTCCGGCCGCTGGGCCCAGTGGAAGGAGAAGGCGATCGATCCGCCGGGCGACGTGCGTTCCGACACATGGATCCTCTCGGAGCTCGCTTGGCGCGTGAAGGAGCTCTACCAGGAAGAAGGCGGCGCCTACCACGAGCCGATCTTGAACCTGCAGTGGAACTACTTGAATCCTCGCGAGCCCACGCTCGAAGAGCTCGCACGGGAAATCAACGGATACGACCTGACCACCGGTCGCCTGTTGCCTTCCTTCGCCGGCCTGCGTGACGACGGCACCACGTCATCCGGCAACTGGCTCTACAGCGGCTCGTTCACCGAAGAAGGCAACATGATGGCCCGGCGAGGCACGGCGGACCCGAGCGGTATGGGCTTCCACCATGACTGGGGCTTCAGCTGGCCGGTGAATCGCCGCGTGCTCTACAATCGAGCGTCAGCGGACGGTGACGGACAGCCGTGGGACTCGACTCGTCCCGGCATCCGCTGGACCGGGCGGGAATGGATCGGCGACGTGCCCGACTACGGACGCACCACGCCCCCGGATCAGGCTGGCGCGTTCATCATGACCGAGGAGGGCGTGGCGCGCCTCTTCACTACCTACTTGAACGACGGCCCGATTCCCGAGCACTACGAGCCCGTGGAGAGTCCATCGCCGAACATCCTCCATGACGATGTCGCCGTGAACCCGGCGATACACTGGTACGACGGCGTGCGCGAGGCGCTCGCCGACCGCGCCGACTACCCGTACGCATGCACGATCTATCGCGTGGTCGAGCGCGAGCACTTCGTCACGAGCAACGTCGCGCGCTTGGTGGAACTGATGCCGGACTTCTTCGTCGAAGTGCCCCATGGGCTGGCCGCCGAGAAAGGGATCGAGAACGGAGAGCGCGTACGCGTTTGGTCCGCGCGCGGTGAGGTCGAGGGCGTCGCCATCGTTACCAAGCGCATCAAGCCACTCACCGTGAATGGAGAGACCTGCTGGACGATCGGGATCCCGGTGCATTGGGGCTTCAAGGGCATCACGCACGGCTCGATGGCCAACAACCTCACGCCTTTCGTCGGCGACGCGAACACGAGTTGTCCCGAGTTCAAGGCGTTCCTCGTGAATCTGGAGCGAGCCTGATGCCCCAGTTGCCTGGCAGCTCGTTGGCGGTCAAACGCATTTCGGCCTCGCCGGATCCCGCGCCTTCGATCCGCACCGCCGGACCGGAGTTCGCCAAACTCATCGACATCTCTCGCTGCATCGGTTGCAAAGGCTGTGAGGTAGCGTGCAAGGAGTGGAACGAGCTGAAGATCGAGCCGACCAGGAATTTCGGCAGCTTCCAAAGCCATCAGGACCTGAGCGCGGATACCTGGCTGCTGATGCGCTTCACCGAGATCGAGGTCGACGGCGACCTCCAGTGGCTGATCAAGAAGGACGCGTGCATGCACTGCGAGGAGCCGGGCTGCTTATACGCCTGCCCCGCGCCCGGCGCCATCGTCCAATACGAGAACGGCATCGTCGACTTCAATCCCGACAAGTGCATCGGCTGCCAACTCTGCATCTCGGGCTGCCCTTTCGACGTTCCGCGTTTCAGCGCTGAGACCCACAAGGTCTACAAGTGCAACATGTGCGTCGATCGAGTCGAGGTCGGGCTCGAGCCGGCATGCGTGAAGACGTGCCCGACCAACGCGATCACGTGGGGCACCAAGGACGACATGGTCGCTCTTGCCGAGCAGAAGGTCGACCGACTCAAGGACCGGGGCTTCGAAAATGCCACGCTTTATGATCCGGCCGGCGTGGGAGGCACGCATATGATGTACGTGGTGCCGCACGGCGACCGCCTCGTCGATTACGACCTACCAGAAGACCCGACCGCGGCGCCGGGGGCGCTCGCTGCGCTGGCCGGCCTGAAGCAGCTCGGCATGGGGGTCATGGGTCTCGGCCTCTTGGGCACGGCGCTGCATTATCTGAAGTACGGACCGGAGGTGGCTGACGAGGAAGCGTCGGACCCGGCCTCGCCGGAGCCCGGCTCCGGCCCTGATGCGGAGAACACGTGAGTCGACTTGAACGCTTCACGTACTTCGAGCGCGTGGTGCACTGGACGCTCGGGCTCTCGTTCCTCTATCTGTTGATGACCGGGCTGGCGTTCTCTCACCCAAGGCTTTTCTGGATCACCGTGCTCTCGGGCGGTGGTCAAACGGCAAGGTTCCTGCATCCCTGGATCGGGATGCTCTTCTCGGTTTCGTTAGGGAGCATGTTCTTCATTTGGGCGAAGGACATGAGACTCGAGAGCAACGATCGCGAGTGGCTGATGGCCGTGCGCGCTTATGCCACCCGCCAAAAGGATGGGGTACCGCCGGCTGGGAAGTACAACGCGGGTCAGAAGCTCTTCTTTTGGGCGATGACGGTTCTGGGTGTCGTGCATCTCGCGTCGGGCATCCCGCTTTGGATGCCCGCGGGAGTGCTGGGCATCGGTCCGTTCTATGGTGGCACCGTCAACACCATGCGCCTCCTGCACTATGCGACCACCCTGGGCGGCGGCGGGCTGCTCATCGTGCACGTATATCTCGGTACGGTGGCCTACCCGGGCACGCTCGGGGCCATGTTGCACGGGCGCGTCAGCCGCGGCTGGGCTCGGCTCCACCACCCTCGGTGGGAGAAGGAGCAAGCTGGCGATTGAGTGCGGGCCTCTGGCGGCGGCGTCGCTCCCGGGCGATCGAGCTGCTCTCGAGCGCGCCTCATGCCGACGAGATGCTCGAGTTCTATGTGGGGCTGGTCGAGCTGCAGGAGGCCGTTGCCGATGAGGTGTCGCGCGCGGGGGAGGGCTTTGCGGTTCACGGAGCCGAGGGGTCCGTCATGCAGCTCGAGCAGCTTCCGGCTGACGCGATCGAACCCCTCTTTGCGGACTTTCTTCTCGGTGTGGAGCCGATCGGAACTGTCGTGATCGCCGGTGCGGCCCGAGCCCTGCTCGATTGTGACGCCGCAGAGCGGGCCCAAACGTTGCGGACCTTCTGGCTCCAAAGGAGCCCTGCGGACTTTCTGCCGAGGGCCTTCACTGAAGGCTTGGCGTGCTTCATGGCGGGCAGAGACGCGGCAGCTCCAGCCGACGGTCACGTTCAGGCCAAGGGCGGTCAGTCCGAGGACGGCCCGCCCACTGACGGAGAACGCGGTGCCTCGGCACTCCAGATGAGATGCCCGGTGTGCGGTTCCCCACCTCAGGCAAGTGTTCTACGAGACGACCCGGGAGCGCTCGGGAGACGCCTTCTGGTCTGTTCGCTCTGCGCCACGGACTGGGCGTTCCCTCGGCTCACCTGTGCACACTGCGGATCGGTGGACGCGGATCTACTCCACTTGCACGAGGTTGAATCGGTACCGCACGTCCGGATCGAGGAGTGCGCCGCGTGTACTCGCTACATCAAGGCGGTCGACCTGCGGAAACTGGGAAACGCGGAGCCCATCGTGGATGACCTCGCCACCCCGGAGCTGGATCTCTGGGCGGATCATCGAGGTCTCGTGAAGATCCACCCGAACCTGCTCGGATTGTGAACGAGGCAAGCCTGATTGCGGTGCACTCACGTTGGGCGATCCAGGCGCTCGCGTTAGCTTGCGGGTTCTCTAACAACCAGGAAAGATGATGCGCATTCGCCAGGGTTTGATGTTGCTCGGAACGTCGATCGTTCTCGCGGCCTGCAGTGGTTCGGGTAGTGCCGTGGGCGACTACGAGTCGGCGGCGCTCGATACCGACGATCAGATAGCGTCCTACGGGATCGGCTTCAACGTCGGTGGCCAGATCACGGAGACCAAGAGTCGTCTCGACCGGGCAGCGTTTTTCCGCGGTATCGAGGACGGCCTGCAGGGTAGAGACCCAGGCGTAGATCAGGGCACGCTCGACGAGGTTCTTCAGGCGTTTGGTGAGGAGATGCAGGCGCTCGCCCAGGCAGAAGCCGAGCGCGAGGCCGAAGAAGCCACTGAGGCCGGAGCCGCGTACCTGCTCGAGAACGGCGAGAAGGCCAGCGTCGTGACGACCGAGAGTGGGTTGCAGTACGAAGTGCTTGAGGCCGGCGAGGGCCCCACCGCCACTATGGGCCAGAGCCTTCGGCTCCACTATCGAGGAACCCTACCGGACGGGCGGGAGTTCGACTCCTCCTATGACGGTGAGCCCGTGGTGTTCTCAGTGGGGCAGTTGGTCCCCGGATTCAACGAGGCGTTGATGCTGATGTCCGCTGGGAGCCACTATCGGGTGGTCATCCCGGGGGATCTCGCTTATGGTCGCCAGCGTCGCAGCGAGCTGATCGGGCCGAACCAGACCCTCGTCTTCGAGATCGAAGTGTTGGAGCTCGTCGACGGCAACTAGTCACTGGAGTCCACGCCAGCTCCCATCGGCGTGTCTCTACTCTCGCGTCTTTTCGGATCCAAGGAACCCGCTCCTCCCCCGGGAGTGATGACTCTGGACGACCGTTTGGCAAAGCTGGAGCAGGAAGCCGGAAACGCGCCCGCCGGCTACAAGGGTACCCCGCTCAACAAGGCCGGAGACGTCGCCCTGAGGGACGGAGACAAGCCGCGCGCGTTCGACTATTACGGGCGCGCGATTGACGCATTCCTGGAGGACGACCAGCGCGAGGCCGCGAGGGGTGTGGCGAAACAAGCTCATCCGAGTTCATCCGGGGGCGGTACGGACGCTCTGTACGCTGTTGTGGTTGGATCTCGGCGCGCGTCACATGGCGACCGCGCTCATGCACCTCCGCGATTACATCGAGGCCGCGATCCGGGTCGAAATGCAGCCTCTCGCGGGCGCACAGATCTTCGAGATGGCTCGCCTCGCGCCGCAGGCGGAGTTCCTCGAAGCGGTGGCGGACGGTCTCGACGCCCTCGACCTGGAGGCCCTGGCAAGCGAAGTGCGCGGCTGGACCGCGGCTGGGGGCTCTCCGGACGCCATCGAGGACGCGGACCTGCTGGCCTCGGCATGCCTCAAGGCCGCGATCCTGACCAATGCGCCGCGTACGGCCGAGGCTGAGGAGAGCGCTTCGGAGTAGGTCAGCGCCCCAGGGCTTCGTTGAGTCCGCTCACCAGCACTCCGGCGCTGAGCGACATCACGTGCCCTTGGCCTCCGACGACGTCCAAGACCGTCTCAACGCCTTGGGACTCGAGCGCGATGATTGTGGCTTCAGACGCCGTTCTCCAACCGGTGTCCAGCTCGCCGACGATCAGCCACACGGGCTTTTCTGCCAATACGGACAGCGCCGCGGCGTCCCCGTCGTACCGTCCTGGCAGCCCCATCAAGGTGGCAAAGCGGTCCGGGTCCGCGAGCGCGGCGTGAAACATCCCTCTCCCTCCGTTGGACGCTCCGACCAGCGCGACCTGGCTCGGATTGTAGTCGAGCTCCTGGTCCATCCAGTCGAAGATCGCGGGGATGACTTCGTCCGCGGTGTGCTCCAGGTCCGATCCACGCACTGCTGGAGAGACTACGTAGTAGCCCTGGAGGCCCGGTACTCGGCTCCAGTAGCTCGACATAAAAGTCAATACCAACTCTTGAGACCCGGCACCCCACGGTAGCGCGAAAATCACTGGGTGCGGCCCGCTGGTCTCGTCGGCGGGCCGGAGCAGCGCGACCTGTATGGTGCCACCCGACCACGATACCTCGAACCACTCCATCGGAGCCGGTTCAGGCCCCACCACTGCGTCGTCCCCGCACGCGGCGGGTGTCACCGCAAGGGTGAACAACGCGAGCAGAGCGAGCGGGATGGAGGAGCGGTACGCTTTCATGGGGAGCAGGTTACCGTCCCGTGCTCCCAGTCAACAGGCCCTCTCGGATGCGCAGTGCCTTGGCGCTCGCGTCCGAGTCCTCCTGGATGCGAGAGTTGCTCACCTCAGCGAACTGCAAGGTGGTCATCAATGACACTCGCTCGCCGGCACGCATGACGACGATCTCGTAGGCCGTGCCGGCCGTCTCGTTTCCGAACCGAGCGCGAAAGCGAGCGCCAAAGCTCGCGTCCTCGGCCGCGATGCCTCCGATCTCGACCAGGACGTCCCCCGGCAGTACGCCGGCCTGTGCGCCCGAGCCCCCGGGCACGACCTGCGTGACGCGAATTCCACTGGTGTCCGTGATCGTCGCGATGCCGATGCGGGCGACATCAACGGTTTCGTCGATCCACTCGAGGCCGGCGAGCGGGAGAACCTCCGCCCACGGGAAGGGATCTCGACCGTCGATGAACGCGTCGTGGAACTGCTCAAATGAGCGGCCGTTCGCGGCGGAGCGCACCGCATCCCACCACATCTGCTCGGTGAATCCTTGCCCCTGCTCGTAGGCATCCTCGTACATCGCCTTCATCACGTCGTCGAGCGAGTGTTCGTTGTCCGACGCGTCACGGATCAGGATGTCCAGCATGAAGCCCGCTAGGGATCCTTTGGGATAGTAGATCGACGAAGTGCCATCGGTCGGGCTGATCCATGCGCTGAGCGATGCGTCCTCGAGTGCCACCGGCACGGTGTTGTTCACGGTGCCGATCTTGCCTTGCGTGAGGCCGTAGAAGCCCTGCGCCGGAACGATGCCGCCGCGCACGAGCGCGAGGTCGGCATAATAGTCGGTGATGCCCTCGCTCACCCACAGCAACTCGGTGGGCATCTGGCGACCGTAGTCGTACGGCCACATCTGAGCCGGACGGATACGTTTGACGTTCCACGCGTGGAAGATCTCGTGGGCCGTGATCGACGCGAGAGTCGGTGTGCCGATGAAGCCGGGGTGATAGACCCCTAGGTGGGAGTTCGAGTGCTCTAGCGCTGATCCCCCCCCGAACCCCTCGTCGAACACCGTCATCGTCGTGTATCGATCCCACGGCACGTCGCCGGTAACCGCCGCCATGGGCGGCATCATCGCTTCGATCTGACTCCACAGCGTGGCCCGCGGCTGGCCGGCCAACGCACCCACGGGATAGCTCGCCAGCCGGTACCACGTTCCGTCGATCTGCGTGCTGTCCATGTCGAAGTCGCCGACGAACGTTGGCATGTCGACCAGCTCGTGGTAGTCCTGGGCCGTGAATTCCCAACCATCGCCGGCGGACGTGAGGCCCGTTGCGACACCCCAATCACTCTCGGTGTGAAAGGCGATTTCCGATGGGAAGGACAGGTCCTGCCCCTCGGGGTAGAGAAAGAGATTCGTGCCGTTGAAGAACGCGAGGTCACTCGCGGCCCATGCTTGACCGACATCGAGTTGGTCCGCGCGATAATCGAATTCGATCGTCACGCGTCCCGCGTCGGTGGGGTAGACTCGCCAGGTATCGAAGTCGGACTTGTCCCAGCGTATCTCGCTCGATCCCAGGCTGGCCGAGACGTTGCGCACGTTCTTCGCGAAGTCGTCGAGCTGGTATGAGCCAGGCGTCCATGAAGGCAACGACAGAGCCACGGTCTGCTCGTCATCGACGTCGAACGACATCGCGACATGGATGAGCCGGCCAGGTGCGGTCGACGCATCGAAAGTGACCTCGTAGCGCACATTGCTGATGCCATGACGTTCGGCCGCCTCCACCGGGTCGGTGTATCCTGCTGCGGCCAGCAAGAAGGCTAGTACGCCTGTAATTCCTGTCTTCACGAGTCCCTGCTCCACATGTGGGTTGATGGGCTCCAACGCCCGTGTCTGGACGACCAACCTTGGATTGGTCGAGCGCGCACGCGGTTGCACAGAGAGCCAATACCGCGCCCATGCCCGATGAGTTTCACATCCCGAGGAAACGATTTGCACCTTTTTCCCGTCTAAGAATGCAGGGGATTCGGTCGAACGGATCGAGCCCCGCACGTGGCTCATAGCTGAGAGAGTGAAAACGTGGGATTCATTATCCACACGCTGGTAAGTGCGGGGCTGCTCTACATCATAGGGCGGCTGATCGATGGGGTTGAGGTACGGGATGGGAAGGCTGCCATTTTCGGCGCGCTTGGACTCGGACTGGCTAACGCGTTTGTCCGCCCGATCCTCATCAAGCTCACACTGCCAATTACGGTCATCACGCTGGGCCTCTTCGCGTTCGTCGTGAACGCGCTCATGATCATGCTCGCAGCCGCCTTCGTGGACGGCTTCGAGGTAGACGACTTCCCGTCGGCGTTGTGGGCGGCGCTCGCATTAGGCGTGATGAACTTCCTGGTGGCCATGTTCTTCGGGCTCTAGCGCGCGGGGCCGTTATTGGGGTCGTACCTCGTACACGCGTCGCTTTCATGTCGAGGCTGGCCATCGGTCCACGGTTTTCAGCCAGGTGACCAGAGGGTGCGCTTCTAGCCCCAGTGGAGCACGGCTGATACGCCGAGAAGCAGCGGTAGCGGTAGCCCGGCTTCGGCCGCTTCACGCTTGAGGCACGTGCGCAGGCGCGTCCAAAGCTCGGTGAGGCTCGGCATCGAACCATGCTACCGAACCGGCGCATCAGCGGGAAGGCATGCGAGTGTCCAACCTGGTTTGCGATGCCGTCATTGCGTGGGAGCGACTCCGGGGCACTCCAGCATGCCTCGAAGAACGAGTCCGGGATCTGTCTCATGGAACGCTCTCGAAGCGAATCGGCGACGCGTGGTCGATCCAGGAGCAGTTCGGTCACCTGTCGGATCTCGAACCCCTGTGGTACGGCCGGGTCGAGGACCTCTCAACCGGGCGTGCTCAACTCAGGACCGCGGATCTCACGAATTCCGCAACCTGGGAAGCGGGGCGTCGCGCGAAGTTGGTTCTCAGGCTCGAATCGCTGAATCCATCGATCTCCAGCGGGCTTCGCTGCATCCGCGACTACAACAGTCGATGACAGTGGTCGACCTGAGCTTTTTCGTAGCCGAGCACGATGACCATCACCTGGCCACCATTTCGGTATCGCTGAGCAATTCGTAGTCCGGGAGGCCATTCAACGCCCTCCAACCGCCTCGGCCTTGAACGCCCGATAGACCTCGCGAGCCTCCTCGAACTGCCCATACACGTGGTCCTTCTCGGTCTGAGAGCGCCATCCCGTCCACTGCTCGGCTAACTGCTCCAGTTTGTCGATCCACGCGATCGAATAGTCGGCGGCTTCCGCCGAACGTACGGGCGCGCCGTCAACTAGAACCCAGACTGGGTTCGTGAGCGCCATCGCATATCCGATATCAAACGGAAATTGTTGCCCGCGGGCGCCCACCACGCGCACGTGGTACCAGCCCGAGCGCTCCGGGCGAAAGCTGCGCTGGAAGTCGAGCGACTTTCGGTCGCCGGTGAAGTCGGCGGTTGCGACTACCTCGCCGTTGTAGACCAGCTCGGCGCGCTCCAGCGGCGCGATGGAGGTAACCGTGAAGCGCACCCTCACTTCGCTGCCGGCGGAGATGTCGACCTGTTCGCCTGAGATTCGCCCGTCGACTTCGAACTCGATGAGTGGACCTGTGGTCATGAAGGCGTGCCCGTTCGCCATGGCCTCGAACCAGCCCCGCATCGACAGTTCTCCGTCGGCCGTTTTCACATACGTGCGCACCGATGCGACCAGCGGCGTCTGCTGCAGATTGCTGATCGAGTCCTCGCCGCCCACGACGGTGATGTGCAGCCCGTTGTTCCAGACCGCATAGAGCGGAGGATAACCGTCTTGGGACGTCGACCACTCGACCGCGTCAGTGGTCGCTAGCGCCGCATCGACCATGAAGCCCTTGGCGCCGCCGAGGTTTCCCTGCAGCGGGTCTCCGTTGTAGAACGAGTGCACGTATCCGGTCCAAGCACCCTGTGCTTTCGCCTTCCTGAACATGTCGGTGTTCGACGGATAGAGGCTCTCGATGGCCGTGCCTTCGTACCCGGTCGTGAAAGGCGAGATCAGGTGATCACGCATGCCGTACATGAAGACATGACCGTAGAACGGCGGTCGATACTCCTGGCCGACGACGAGTATGCGGTCGGGCTGCGACAACGGATGCGGCCCTCCGCCAGGCACGAAGAACTGGTGGTCCAGGATGCGGTTGTCCTTGTTCGCGATCTGCTCGAGCACGAGGTCCTGGTCCTCCGCCTCGGACATCATCATGAGATTCTCGAGCGTGTTGTGCAGATTGCCGCCGTAGTTCATGTGCACGTGCGTCGAGGCGTTGAACCAACCCTTCTCCGCCATGTCCACGACCTCGTCTAGCTCGAGCGTCAACTCGGTGGTCTCTCCAGCGATGATCTCGGCGGTTGCGAGTGCCGGCTCATGCTCGAAGCCCTTCACGGCTGCGATTTGCACGTCGCCAACCGGGAGTTCGACCTCGAACGACCCCGCGTGGTGGAACGCCCACTGCCCGAGCCGCGGAGCGATGCGCGCATACTCCGTCGTGGGTGCGTAGAACTTCCCGTCGGACGCAGTGAGATGGATGCGCGAGCCGGTTGGGCCGTCCGCGTCCACGGTCGTGACGCGTAGCGTGCCCATGGGGTTCTTCCACCGTCGAGCCGTTATGGCGACGTCGACGATCCTGCCGCCGTACGTCTCGAGCAGCTTGAGCTGGGGGAGTCCCGCCCGGTTGTCGATGTAGGCGATCCACTCGCCGTCCGGTGACCACCGAGGGTGAAAGGCGTCGTGCTCGAAGAAGGTCAGCTTGTACGGTTCGCCGCCCAGCGTGGGCTGCACGTAGAGGTTGTTGAACTGGTCTGCGGCTGCGCGCGTCGACGAGAAGACGAAGCGTCGTCCGTCGATCGAGACGTCGGGCTGCGCGCGATAAAGCGTCTGCTCAATGAGCACCGGCTCTCGGTCCGCGAAGCCGTTCGCCCGCGCGGGCACGCGAAACACGTTGCCGCTGCCGAGCGGCACGTCGCGATTCGAGATGAGCAGTAGCTGCTCGCCCTCCGGGAACCATGCTGGTGTTATGTGGATATCCTGCGACCCGAAGTAGAGCCGGTCGCGTCCGAAGTCGTTGTCCTGGGTGACGGCCACGGCGTCTCCCGTCCAGTTCCCCTGGTCGAACGCGCGCAGGTAGACGTTGAAGAAGCCAGCCGGTGCCGTCGAGACGTAGGCGATGCGGGCGCCGTCGCGGCTGAACTTGGGGTCGGCGTAGACTTGAGCGTCCTCGGTAAGCGCACTCGTCTCGCCGGTCGCGACGTTGAGCACCTCCAGCTGGATCGAGCGCCCATGGTCGTCGGCGGTGTAGACGAGCCAGCTCCCGTCTGGGGAGTAGTTCGGCGACGAATAGTACTTGCCACCCGATACCAGTTCGACCGCGAGACCCGTGGCGATCTCGACGCTCCAGATCGAGCCTTGCATGGCGATCGCGATGTGTTCACCGTCGGGATGCCAGCTCGGATACCACGGGCTCGAGCTCGGGGCAGGCGGCAAGTAGAAGTTCTGCATGTAGGCGCCGCCCATACGCGCCCCTGGATAACCGCCGAATTGCTCCTGAGCGCCCACTAGCAGCGGCGACAGAGCAAAAACGGCCAGCACGACGTTCAGGGTCCGTCGAAGTCGTCGCAGCAAGAGGGCCTCCCGGGGGATGAGTTGGATCGACAAGCTGCAGTGGGTGGGGGCGCGCGGACAAGATCTGGTGACGCGGGCGGAGTGTCGGGCTTAGCTTGCAGGAAGCCGCCTACGCCTACGCACGGCATCGGAGCGAAGCGTCATGCATTGTCGACCCCTTTCCCTGCTCCTGCTCGCAGCAGCGTTACTCACGGCGTGTGCCTCGGCCGGCGATCGACTGAACGAGGCCCGACTCTTCGCCCCGGACGTGATCGCCGGCCGACTCGCTACGATCGAGCAGGAAATGTTGACGGAACTCGCCGCCAATGTCGCGGATCGACTCTTCGATCGCGTGCTGTCGCGGGTGCGCTAGTCGTCGCTTGGGGTGCTAGGGCCTGTTGCTGGCCCCCATCCCCGACTGCAGCGTGGACATGTGGAACTGTACAACCTTCCAGCCCTCGTCCGTCTCGATGCGTGTCTCCGAATAGCGCCACGTCGCCTCTAGCACCAAGCCACCCGGCAGCGTGAGGGAGCCTTCGATGTACGCGACAGTCACAGCCATCGATCCGTGCATCTGGACGTCGAGGTCACGCACGGTGACGTCGGCCTTGAAACCGGCTTGAGCCATCGCTTCCAGCGCCGGCGCGCTGAACCCTTGGATCAGGGAGCCGCCGTCCAAGAAGAATCCGCGCGCGTCGGCGTGGTAGTAGCTCACGAACTTTTCGTACTCGCCGTCCGCCCAAGCGGTGAGGGTTGCGGTCACCGCATCCGAGACCTCAGTCTCTTGAGCGCGTACATTCGGTACGGCTGCCAGGAGCAGCACTACCAGGCCGAACCCCAGAACACGTCGAGACACGCCGACCTCCGGATGAAAGCTTACGTGCGATGCTGATGCCACTACGACCTCGGAGGTAACCGGATGTTCCCTCGTTCCTGGACGTCTGCCGCCGCCCCCTGGGTCGCTTTGGCGCTGGCCGTGTTCGGTTTGCTCGGTGTTTGGGCCTTCGTCGATCTTACGCCTGAGGTTTCGGGCGACTTCTTCTTCGCCGAAGACGACCCACAGCTTCAGGCGTCGCGACAGATAGCCGAGCGATACGGCTCCGGCTCCCTGATCGTCGTTCGCGCGGCAGACCTTCGCGGCGACCGAGACGCATACGAGGAGCGAATAGAGAGCCTCACCGAGGCGCTCGCGGCCATCGACGGCATCTCCGCCACTTATAGCATCACGACGGACGATCCGAACATCTCTCCGTTGTTCCGCCGAGTTCTGCTGACGCCCGACTCGAGCGCGACCAACGTCATTCTGACCGTCGAAGACGCCGATCCGGAAGCCCTGCTGGTTAGCCTCGAGCAGCTGATCGAGGCGCATGACGGGCCCGACCTCGACATCGTGATGTCGGGCGTCCCGGTCATCGTAGAGCTGATCCGTAGGAATCTCTTTCGCGACCTAGTGATCTTCAGCCTCGCGGCGGCGCTCGTCTTCGGAATCCTGATCGCTTTGATTTACCGCGACGCGGCCATCGTGGTGGGCACGCTGACGACGTGCTTCGTGTCCGTCAGCGCCACGCTGATGATCACGCAGGTGCTCGGCGTTGGCATCGGGCTGCTCACCGCGAACCTCGTCACGATCGTGTTCGTGCTCACGCTATCGCATGTGGTATTTCTGACTGCGAATTGGTTGCGCGTCAGTCAAACCGAGACCGATAAGGGCGAGGCACTGCGCCAGGGCGTCCAGCACACGCTGGAGAGTTCGTTCTGGAGCATGACGACCACTTTGTTGGGCTTCCTCAGCCTGCTCGTCGCCACCGCGAAGCCGCTTCGGGAACTCGGCATCGCGGGCGCCATCGGGACGCTGACTGCGATCGCGGTGGCCTACACGGTCTACCCCGCTTTTCTCGGCAGATGGGCGTCGGCAAGAGCGCGTCCCGAGCGCGTGACTGAAGTCGGTTCGCCGGCCGGCAGCAACATGGTGGTGGGGGTGACCGCTGCGATCGTGGTCCTACTGGGCGTCGGAACGCTCCGAGTCGATACCGATCCAGGCCTTCTGACCTACTTCGCCAAAGGGGGCGAGCTACGCGACGGGCTCGAGCGCATCGATGCGGATGGTGGCAGTAGTGCGTTGGACATCATCATCCGCGACGCGGAGGGCGGCCGCATCGATTCCGACGTCGTTTTCCAGAAGATGCAGGCCATGCAGGCGGCGCTCGAGGCGGACTCGGCGGTGGGGGTGGTACTGGGCCCCTCGGTATTGCTCGAGCACGCGCGCACGTTGCCGCTGGCTCGCTTCATGAGCTTGGAGGTTCTGCTGGATATGGCCTCGAACCCGCAGCTCGGATCGGTCGGTCTGGGTTATGTGTCCGAAGAACGCGACGAGGGCCACTACTTCTTGCGCATGCGCGAGGCGGTCGATGAGCCTTCCCGTGACGCGGTCACCGACCGGTTGCGTTCGCATGTCCGAGAGGCGGGGCTCGAGCCGGTACTCGTGGGGGGGCTCTGGGACCTGCAGGCTCAGCTCGGCAAGCTGATTCTGGCGAGCCTCAAGATCGGGATCGGAGGTCTGCTCTTGCTCTTCCTTGGCGTGGCGTTCGTAGTGTCTCGCTCGCTAGCGACGACCGCGCGCATGTGGGTGTGCCTGGCGGGTATCCCGCTGGTAGTGCTGGGTATCTTCGGCCATTTGGGTATTGCCATCGACATCATCACCTCACCCGCAGCGAACGTAGCGCTCGCGATGGGGGTCGACTCGATGATCCATCTGGTGGTTCGAGTCCGGCGGCTGACGAGTTCGGGTGTGCCGGCACCTTGGGCCGTCGCTCTTAGCCAGATTCGGGCGCCGGTGCTCGGCGCGACGGGCATCATATGTGCGGGCTTCGGCATATTCGTCCTGTCGACCTTCCCGCCCACGCAGCGGTTCGGCCTGGCTGTGATTCTGGGCACGGTTACGGCCGCGACGATGGCGTTGGTGGTGCTGCCGAGGATGGTTTCGCGACCGGTCGCTAGTGAATCACAAGTGACGGCTGCCTGAACGACGCCGGACTCCCCGCATATTCGGCGCGGATTTCGCCGAGCCGCTGGGCTAGTGTGCCCCGTGAAAGCCACAGCCCACGCGCCATGCTTGGCCGACCGCGTCCTCGCCCCTTACGTACGACGTGGGGCACGAAGACTGTCGGCAGCGCCGCATCGCTTGCGCCATCTCCGCACGAGCGGGCAGCTTGCGCCGCTGGCCGATCGCCCCTCAGCACCTCAACGCCTATGCACCCCGATGTCTGACGCAGCCGCGCCCGCGACGACTTCCACCGGACTCGCTCGCCGGCTCGGCTTCATGGGCCTGGCCGCAACCGGGATTTGCTCCATGCTCGGCGCGGCGATCAACGTCGTTCCGTTCATGTTGCAGAGGAACGTGCCGGGGATCGGACCCTACGTGATGCAGGCGTACCTGTTCGCGGCCGTTCCGGCGATTCTCGCGGCCCTCGCGTATGCGATCCTGGCGTCCGCGATGCCCCGTGCCGGGGGGAGCTACATCTATGCCAGCAGGGGCTTGCATCCGTACCTGGGCTTCGTCGCGAGTTTCTCTCAGTGGTTCGGACTATCGATCGCGATCGGCGTCGTCTCCTACGTGCTGATCCCGTTCGTGCGGGACGTTTTCGCGGCGCTCGGCATCGACGGGATCGCCGCACTCCTGGACACGGGCCCGGTCCGGGTCGGATTGGCGCTTGCGTTCCTGTGGACCTCGGTGGCCATCAACATGCGCGGCCTGCAGCTCTACGAGCGCATCCTGGTACCGCTCATGTTCCTGATGTTCGTTCTGGGCGGCGTCGTGATCGTCGCCGGGTTCTTGTTCGACCAAGGCGACTTCGCCGCCGGGCTGCTCGCGAGTGAAGGCGTGACCGTGCCCGATGCGGCGCCCGCCGAGTTCAGTTGGACGAGCTTCCTCGCGGCGTCGGCGATCCTCTTCTCGAGCTTCATCGGATTCGACTCCATCGCTCAAGCCGGAGGAGAGGCCAAGAACCCCGGGCGTTCGCTCCCGCTCGCGATCGGTGTCTCGGTCGTGACGGTTGGCACCTTCTATCTGCTCTTCACGGCGGCGGTGTACCACACGGTGCCATGGCAGTTCGTGGCGGAGCGAGCGCTGAGCCAAGACCTCACCGCGCCAGGCCTGCTCGGCTATGTGCTCTCGCCCACTTGGACCGTGCTCATCGTCCTAGGGGCGGCGATCGCCCTCGTAAACGACTTGCCAGCCATGCTTCTCGCGGTGTCGCGTCTCATGTTTGCGTGGGCTGAGGATGGTGTCTTTCCAAAGGCCGTGAGCAGGGTGCACGAGCGCTGGCACACGCCCACGGTGGCGCTGATGCTCAGCGGGCTGATGGCATCGGCCGCCATCCTCGGAAGTCACTTCGCTGGCGACTTCTTCCTGGGCGTGGACATCCTCGTCACGTCGATGCTGGTGAACTTCATGGTGATGTGCATGGCGGTGCTATGGCTCCCCAGGATCAATCCGGGCATCGCGGCCGACGTGACCGTTGTCCCGAACCGGAGGCTTCAGGTACCCCTAGCCGTCGCGGGCATCGCGCTGTTGCTTGTCTTCCTGGTCGTGCACGTGCGCAAGGACCTCACGGCAGAGCTGGACGCGTGGTATTTCCATTCGACGCCTCTTTGGCTGATTGTGCTCGGCATCGCGTCTTTGATTTATGCACGTGAGCTGAGCCGCCTGAAGAAGAGCGGAGTCGATACGCATCAGCTCTTCCGCACGCTTCCCCCGGAATGAGTCCGATGATGGAGCGATTCGAGCTGGCACCCGGGTTACAGATCTCCCGCGTGCTCACGGGGCTCTGGCAGGTCGCTGACATGGAGCGGGACGGAACAGAGGTGGATCTCGACGCCGCTGCCCAGGAGATGGACCGCTACGTCGAGGCTGGACTCACCACTTTCGACATGGCCGACCACTATGGCTCTTCGGAGCTGATCGCTGGGCGCTACGAGGCTATGCGGCCCAATGCCTCGCAACTGCTCACCAAGTGGGTGCCCAAGCCCGGTCCGGTCACCAGGGACAGCGTGCGAGGCGCGGTCGAGCTCGCATGCGAGCGCATGGGCCGGCAACAACTCGACCTGCTTCAGTTCCACGCGTGGAGCTACGCGGACCCTGGCTGGCTCGACTGCATGTTCGAGTTGCAGGCCCTCAAGGACGAAGGGCTGATCCGCCATCTGGGTCTCACGAACACCGACACCGTCCATCTGCGCATGCTCGTGGAGAGCGGCATCGAAATCGCGTCGAATCAGGTCAGTTACTCGCTTCTCGACCAGCGAGCATCGGGCGCCATGACCGAATTGTGTCTCGAGCATGGCGTGCACCTGCTGGCATTCGGGACCGTGGCGGGAGGCTTCTTCACGGAGCGCTGGTTGGGTGCGCCGGAGCCGGCCATGGACGAGCTCGAGACCTGGTCGAAGATGAAGTACAAGCGCTTCATCGATGCCGCCGGAGGCTGGCAGAAGTTCCAGTCCGTGCTTTCTACGGTCGCCGACGTGGCGGCTCGCCTGAACGCCTCCGTGGCCAACGTAGCTTGCAGGCACATCCTAGACGCGCCCGCCGTTGCAGGCATCATCGTGGGGGCCCGATTGCTTCACAGTGAACACATCGACGACACCCTCACGCTCTTCGACTTCACGCTCGACGAAGAGGGGTCCAGCGCGATCGCTTCGGCGCTCGGCGAGCTAGACGCCATCCATGGCGACTGCGGCGACGAATACCGCCAGCCACCGTTCTTGACCGCCGCGGGGGACCTGAGCGACCACTTCGACGAGTTCCCTCCGCCTTACCCGACTCAGGTCGGAGGGGACGGTCGCAAGAGGGCATCGAGCGGGACGGTCTGGGAGGACGTGGCCGGCTTCAGTCGGGCGGTCAGAAAGGGGAATCGGATCTTCGTGTCTGGCACGACCGCCACGCACGGGGACAGGTTGATCGGCGGCTCGGACGCGGCGAGCCAAACCCACTTCATCATCGACAAGATCGAGGGTGCCATCCGCTCGCTCGGGGGTCGGCTCGAAGACGTAGTGCGCACACGAATCTTTATTCATGACCCGGCCGTCTGGGAGCCCGTCTCGCGTGCCCACGGGGCTCGCTTCTCCCAGATCCGGCCCGCCAACACGCTGGTAAACGCTGGTCTCATCGGGGAAGGGTACTTGGTGGAGATGGAGGCCGAAGCGATTGTAGAAGATGTTTGAGGGTACGATCTCCCTCTCGGAGCGACTAGTCGCATGCCTTTCGTGACGATCTACCGCCCTGACGGTGTGTTTTTGGGCACCGGTAGCGGCGTGATAACCGCCGAACAGTGGATTGAGGAGGCCAAGAAGCTGTACGCGGATCCGCGTTTCGTGGAACCGACCCGCGTGCTTTGGGATCTCAGGGACGCGACTTTCGAGTGGCCGGGCACCTCCCTCGATGCCGAAGTGGAGTTCGTTCGCCCCGAGCGTACCCAGGGCCGTGGCCGAGTTGCCCCGGTGGTATCCACCGATCTGGCCTTCGGGGTCGGGCGCATGTTCGCGCTCAAGGCCAGCCAGCTCGAGTTCGAGGCGCGCGTCTTCCGGGAGTGGGCGCCGGCCGTGGAGTGGATCGAGGAGGAATTTTAGCAGGAGGGCGACTTCCTCGAGAAATGGCTGCGGACGAGAAGAGACCGAGATGGAAGCGACGAGGCTACGCTGCTGCGCTGTTGCTTCTGGTCCTGTTGCTCGCTGGCTTTTCTTTCCTGCGCGTCGGCAGTTGGCTGGTTGTGAGCGAAGAACCGGCACCGTCAGCCGCCATTGTCGTGCTGAGCGGTGAGGTGCCGTTTCGCGCCATGGAGGGTGCCGATCTGTACAACCAGGGCTGGGCCCCGGAGGTATGGCTGACCCTTGACCGGGATGCGCGGAAGGATGCCGCTGCAGCGCCGCTCGGTGTCGATCTCTTCATCGATGCTGACGACAATCGACGCATCTTGGAGGCGATGGGTGTGCCGCCCGATGCGATTCATGAGATCCCCGGGGCCGTTCGTAACACGGCTGATGAGGTGCGGGAGATCTCGAAACGACTCTCCGAGACTGGGGGAGAGCGCGTGATCCTCGTAAGCTCCAAGTTCCACACTCGGCGCGTGCGCACGCTGTGGACACGGCTCACCGGGAACCCCGCCGGCGCGATCGTTCAGCCCGCTACCAGGGACCCGTACGACGGGTCGCGGTGGTGGCGTTCGTCGAATAGCATCGGGTACGTGGCCAAGGAGTTGATGGGTTTAGTGAACGCTTGGATAGGATCGCGCGTAGAACCTTGGTAGCAGGGGAACATTCGTGACCGACACTGTGAGTGACGTCCGTGGATAATCTACTGGACCTTTTCTCCTTCGAAGGCCGCGCCAACCGTGCGTGGTACTTCTGGCACATCCTGCTGGACGACCTGGTGATGTTCACGCTCGCGACGGTCTTCGCAGTGCTGATGTTCGTGACCGGCACTCCCTTGTTTGCGGTGCCGCTGGCAGGTGTCGTAATCGGCGGTATCTGGGCGGGCGTCGCGGTTACGGTGAAGCGGCTGCACGACCTCGACCGACCCGGGTGGCATTGGTGGCTGCTGTTGATCCCGCTCGTGAACATCTACATGGGCCTCGTTCTGCTCTTCGCCAAGGGTACGCAGGGGTCCAACCAGTTTGGGCGGGACCCGCTCATGGCCGCGAAGGTGGACGGGTACCTCGAGGCGTAGGTGCCCGGGGGAGAGCGAGTCTCTCTCCGCGAA
>DQPL01000071.1 GCA_015664885.1 Gemmatimonadota bacterium
ACGATCGATCCCATGCCCGCCGATCAACGGACCCGTTACGGACTGCCATTAGATAACCTCGCGTCCGAGATCTATGACCGGCGCTTCCGGGTGGACGAGACCGGAAACCCGACGACTGGGTTCCCAACTGGTTCCGAGTGGTATGAAAGCGTGGTCGCCGTCGCGGAGTTCGAGGGGGACGAAGTCATTGAGATACGCCTCTATCCGATTGAACTCGGGTGGAAGGCCCCGCGCTCGCAGCGGGGCACTCCGCGGATTGCCCCCGAAGAGCTGGCCCGGAAGATCATCGAGCACCTCGCCGAGCTTTCGGCTCCGTTTGGCACCCGGATTGACTACGAAGGCGGGATCGGGGTCTGGAGGCGGTAGAGCTTCCCATCCTGCGCGGTGAACTCAGGTATCTTCTTCCCTCCGCGGCTACGCCGCGCGGCCCGGTGAAGAATGACCTACGGTGTTCTGCGCAACCGTGCTCTGAACGCGAGAGGCACATCAGCCACGTCCACGTCCATGATCTGGCGCTCGGAGGAACAAGCCGCCAGTGCGAGGAGGCCGAAGGTTGCCAGAGCGGGGCTCCGGACACTCGTGGCGGCTGCGAACTCGAATAACCGTTTCATCTGAGTCCTTCCTCTGCTGAAGTGGCACAGACAGGATCTGGGCGAGGCATAGCTGTCGGCAAGCGGGACCTGCTCACTGATCGCATGGCCCTTGATCAGGCGCTTGCCCGCTCGACCATGGCAGCGCCCCGAGTTCGGGGGCAAGCTCCGCCATGGTGACACCGGCTCAGCGACTTGAGGACGTGGCCACGGGCGGCTTGCTATCGCCGCTCGCGTAGTGCCAGTGCCACCCATTCGGCTTGGTGACCCCCTCCCCCGATCGCAACGACGATGTACTGTCGCCCTTCGTGGAGGTAGGTCATCGGTGCCGATGTCGTCCCGGCCTCCAGATCCGTCGACCAGAGTACGTCGCCCGTCGCTTTGTCGTAGGCCATGAACGCCGTGCCCCACCCATCCCGTCCCGTGCCGAGGACGGGATCGCCGCCCTCGCCGATGAAGAGCAGCGTCCGGGTGAGGAGGGGGGCGCCCCGCCCCGTGACCCCGAGTGGAGGGAGATCGAGGTGGGCGATCAAGGGGTGGTCTCTCGGACCATCGCCGTTCGCGGCGACCCACGCGTGCTCGCCCTGGTTCATGTCGATCGCGGTGATCCGTCCGTACGGAGGCTTGAAGATCGGGAGGCCCTCGATGCGGGGAACGTTCGTCTCCTCGTTCCAGTCCCCGGCGTACTCCATCGTCGCCTCGTCGCTCGACGGTTTCATGATGCTGTAGACGTCCGGGAGCTGATGCGAAACGGCGTAGTAGTAGCCGGTCTCCGGATCGAACGCCCCGGTATGCCAGTTGCCCGAGCCCCACGTGCCGGGCCTTCCCAGGTTGCCCTTCGTACCTCCCTCCGAAGGATCATAGAGAACCGGTGGTGTGAAGATCGGGCCGATCTCGAACGGCTCGAGCAGATCGAGAGCGCGCGCCCGCAGCTCCGGCGTGAAGTCGATGAGATCGTCCTCTGTGACACCCTGCGCGCCGAATGGAGGCGGCTTGGTGGGAAAAGGCTGCGTCGGGGAGCTGACCTCCCCGGGCACGGTCGACTGCGGTACCGGCCGCTCCTCGATGGGCCACACGGGCTCACCCGTCACCCGGTCGAAGACATAGACGAAGCCCGTCTTGCTCGGCTGCATGACGGCCCTGATCCGCCGTCCGTCGACCACGATCTCACCCAGCGTCGGTGGACCCACGGTGTCGTACTCCCAGAGGTCATGATGCACCATCTGGAAGTGCCAAGCTCGCTCCCCGGTGCGCACGTCGATCGCAACGAGGCTGTTCGAGAAGAGATTCCATCCCGGACGGTGGCCGCCGTAGTACGCAGCCGTCGGCGCGGAGAACGGCACGTAAACCAAGCCCAGCTCCTCGTCCGCACTCAAGCAGCACCACGACCCGAGGTCCCCGGACCACTCCCAGGAACGGTCGCCCCAGGTGTCGTTCCCCAGCTCACCTTCTCTGGGCACTACGTGGAAGGTCCACAGCAGTCGGCCAGTCCGAGCATCGAAGCCACGAACATCTTCGGGCGTGGCCTCCTTGATGTCGCCACCGTCTCCCGCCGCACCGACGATGCCGGCAACGACGATGACGTCGCCGACTACGATCGGGCCCGAGCTCGAACGATAGTTCTCGCCATCGGCGGCTTCAGGCGTAAGGAGCACGCGTCCCCCCTCTCCGAAGTCCAGCACATAAGCTCCGGTTCGGCGGTCGAGCGCGTAGAGGTAGGGCTCGCGGACGAGGATGATCCGCTCATCGGCCCCGGACGACCAGATGTCCAGGCCCTTGTTGCTACGCCCACGAGCCTCGTCCAGCGTAGCCGCGAACGGCCGCTGCAGCCACAGCGTCTCCCCCGAACTCGGATCGAAGGCCTCGACGAGACCGATTCCGTTCGGTGCGTAGAGGACTCCTTCCACCATGATCGGCGTCGACCGCAGGTAGTTGGACACAGTCAATCCGTCGAACGACTCGGTGAAAGACGGATCGGCCGCCGGTCGCCTCCACACCACCCCCAGTCGGTCCACGTTGGACCCATCGATCTGCTCGAGCGCGGAGTAACGGGTGAAGGCGTGGTCGCCCCCGAAGTACGACCAATCCGGCCCCGTCTGGGCCTGAAGCCCGACCGTCGCGACGGCACCGACGTGAGTCACGCAGAGGCACACGGCAGCGACGTGATAAAAGCGAAGCATGGGCGCCTCCCTGACTCTGTGAATTACAAGGCAACAGCGACTCGTACTCGTGCTCCAGGTCGACGCCGCTGCTCTGGAAACTTATCATGGCGCCTGACGGAAAGGGCTACGTGGAGTACTATGCAGGGTCGGAAGACTGAGTCCGTGCCCGCACTCGCAACCCAGCTAGGGCAGTCCATCCTTGCCGTTCCAAGTCCCCAAAGGTGTACGGCACTTGCGACCCTGTAACGGGTCGGGAGCGCGAGCCTCCCTCCCAAGCCGAAGCTCGCAGGAGGCCAGTTCCACCCCTACCGCAGACTGTGGGCGACCGAGCGCAAGCATCTACCCATCCAGGACGTGGCAGCCGCGGGTGGATGGAAGACAGTGGAAACCGTCCAGCGGCTCTATCAACTAGCGGACGGAGCGACCACGTTGGCGGCTGTGGAGGGCGGAAAATGACCCAGGACCGATTTTTCTTGTACCCTCGCCAGATGCAATAGAGATGCAATCGTCTTATCGGGATCCAACGAGAAAAACCCCACAAGGCCATAAAGCGTTGCAGGACAGAATCTTCCAACTACTGGGGCGGGTGGGTTCGAACCACCAACCTCCTGGTTAACAGCCAGGCGCTCTGCCGGTTGAGCTACACCCCATCATTCCGCTGAGAGTATCGGCCTACTCTCTTTCGCTTCTGAACCACCAACGAAAAACGGTCGCGATCCTGTCCGGGATCGCGGCCGTCTCGCTCGCTGTCTGCTCAGCTATACGAGCGCGTCACCGCCTCCTGGGAGGGGGTTTCGGTTTCGATTCACATTTCGATTCGCGAGCAGCTTCATTATGCCTGTAGTCTGCGGGACAACCACGCCGGCGTCAACGCTACGCTTCGAGCGCCTTCAGTGCAGCGACTGTCGAGCGCACGTGCTCAGCGCTGCTCGCCAACGCGGCCTTCTCGTCCGCGTCGAGCTCCACCTCGAAAATGCGCTGGAGCCCGCCTTCACCGAGCATGCACGGCACACCCAGGTACATGTCGTTCATGCCGTACTCGCCCTGCAGCCAAGCCGCACATGGCAGGATACGCTTTTTGTCCTTCACGATCGCCTCCGCCATCTGCACCGCGGCCGCGGCCGGCGCGTAGTACGCGCTCCCGGTCTTGAGGAACGCGACGATCTCGCCACCTCCCTTCCGCGTCCTTTCGACCAGCGCGTCGATCCGATCCTGGGCGAGCAGTTGCGTCAGAGGAATCCCACTGACCGAAGTGTAGCTGGCGAGCGGCACCATAGTGTCGCCGTGGCCGCCGAGCACGAGCGCCTGGATGTCCTCGATGCTGACGTCGAGTTCCAGCGCGATGAAGGAGCGGTACCGCGCGGTGTCGAGCACGCCGGCCATGCCGATGACGCGCTCCCGTGGGAATCCCGTCGTCTCGAGCGCGACCTGTGCCATCACATCGAGCGGGTTGGTCACGACGATCACGATCGAGTCGGGCGCAACGTTCTTGATCTCCCCGCAGACGGAACGCACGACGCCGGCGTTGATCTTCAGAAGATCGTCCCTGCTCATGCCGGGCTTGCGCGCGATACCGGCCGTCACGATGAAGATGTCTGAGCCCGCGGCTTCCTCGTAACCGTTCGTGCCGATGACGCGCGAGTCACAGCCCAGGATGGGCGCGCTCTCCCACTGGTCAAGCGCCTTGCCCTGCGGAATCCCCTCGGCGATGTCGACCAGGATCACCTCGCGCGCGAGTTCCTGTTGGGCGAGCAACTGCGAGCAAGTGGCACCAACATGTCCGGCACCGACGACTGTAATCTTCTTCACGCTCATGGGACGATTTCGCTTCGAGGGGGGGGTCTATGGGAGATCGAACGACCGGGCCGCCAGGTCGCACTTGGAGTATAACCGCCTGCCTGCCGCGGTCTACCCGCCGGTTTGAGACAGCGCGACGAGTCCGCCGGACCCTGCGGCGCTACCCTGGATGAGGTAGTGCCTCTCCGGCTTGATGCGGAGCGTTTCTTCGATGAGTGGCCGCAAGTCCTGCCCAGCGCGCAGTGGGTCGCGCAGGTTGGTCTCGATGTCTCCGAAGAGGCACGGACGTAGCTGCCCGGAGGCAGTCAGCCGCATGCGATTGCACCGGTCGCAGTAGTTGTGGCTCATCGGCGTGATGACCCCAACCGTTCCCGGAGCACCGGGGAATCGATAGTACGTGGCGGGGCCGTTCCCGAACGGACCGTCCACTGGCTCGAGCTGTTCGATCTTGCGGACTCGACGCAGTGCGTCGGCGCACGACACGAAGCTGTTGGCGCTCAAGTCGAGGTTGGCCCCAGTGGGCATGAGCTCTATGAAGCGGATGTGCCAGGGGCGCTCGCGCGTGATGCGCGCGAAGTCTTCGATCTCGTCGTCGTTCTGACCACGGATGAGCACCACGTTGATCTTGAGGGGCGCGAAGCCGACCTCTTCAGCGGCATCGAGCCCCTCCATGATCTTCGAATAGGAGCCGGGCCGGCGTGAGATCGCGTCCACGCGATCCGCCTGCAGCGAGTCCAGGGAGATGTTGAGGCGCTGGACGCCCGCCTGCTTCAGCGCTTCGGCTTGATCGGCGAGCAACACCGCGTTCGTGGACAGAGAGAGATCCTCGATCTCGGGCACGTCCGCGATCATCTTGACCAGATCGGAAAGGTCGCGGCGGATGAGGGGCTCGCCTCCCGTGATGCGAACGCGCTCGAGCCCCATTCCCGCCATGGTGCGAACGACCTCCGCAATCTCCTCGTAGGTGAGGATCTCCTCGCGCTTGAGCCAGTCCAGTCCCTCGAGCGGCATGCAATACACGCAGCGCAGATTACACTTGTCGGTGACCGAGACGCGTAGGTAGCGCACCGTGCGCCCAAACTGATCGATCACGCGTCACCCCCTGTTCCAACCGCCACTCCAACCGCCACAGGCTCAGCGCCCGACGCGGTGCCCGGCGGTACGTTGCCTTCGACCCACTCGGAGACGCCGTCGACGTAGTGCTCCTTCTTCCAGACGGGGAGGCGCTCCTTCAACTGCTCGATCACGTACCGTGACGCCTCATACGCCTCTTCCCGGTGCGGACTAGAGACTGCGATCGCAACGCTGACCTCACCGATCGCCAACTCACCGAAGCGATGCACAACCGCGACGCGGTCCGTGCCCAGACGCTCGGCAGCTTCTGCGGCGATCTTGCTCAGGACCTCACCTGCCATCTCCTCATAGGCGTCGTAGCGCATGCCCGAGACCGGTCGGTCGTCGGCGTGATCACGCACGACGCCCAGGAAGAGCAGCGTGGCACCGTCTCGGTCGGATCCAACACGAGCCAGAACTTCCGCCGGATCGATCACCTCGGACGCCACACGCGCAAAGATCACGGTCAGCCGCCCGCGACCGGTGGGATGAACGCGACCTCGTCCCCCGCGCCGAGCGGCTCGTCCAGCATCGCATACGTGCGATTGACCGCCACCGCGGGCTGTTCCGGCAAGATGTCGAACGGAGAGCCCCGTCCCCTCAACTCCGCCACGAGGTCGGCAACCGTAGCGCCCTGTGCTAGCTCGACCGTCAACTCGGAGAGCCCGAGCCGATCACGGTAGGCGGCAAAAAAGAGCGTATGGACGGGAACGGACATGAGTCCTTAGGGGAGGGTGGCGCGCTGAGTTGACTGAGTTTGGGAGACCCCGCGGGCTACGTCAACGTTCCTCCGGGAAAACTCCGAGCAGGGGCAACTCAGAACCGTGCGATCGGCTGAACGCGCGTCCGCCTCCGAAGGGCCCCAGCACCACGCCGTCCAGCCCGATATCGCCGCCACCTGGTCGCAGATCGCCGGCACCGCCACGACGACCTCCCCCCCGGCCGTCCCCGCGTCCCGGCTGACCTCGCAGCCGTTGGATACGCTGACCGAGTTGCTCTCGCAAGTGCACGAGCCGCAAGACTTGCATGGGCGTGAGCACCTCGAGCAATGCCTGGTGCTCGGCCTGGATCAGTTCCGCCTCTTGCATGTGCAGCGCGGACATGCGCTGCAGTAGCTCCGCCGCCTCGGCCGAGTCCTGCCCACCCTCGAGCACGAGGCTCTCCACGCGGAGTCTGACGGCCCGCTCCTGACGCCCCAACTGCCGGCGCTGCTGCTCGAAGCCCTGAACGATCTCGGTGAGGCGGGCGTCCTCCTCGTCGCTGAGGCCGAGCTGCTCCCGCATCATCTCGGCCATGCGCGCACGCACGCGCCGTTCCAGCTCCATCCTCTCTGGCCCCTGACTCTGCCCTCTCCGCCCCCTTTGCGAACCTCGCTGTGCCTCCAGCGGCACTACGACGAACAGCGAAAGCAACATCGAAAGCAGGAACCCGGTCCTGGCCAGCCGCAAAATGTTCATGCCGAACCTCCCGCTCCGCCCACGTCCAACTCATCCAGAAATTGCAGCAAGGCCTCGTCACTCAGAGCATCGAGCGCCGGCGCGCCGGCGATGAGCCCGTCGTCACTGAGCCAGAGGTTCTCGTCGTCGAGCTCGTAGGCGTAGCCCGGAATCGCCGACTCGCTTTGCTCAGGACGGTCCGAAGAGAAGCCGATACCTAGAGCGAGAGCCGCCACTGCAGCCGCGGTGATACCCCACCAGGGACGACTGACAGACCTGCGGTCGTAGCGCACGGCGTCGCGGACGCGGTTTGCGAGGCCGTCCGGCACATCGACGCGAGACTCGAAAATCAGCCGCGCGAGCTCGACTTCGGCCCTGCACTCGTCGCAGGCCTTCAGGTGCGACCGCACCGAAGTGTCGTCGAGTCGGGCGAGTCGCCCACTCACGTAGTCGGGAACCCACTCCCGCACCGTTTCGCACTTCATATTGCTCATTGCAGCAACTCCCTGAGCCGTCGGATCCCATGAAAGTAGTTGACCCTGGCAGCACCTTCGCTGGATCCGATGATCTCGCCGATCTCTTTGAAGCTCAGCCCCTCTTCTATCCTAAGTGCAACGGAGAGCTTCTGCTTCTCCGGTAGTGTCCCCATCATCTTTCGTGCCCACGCGGCCTCCTGCGCATCGACCGCTTCCATGTCCGGCGGCTTCTGCTGCGACCGAACCGGCCCCGCATCCTCTAACGCCGTCTCTCTCCGGCGTCCTCTTCGGCGCAGTGCGCTTCGCGCCTCATTGCCGGCGATCGTGAGAATCCAGGTCCGAAACGACGCCTCGCCCCGAAACCCCGCCAGCGCTCGAAACGCCTTGATGAACGCATCCTGCACCACATCCTGCGCTGCATCGTCTTCCTGCAGCATCGAGAACGCCACGCGGTACGCTGCCGCGTGATGTCGCTCTACCAACTCGCTGAGGGCAGCGTCGTCGCCGGCGCGCCCCCTCTCGACCAATTCCTCGTCGGAAAGAACCTCGCCCGACCCTTCGTCGTCCCTCACCAAGCGTCAGACGCTCGCGCGCCCGAAAACGTTAAATGAGGGTGGGGTGAACTGACCGAGGTACGGCCCGCCCATGAATCAGCCGGAAACTTCGTCCAGCCTGGCGACGCGGCTACGAAGATGCTTGGAGGGCTTGAAAACGGGCACGGACCGTGAGGGCACTTCGACCGGATCCCCCGTTCGGGGGTTGCGAGCGACCCGCGTCTTCCGCTTGCGCACCTTGAAGGTACCAAAGCCTCGGATCTCGATGTTGTCGCCGTTCGCAAGCGCACGCTTCACGGCATTCAGAAAGCCATCCACGACGAGTGCGCAGTCCTTCTTGGTGATCCCGGGGCCGATCGCTTCGGCCACCTGCTCGACCAGGTCCGCCTTCGTCATCCTTCCTCCAGAAGATCGTCTTCAAGGGGCTTCTGAATGCAGTTGCCTCGCTAGGGGGCAGGCACGGTAACGACGGCTTGGTACGGCCGCAAGGTGGCCGGAATCGTTGTTACAGCATGGACTTAGGTGCGAGACCCGAATCAGGCCGAGGACCCTCGGCGCTCTTCCATGAGCTCGAGGAAGCGGTCGAAGAGATAGCGACTGTCGTGCGGCCCCGGGGCTGCCTCGGGATGATACTGCACCGAGAGCACAGGGTATTCGCGGTGCTCGACACCCTCGACCGTGAGGTCGTAGAGATTGAGATGAGTGAGCCGCAAATCGGGGGCGCCCGGAATCTGGTCGCCTTCGCCACCGCTCACGGCAAAACCGTGGTTCTGCGAAGTAATCTCCACCTTCTGGTTGTCGAGGTTCTTCACGGGATGGTTTCCACCGTGGTGTCCAAACGGGAGCTTGAACGTGCTAGCTCCATAAGCACGACAAATGAGCTGATGTCCCAGGCAGATTCCAAAGACCGGTACGTCAGCCTTGGCGAGCCCCAGGATCGCGGCCTCAGCCTGCTCAACCGCCGCCGGGTCTCCGGGCCCGTTGGAGACGAACATGCCGTCCGGCGGATCGTCGAGGATCTCCTCAACCGGCGTGTTCGCCGGAATAACGGTGACCCGACAGCCACGTTCGGCGAGCAGCTTCGGGGAATGGGCCTTCACCCCAAAATCGTAAGCCAAGACGTGGAAGCGCTCTTCCCCAACAGCGGGCACGGAGTATGGCTGCTCCGTCGACACTCCGCAGGCGAGCTCGAGGCCCTCCATGAGCGGGTGCGCCAGCACCTGCTCCAACACCTGCTCTTCGGCCGTATCCACGAGAGCGATTGCCCCGCGCATCGCTCCTTGCGAACGGATGTGGCGCGTGAGCGCACGCGTGTCGAGATCGGCGATTCCCGTGATGCCGTGCTGCTTCAGATAGGCGTCGAGGCCGCCTTCGGCGCGCCAGTTGGAGTGGAGCCGCGAGGCTTCGCGAACGATGAAGCCCGCGACCTGAGGGACCGGAGATTCACAGTCCTCGGAGTTGACGCCGTAGTTGCCGATGAGCGGGTAGGTCATGGTGACCAACTGGCCCGTGTACGACGGGTCCGTCAGGACCTCCTGATACCCCGTCATACAGGTGTTGAAGACTACCTCACCCAGCGCGAGATCCGACGCGCCCACGAGGTCACCGTCGAAGCGGCGACCGTCTTCTAAGAGCAAGTAGGCTGTGCTTTCCAGGGATGCCTCACGGTCGCCAGCGGGTCGTCGGGCGAAAGCTACCTAGCGGGGATATGCGGTCAACCCGGACTCCCGACAGCGTAGGGTCATACTTAGGTTGAACGGCCGATTGCCCCTCGCGATCACCCTTTACATGAGCATGAGATGAGCACCGCAGTCGTCTACATCCACGCCGATGAGTCCTGTCTGGGAAATCAGTTCCAGAAAAGGGCCAACCCAGGTGGGGCCGGCGGCCTGGTGGAGGTGTGGAAGGACGGGGCTTGGGAGAGACGAGACTATTGGATCTCCGAGCCCGACACGACCAACAACCGTATGGCGCTCGGAAGCGCGATCGAGGGGCTGCGCGTGCTCAGGCGTCCCTGCATCGTGCACTTCGTCTCGGACAGCCAGTACCTGGTGAAGGGAATCTCCGAGTGGATGCCGAACTGGAAACGAGCGGGCTGGAAGAGAAAGTCCGGCAAGATCGAGAACCTGCAGCTCTGGAAACGCTTGGACACCCTTCTCCAGCGCCACGACATGCGCCCCCTCTGGGTGAAGGGCCACGCGGGGCATCCAGAAAACGAGTACGCCAACGAGCTCGCGACCACCGCTGCCAAGGATCGCTCGAACTCAGGCGGACTGATCGACTCAGGCTTCCAGGAGTGGCTGGACGCGCTGCGCGAAAAGGGGAAATACCTGGACTACATGGAGTTTCAGGCGCCGAAGGATCGCTTCGGAGGGAAGAAGAAGAAGTAGGGGCGCCGACCCGGGAAGGCAGCGCCAACCCTGGGTGGGAGCTTCGAACACCCCTGCTCCCAAGGGTCGCGTTTTCAGGGGTGAGATTTGGATGTGAGCCAAGGCGGGCAAGGTGAGCGAGCGAGGCGTAGCAAACTACGCCGCAGCCGAGTCGAGTCCGTAGTCCCAACGCGGGCTCGCGCCGAAGATTACCCCTGAAAAAGCGAAAGGGCCCGAACCGTAGTTGCCTACGATCGGGCCCTCTCTAACTCGAGGGACTCTTCCGGCCGCTTCACGCTGCGCCCTTCAGCTCCCTACCGCGCTGTCGGATCCTGGCCCTGCTTGGGTCCGCCTTCGTGCCGGCGGCCAGGCCTCTCTCCTTTCACCCTCGTATTGTCGCGCGGTCGCGACCGAGAGCACCCCTTCGCTTTCGGGGCTTCTGATGGGGGCCAGCGAACTCCCCCACCTGGCTCCCCAGAAATCCCAAGTTCCGGTTTGCCTCACCACCTCTGCGCCGTCGCGCCTGGCAGCTCACTCTTCAGACTCATCTGAGGGATGACCAACGCCATCGTCTTTCGATGATCCGCATCTGAATTGCGAAAGATAGATACCGGTTCGTTAGCACGATGGCAAGGGTCCGATGGAGAAACATCTGTGGTTCTACGTATGACGACCTAAGTGGTTGTTGTATAACATTTTAAATGCTACGCCACATGTTTTTTCAAGATTTGTTCAGGGCATTTGTAAACATATGGATTAGGGAACATTCTTTCCCGAAACAAATGGGTTAACGCCTATGCGAAACATAAAATTCGCTTAAGAAAAGGTGGTCGCAGGAGCGACCAGAAGCGTTGATTTTTGTTGTCTACGCTACAATAATATCGCGCAAAAAGACGTCGGCGAAGCGCTCGACCAGGGATTGCGACGCTTCGGGGATACCCACCGCACGACCAAGCTCACGCTCGAGCGATGTCACGGCCCGATCTGGGATCCCACAAGGGACGATCGTGCCAAAATATTCGAGGTCGGTCGATACATTGAGCGCCACGCCATGAGACGTGATCCACCCCGAAGACACCCTGACACCGATCGCGGCGAGTTTGCCCATCTTGGTCCAAACGCCGGTCAGGCCGTCGTTGCGCTCGGCCTGCACGTCGAATGACGCCGCCACGGCGATCAGCACGGCCTCCAGGTCCCTCAGATACCGGTGCAGGTCCTTGCGGTCCGGCTTGAGGTCCAAAATAGGGTAGGCGACAAGCTGACCGGGTCCGTGATAGGTCACGTCACCCCCCCTCCCCGTCTCGAAGAGCTCGATGCCTAGGCGGCCTCGCTCGGCCTGGTCTATGAGAACATGCGCGGGGTCCGAGCTCGAGCCGAGAGTCACGACGTGCGGATGTTCCAGAAGTAGAAGCGTGTCGGGGATCTCGTCGGCCCGGCGTTTTTTCACCAACTCGACCTGCAGCGCGAGTCCTTCAGCATATGGGACGAGCCCCAGCTCTCGCAGCGCTAGTGGCTTACGCTGTTCGTTCATGCCCCACGATCAGGCGTCCTCAGGGAAGCTCTGGAGCATGTCCTTGAGCGCCGAGAGGAAGCGAGCGGCGTCCGCGCCGTCCACGATGCGATGGTCGTAGGCGAGCGAGAACAGCGACCGCTTCCGGATCGCCATCACATCGGCTCCAGTCTCGGCGTCCGAGACCACCACGACGCGCTTTTCGATCGCGCCCGTGCCCAGGATGGCGGATGTGCCCTTCGGGATGATCGGGAGGCCCACCAGGGTACCTAGCACGCCGGGGTTCGTGATGGTGAACGTTGCACCTTGAATCTCAGCCGGCATGAGCTTTCGGTCACGCGCGCGCGTCGCCACGTCGACGATCGTGTTGCCGATGCCGATGAGCCCTAGATGATCCGCGTCGTGAACAACTGGTACGATCAAGCCCGGGTTCAGGTCGACCGCCATGCCCAGGTTCACGTTGCCACGGTAGATCACGTTGTTCCCCGAGACCGCCGAGTTGACCGTGGGAAACTCGCGCAGCACTCGCGATACCGCCCAGGCCACAAACGCGGTGTAACTGACGCGGGCGCCCTGCGCTACCCAGCGCGCCTTGTTAGCGGACCGGATGCGGTCGACAGACGAGAAGTCGATCTCGATGAACGAGTGCACGTGCGGTGCGACCCGCTTCGCCATGACCATGTGCGCGGCGGTGAGACGACGGATCTTGTCCATCGGCTCCACCTGGTCGGCCGCGCGCACCGGGTACTCGGGATGCTGAACCTCGCCGTAGAACGCAGCCCAGAGATCGGAGACAGCGGTTGCAGCAGCCGGCGCCGATGGCGGAGCGGCCGGCGCCGCGACTGGAATCGAAGCCGCAGGTGCGGGCGTCACCGCAGCGGGAGCCGCGGGGGCTGCAGGAGCCGCGGGCGGGACCGCGCCTGCACCCGATTCGATGAAGTTCAGAATGTCGCGTTTGGTTACGCGACCGGCATGCCCCGTTCCCGGTACGTTCGCTATGTCGATACCCTGCTCGTCCGCGATCTTCCGGACAACCGGAGTAGAGCGGGTGCGCAACCTCTCCTCGGCACTCTGGCCTCCAGCCGACGGAGCCGCGACGGTGGCGACGGGAGGTGGTGCCGGAGCTTCGGCGGTAGGCATCGTCGCTGCAGGCACAGCGGCTTCAGGTACAGCCGCCGCAGCCGGTGCGCCGACGCCAGGCGCGGCACCATCGGGATCGATGAACGCCACGATTGTGCCGACTTCGACGGTCTCGCCCTCTGCAACCGAGATCTCAACCAGCGTCCCCGACGCGGGCGACGGGATCTCCGCATCGACCTTGTCGGTCGATATCTCCAAAATGGGCTCATCGCGCTCGACGGTCTCGCCAAGCTGCTTGAGCCACTTCGAGACCGTGCCCTCGGCAATCGACTCACCCATCTGGGGCATCGGGACTTCAATGCGAGCCACGCTCGATCACTCCACTCTGTCGTGTCTGGGTAGCGACGCCTCGGTTACCCTCGGCGTCACCCTTCGGTCCTTGCTTCTCTTCAAGAATCAGTAGGCAGCGAGATAGCGCACGGCCTTCACTACATCGTCCACTTGAGGGAGAAAGTAGTCCTCGAGTGAGCCCGAATACGGGACGGGCGCATCGATGGCCGTGACACGCAGCATCGGAGCGTCCAGCCACTCGAACGCCCTCTCACTGACTCGTATCGCGATCTCTCCCGCGATGCCTCCGGTCCGCGTGTCCTCGTGCACGACGAGCAGCCTCCCTGTTCGCTTCACACTTTCAACGATCGCGTCTTCGTCGAGCGGGAGCAGCGTTCGCAGATCGATGACCTCGACTCCGACTCCGTCGCCTTCGAGCGTCCGCGCGGCCTCGACCGATTTGTGAACCATGGCACCATACGTGACGATGGTCAGGTCCTCGCCTTCCAGTACGGTGCGAGCCTCACCTAGCGGCACGATGTAGTCCTCGGCCGGAAGAACCTCGCGCAGCGCCGGAGCCCGGTAGAGCCCCTTGTGCTCCTCGAAGATGACTGGATTATCGTCACGAATCGCTGCCTTTATGAGTCCCTTCGCATCGTACGCCGTGCTCGGATACACGATTTTGAGCCCCGGCGTGTGGAAAAACGCCATCTCGATGTTCTGCGAATGGAACGGCCCACCGCGGTTCCCGCCGCCTACCGGTCCTCGAATCACCATGGGCATCGGCCCGGCTCCGCGGTACAACGAGGTCGCGATGTAGTTGGTCAGCACATCGTATGCGGGTGAGATGAAGTCCATGAACTGCATCTCGACCACCGGACGGAGACCCATGTGAGCGGCCCCGGCCGCGGCTCCCGTGAAGCCACCCTCGGCAATCGGTGTGTCGATCACGCGCCGATCACCGAACGCCTCCAAGAAACCTCGTGTGACCTTGAACGCCCCGCCATACACGCCGATGTCCTCCCCCATGAGGAAGACGCGATCGTCGCTGACCATCTCCTCATACAGGCCCTCGCTGATCGCCTCCAGGAGCGTAACCTCCTCACCCCGCGCGGTCTTCTGCAAATGCTCGGGCACGACTTGGCTCATAGTCGATACCTCACGCGCTGCGCGAGTCCGATATCTCGGCCCGCGTCCAGGGGTGGGGCATCGAGACGTCGGTGTATACGTCATCTACCGCGTCGGGTCCGAAAGGCATCGGCTCGGCGATCGCTTGCTCGGCTGCGACCTCGCACTCCTGCTCGACCTCTTGGCGAATCGCCAGTAGCTCACCCTCAGGCGCCCATCCGCGATCGAGCATACGTGTGTGGAAGAGCTCCAGTGGATCGCGGGCTGCCCATTCAGCGATGAGCGCGGGGTCCACATAGTCCTGGGAATCGTGCTGCGCGTGCCCCAGGCGCCGGAAGTAGCGCAACTCCACCATCTGCGCCCCCTCCCCGGAACGCGCCCGCGCCGCGGCGCGGGCCACAGCCTCGTACACGGCGAGCACATCGGTCCCATCGACCGACTCGGCTGCGATGCCGTATCCCGGAGCCTTTTCCGTGAAGCTCTCCAGACGCGTGTTCTTGACCGTCGGGCTCGAGAACGCCCACTGGTTGGCCTCGACCATCAGGATGAGTGGGCAACGCTGGACGGCTGCGAAATTCAAGCCCTCATGCCACGCACCCGTCGAAGACGCGCCGTCGCCGTAGAAGACCATACCCACCCGGTCTTCACCGCGAAGGTTGAAGGAGAGCGTGATGCCCGCCATGACCTCGAGCATGGTGCCCAGGGGCGACACCGGACCCACGAAGCCCTTTTGATAGTCGACCCAGTGTACGTTGGCCTCGCGACCCTTGGTGGGGCCGGTGGCGCGCGCCATGTACTGACGGAAGAAGTCGACCAGATCTCCTCCAAAAAGGAAGAGCGCTCCGACCGCGCGTACGGTGGGAGCCAAGAAGTCGCCCGTGCCATCCGTCCGGCGCCGAAGCGCGAACGCTGCGCCGACGGCACCCGCCTCCTGGCCCAGGGAGCGGTACAGGCCGCCGGTCATGTGCCCCTGCTTTTGCAGGAGCTCCAAGCGTTCCTCGGCTGCCCGCGTCAGGCACAGGGCGCGATACAGCTCGAGTAGCTGGTCGCGGTCGAGCCCTGGAGAGAGGTTTTCAGCCACGGCTCACCGAGTCAGGGGCTGCGAACGGGTCAGTTCCCCGAGTTGCCCGGGTCTGCGGCGTCCGCGTCTCCCGTGCCTTGCGCTGGCTCCCCGACCAGGCCGGGTAGGACCGGTGCCGGCGTCGCAGCCACGGGAGCGTCGACCTGGATGATCGAAGAAGGCTGCCGGGCACGTGAGGACATGATCGACAAAACCAGGGCCAGAACCATGAAGATGGTGCCGGAAGTCCAAGTGGCGCGTGTCAGCACGATGTTGGCCTGGCGGCCGCCGAGGATGCCTTCGGTCATGGCGGCGCCCCCGCCTACGGCGGCGAGCCCCCCACCTTTTCCAGACTGGAGGAGGATGATGACCGTCATGAAGATGCCGTCCAATACGAGGAGGGCGAGCAATAATGCGTACATCTAGGCTACGAATCCCTTCAAAGTGAGACGTTAAACGTCGATGAGGTCCAGAGGGGTGTCAACGACCCCCTGCTGCGGCAATCTCGGCGAAGGAACGGGGATCCAAGCTCGCGCCGCCAACCAATACACCGTCTACGTTGGCGGCACCGAGAAGATCCGCTGCGTTGCTCGGCTTCACGGAGCCTCCGTAGAGGATTGGCCTGCGCACGGCAGCTGCGAGGCCTAGAGCAGCCTCGAGTCGCGTACGAAGCGTGCTGTGGGCATTGGCCGCGTCGTCAGGCGTTGCGGTTTCCCCCGTGCCGATGGCCCAGACCGGTTCGTACGCGAGCAGGAAGCGTCCGTCGTTGCCCTCGAGGGCCTGCAGCGCCGCATCTAACTGCCCGAGGATGACCTCGTCGACGCGACCCTCCTGCCGCTGCGAGAGAGTCTCCCCCACACAGACCACCGGGACCAGGCCATGGCTACAGCAGGCCGCGATCTTCAACGCTACCTCTTCGTTCGTTTCGCCAAAGACGTGCCGCCGCTCCGAGTGTCCGATCAGCACGTGACTCGCCCCGGCTTCGGCTGCCATGGCGGCGGAGGTCTCACCGGTGAACGCGCCTCCATCCTGCCAATGGATGTTTTGCACGCCCAGCTGAATACGGGAATCGCGATCGGGGCATGCAGCGGCCACCCCCAACGAACTCACAGGCGGAAAGATCAGCAATTCGTTCTTGCTGGCGCTCTCGTCGAGGTCGAGTTCGGCAAAAAAGGCACGCGTCTGGGCTGCACCCATGTGCATCTTCCAGTTGCCAGCAATCACAGCCATCTGTCGTACTCCCTATCGCTCAGTGACTCGACCCCGGGTAGCGCCGCGCCCGCCAGCAACGCGAGCGAAGCGCCGCCACCCGTGGATACGTGGCTCAGTCGCTCGACGACGCCGGCCTGCGCCGCCGCCGACGCGGTCTGCCCCCCGCCCAGGACGCCGAGCGCTCCTTCGTCACATGCATCGGCTAAGGCGCGCGCCACCTCCACCGTGCCCGCGGCGAACGCGGGAATCTCGAATACCCCCATGGGTCCATTCCAGACGACCGTGCGCGCGCTGGAGACGATGCTCCGGTACAGAGCTCGGGTCTCGGGACCGATGTCCACGATTCGATCCATGTCCCCGACCTCGGCCCGAGCAACCACTCGCGTCTGCGCGTCTGGGGAGATGTCGCGCGCCACGACGCAGTCGACGGGCAGCGTGAGTTTGTCACCGGCTGCTTCGACCAACTCGCCGGCCATGTCGATGCGATTCTCCTCGACGAGCGATTCGCCGGTGGCCAACTGCATGGCCCGAAAGAACGTGTTCGCCATGGCTCCCCCGATGAGCAGGCAATCCACACGCGGCAGCAGCGCCTCAACCACATCGATTTTCCCCGAGATCTTCGCTCCACCGAGAATCGCGACGAAAGGTCGCTCAGGACTCTCCAGCGCCTCCCCCAGAAACTCGAGCTCACGCGCCATCAGGAGTCCCGCGACCGCGTCGCCGCCTCGCGCTGTTACCGCCCTCGCCAAACCCACGGTGGAGGCATGTGCCCGATGCGCGGCCCCGAACGCGTCGTTCACAAACAGGTCGGTCAGTCCAGACCAGGTGGCCGCGAGTTCCGGGTCGTTCACCGTCTCGCCGGGGTGAAAGCGGGTGTTCTCGAGCAACGCGATCTCTCCGTCGCCTAACGCGAAGATGGCGTTCTCTCCGCCCTGGCCAACCGCGTCTCGCACGAACAGCACAGGTCTCCCCAGCCGATCGCCCAGGTACGCAGCCACTGACGCGAGCGAGAGGTCCGGACTCGGGCGGCCTTGCGGCCGACCCATGTGCGACAGGACGACCGTGCGAGCCCCCGCCTCGTGAAGCGTAGTGAGCGTCGGCATCGAGGCCTCGATACGCTGTACGTCCAGGACACGCCCGGACTCTATGCGCACGTTGAGATCCGTGCGGACCAGCACCGTGCGACCGCGCAAGGTCGCTCGGTCGATGTCGGCGAGCGTCTTCTTCAGCGGCTCAGTCCCAGTCCTGATCCGGGTCCTCGCGCCGATCCAGGTCGCGCTGAGCGACCACGCCGGCTCCAACCTCCGGAACGTCCACGATGATACGCAGTGTGTGCCTGCCCCTTTTGACATCACTCAGCGCGACCGTGAGGAATTCGCTCGTGAGGCCGCCCGCGGCAGGGAAGCGATCCCAAGTCGGTCGGAAGCCGTCCTCCCCGGCTGGGCGGATGGGCACGCCGGTCACGACACCGGTCTCTCGATCCACGACCTCCGCACGCAATCGGTACCAGGGCACAGCGGCTCCGGTCTCGTACACCTCGAAGTAGACCCCGAGCGCATCGGAATCGAGTGAGTTGACGAGCGAGAGCGGCTCGAACCACTCGGCGTAGCGCGAGACGTGCTTAGGCGAGCGAGTCGGCCGCACCATGAGCAGGTCCGAGACCGCCACCGATCCGTGCGCGACCAGCGGCATCACGGCTTGACGGATCGCGCCGGCCTGCCCGGTCCGGCGGTTGAAGAACTCGACCACGACGCTCGCGACCTCCGGTGAGGTCAGCGCGCGTAGGGCAACCGGGGTCACTTTAGCTCTAATGCGGCGTTGTGTGACCCCACCAGGGATCTGGTTTCCCTCTGCGTCAATCAAGAAGAGTCTCAGGTCGAGCGTATCGGACAGATTCCTCGCGAGGAACTCCGGCACCTCGGTATGGATCTGCACCTCGAGCGCTCCCGGCTCACCACCATAGAAGCGCGTCACCTGCCCAGGAAGCGTGAACACCGACCGGCTGGCGGCGCCATAACGGTGCGCGAGCACCTCGCGCAGGTCGTCCGCATACGCGCGCCCTTCCGTGGTCAGGTCCATGGCCCGCGAAGAGCCGACCCTCGAGAACGTGAAGTCGGGGCCAGCACCGTAGTCCCAGAACTCGGTCCGTAGTCCCGCGCTCCGACCGATGGTCTTGATGTCCGTCGGCCGTCCATAACGAATCCACACCTCGCCAGCGTCGCTGGACGTCGATCCGAAGCGCAACTGGGAGTATGCAGAGCGCGCGATGTGCTCGACGGACCGCTCGTTCACCGCGGTGGACAGGATGGGGTCGAGCGGGGCCCAAAACCGCTGCTCCCATTCCCGCCGTTCGTCGCCCGCCTCGCGCCGATAGTCTGCAAGAGCCTCTTCGCCCAAAACGAAGCGCACGTCCTGAAGCGCATCCGCCTCTGATTCGGACAAACCCCGAAGCGCCAGCGTAAACTGGTCCTGAGCCTCGTCAGAACGAGCCAGGCGCTGAAGCGCGAGACCGCCGATGAGCAACCCGTAGGGGTGGCCCCTGGAGGCTCGCACGAAGCGTCGGGCACCATCGAGCACCTCGCTCCAACGGCCCTCGTCGGCCAGTGCAAGCAGGACTTCGACGTTGGCCCCGACATGTTCCGGATAGGCGGCAACGGCGGTGTGGAACGAAGACATCATGTCACCGAGATTGTCCGTCCCCCGCTGCTCGGTCGCCTCGAACCCAGAATCCAATACGTCGGCGAGCTCCTCCGGACACAGGTAATTCCAGGCGATGAGCCGGTCTGCCAAAGCGAAGTCGCCGCCGCCCCTGTCCGTCGACGTAGCCGTCGCGCAGAAAGCGCCGTCAAAAGCGTCCGCGGACACACGGCCGAGATCGCGGTACGCGAGCCAAGCTTCCTTGATCAACGTCGCCCGCTGGTAATGGAGCTCGGCGAAGAGGCTCGGACTGACGCCAGCGCCCGCTCGCTCGGCGCGCTGAATACCCCGCTCGAAGAGGGCGCGGGCTTCGGTTCGAAGGCCCTGTTTCCGACGGATTCGTGCCAGCGCAAGGAGTGGCGCCGGATTGTTCGGGTCACGCACCATGGCCTGCTCGAGCACCAAAGTGACTCCGGAGCGCCATTGGGTCGGCGCGGCTCCCGCCGGGGGCTCCCCGGCGAGAATCGATTCGATGGGACCCAACTCCTCGATGACATCGTGGTCATCGATCGCGACTTCCAGAAGCTCTCCGGCTTCCCGCTGCACGGGCGCCAGCAGGGCGATCTCGCCCTGCCACTCCGGGATCAAGGTCAGGTCGAGCGGCTCATCGACTTCCGGGCCCTCGAACGCTTCTACGACCGGGAGCGCGAGCGGATCGATCGCATCCGGGTTCGTCCGGAAGACGACGGGGAACTGGACCCACGTCCCCACGGGGCTTCCCCGCCTGGTCGCGGGAACGAAGCGGATCGAAGCTGCTACCTGAAGCGCTACACGGTCGAGCTCAGGCACGCCCGAGCCCTCCACCAGGTTGACGTTGTCGACCGCGCCGGTCGAGTCGACCCAGAGCATCAACGCGACCGAACCGCCGATGCCCGCGCGCTGGAGTGCGAGGGGGTAGCCCCGAAAGACCAGAGCCTCCACCCGAGCGCGATCCGCCACCTCGGGCAAGGTGGGCGCGGGCCAGTCAGTTCGCTCGATAGCCTCGGGCCCCGCCGGCGGCTCCATGGGCACCGTACCGCGCCGAGAGACCTCTTCGGTCCGCTCGACGGGCGGCGGCACCACAACCGCCGGCGTCGGATCCGGCTCTGTCGGTCTCGCCTCTGGCTGCGCATCCGCCGGAACGGCATCGTCACTCTGGAAGGAGCCGATCAGACGGACCAGCGATGCTCGAGCCGAAGGCACTCCGGCGGTCGCCAGAAGCAATGCCACCACAGCGGCGGCCGCAAACGGACGGACCGAGGTCCGGCGCCGGGACTTCAATCCAACCCATGCCTGAGCAAGCTCGGCCTCGAGCTCCGGCCCAAACGATGGCCGTTCCTCATACCGAATCGCGGACAGTTCGGCGTCCAACGCGCGCAGCTCGTCGGGCATCGGCGAGGCCTCGCGGGCGAATCTATTCTTCATGGCCTCGCACGTCCGCCGTGGGGTCCTGCACCACGTCCTTCAGGCGCTTGAGCGCGCGGTGGAGGCGCACTGCAACCGCGTTGTTGCTGATGTCCAGATATTCGGCGATCTCGGCGTTCTGGAGTCCCGAGCCGTATCTCAGCGAGAGGATGTCCTGATCCGCCTTGCGCAGCATCTGACTTCCGTTGAGCAACCGCTGAATGCGCTCCTGTTTGATGACGCGTTCTTCGGCCGACGGCACGTTGGCAACCAGATCGGGAATCCGGTCGAGAGACACGTGCAGCGAGCCTCTGCGCTGGAGGGCCCTCAAGTGGTCGGTCACGGCGTTGCGAGCGATCCGCAACAGCCAGGTGCGCGGCGACGCACGCGAAGAATCGTACCGATCGAACGACCTCAAAGCCTTCATGAAGACGTCGGAGGTCACGTCCTCGGCGGCTTCGCGCGTGGCTACGCGGAAGCGTATGCAGCGAAAGACCGCGCTCTGGTGCTCACGAAACCAGGTCCCGAAGTCGTCTGGAAGTGCTAAAGGCGCGGGGGCCGGAGCAACGCGGGGCGCTGGGTCGGATACTCTCAGTAGTGTCTGCATCGCCCTCGTATACGGGGATTCAGCCACGGACCTTACACACGCGCGACGCGCGTGCCCCCACCGTCACCGTTTAGTGGCTCGATCACTCCTTCTAGACGTCGGCCGTCGCCGGCAGGCGCTCGCCGACGTAGCGCACAAGATCCACGACGCGATTCGAGTAACCCCACTCGTTGTCGTACCATGAGAGGACTTTCACCATCCGGCCGGACATGACCGAGGTGGAGAGCGAGTCGACGATCGAGCTGAACGGGTTGCCGCGGTAGTCGATGGAGACGAGCGGCTCGTCTGAAACGTCCAAGATGCCTTGCAGGGCACCACTCGCGGCGTCCCGGAAGGCCGCGTTGACCTCTTCGGCAGTGGTGTCCTGCTCCACTTCGACGACGACATCGACGATGGACACATCCGAGGTCGGTACACGCAGTGCCATGCCGTCGATGCGACCCGCGACCGCTGGCAGTACGAGCCCGGTCGCCTTGGCCGCACCAGTGGTGGTCGGGATCATCGAAATGCCGGCCGCACGAGCGCGCCTGAGGTCGCTGTGCGGCAGATCCAGGATACTCTGGTCGTTGGTATACGCGTGGATGGTCGTCATCAAGCCGTGACGGAAGCCGAAGCTCTCCACGAGTACTTTCACCACGGGCGCGAGACAGTTGGTCGTGCAACTCGCGTTGGAGATCACATCGTGAGTCTCGGAGTCGTACTGATCGTGGTTGACACCGAGCACGATGGTGATGTCCTCGTTCTTTCCGGGAGCGGAGATGATCACCTTCTTCGCACCCGCCGTAAGATGTTTGGCCGCTCCATCACGGTCACTGAAATGACCGGTCGACTCGATGACGATGTCGATGCCGAGGTCCGCCCAAGGGAGCTGAGCGGGGTCGCGCTCGCTGAAGACTGCGATCTCGTCGCCGTCGACCACCAAGCCGCCGTCGGCGACGTCGACGCTGCCAGGGTAGTGCCCGTGCACCGAGTCGTATTTGAGCAGGTGAGCGAGCGTCGCCGCGTCGGTGAGATCGTTCACCGCGACGAAGTCGATGTCCTCGCCGCCGGCCTGCTTCGCGCTGCGTAGGACATTGCGGCCGATGCGACCGAATCCGTTGATGGCTACCCGGATTGGCATGAGTGAGTGGCTCCTACTAAGTCGATTGCTGAGGCAGGCTAGAAGGTAACCCCTAAACGGCCGCGAACCGATCGCTTGGAAGGGCCCTCGCGTAGGCGATCAGGGTGACCCGCGCAGCCCCTGACATGAGTAGCGTCTCTGCGGCTTCACACCCGGTCGCTCCTGTGGTGAGCACGTCGTCGATAAGGAGGACGTGCGCGCCTTCCAGCACGGCCGACGCCCCGCGGCCAGCGAGAACGCGCCTGCCACGTTCGCGCGCCGCTCGGACGGGTGCAACGACGTCTGGGAGGCATCAGCCCCAGCGCGCACGAGCAGCTCCTCGAGTGGCAGCGCACGCGTGCTCGCGTAAGATTCGGCGAGCAGGCCGGCCTGGTTGTAACCACGGGTTCTCAGTCGCTTGGCCGTCGTCGGGACAGGAATTACCAGCGCTCGCCCACCCTCGTTCGGCACTGAGAGCGAGGCCATTGCCGAAGCCATGAGCGGGGCCAACTCCGGCCACCCCTCGTACTTGAGCGCGTGCACGAGGTCATCAGCGGGCGGCGCGAGCACATACGCATAACGCGCCGCAGAGAGCGCAACCGACCAGTCCCGGCAGCCGCGACATTGCAGATCGCTGGTGCGTCCCGTGCCGCTGGGAAAGTGGCAGCGCTCGCAGCACGGCCACGCTGCCACCTTGAGTCGAGTCCGACAGCGGGCGCACGCGAGCGGCGCGGCCGAACCCCCTGGCACCCAGATTCCACAAGAGATAGAGCCGGCCGGTAGCAGTAGATCGGTGAAGTCCGCGGCCCATGAAGCCGCACTCACCCAGCCTGGCTCCCCTTCATCGCGGCACGCATCACCTCCACCGGAGCGGGCGTGCTCCACCAGCGCTCGAACGAGGCCGCGGCCTGCTGCACGAGCATCTCCCCGCCGTCGGTCGCCCGAATTCCAAGCGCTTCGGCCGCGCGAACAAAGGGAGTGGTCTTCTTGGCATATACGAGGTCCATGGCGGCACCGACTCGGTTGAGGATCTCGAAGTCCAGGGGCGAGGGATCGGATTCACCCAGGCCCAACCGAGTAGCGTTTACTACCAGATCGAAGCTTTCGCTTCGCAATCCCTCGAGAACGGGAGCGACGCGCGCCTTCTGTCCCCCGATGCGACGTGCGACCGCGCGGGCGCGTTCAGCCGTGCGATTGAAGATCAGCACTTCGTCGGCGCCCTCCTCGAGCAAGCCCATCAGCGCCGCACGCGCGGCGCCGCCCGCACCGAGCAGCAGCACACGGATTCCGGCGGGCGAGCCCTCCACGAAGCTGCCGAGAGCGCGTCGGAAACCGTCTACGTCGGTGTTGTCGCCGTGGACCCGGCCGTCCTCATCGCCCCAGAAGGTGTTGCAGGCCCCGGTCCGTCGCACCGCGGGGCTCGCCACGTCCACGACGGACGCAGCTTTTTCTTTGTGTGGCAGCGTGATGTTTCCGCCGCCACCTGCCCGGGACAGCCCCCGCATGAAGCCGTGTAGGTCGTCTGAGGCACAGCGAACGGCCAAGTAGACCCCGTCGACATCGGCCGCCGAAAAGGCGGCGTTCTGGATCGTCGGAGACATGGAATGACCGACCGGATCGCCCAACAAGACGAGCGCGCGAGTGGATGCGGTGACGCTCACTTCTCGACCACTGCCTCGAGATGCTCGAAGGCCCGCGCGATGAGCCGCTCGAGGAACTCGAAGGTCTCGAGGTAGTGCTCATCCGGACCTCCGATGGGATCGGGGACCGATCCCCCGGAGTCCTCCTCGCGACCTTCTGCGAACGACGTGATCAGCGCAGCGGTCTCCCCTGCCCCGAGCTCGACAACCCTCAAGAGGTGCGCCGGTGACATCACCAAAATGAGGTCGGCCCACTCGGCTAGCTCGGGAGTGAGTTGGGTCGCTTGGTGCTGCGACAGGTCCAGGCCGTTCCGGGCCGCAGCCCGAACCGCCCCACCGGAGGCACGATCTCCCTCGGACGCAGCGACACCCGCTGAGCGCACCTCGACGCCCGGCAAAGCCAACTCGACGACCTCACGACGAGCGATGACCGCCGCCATTGGGCTGCGACACGTATTGCCGGTGCACACGAACAGGAGGCGGAACCCGCCTTCTCTAGAGGACGTTTGCATGAATTCTAGGGATGGTTTGCATGAATCTCCGGTATCACGGAACGAAGCCTGCCCACCGGAACGGTACCCTCTCGCAGCACGGTGGGCGTGCCGCTCGTACAGTCGATGATCGTGGAGGGGCCAGACTGCGGAAGCGTGCCCCCGTCCAGGAGCCATATGTCGCTGCGACCGAGTCGCTCGATCACCTCGGTCGCCTCGGCCCCTGACCGGGCAGGCTTCCGGCCCGGTTCGTTCAGGCTTGTCGACGTGAGCGGGACCGCCAGTCGCTCGAGCAGCCGTTCCACGATCGGCTGCGGGCTCACCCGCACCGCAACCGTACCGTCCAGGCTGCGCACGCCTGGACGGAAGATACGGTGCGGGTCGCGCAGTACCAGGGTCACCGATCCGGGCCAGAAGATCGACGCCAACTCCCTCGCTTCATCGGTCCAAACAAGCCCCTGCACCGAGCCCGCCGACGGTACGAGAGCAATCAGGGGCCTGTCCGCCTTGCGACCCTTGAGCTCCTGCACGTTACGGATGCCCTCTGATGTGCCCAGAGCACCGAAGCCGTACACGGTCTCGGTCGGATAGCCGATCACCCCGTCACCCTCCAAGTGCGCGACGACCAGCGCCAGGTCGGCTTCTGGATCTTCGCGCAGGTCCGTGCGGCGCCCGAGCTCAGCCATGGTCACTTCGCGCAGCCAGAATCGATTCCGCGATGGGGATATCTTCGGGCCGAGTCACTTTGATGTTGGTGGACCCAGCATCGACCATCTGGATGTCGCCGCCGACGGACTCCACGAGCGCCGCGTCGTCCGTGCCGCTGCTGGCTCCCTCGTACGCGCGCCGCACAAGTTCGGCAGGAAACACCTGCGGCGTGTGCGCATGCCACAACTCGGCTCGGCTCGGAGTGTCGAGCACGCGCCCGTGCGGATCGACTCGCTTCATCGTGTCGATCGCAGGGCACCCCGCAACCGCCCCGCGGCCTTCAGCCGCGACGTCGATGCAACGCGAGATCATGTCCCGAGTCACCAACGGGCGCGCCGCGTCGTGAACCGCGATGATGTCCAGGTCGTTGGGCAACGCAGCAACCGCATTTCGTACCGAGTCGGTGCGCGTCTCGCCTCCGGCTACGACGCTCACACGATCGTCGAGATCGGCGATCCAGGCTGGGGGCTGGCCGGCGTCGTCGGGCGCGAGAGCGACGACCACCGCCACGACACGCGGCTCGGTCAAGAACGGTCGCAGCGCATGGAGAAGTACCGGCTCACCAGCCAACTCCAGGAACGGCTTCCTCAGTCCACCCATCCGACGCCCGAGTCCAGCCGCGGGAACCGCGACCCCCACCCTAGGAGGGGGATGCTCGTTCATGGACCGAAGCTCGGCCCCTCGCTCTGTGGCTCGCCCGAGCCCCCTCCGGGTCCGCGCTGTACGGAATCGAACCGAGTGTAGGCCTTCTGGAAGAACAACTCCACGACGCCGGTCGGGCCGTTTCTCTGCTTGCTCACGATCAACTCCGCCTTGCCCTCGAGTTCCTCACGCTTCTCCGCTGAAGCGTAGTACTCGGGCCGGTAGAGGAACATGACGATATCGGCATCCTGCTCGATCGAACCGGAATCTCTGAGATCCGACAACATGGGTCGCTTGTCCGTCCGCGCCTCGGGCCCGCGGCTCAACTGGGAGAGTGCCACGACGGGGACTTCGAGCTCACGAGCGAGCGCCTTCAGTCCGCGAGAGATCTGGCTGACCTCCTGAACGCGACTCTCCGACTTTCCGCCGCCCGACATCAGCTGCATGTAGTCGATGACGATCATGCCCAGATTCTTGCCGTCAGCACGCAACTCCGACTGGAGGCGGCGCGCCTTGGCGCGGATCTCGAGCACGTTGCTGCCGGGCGCATCGTCGATCCAGATCGGCGCGGTATTGAGGTGCCCGGCGGCGGCGGCAAGCCGCTGGTGTTCCTCCGGCGAGAGGCGCCCCCGGCGTAGCTTCAGAGCGTCGATGCGCCCTTCGGCGCAGAGAAGTCTCTGGACGAGTTGCTCGGACGACATCTCGAGTGAGAAGATCGCCACGGGAATGTTGTTCGAAATGGCGGCATTCGCGGTGACGTTGAGCACCCACGAGGTCTTTCCCATCGAAGGGCGCCCCGCGACGATGGCCAAGTCACCCTTCTGTAGCCCCGTCGTCATGCGATCGAGATCCTGGAATCCGGTGGCGACGCCGGTGATGCCGGTGGCGGACTCCTGAAGCCGCTCAATGTGCTCGAAGGTCGACCAAAGAACCTCCTTGATCCAGACGAAGCCCTTTCGCTTGTGGCTCTCCGCGACCTGGAAGATCTTCGCTTCCGCCTCGTCGAGGATCTCATCGACGTCGCGTTCACCCTGGTCGTAGACGTCCCGGATGATCTGTGACGATTGCTCGACGAGTCGCCGCAGCAACGCCTTGTCGCGAACAATGCGCGCGTGGTATTCGAGGTTGGCCGCAGTGGGAACCGCGTCGACGAGCGCTGCGAGGTAGTCAAATCCCCCGGACGACTCCATTTCCCCGGTCTTTTTGAGCTCCTCCGAGACCGTGATCACGTCGATCACGTCGCCGCGCTCGAAAAGACGGACCATCGACCGATAGAGCCGCCGGTTCGCCTCGCGGTAGAACATGGACTCGTTGAGGAGCTCCACGGCCTTCGGCACCGCGTCACGGTCGATCAGCATGCCGCCCAATACTGCCGTTTCCGCCTCGAGCGAGAACGGAGGGGTCCGATCGAATACGGTCTGGGCGAAGTTCGGTGAGGCTTCCATGAGTCCTAAGATAACACGCCGTCAAGCGCGCAATCTACGCGCTATCCATGATCCCTCTGAGCAACTGCAGGTCGTCCCAAAACGCCCGCGTCCACTTCGGATTTCTTAGCAGCGCGGCGGGATGATACGTAACGACGAGAGGGACCCCGTGGTAGCTGTGCACCTCTCCCCGAAGCTTCCCCAGAGCGATTTTTTGGCGACCGGTGAGAAGCTGCGCTGCAAACGTTCCGACCGCCAGCAGCACCTCCGGCTGGACCAGCTCGATCTGCTTCTCGAGGTACGGGGAGCAGGACTCGATCTCGTCGGGCATCGGATTTCGGTTCCCGGGCGGCCTGCACTTGAGCACGTTGCAGATGTAGACCGAGTCCTCGCGAGAGAGATCTACGGTGGCCAACAGCAGGTCCAGGAACTTGCCCGCCTGGCCGACGAAGGGTAGGCCGGTCTTGTCCTCGTTGGCGCCGGGTGCCTCACCGACCACCATCAGTCGTGCGCTCTCCGAGCCGTCCGAGAACACGACGTTGGTACGCCCCTCGGCGAGACGACACCGCGTGCAAGACATCGCGGCATCTCGCAGCTCCGTGTAGGACGTCGGCAGCAGGGGGAGGGCCCCTCCTCCGGCGGAGGGGCCTGTGGGTTCCGGGGCGGCCGATACCGATGCGGAGGTGGCCGATGGGGGATCGGCTCTCGACGCCGGCGCCGCGGACCGGGCGGCCGCCGCAAGCCGGAGCGCTTCTGGCCGAGTGAGATTGTCCATGAAGAGGTCGGTCGCATCAATCTCGGCGCGTTGGCGCAATAGTCGTGCAGCTTGGGTGAGCAGCTGATCACGGCTGGTCACGCTTTGCCGTCCAGGCCACGAAGCACGCGCTCGATCAGCTCTTCTGCGACGGCTTCCTTGCTCATGAGCGGAAGCTCTTCCGGAGCGCCGTCTCTGGACAGGAACGTGACACGATTCGTCGGCACCTCGAAGCCCGAGCCGACCTCGGTCGCGTCGTTCGCCACCAGCAGGTCGAAGTCCTTGGCCTCGAGCTTCTTCTGGGCGTTCACCAGTAGATCGTTGGTTTCGAGCGCAAAGCCGACTGCGAAGCTTCCCCGCTTTCGAAGGCCCATGGTATCGGCTGCCACGTCAGGGTTCGCGACCAGTGGCACGGTCAGGCTATCGCCGGTCTCGGCGCGCTTCACTTTCTGAGCTTTCGCCTCGAGGGGCCGGAAGTCCGCGACCGCCGCCGCGAATACTGTGACGTCTGCGGAGGAGACCAGGCCTTGCACGGCATCGTACATCTCGACTGCGCTCTCTACTGGAATCAGATCGACTCCGACGGGGATCTCGAGCGTGGTGGGTCCCGAGACGAGCGTGACCGCCGCGCCGTGCCGCCAGGCAGCCTGTGCGATCGCGAAGCCCATGCGGCCCGAGGACCGATTGCCCAAATAGCGAACCGGGTCCACCGCCTCTCGCGTCGGACCCGCGGTGACCAACACGCGCTTCTGAGTGAGCGAGCCTTTGCCCGACAGCGCACGACCGACGTACTCCTCGATCTGCCACGGCTCGATCATGCGGCCGGGGCCCTCGCCTTCACCCACCGCGAGCGCCCCTTCGGCAGGCCCCGCCACAGTGTAACCGAGTTTGTCCCTCAGGTGAGCCAGGTTCGCTTGCACCTGCGGGTGCGAGAACATCTTGTCGTTCATCGCCGGACAAACGATGACCGGCGCCCTGGTTGCGAGCAGCGTCGTGCAGATGAGGTCATCGGAGCGGCCCTGAGCCGCGCGAGCCAGGAGATCCGCCGTCGCCGGTGCGATGCAGATCACGTCGGCCTCGCGCCCCAAGCGGATGTGGAGCGCGGCCCCCTCTGCGGAGAAGAGGTCCGTAAGCGCCGCCCGACCCGTGACGCCTTCAAAACTGAGGGGCGCCACGAAGTTTTGAACCGACTGGGTGAGAACCGAATCGACCTTGGCTCCCAGACGCGTCAGATCACGTGCGACCTGGATCGACTTGTAGGCCGCGATCCCCCCGGTGACCCCCAAGACGACGTGCTTGTCCTTCCACGGCCGTCGGGGAGTCAGTCGGAGGTCCGGCATACGATGCTTTGGCTTCCTCGGCCGAGGTGGCTACCTCGGCCGGCTCCTGTTCAGGAGGAGGTCGGCCCGTCCTCATCCTTGCGGCGACGCTTCACCAGACGGAACTCGATCTGTCCGGAGGTCAGTGCCTCGAGGGAGCGTGTGGTGAGCTTCTTTTCTTCGCCCAGCGGCATGGACTCACGCGGAAGCGTGTTGAGCTCTCGCGCGTACTTCGCGGCAACCAGCACACCGAGGTACTTGCTCTCGGTGCCGGTAGCGACTTCGTCGGGTGTAAAAACCCTCATATCTGCTCCTTTAGCTGCTTACGTTCTCGTATTCTTCTGCGAGCACCCGCGCGATACCTGCGCGAAGCACATCGATGTTCTCCAACGGAACTGCATTGAGCGCTTCTGTTTGCTCCCCCGTCACGATTTCCTCGATCTGCTCCAGGCACCGATCGAGGTCGTCGTTTACCACGCGATGCTCGAACTCGGACGCGGCTTGCAACTCGTCCAGTGCCGACCGCAGCCGGCGCTCCACCTCACCTGCTCCTTCCGTCCCTCGCCCCGTCAGCCGCTTCATCAGCACCGCCACAGAGGGCGGTAGCACGAAGATCAATCTCGCATCGGGGACCGAATCTCGGATCTGACGCGCTCCCTGCACGTCGATGTCTAGCACTACATGCTCACCTCGCAAGGCCGCTGCTTCAAGGGCTGCGCGCGGCGTGCCATACAGACGGCTATGCACAGCGGCCCATTCAGCGAGCTCACCGGCGTCGATCATCGCCTCGAAATCGTCGTCGCTGACGAAATAATAGTCGACTCCGTCCTGCTCGCCCCCCCTAGGCGCACGCGTCGTCGCGGAGATGGAGAAAACGAACCGGTCCGAAGCCGCGACGAGCCGATGGGCGAGTGTCGTCTTACCAGCGCCGCTCGGTGCGACCAGGACCACGGGAGCTGCTCGTGTCACTCGATGTTCTCGACTTGCTCGCGAATACGCTCGACCTCCTCCTTGAGTCTCACAGAGTCGTGCGAGATCTCAGAGTCGTTCGCTTTCGATCCGATCGTATTAGCCTCGCGGTGCATCTCCTGAACGAGAAAACCCAGCCGCTTGCCGACCGGCTCCGCGCCGTCGGCGGAAAGCGCCTGCTGAAACAACTCGATATGCGAACGGAAGCGAACCAACTCTTCGTTGATGTCCCACTTCTCCGCCAGGTATGCGACTTCGCGCGCCAACCGGTCCTCGTCGACCGGGACCTGCTCGGAGAGCTCCTTCACCGCCTCCCGCAGTCGGTCCCGCTCCGCCAGAAGCCGTGCTGGGGCTCGTGTCTCCACGCGCTCGAGCGCCTCGGTCATGGCGGCCAGACGCCCTTCGAGATCCACGCCAAGCCGTTCACCTTCGGCTTCCCGAAGCGATCGCGCCGACCGTCCCGCATCCTCTGCAAGCGCTCGGACCAACTCGGGCTCAACGTTCAAAGTGCGATCCTGCTCGGGCGCCCGGAATAGTTCGCTGAAACGCGCCAGCATGGCCAAATCGACTTCGCCCGGCACGTCGAGCTCGGACTGAAGCGACTCGAGCGACGCGCGAATCTGCCGCGCCCGATCGAGATCGATCTGACGTTCGGTGGCGCCTTCCGTCACGGAACGGTCGATCGTCAACAACGCGCTGATGTGGCCCCGGGACAGGTACCGTTTCAGCGCTTCAGCGATGTCACGTTCGAATTTGTCGAAGCCCGATGGTGTCTTGATACTGGTATTGAAGAACCGATGGTTGACCGTCTTCACTTCCAGCCTCAACCGACCCGCGGGCGATTCCCGCTCGGCCTCTCCGTACCCGGTCATGCTCCGGATCATATCAGCCCTCCGCACAGCCGAAAAAGGTAACGCCTGTGGGGTGTCCTGTCCCAAGACAGGACGTTAGTTCCACATCGTCCAGCGTAGGCCGTACCAGGTGCGGGTAATGGGCAGCACTCGCCCCGGGAAGTTCTGCAGGTTGCGCCGGCGAATGAAGTTGTCCCACCCGATGAAGATCTGAACGGTGACGATGCGGATCTGGATGCGCCCGTACCAATTCTGATAAAACGGCACGGTCTCGAGCGGGCGCAGCCCGTCTTCGTCTTCCTCGGCGAGAATGTGCACGCTCATCGGGCTATTCCCGCGCACGCCGAGCTTCCACCAGAGCTCGAAGTTGCCGGTCTCCAGATAGGTCTTGTGGAAGACCAATGCACCCCGATAGATCTGCTCCGGCAGGTAGGGACCGGGCTCCTCCCACTGCTGCAGCGAGCCTTCCAGGCTCAAGTGTTCCCAAAACGTCGGGATCCTGCCCCACACTTCCCACCCAGACCGCTTCGCGCCCGCCAAGAACGGTGAACCCCGATCTGGCTCGATTCCGAGCGGTATCAGCGAGTCCGACTCGACCTCAAGCACCGCGCCGGAAAGGGAAACACCGCGCCAGGAAAGCGCTGCGCCCAGTCTGGTGGCGCGGCGGTCGGTGATGCCGAAGAGCGGCACGGCCGTGACACCGTCTTCGGTCTCCGGTGGCTCGGCCGCTTCTCCATCGGTCGAATCCGGAAGAAGCACCGCGTCGAGCAACGGCATCGTGCGCGACCCGTAGGTACCCGACTCCCTGGAGCCGAAGAGTGAGAGCACGCCCAGAAGAGGCTCGGTCCACGCACGCATACGCGTGCTCGACGTCGAGTTGCCGGACCACGATCCGCGCGCGAGGTCGGCTGAGAGGCCGCCAATGCCCTGCCGAATGGCACCACCGGTCAAGTCGATGCGGTTGGCCGGCAGATCGTCCCCGCTGAAGCGTCGGTATTCCCCTCGGGCCCACAGGCCCGAGCGGCTGAATCCGAGACGGAGCCCCTGTTGGCTCCGGCTTCCTCCTTCCAGCTCGTAGGCGTCTCGCTGGTCGTCCACGTCGTGCGACGACTTGCCGGTATAGGCTTCTCCCACCAAGCCTTCGGCCAGGCGCATCCGCCCTCTCAGCGTCCAGTCCGTTCGGGTGATGGGTGAGGCGAAGTCGGGCAAGTCGGACTCGGTTCGCATGCGCCGGAAGTCCAGCGCGAGGCCGACATCGTCGCCTCGGTGCATCTGATATCGCAGCCAGTTCCCCGTTCGGTTGCCCTTTTCCCGGCCTCCTGGACCCCGAGTATCGACACGTTCCAGGCCTACGCCGACGCTTCCCCCCAGGGCGGTGGGATCGGCAAAGGTGCCACGGAAGATATTCGTGCCCAGGTCACCCGTACCCGCCTCTACCAGCGAATAGGGCCGCCCATCGTCGTACACATGCGACCACAACTCCAACCGCAACTGGCCCATCCCGCGCTCGAGTCGAACACGCCTTATGCCGGCAAGCCCAATTCGTGCCAGGTCAACGACGCCGCCCTCGAGCGGGAAGATCTCGAAGCCGTCCCTGAACACCCTGACACCACCGCCTCCGGAGCCAAAGGCGCTGATTGCGGACGGAGTACCGTAATCGCCCGCGGCCAGCACGATCAGGCCCGGAATCTCTGCCACGAGTTCGGCGAGCGTGTTGGCGCCGGCGGCCATGATGCCGCTCTGGTCCCATGACCAGACGCCGGTGCCCCATCCATCTGGCACCTCGCCCTCGAAAGACGGCAGGTTGTAGAAGATCGTGTCGGCTTCAACGCTGTCCGGAGCGAGTTCGAGCGCGAGCGAGTCCGCGACCAGGCTGTCCGCCTGTGCGGCGAGCGAATCCTGCGGCTCCTGGCCCGCCAGGGAGGCGAGCGGGCCCAGCGAGAGCACCCCCACGAGGGCACGCAGCAACGCCCCGACCCGCAGCAGGGATCGGGGCGCGGAGAGCGGTCCCGAGGAGTGGCTCACCCGGCGCGACTCCGGACCCATTGCACGAGTAGACGCGTCGGGAATCCGTACCCGCCCTTTCGCTGATAGGGGAGCTCGCCATCCCCGTACGCGGTGCCCGCAACATCCAGGTGCGCCCACGCAGTATCACCGACGAATTCGGAGAGAAACGCAGCCGCCGTAATCGCTCCGCCCGGACGGCCGCCGATGTTCTTCAGATCGGCGGTGTCGCTCTCGAGCTGCTCGCTGTACTCCTTCCACAAGGGCAACGGCCAACACCGCTGCCCCGAGTCGGATCCGGCCGCGATCAACTGTTGAATGAGGTCCTCGTCGTTCCCGATCACGGCCGCGGCATGGTGGCCCAGCGCGATCACCACCGCACCCGTCAGCGTGGCGCAGTCGACCATGGCAGCGGGATTCAGCTTGGCGGCGTACGCCAGCGCGTCCGCCAGAAGGAGGCGTCCTTCGGCGTCGGTGTTGATCACTTCGACGGTCTTGCCGCCCAGCGTGTCGATGACGTCACCCGGCTTCACCGCGGTGCCCGAGGGCAGGTTCTCCGATGAGGGCACGATGCCTACGACATTCGCCTTCAGGTCGAGCTCGGCAATCGCCTTCATCGCGCCGATCACCGCGGCGCCACCGGACATGTCGAACTTCATGTCCTCCATCCCCGCTGGGGGCTTGAGCGAAATGCCTCCGGCGTCGAACGACAGCCCCTTGCCCACCAAGACCAGCGGCGCCTCGCCTTCGGCTCCGCCGTTGTGCTCCATGATGATGAAGCGGGCCTCTTCCTCGGACCCGCGCGAGACCGCGAGGATCGCGTGCATGCCCTCTTCCTGCATGCGCGCCTCGTCGAACACCGTGACCGTCAGGCCCACGTCCTCGCTCATGCGCTGGGCGGCGGCGGCGATGTGCGACGGCGTCGCCACATTGCCGGGCCTCGACTGCAACGTGCGCGCGAGGTTCTCGGCCGCGCCGATCGTGGCGCCGAGCGCGACGGCGTCCGCGGCGCCCTCGCCACCCCCTAGCACGTCGACGCCAGTGACACCCCCGTCGTCGTCTTCGTCGCCGCTCTTCAACTCACGAAACTTCCAGGCTGCGAGCGCCGCTCCCTCTGCGGCAGCCTGCGCCGCATCGTCGTCATCGACTTGCCCCAAGCCGTCCAGCGATACGCTCAGCAAGGTGATTCCGAGGCGCTCGGCGACACGAACCGCTCGAGCGGCAAAGCGTCGAACCGACTCGGGGTCTAGCTCATCCGAGGCGCCGACCCCGAGCAAGAGCACACGGTCCGGCCCACCTTCGATGCCGTATAAGACGACCTCGTCCTTGGCACGCCCTTTCATGTCGCCGGAGGCCAGCGCGCGAGCAACCGCCCCGTTCAGGGCTGCGTCCAACGGGGCCAGTGAGCCTTCCGCCTCGGCGGTCCCTTTGACGACCGCGACCGCCAACAGCGCCGTGGCATGGGACGGCGCGTCCGAGTCGACGTAACGAGGCTGCATCTGGGGGTCGCTTTGGCTTGCGGAGCCTATGAGATGAACGGCGACCCATAGTTCACGAGATTCGCCGCTTCGTTCCATCCCAGCAGGGTCCGCTGGGACGGTCTAGGTAGCAGACTTCGTCTGGTTTTCGACGCCCTCTGCGGTCTGGAGCACCAATTGGTCCACCACCGCCCTGAGGTCTCCGGTCTCCGCGAACGTCGCGAGCTGCCGGTCGGCGCTCGTACCCTCCTCCATGATCTTGAACGCGTACTCGATCTGCTCGCGAGTTCCGAGCTCGTCCACGACATCCGAGAGGAAGTCGAGGAACTCGTGGATCACATCGCGAGCGGGCCGCTCGGCCTCTTGACCGAGATCGAGCAGCTTGCCTTCCACGCCGTAGCGAACCGCCCGCCACTTGTTCTCTTCGATGAGCGAGAGCGGATAGACGCGGAACGACATGTTGTCGCGACGCATCTTCCAGAGCTTGGCGACGACGGCCTGGAAGATCGCCGCGATGCACACAGCCTCATCGACGCGCGTGCACATGTCGCAGAGCCGGAACTCGAGGGTCGGGTAGAGATGGTGTGGCCGAATGTCCCACCAGATCTTGGATGCGTCGGGAATCGCGTTCGCGTTGACGAGAACGCGCACGATCTTCTCGTAGTCGGCATACGTCTCGAACGTCGGCGGGACGCCCGTGCGGGGGAAGTTGCGCCACAGCACGCTCCGGTACGACTTCAGCCCTGTGTTGCGGCCAATCCAGAAAGGTGAGCTGGTGGTGAGCGCCAGGATGTGGGGCAGGAAGTAGCGCGACACCCTCATCGCATCGATCAAAAACTCCGGATCCTCGATGCCGACGTGCACATGCATGCCGAAAATCAGATTCTTGCGCGCTAGATCCTGCAGGTCTTGCTCGACCCCCTGGTAGCGTTCGAGCGGTGTGATTTCCTGGTCTATCCATGAGGAAAACGGATGAGTGCCGGCGGCAAGAATCTTCAGGCCGTCCTTAGCCGCCAGGTCGATGACCGCGCGCCGGAGTCGCACGACCTCCTCGCGGATCTCGGCAGGGGTCTCACACACCGTGCTGCCGACCTCCACCACCGACTGATGCAGCTCAGGCTTGATGTCCTCGACGGTAATGACCCCGTCTTTGAGGATCTGCGTGATGAAGGATTTCAGCTCGCCGGTCTCAGGGTCGACGATCTGGTATTCCTCTTCGATTCCGAGGGTAAGGGAGGGCGCTTTCATGGGTCTCCTCCGGCCTTCTAGACTCCGTCGATGATCGCGTTGAGCGTAGCACTCGGGCGCATGGCTGCCACAACCCGTTGAGCATCAGGCATATAGTACCCACCCACGTCCTGCGGCGAACCCTGGGCGTCGTTCAGCTCCGCGACAATAGTCTGCTCGCCGTGTGTGAGAGCCGCAGCCACGGGTGCGAAGCGCTCGGCCAGTTCGCCGTCGGACTCCTGCTCGGCCAGTGCCTGAGCCCAGTACAGGGTCAAGTAGAAGGCGCTGCCGCGATTGTCGAGCTCGCCCACCTTGCGGGAAGGCGTGCGCGCGTTGTCGAGATACCGGGCGGTGGCGCTATCGAGTGCATGGCCGAGCACCCGCGCGGCAGCGTTATCGAACTGATCGCTCAGATGCTGCAGTGAGGCGCCGAGCGCCATGTACTCGCCCAACGAGTCCCACCTGAGGTGTCCCTCGAGCTCGAACTGCTCTACGTGCTTGGGCGCCGAGCCGCCCGCGCCGGTTTCGAAGAGCCCACCGCCGTTGAGCAAGGGCACCACGGAGAGCATGCGCGCGCTGGTGCCGATCTCGAGGATGGGGAAGAGGTCGGTCAGGTAGTCCCTGAGCACGTTGCCGGTGACTGAGATCGTGTCCTCACCACGACGGATTCGCTCCAGCGAGAAACGCATCGCCTCGACCGGCGACAGGATCTCGATCTCCAGGCCATCGGTGTTGTGCTCCGTCCGGTAGGTCTCGACTTTCCGAATCAACGCCGCATCGTGGGCGCGCGTTTGATCGAGCCAAAAGACCGCCGGCGTGCCCGTGGCGCGAGCGCGGTTCACGGCCAATTTCACCCAGTCGCGGATGGGGGCGTCCTTGGTCTGGCAGGCGCGCCAGATGTCGCCGGCCTCCACCGCCTGTTCGATGAGCGTCTCGCCCGAGGCGTCCAGCACTCGGATCACGCCATCGGCCGGAGCCTCGAAGGTCTTGTCGTGGGAGCCGTACTCCTCGGCCTTCTGCGCCATGAGACCCACGTTTGCCACGCTGCCCATCGTCGATGGATCGAGCTGACCATGCTGCTGGCAATCACGGACGATGGCGTCGTAGATGCCCGCGTAGCTCGAATCGGGGATCACCGCCTTACAGTCCTGGAGATCGCCCTCAGCGTTCCACATACCACCCGAGTCACGGATCATGGGCGGCATGGAGGCGTCGATGATGATGTCGCTGGGCACGTGCAGGTTGGTGATGCCCAGGTCCGAGTTCACCATCGCGATGCCCGGACCGTCTTCGTACGCGACTTGGATATCGGCTTCGATGGCCGCGCGCTCCTGCTCCGGCAATTCCGCAATCTTGGCAAGCACATCGCCGAAGCCGTTGTTCACGTCAACGCCGAGCTCGTCGAGCACGGCCCCGTGCTTCACGAACACATTCGCGAAGAACACACGCACGCAGTGACCGAAGATGATGGGGTCCGAAACCTTCATCATGGTCGCCTTCATGTGCAGCGAGAAGAGCACGCCGCGGTTCTTAGCGTCCTGCACCTGCTCGCGAAAGAACTCGATGAGCGCACGCTTGCTCATGAAGGTTGCGTCGAGGATCTCGCCTGCCTCGAGCGGCAGCGATGGCTTCAGGACCGTCACGGTTCCGTCGGCCGACACGTGCTCGATCTTCGCAGTGGTCGCCGCGGGCAGTGTGACGGACGCTTCGTTGCCCCGGAAATCACCTGCGCTCATCGTCGACACGTGAGTCTTGGACCCCTCGGGCCAGGCGCGCATGCGCGGCGGGTTTGCGCGGGCGAAATCTTTTACGGCTTTGGGAGCGCGCCGGTCGGAGTTGCCTTGACGCAGCACCGGGTTCACCGCGCTGCCCTTCACCTGATCGTAGCGTGCCTTGATGGCGCGTTGCTCGTCGCTCGCGGGCTCATCCGGATACTCGGGAAGTCCATACCGCTTGGCCTGCAGCTCCGCGATGCACGCTTTCAGCTGCGGAACCGACGCGCTGATGTTCGGCAGCTTGATGATGTTGGCCTCGCACGTCTCGACCAAGCGACCCAGCTTGGCCAGATCGTCGGGAACCCTCTGCCCCTCGTCCAGAACATTGGGAAACACGGCGAGAATCCGGCCCGCGAGCGAGATGTTACGGGCCTCTACCCGCACACCGGTCGCCGCCGCGAACGCACGGACGACAGGGAGAAACGCGTGGGTCGCCAGAGCAGGCGCTTCATCGGTCCAGGTATAGATGATCGGAGGTGACTGGCGCATGCGCTCGCTGGTGGTGGCTGGTGGGTACGGCTCAGAGGCTTCGCAGGCGAAGCCCGCAAAGTAGTGGAGGGCTCGGCCGTGGTCGACTTCTCAGGCCTCTGGCTGCTCCGACTCGACGAGCTGTCGCAACTCGCGCTCGAGAACCGGCTTGGGCACCATACCCACCATCTCAAAGAGCGGCTCGCCGTCCTGGAAGAACAGCAACGTGGGGATCGAGCGAATCCCGAAGTCGCTCGAGGTCTTGGGCGCTTCGTCCACGTTGACCTTCACGACCCTCACCCCTGCGTCGGCCTGCTCGATAGCGATTTCTTCGAGGATCGGCTCCATCATGCGGCAGGGACCGCACCACGGAGCCCAAAAATCCACTACCGTGACCCCCGGCTGTTCCTCGACACAACTCGTGAAGTCCGAGTCGTCGGCGTGGATGATCGGCGCCTCAGGGCGCGGTCGCTTTCGGAAAAACATCGATGTGGGCCGGATTCGCTGGAGGGCGTTCTCGGATCACAGTACGACGTTTCCGCGGAGACGCGCTACGGCGTTCCCGCAGAGCGTCTCCTAGAAGCGCTTCGCACTGGTCAACGTCGGGCGCGTGCCACCTTTGTAAGCACGTCGAGCAGCGCATCCCTGTCGACGGGCTTCGACAGGTAGTCCGTCATTCCCGCCGCGAGATACTCATCTCGATCACCCTTCATGGCGTTCGCGGTAAGTGCGACGATCGGCAAATCTCCAACTGCGCCGGGCAACTTACGGATCATGCGGGTCGCCTCCACGCCATCCATCTCGGGCATGTGGATGTCCATGAGCACTAGGTCGTAGGGAGTACGCTGAACGGCGCTGACCGCCTCGTTACCGTCCGCTACGATGTCGACGTGATGGCCGAAGTGGGCCAGTATGCCACGGATCACCAACTGGTTCACGGTGTTGTCTTCGGCGACGAGGATACGCAGCAGCCGCTCCGGGTCGGCCAACTGGGTCATGTCGATCTCCTCCGCACTGCTCTTCCGTCGCAGGCCTTCGACGACCGCCGGATCGCCGACACCGCACCGGACCGTGAACCAGAAGGTCGTTCCCACCCCCGGGGTGCTCTCGAAATCCATTTCGCCTCCGAGCAACTCCGTGAGGGCCTTGGAGATCACCAGGCCGAGCCCCGTACCACCGTACTTCCGCGTCGTCGACGTGTCCGCCTGGCTGAACTTTTTAAATATGCGGGAGCGGGCCTCGGCCGGTATGCCGATGCCGGTATCCGTCACGGCGAAGCACAGCTGGTATTCGTCGCCGGGCAGAGAGCGCTGGGAAACGCCGAGCGTGACGCCTCCCTCCTCGGTGAACTTGCTGGCGTTGCCAATCAGGTTGAATAGGACCTGGCGGATGCGGGTCGGATCCGACCTCAAGACCCCACGAACCTCAGGAGCGACCTCCACACGGAAGGTCAGACCCTTGCCCTCGCGGCGTGAATCCCAAAGCGCGGAAACACTCTCGAGCAAGTCCTGGAGATCGAAGTCCATCGTCTCGAGGGTGACGGCACCCGCCTCGATTTTCGACAGGTCGAGGATGTCATTGAGAAGTGTGAGCAAGGACTCGCCCGACTCCTTGATGGTTCGCGCCTGCTCGCGCTGCTCGGGAGTCAGCTCGGAATCCAGCAGCACACCCGCCATGCCGATCACGCCATTCATGGGTGTCCGGATTTCGTGGCTCATCGAGGCCAGGAACTCGGACTTGGCCTGGTTGGCCTCTTCTGCCACCTCCTGTGCCTGGACGAGATCGTCCAAGGTCTTGTTGACAGCCATGGCGAGAAAGCCGAACTCGTCCGGGGGGCCGGGATCGACGCGGTACTTGAGGTCGCCGTCGCTGACTCGTCGGGCCCCCTCCAACAGTCTCGTCACGGGGCCCACGATGCCGCGGGCCATCATCGTCATGAGGATGGCGGTGGCCACGAATAGGCCCGCGGTTAAGATGAGCAACGTACGTGTGAACGCGTCCAGCGGACGCATGACTTCGTCGAGGGGCGCCACCGCGATGATGCTCCAGTCCATCGCGCGGTTGACGCCGAATTCAGCCATGTCGGCATAGCCCGCCATCACGAGGTCGCCGTCTGCGTCCTGGTACGTCGTGTTGCCCACTTCGCCCTGATTCGCGAATCGATCGAGCAGATCGGGTTGCACGGCGAGATCCGGGAACGGGGACAGGACCGGGGTCGATGGATCAGCGGACACCAGAACGTTGCCATCGTTGTCCACCAGGTAGACATATTTGTCGCCGATCACCCGAGCGTCGAAGTCGGCGACGATCGACGCGACGATGTCGAGATTGACTTCGACGAGCATGATTCTGACGACCACTAGGTTGCTTTCGTCGGTGATCGGCGTCAGGAACGCCAATCCAGGGCCCTTGTCCAAGTCGAGTACGTGTGAGACGAACACCTCACCCTGGCGAGCCGAGGTAACTGCGCTGAACACCGACTCCAAGCTCGGACGCTGGGTCAGGACATGCTCGCCCCGCTCATTCTGCTCGCCGGAGCTGGCGACGATGATGCCGTCGGTATCGATGATGTCGATGTCATCCAGGTACGGAGTTTCTTCGATGACCTCCGTCAGATACTGGATGATGGCATCCAGGTTTGAACCCTCGAGCACATCTGCCTGGGAGAGGATTCGAACATCCCGTTCGCGCTGCAAGAAAAACCGGTCGATACCGGCGCCTACCAAGAACGACTTTTCCTCAAGGCTGGTTCTCAGGGTCTCCAAGAGCACACTCGAAGTGGTCTGGGAGGCGAGCAGATAGATGACGACCTGTGGAATCAGAGAGAGGAACACAGCCATGGCTGCGAACTTCGTTACCAGTCTCCGATGCGGAGCGATCGTCTGGTACTTCATCCGGTGGTGATCCCGAGTTGTCTAGTCTTCGAACCGAGTACGGCTGTTTCTAAGTATCGGCGGGAAGTGGTGCGGGCTTCAGCCAGCCGCCCGCCCATGTCACCCATCTGCTTGCACCCCCAAAATCTTCGGCTTATCTTCGGGATATATCTTTCGGTATTTATTCGGTTAAGCCCTCGGTACCGACGCGGTTAGTGGCGGTGTGATGCGGAGTGCATCGGTAGCCGGAGGTCGTCGTCTCTGTCTTTTTTCGGTTAGGCCCAAACAGCTATGTCGGAGCTCCATCCGCGCTTGCAAGGTGTTCCCACCCACCAAGGCCGAGGGTCGGCTCCAGCAGACCAACACACAGGATGGGCTGCAGGCCCGGGCTCTGGCTCGGCCTTCCTGTCGGCCTCGCCACGCGTCTCCTCGGGGAGTCGCCAAGCGCTCTGCCTTTGGCTGCCCACCTTCGAGCTACGCCTCGAGCTCGTGCGCTCCCCCGAGCTCGACAGCACGTCGATCGCCCTGCTCGCGTCAGGCGAAAGCTCTCGGCGCACGATCTGGCAGGTCTCGGAGCGTGCTCACGAAGCCGGAGTGCGTCCCGAGCAACTCGTTTCGCAAGCGGTCTCCATGTGCCCTTCTCTCACGCTGCTCGAACCTGATCCGGCGCACTACGACGCCGCGGTTGAATCCATGCTCGAGCTGCTCGCTGAGATCACACCCATCCTCGAGCCCGCGGGCCGCGGACGCGTATTCCTCGGCATGGACGGCCTAGGCCGCCTCTTCGGTTCTCCCAAGCGTCAGGCGAAGCGGGCCCTCAATTCGCTCTTCCGCATCTTCCCCGCTCCGCTCGTCGCTGCAACCCGAGCGGGCATGGCACCCGGTAAGTTCGGCGCGTGGGTCGCGGCGGCGTCTGCCCGGTCCGGCGAACCAGCGATCATCGCAGAAAGCGAGCTTTCTCGGTTCCTGGCCCGCTGTCCGGTGGGCTCCTTGCCCGTAGATCCGCTCATCGTTCAACGTCTGGAGCGGCTCGGTGTGCAGACACTCGGAGAGCTTCGACGCTTCCCGGAGCCCTCGCTCATCGCCCAGTTCGGCGACGAAGGCCGCAGTGCATTGGCTTGGGCTACGGGGCGACGCATCGATCCGGTCCGGCCATGGCATCGC
>DQPL01000109.1 GCA_015664885.1 Gemmatimonadota bacterium
CCGTGATGATCTGCTCCGGCGTGTGTCGTCTCCTGCTCATTTCTGACCTCCTCCCTGAATCTGCGACCAGCGCAAGATCCTAACATTCGCGCTGGCCTCGTTTCAGGGGGTCACGTCACCCAGCCACACCCAGCTATCAAGCAGTGTTTCAGGGCCAGCCACGACAGAGTGTAATAATATCTAACATTATTGATATACATCGTCTATTATGTTAAATATAGTTTCCCCCGGAGAAGGAGCGGTCTGACCAGATATGCCCGAAAAAATGAAGGACATCGGCAGTGTTCTCCGGGAAGCGCGGACGTCACGGGGTTTCACCCAGGCTGACATCGCACCTCAGCTTGATGTATCGCGAGCCACCGTCGCCCAGATCGAGACAGGACGGCGATCCGTGAAGGCCGAAGATCTGCGCCGGCTAGCTGCCTTCTATGGCTGTAGCCTCAGCGAGCTCCTTCCCCCGGCTACCGTCGACCAGGAAGTGGATGGCCTTGCCGAGCTGTTCCGGGCCCATCCTGACCTCGCGGAAGATCAGGGTCCGAGTTCCTTCGCCGGTGTGTGCGCGACCGCGAGAGCTCTCACCGACCTGGAAGCAAGACTTGAGATCGACGCCACTGCACACTCGCTTCCTTCGTACCGGGTTGAGCACGGAAATATGCCGTGGCAAGCGGCGCGGGAAGGATATCGCATTGCGGAGGATGAGCGGCGGCGCCTAGCACTTGGAGAGGGGCCCATCCGTTTCGTTGACGAACTGCTCATGACGTCGGGCGTTCGTTCGGCCAAGGCGACTCTGCCGACAGGAATCCTCTCGATTTCGATCGGTGAACCGGACCACGGCCTTCTTATTGTGGTCGAGAAGAACCTGGGTCTCGAACACCGCCGCTTCAGATACGCACACGGACTTGCCCATTTCTTGTTCGATACCGAAGCCCCGTGGCGCGTGTGCAGATCTGGCGGACCGCCTGAGTTTCCGGAGGTGAGGGCCGACGCTTTCGCCAGCGCCCTTCTGATTCCCCAGTATGGCTTGCGTCGATACATCGAGACCCTCGGCAAAGAGACACTGGGACGCGCTGGGCCCACGGTGCTCTCCGTGTTTTCAGAGGGCGACGGTCGCGACAAGACGGGCGAGAGCCGTCGCGTGGATGGTCGCCAGCGCAGGGGTCGTCATCCGATCACGTTGTCGGACGTCCTACGGACGGCTCACTACTACGGCACGAGCCCCAGCGTGGCTGCGCATCGTTTGAGAAACCTCCGACTTTTGACAGACCGTGAACTCGATCAACTGAAAACGATGTTGCGAAGTGAAACGCATACGCCGATCGAAAGGGAACTTGCGCTGCAGGCCCATGAGATGGACTCCCTCTGTTCTCGTCTGGCGGCGCTCGCAGCCAGTGCACTCCATCGGGGGAATATCGATACCCCCAGATTCAACGAACTAGCGGATCTCGCGGGAGTTCGCGTGGCAGACCGAAAGGGTCTCTTGGCCACTGCGGCCACGCCTCCACAACAAGAGCATAGGAGTTCTAGCCGAACTCCGCGCCGCGCTACGTCGGCGACTTCCCCATGAACCTCGACGCGCGGCTTTCCGCCATGACCAGCGCTCCGCTCCACGACACATCGACGGACTCTCAGGAGATGCTGGCGTTGCTCGGACAGCTTCATATGGATTCGCTACCGCTTTTCGACCAAGTAAGACCTGGGTTGGACCACAGCCAGGCCGTCGGTGTGAATGCCAAGGGCGACGACCAGAAGCCCTTTGACATCGCTGCTGACGAATGGATTCGACAGTGGCTTTCAGAACACTTCGAAAGCGGTGTCGTGGAGTCTGAGGAGCAGACGGGTGCGTTCGAGTTCGGGAGCGGCGAGCAAGGCTACCGATTCATCGTCGACCCGGTCGATGGTTCCGACAACTTCGCGCGTGGCCTGCCGCTGTCCGCCATCTCGCTGGCCATGCTTCCACGACAGACATCGCTCTCCACGGACAGGGTCATCTATGCGTCCGTGGGTGACACCTCGGGCTCTGGCGCCGTCGTCGCGGCGCGCGGAAACGGAGCCTACTCATCAGACGGCCGACGCTTGCACACGTCGGAGACGCGCCGTCTTCGCGACGCGTTTATCTCCTGCGAACTGAACCATTGGGCGCCGGACGCCTCTCTAGCCGACCTGATGCGGACCTGCGCCGGCATACGCGTCTACGGCTGTGCTTCACGTGCTCTGTGCCTGGTGGCAGACGGAGCTCTGGATGCCCATATCGACGTCAGGAGCCGATTGACGCCGGAGAGTTTTCTGGCGGCCTCGTTAATCGTCACCGAGGCCGATGGCCACATCTGTCGTCTCGACGGCGGGGCGCTCGGTCCATTTGAATCGCTGCAGGATCGCACGACCCTCGTCGCCGCATCGACCAAAGAGCTTATGGAAGAGATCATCAATGCCCTCGCTAGATAGAGTTCCACGCCGAGAAACGGTCGCTCCGCTGGCTGTGATTCTCGCGGCCGGCAATGGGAGCCGCTTGCGGAGCGATCGTTCGGCCGTGCCCAAACCGCTCGTCCACTTGCGAGGTCTGTCGATCGCCGAGAGATCGATAGCACAACTGCTCGCGGCGGGTGTGGAGCGATTTGTTGTCGTTCTCGGGTGTGACGCAGCGCTTGTCCAGCACGAATTCGAGCGGGTTGCAAGACGACGTCGCTGCCATATCACTTGTGTTGAGGCTGAGAACTGGGAAAGAGGCAACGGCTGTTCCGCGGTCGCCGCCGCTCCGTTGGTCGGCGACAGCCCGTTTCTCTTGGCCATGGTCGATCACCTGCTACCCCCGGAAATGATTCGGGATGTGCTGGCTAATCCACCGGCACAGGACGAAATCGCGCTCGCCGTCGATCACGATACAGAAAACGTGTTCGACCTTCCCGATCTCACCAAGGTCGAGGTGTCAGGAGGGTGCATCGCAGCGATTGGAAAAGACCTCGCGAGTTGGAATGCGGGCGACACGGGCCTGTTTTACTGTTCGTCAAGGCTGTTCGAGGGGCTGGCGAGAGCGCACGAGCAGGGCAAGTTTTCGTTGACGGACGGGATCCGAGAATGCGTTGCACAGGGTGGAGTTCGAGCGATCGATGTGACCCGAGCGCGTTGGCTCGATGTGGACACGCCGGAAGCATCTCAGGAGGCGGTGCGCCGGATCGACGCGGCCATGGGGAAAGGTGGAGGAGATGGCTTCATCTCCCAATACATAAACCGTCCGCTCTCCCGTCGCCTTTCGGTGGCTCTATCGAGAACGTCCCTGACGCCCAATCACATCACACTCCTAGCCTTCTTCATGGGGCTGCTTGGCGCCGTCGGTTTGGCCACCACGGACCCGTGGTTTTGGATCGCCGGAGGGATACTCATTCAGATCGCCTCTATCGTGGATGGGTGCGACGGTGAGATCGCGCGGATCAAGTTGCTTCAAAGTCCACAAGGTGCCTGGCTTGATACGGTGTTGGATCGGTATTCTGACCTGGCAGTCGGGCTCGCCGTGACATTCGCCGCTTCACAGCTGCACGACGCGGCCTGGGTTTGGCCGGCGGGCTTCGCTGCAACGAGCAGCTTCCTCATGGCGAGCTATGTCACCAAGGAATTCCAGATTCGGTTTAAACGTCCGTATCCCAATAATCTCGTAAACAAGCTCAAGCGTCGTGATCTTCGAATTCTTGCCATCGCAGTCGGGGCTGCGCTGGGACACCCGTTCGTGGCGCTGCTGGCCATCGGCTCACTCACTCACCTTGCGGTGCTCCAAGTATTGGTGTCTGGCTGGGATACCACTCCCGTGCTCCGTCCTGAGGTGCGGACCTGAGTGGGGCAGGGCAGAATCAGGGCATGAAGAAAACCCTGCTATTCGCGCTCGGTCGGACGCCGGCCAGCGCAACATGAGGAGTGCCTCATCGGACGCCTGCCAGTGCCAGCGCACGACGCACGAGTTCAGCCTGCAGGCCGTCCCCATTCGCCGCGCTGGCCGGGGGCGCCACCGCACCTGCCTGTTGCCCCAACGCCCGCCGCGCCGGGCCGGCCAATGCGTCGAGGGACCCCGCCGCGCCAGATCCCACCGCGCCCGTCGCGGCAACGACGGCCCTGAAGTGGTCAGCCGCCTCGGCCTCGTTTCCGAGTTCCGATTCGGCAACACCGAGCAGGAGCCGCACGAGACGCTCTTCGGGCAGGTACGGTCGCCCCTCTCCGAGTGACTCCGGCCACTCGAGCGCCAGCGTCAGATGGCCGCGAGCCTCAGCTGGCTCCCCGGCCTCCAGAGCGTCCAGCGCCAAGAGCGTGTGCGCGTCGGCGTAGAGCTGCCTGGTGCCACGCGCGTTCTCCGACGGGAGCACCTCTAGCTGGTCCAAAACCGTGAGGGCTTCCCCCGCCCGGCGCCCACTCACGAGCGCACGAGCCTCGAACAAGGCGAGGTTGAAGTCGTCTGGGAAGCGGCCTCGTGCATCGGCCAGGGCGGCAAGTGTGACCTGCCAGTCCCCCGCTGCCTCGAGCCATTGAGCGAGCGCTACGTGCATGAGGCGATCATCGGGGGCGAGCGCTACCGCACGACGATGGTCCGCCACGCCGTCGACTCCTCGCAGCCCCTCGAGCAGACGGCCACGCGCCACGTAGAAGGCAGGCAGCCGCGGCTCGTCGCCCAGCGACGTCATCATATCCGCTGCCTCTTCCGTCCTGTCGACCGCCCAGTAGTTGAGCGCCAACAAGTACCGCCAAGCCCAGTGTGAACTCTGCGTGCTGGCCCAGTTGAGCGCGTCCAGACTCTCCCGCCGGAACGGGAAGGCGAACGCGAGCGCGTCCGCATCGTCCAGCCCCGCTTCGTTCAGCAGGCTCTCGTCGCCCGCCAAATACGCTTCCCACGCGGTGATCACCGGACCCTTCGCCCAAGCGGTTGGAAGCTCCAACATCGTCCGTGCGGCTTCAGTTGCCCCTGAGGCCTGGTACACCATCGCAACCTCGAGCAGCGTCTGCTCCGGATACTCTCCACCCATCGATACGGCCAGGGCTTCCGCCGACGCTGGCGTCATCCGCGACAGGTACCGCTCCGCCATCACGAAGTGGGCCAGTGGGTCGAGCCGGAGTAGCTCGCCCTGAGCCTCGTCCGCGAGCGCAGCGTCATCAGTCACTCGGCCCAAGACGGCCAAGGTGCGCCACGCGGACACGCTGTAGCGGTCGAAGTCGATGGCCAGCCGGGCATACCGAGCAGCTTCCTCGAAGTCGCGCTCCCCCAGCATGACTTCCGCCAACTGGCCGTACCCCGCAGACCGGGTGCCCGTCGAACGCGTTGCCCAACCGAACGCCTCCCGAGCGTCGGTGGTCTGGCCCAGCGCGCGGTAGATGGTGCCGGCGAGGAAGTTGGCCTCCGCGTCGTACGCACGGAGCTGGAGCACGTGACGCACATGATCGAGTGCGGTCGCATACGCACCGCGACGGTATGCGAGTTCGGCCGCTCCCAGGCGTGCTTCGCGGTGCCACGGCTCGGACTCGAGAACCTCTGTGAAGAGGGCGCCCGCCTCGGGGTAGCGCCGCTCCTTCATCAGCTCGCCGGCGAGGAAGGCCGACCGGTCCACCTCCGAGACGGAGGGCAGTGCTTCAGCCGGCGTCGCGAAGGGCCGAGACAGGTCGCGAACGGCTGGGTCGGAATCATAGTCGAGTCGGAGCGCGGGCAGCGTCACCCGCAGCGGCGCACGTTGGTCGAGGTCGACAGACGTGATGAAGAGTCCCAACGGATCCAACTCCACGAGTTCGGACGAGACCAATCGATCGCCTGACCAGATCTCCAGCGTGTCCGACATCGTCGTGAACGCGTTGACCGAGATCGTCGCACGTGAAGCGTCTCGACTCACGTGCAGCGCTCCGTCACGCGAGGCGTCGGATAGACCGCCGGTGCCCTCCAGGGGGAACCACGTCTCCGTCCACTGCGAAGCGGACATCGGATCGAAGTCAGCCTCCGTGATGGGGTTCACGTGCTCACCCCGTGAGTACTGCACGAGCAGTCGACCTGCCTGGAATTCGACGTACTGCCCGTCCGTATCGGTGAGCAGGTCGTCCCAGATCCCACCCTGCCGTGAGAGCGCCCATAACCAGAGCTTCTGGCCGGGCATCTCCTCGTAACGAGACCAGTGCCCGAAGCCGTAATCCTCTGCCTCGTAGTATCCACCGAAGAAGTCGTTGAACTCGCCAACGACGTGGTACGACTTGTTGCCCTCGAACCGATTGTTGTCGTAAGGCGCGAGATCTCGGCCAAGCGAATCGACGGGCCACGTCAGCACCTCACCGGAGTGCTTCAGGTAGCTGTCACCCGGAATCGACATCACCAGGTCTTCCTGCGCGAAGGCCGCCGCAGTCATCCAGTTGTAGTAGGGCTGAGCCAGAGGCGTCGGGTTGTACCAAAGCGCCTTGGTCTCGAAATAGGCCTTGTCCGCCGGCAAACGCACCTCGACCCGCCAGTGTGTGCGCGACGGGAGATCCATCGCTCCCACGATCACGCTCACGCTTCCGTCTTCGTTCTCACGCGTCGTGTAGTCGACAGGAGTTGCCGTCGCAGGCGTGTGTCCGATCACGCCGAAGTTGAATTCGATGCCACCCGAGGTCCACGGCCCCCGCAGCGAGATATTCCTGAACTTCATCACCTCGTTTCGATAGATGAACTCGTGGCCGGTTTCCTTCACGATGGCGCCCCAGACCTTGCCTCCCACGTCCGGAAGGACAAAAACCTCGATGTACTCATTCTCGAGGACCACGACCCGCCAGTCCTGAGGTTCCGAGTTCTGCGCGTACCCGTCGATGCTGTGGTAGGGGTACAGGCGCGTGTCCTTGACCAGGATCGGAATCGGGTTGGGATCCGAGAACGGGTACGTCTCGAGCGTGCGTGTCTGCTCGGAAATGCGCGCCTGCGCGGCCGCATTCTGCGAGGGCGCGAACAGGCACAGTGCCGAAAACGCGACAAGAAGTCGTTGGTGCGTGGACATATGGGACACGGGTCGAGGCGAAGCGGTCGCGGGCGGACGATTCCCACCCGCACGGCACCTTACCGGAGCGCGCTCCCGGGTGTCAATTCGTGCGGAGCCGAAGTCCCAACGGCAGACGCCGATGTGTTGAATGCGGAGAATCGCCATGTGTGATCGGGTAGTCCGCCGATGCGAGTATACGCTCTCTAATGAATCAGATAGAAGCTCGTCTGCCGCCCATCGACCCAATGCCAGCCGTCGTCGAGTAGCGCAGCGTCCTCCTCAAGCGCGAAACGCACCTCCTGGCCGTCCCACTCGGGAACGGCGTAGCGGGCGTTCAGCTCGATCGAGTGCCAGGTATTCGGTCGCAGCACATAATCCCCTCGGACCGGCACGCCGTCCTGGTAGTCGGTCATACCGATCGGAGTACCGGCTCCGTGGCCGTGATAACCGATCGGGTGGCAATAGATGGTCGGGTCGATGCCCTCCTGGCGCGCCTGCGCGAGCGCCCCGGCCAGCGCCTCATTCCCGGTCGCGCCTGCCGGCCCGTGCATCATGGTCAGATCCTGCAGGCGGTTCGCCTGCCGAAGTCCCTCCTTCAGACCCTCCGGAGCGTCGGTCTCTCCGGGCCGCAGCACGTACGCGTTGTGCTGCGTGTCCGTGGAGAAGCCGACGCCGATGAGCCCGAAGTCCGTGTGCAGCATGTCACCGCGCTCAATCACGCTGCCATGCGGGCCAGCCTGTGGAAGGCCACCCCGGCGCTGGACGTTGACCGAGGGGTGGAACCACGCGCCGAGCCCCATTTCCGCGACGCGCTGTCGCATCCACCAGGCGACGTCCTGGTTGGTGGTGACGCCTGGCACGATCACCTGGTTCGAGAACGCTTCGGCGATCACCTGGTGCGCGAGGCGCATGACGCCCCGGTACTGGTCCGTCTCCTTCGGCAGCTTCGCTTCGAGCCACCCCACCGCAAGCATCTCCGCGGACGCGAGCCGCTCCGTATACCTCGCACCCAGAGCATCGGTCAGTCGTAGATACTCGTTGTGCGTGAGCCCATCGGCGTGGTTCCATCGGTCCGAGACGTTGATACCGATGCGCTGGGGATCCCGCTCCTCGATGAGACGTCGCAGGCCCACGTACTGGGAGTCGTTGTGCGTGCGATACACATCGAAGGCTCCCTGGTAGTCGGACCGCCCGACGCTGATGCGCTCGACGCCCCGCTCGGGTCCGAGGTCGTGGAACATCAGGATCGTCCGGCGGCGCGACGAGTACGTCGTGATCGGGGCCATCGACCGAAATACCGGATCCGAGTTGTACTCGCGCGTGATCACGAGCCACATGTCGAACCCCTCTCGGCGCATCAGCTCGGGCAGCAGCGTTTCGAAGCGCTCTTGGATGCGCTCCTTGATGAGCGGATCCTCTTGCCGGTGGGTGAGCACCGCATTTTGGGGCTGCATCTGCTCGGCGCGCGGGAGTTGAGCCACGAGTGGCGTCGTGGTCAGAAGCGCGGCGAGCGCCAGACGGGCTGGATGGGCGCAGATCATAGACGATCTCCGGAGACGAGTCTGCTACGTCCGATCAATCGAGACGGACACCGTGGGCGACGCAAGACGCGTGGCCGTTCGACGGAAAGTAACGCCGGCGATGGGCATGCCGATCGCGTCAACTCTTGGCCAATGTGGCGCGGCGACTGGAGGCATCAGGTGCCAGGGAATCCGAGACGGCGGCAGCCATGACTGCTGGGACGACGTATCGGCGCATGACGCGGTATCGGCGCATGACGTGACTCCTCGGCTAGGTTCTCGAGCGAGGATCGTACGTCGCTCGTCGCGTCCCTACCACATCGCACCTTGCCACCCCAGGGCAGAGTCGAGCATATTCGCCCACCATGGCCGCCCGCGAACCAAGAAGGTCTCACTTGCTGCCACGCATCGGTATCAGTCTGCTCGGGCTGGCCTTTCTGGCGCTAGCCTCGATGAATGGCATCGTGGCCCAGGAGCCTTACGACATCGCGATCATCGGGGGGCGCGTCATCGATCCCGAGACCGGCCTGGATGCGGTGAGGAGCATCGGTATCCGGGGGGACCTCATCGCGGTGGTGTCGGAGGAGGGGCTCGATGCCGCGACCGTCATCGATGCTCGAGGGCTCGTGGTCGCTCCGGGGTTCATCGACATTCTCGCGTCCCCTCCGAGGGCCGACGAAGGGGCCGTCTTCAAGATCTTCGATGGTGTCACCAGTGTGGTATCCATGCACGGCGGCCCCGTGGGTACGGCGGAGTGGTATGAGGAGCGGGGCCGGTCCGGCTCCTTCCACCACTACGGCACCACGGTGGGGCACGGGCCCCTCCGCGTCGCCGCGGGAGCGACCGACCCCTACGCGGCAGCCACCCCCTCGCAACTTGACTCCATGATCGAGATGGCCCGCAGGGCTCTGACCGAGGGGGCGGTCGGGATCGGCTTCGGGGTCGCCTATGTTCCGGGTGCCTCCCGCCTGGAGGTTCTGCGCCTCTTCGAGCTCGCCGCTGCCGAGGGGGTTCCCTGCCATCTCCATATCCGTCACTTCGGTCCGGTACCGCCCTCCAACAGCAGCCTGGATGCCGTGGAGGAGGTCATCGCGGCGGCGGCCGTCACCGGCGCGTCGGCGCAGATCGTGCACATAGGGAGCATGGTGGCAGACCCTGCGGACATGGCGGCGGCGCTCTGGATGATCGAAGGCGCTCGGAGTCGTGGCATCGACGTCATGGCCGACGTCTACCCGTATACCGCCGCCTCGACGGGGCTCGGCACCACGACCTTCGATGACGGCTGGCAGCAGCGGTTCGGAGGCATCGACTACGATGACTTGGAGCTGGTGTCCAACGGAGAGCGTCTGACCGCCGAGCGTTTCAACACGTTCCGCGCCCAGGGCGGAGCACCGGTGGTCATCCACTACATCCCCGAGGTGACGATTCGGGCCGCGCTAGCCCATCCCCTGGTCATGGTGGCGAGCGACGGAGTGATCCAGAATGGCAGAGGTCACCCGAGAGGAGCGGGCACCTTCGCGCGGGTGCTCGGGAAGTACGTGCGAGAGTCGAGCGTGATCGAGCTTCCTGAGGCGATCGAGAAGATGACCCTCATGCCCGCGTTACGGCTCGAAGCATCCGTGGACGGCATGAAGCGAAAGGGGCGGCTTCAGCGGGGTTCTGACGCCGACATCGTCGTGTTCGATCCGGAGACGGTCGGCGATCGGGCCACGTTCGCGGATCCCGCTCAGCGCTCAGTCGGCATGCGTTGGGTCCTGGTGGGTGGGCAGGTCGTGATCTCGGACGGAGAGCTGCGGGACGGCGCGAGACCTGGTCGGCCGATTCGGCACGATCGCTGAGTCCGGGCTAGTGGGATGTCGAGGGCGTCGATCGTCCGTCAGGCATCCGCTTTGAGCCTCGCGAAGAGCTCGTTGGGAAAGAGCACGTTTCCCCTGGAGGCGAAGAGTTCAATCCGTACCCACTCTGCGACGTATGCGACGCCGTTCGACTCGACCCCGTCGAAGTGGGTACGCTCATAAAGCGACGCGTCCGTGAATCGCGCCGTGTAGACGTATCCGATCTCGTGCTCGCCTATGCCGTTGTGGACGAAGGCGCATTCGAATACGCCGAGCAGCGCCGGGCCCTCGAGCTCCACCCCGAGCTCCTCCCTCACCCCTCTTCGGATGGCGTCGAGTGAGTGCTCACCCTACTCGATGCCACCTCCTGGGGGGATGAAGAAGCCCTCGTCCGTCACACGGATAGGCGATTCAACCGCGGTATGGACGCGGGAAGGGTGGTGGGTAGGGGAGTGCGATGGGCTAGGGAGCGGGGTCAGGCGAGTCGGACTGCAAGCCGTTGCCGCGCCCCCGCGCGTGGGTGAGGCTCGGGACGTGGGGATGTTCAGACGGGCGGGTCGAGGTGGCCGATAGCTCAGCTTGTGCGGGTAGGCAGCGGGGGGCAGACCCTCAGTCGTCGGACTCGTCAGGCAGCGACTGGTCGAACACGAAGTCCGGGGCTGTCTCGGCCTCGGTGGGATCGAAGGCCGGGGTCTGGTCGAGGAGGAAGTCTCCCTTCGGTGGACCGCGAGCGGGTGAGATCGGGGGAGGTGTGTGAGGGAATTCGAGGTGCACCAGGATCGCGGTGACGACGGGCGGGTCGGTGAGGAAGG
>DQPL01000055.1 GCA_015664885.1 Gemmatimonadota bacterium
CTGAGCACGTCTTCGATCATCCGGTACGACAGGAACTCATCACCGAGTTTCTCGGTGATCCTCGTCATCATCTAGCGGTTGCCGTGGAGAAGGAGCGCGTCGTCGGTTTCGCATCGGCGGTCCACTACGTTCACCCGGACAAGCTGCCGGAGCTGTGGATCAACGAAATGGGCGTGGCTCCGGACCATCAAAGGAAGGGCCTAGGCAAGAAGTTGTTGCGTGCGCTCTTTGCGCTCGGTCGAGAGCTGGGGTGTGGGGAAGCCTGGGTGCTCACGGAACGAACGAATCGTGCCGCCACGCAACTGTACTCATCCCTGGGCGGGTTCGAGCCCCCCGACGAGACGGTCATGTTCTCGTTCCTTCTCGATGAAGCTTGACGTACGAAAAGGTCAGGTGGTGCTTCCTCCTGGTGTCGCGAAGAAGAACAGGACGGAAAGGTCCTCCGCGATGTCGACAAATCGATGGTTCTTCCCTTTGGCCACGAAGAGGACCGATCCGGGCTGGACGTCCATGCGCTGGTCTTCGACCAGGAACGACGCTCCTCCCTCGAGCACGTAGTAGACCTCGTCTGTATCGTGAGGGCTCTGCGGGTCCTGGTCTCCCGCGGGGATCCCATACAGTCCGCATAGAGATTGGGCACGCGGATGAACTCCTGCCACGGGCGTCCGTGCTCGGCACGCTGCTCGCGGATGTCGTCGATATCGAAGGAGAGCCAATCAGGGATTTCGTGCATGGGAAACTCATCGGAAAAGGTGCGGCGGTCGGGCTCGTTGTAGATGTTACAGCATGACGAACTCCTCGGCCCCTCACCTCATCGACGCGCTTGCCCGCATCGCGCGACGGTACCCCGTAGGTCGCAAGCTCGTCATCTCGCAGACACGCGGTGGGGGGCGCGAGCTCTTGCGGCGGCTCTCTCTCGAGGGACCCGGGTGGGTCGGCTTCGAGGTGGTGACGCAGGCGCAGTTGGCGCTTGGACTTGCGCGCGACGGAATGGAGCAGGCTGCGCTGCGCGCGATGGATGCGTTCGACGAAAGAGCGCTGCTTGACGAGGCTCTCGACGCCGCTCTGGTCGCCGAGGGAAAAGGCCTGGGTGAGCTTGCCGAAGGCGTAGGCTTCCGCGACCGCGTACATCGTGCGGTTCTGGATTTGCGGCTGTCGGGTATAGGTCCTAAGGAGCTCGACCGAGCCCGGCTCGCTGACTGGTCGAAGCGGCTTTTCCTGCTGCGGGTGCTTCAGCACTATGAGCGGCTCTTGGGCCAACGTCGGCTCGCTGACACCGCCTCCGTACTCCGGCTTGCACTCGCATCGTTGGAGGACGACGGCCATCGCATGCCGGACTCTCTCGGCACAGAGGTCACGGTAATCGTACCTGGAGTCAGCACGCGAGGGCTGAGGGGAGAGCTCCTCGCCGCGATTCAGGCGCGAGGTGCCAAGGTGCTCGAGACGGACCCGGTGGTTGGCCTCGACGTGCCCGACTCCGTGCTTTGGAATCGCCACTCCGATGGGTCTGCGTGCTCCTTTCTCTACGCTCCCGGGCAAACGACCGAGGACCAGCCATCCTCGCAGCTCGAACTCTTCCATGCGGCCTCCATCACCGACGAGCTGCGCGAAGTCCTTCGACGTGTGGCCGAGCACGGGCTGGCATGGGATCAGGTCGAGATCGTCACACCGGATCCCGCCGCCTATGGGTCGGCGCTGCACGCGCTCTCTTCACAGCTCGGTATTCCGGTCACGTATGCCGTGGGCCTTCCCGTCGAGCGCACGCGCCCCGGGCGAGTCGTACGCGCCTACCTGGACTGGATCGAAGGAGGCTTTCAAGCCAGCCCCGTGCGGCGGCTGCTCGAAGCCGGCGACCTGCGACCGGGTCGCACGAGGCTCTATCACGCGCCGGCCGACTTGGCGCGTCGGTTCCGAGGCCTGCGCATCGGCTGGGGTCGCAAACGATATCGCAGTCAAATCCGCGCCGCGCTATCCGGACTCGAGCAGCTGGTGCCGACGAAATGGGAGCAGGCTGAGACCTTCGAGCGCCGCCGGGCGAAGGAGGAAGGGGAGTTGAGGGCGCTGCGCTCGATCCTGTTTCCAACCCTGAAGGCGACGCCAGCGATCCCGGATCGCGCGGGAGAGGGCGGCGCCCCGGTCTCCCCGGCTGAGATGGCTCGCGGGCTACGCGCTTTCCTTCGTCGCGTTCCTCCAGGGGATGGCGCCGACCGGAGCGCGCGCGAACGCATCAACAATGTGCTCGAACGCGTGGAGGCCACGCTCAGGCGACGCACGGACTTCCGAGCGGCGGTCACTGTGCTCCGGCGACACCTCGAGATCAGGATACGCGCGCCGAGACCCGACGCAGACGTCGACGACCCCGGGGCGCCGTGGTCTTCCGAGGGTGGACACCTGCACCTGTCCGACATGGAGCACGGAGGGTACACAGGCCGCCCGGCGGTCTTCATCGTAGGGGCGGACGCGGAGCACCTTCCCGGGTCGGGCGTGCAAGACCCCGTGCTGCTCGACAGCGATCGGCGCGTGCTCGGGGAGGGCCTACCCACGTCGTCTGAACTGCTGCGGGAGCGGATCTTCCGTTTCGCGGCGTTTTTTGCTCGCCTGGGTGGGGCCCGGGTCACGCTCAGTTATCGCGCGTGGGATGCGACGGAAGCGCGTACGATCGGGCCGTCGCCGGTATTGCTGGCGGCGCTTCGCCTCCAGCGCCGAGATTCGCAGCTGACGTTCCGAGACCTGTACCAGACACTTGGTCGTGTGGTGTGTCGGATCCCCCGATCGGACCGCCCCTCATTGGATAGCGACGACATCTGGATGGCGGCCCTCGGTGCGGGGGACGTGATGCGCCGGGGGGTGGATGGCGTGCGCACCGCTTTCCCCAGGCTAGACGCGGGACTGTCGCTGCTGCTCGAGCGCAGCGAAGGCGTTCCGGGTCCAGCGCATGGCGTGATTGAAGCGAGGCCGCAGGAACTCGATCCTCGCAAGAATAAGTCGTTGGTTGTGTCGGCGAGCAGACTCGAGGACCTGGGCGCCTGTCCGCTGCGCTACCTCCACCGATCAGTGCTGCGAATGTACCCACCCGACGATCCCGAGCTTGATCCCGATCGATGGCTCAACCCGCGGCGCCGCGGCGGCCTGCTGCATCAGGTCTTCGAGGCGTCACTTCGCGAGGCCCGAAAGCAGAAGCTCAGGATGGAGGAACCTGCCTTCGAAGCGCTTGCGGTGAAGACGCTGGGCGAGTGCGTGGACCGGCTTCGTGCGGAGGTGCCGGTTCCCGGGGAGGGCGCGCTCAGGAGGGAGTTGGTCGCGCTCGAGGAGGATGTACGCTCCTTCGTACGCATGGTCCGCCAACATGGGGCTCCATGGGTGGCGCTCGAGCTCGACTTCGGAATCGGCGACGACGAACCGGTCGTTCTGGAGCTCGAGCAGGGACAGCTTCGCTTCCGGGGCGCGATCGACCGTGTGGATGAGAACCTTCAAGGCGTGCACGTTGTGGACTACAAGACGGGTGTGGCTTGGGGCCTGGATGCCGATAGCGGAACCTTCGACGGCGGGCGTCGTCTGCAGCACGCACTGTACGCGCATGCTGCGGAACAACGGCTCGGCGGTACGGTCGTCTCGGGTGAGTACCACTACCCGACGCGACGCGGCGAGAACCAAGCGTTCGTATTCGACCGGCTGAGATTGGCGGGCATTGCCCCACTGCTGGACCTGATGTTGGACACCGTCGCCTCCGGCAACTTCGTGCCGACTGAGCGGGCGGACGACTGCCGCTTCTGCGACTACGCCGACGTGTGCCGAGCCCGGCCGGCACGCTTCGGGAAAGTGGTCTCCCCGCTCGCTGAGTGGTCTGAGCAGCACCTGAACCTCGGACTGTGGCCGGCGTTCGCCCAGTTGAAGCGCGTGCGCACCTTCGAGGACTAGCGCGCCAGCGGGTTTTACGGGGTCCGGCCCTCCAGGATCGCGGCGAGATGAGACGCTTCCAGATTGCCGCCCGAGACAACGGCGACCACCTTGCCGCCACCCGCCCGACCGCTCAGCGCTGCGGCCACGGAAGCACCGCCTGCGCCCTCCGCTACGACATGGGCACGTGTCGCCAGCGTGTGGATCGCGCCACAAATCTGTTCGATCGAAACGACCAGCGACCCGTCCAGTAGCGACCTAGCGAGCGGCCACATCTCGGGCAGCACCCCTTTGCCCCCTATGCCGTCGACGAAGGTGGCGATCCGGTCGACGTCGACGGGCTTGCCGGCGTCGATCGACGCCGCGAGAGGCGCCGCGGTTTCCACCTCTGCCGCATAGACGGCAACGTCGGCGCGCTTCGCCTTGATGGCGGACGCGATTCCGCACGAGAGACCGCCCCCGCCGTACGGTACGACCACGGCCGAGACGTCGGGCAGTTGCTCGAGAATCTCGAGCCCGATCGTTCCGTTGCCCGCGATCACCGCGGGATCGGCTACCGGATGCACGAAGAACCCGTTTTCCTGCGGGTGGCCGTGGTCCCGGATGACCGACCACCACTCGTCGAAGGGCACCGGCACAGGCGTGCCGCCAAGGCGGACGATGGCCTCGATCTTCGTACTAGGCGCGGTGTCCGGCACGATCACGCGAGCTTCGATTCCCAGTCGCCGGGCACTGAATGCGACGCCCTGCGCCATGTTGCCGGCGCTGCCCGTATACACGCCTCGAGCGAGCTCGCCCACATCGGCGAGCAGCATGGCATTTGTCGCACCTCGGATCTTGAACGATCCGATCGGCTGCAAGCACTCGAGCTTGAGCCACAGCTCGCAGGGTGCGTCAGGCGCCTCCAGGGGAAGCAGGGGCGTGCGTATGGCGGCACCCGCTATTCGACCACGGGCGGCTTCGATGGCCTGCAACGGAATCGGTGCTATTGGCTCCATGCCTGACGATGGCTCCACGCGGCCGCTCCGGCTAGTTTCGGCCGCCGCAAGGCGCTCATGTGTTCATGAACTAGAGACAGGTGGAACGAGAGTCGTGAGGACCAAGGCCATTTGCTTGCTCATTTGCCTCGCAGCGGTCTCCTGCAACGCGGGAAGCCCGACAGAGCTGGATGAGATCAACGCGGCTTCGCTGCACGGTCGTTTCCTGCTGACCTTCTCGAATGCGACGTGCACACTCAAGGGAATAGAGTTGAGCTTCGCCCAATTCGGCGACGGCGGTGCACTGCCGGAGAGCATTCGCCTATTCGGGTCGTGGCAGGAGCTTGAGGACAACTTTTCGGGTGACCTGGTAGGCGCGCTTAGGCGGGATACCGGGGAAGTCCGGTTCGACTTGGTCCCCGACGTGCGCTTCCTGGAGGGCATCTTTCTCGACAACGACAACATTGCCATGGGCTACACGGACCTGAGCATGGGCTGTACCGCACGAGCGAAGGGGGGGAGGATCTAGTCTAGGATCCGCACTCTCAGGCCACTGAGGCCCCCACTTCCGGCCGCACCGTCGTAGCGTGCGTCGCTGAACTGGACCCACCAGCCAGTTCCGTCCGCTTCGATGCGCACGTAAGGGTATCGCGACCAGGCAAGATAGTGAGCCACGTCCGGTTCGAGCCGAGCCAGCGCCGCGATTCTCTCCAACTCTGCAACCGACACCCCGACTGGGCCCTCGATCAGCGGCACGATGTCCTCAGGATGGAGTTGCACACGAGGGCTGCCGATCCAGCGGTGCAAGCCGGGGACGAAGCCCACATCGGTCATGACTTCGACGTCCGAGCTGAAGGGGTTGGCGGGTGAGGGAGCCACCATAACGTCCGTGGCCTGCAGGCCTGCCGACTCGGCCGCTGCGCGAACCTGGCGCCGTGCCGCCAGGTCGGCGCCGATCATGGTCATGATGTAGACGACGGCGATCGCGAGCGATGGGGTGGGCAGGCGGCGCAGTGCGGGTGAAGTACCGCGGCGGAATCGCAGCACGGCGATCAAGACGAGCCCACCGAACCAGATCGCCTTGGCCACAGGTTCGAACGGCAATACCAGGACCACCAATGACGCGAGCGCCGACAGCAGCGCCCACGCGGCTAGGCCGGCGACGGACGGCGAAGCCGCGAGAAAGACCGCCCCTCCCAAGACGAGCCAGATCCAAGGATCGACGATGAAGAGCGAGTCCCCGTACGTCCAAGCGTCGCCGAAAGGCAGAGCCCAGCGCATGCCATACGTGTTCATCCAGTCGAGCGCGGGGTGCGTCAACACACCCACCAAGGACAGAACGAGCAGGGGACGGGCCCGGGCGGGCGCAGCCCCCGGCTTGAGGCGTCGCCGCACAGCCAGATCGTAAAGCAGAACGAGACCGGTAACCAAGAACGGAAGCACGAGCAGCGCGGGCCATCCGTGTGTGATGCCTCGGCGGAACGCGAGTGCGAAGTATTCGCCACGCATGTAGCTGAAGACGTCGATGTCAGGGGCGTTCGCCGCGAGCACCAGCGTTACTGTCGCGAGCGGGGTCACGCGCTCGGCGCCGCCTTTCCCGATCGCGGCGCCTACCAGGCCGTGCGTCAGATTGTCCAGTAGGAACTCCTTGGATGTTATTGCTGGCGCCGCATTAGATTGCTGCGACCACCCTCTCAGCGTGGCGAGCCCTTAATCAAACACGCTCAGGTAGGACGATGATGGAGCGCGATCCCGAATTCCTCAACGAGGAGGAGGCCGCCCAGCCGTGATCGACGACCCGACCGCGGTCCTATTCATATTGGCTGCCGTCGTGGCCGTCGCGGTCGCGCTGGAGGCACGTCACCATCTGTTCAGGTCCCTCGGGTCAGCGTTGCTCGCGATCCTGTTCGCCATGGCGCTCTCCAACGCCGGACTGATCCCTGGGACCTCCTCCACCTACGCGTTCTTGGCCGGACCCGCGGTCAGCGCGGGCATCGCACTGATCCTGCTCGGGGTCGACGTCCGCACCGTGATCAAGGCCGGACCCACGATGTTGGCGGCATTCGCAGTGGGTGCCGTTGGGTCAGCGCTCGGGGCTTCGGTCGCCGGTTATGTCCTAGCGGATAGCATCGGTCCCGAGACCTGGAAGCTCGCTGGTCAATACACCGCCACGTATACCGGAGGCGGAGCGAACTTCGCGGCTGTTGGCGCGGAGCTGGAGACCAGCGGGGGGCTCTTCGCGGCAGGGATCGCCGCGGATGTCATCCTCACCGCAGTCTGGATGGCGGCCTGCCTAGCGGTACCGATTCTGCTTGGCAGCCGATCCGATGCGGCACCGGTAGGATCTGCCGAGACGAAGGCGTCACAGCCGAGCTCGCCGGGTGAGGAGACTGGTGGTGAGACGCCCGGGGCCGAACGCATGCTGTTCACGAGCCTAGGCGACGTCAGTCTCGTCGACCTGGGCATGCTGGCCGCGATCGTGTTGGGCACGCTGTGGGCGTCGGATGTGCTCGGGCAGAGGTTCGCATCCGTTCCGGGCGTCTTGTGGCTCACCACGATCACGCTTCTGCTCGCTCAGATCCCTCTGGTCCGGAAGCTTCGCGGAGCGGGGGTGATCGGCAATTACCTGGTCCTGCTTTTCTTGGCCAGCAATGGCGCCCAATCCGTGGTTGCAAACATCTTCGCCGTAGGCCTACCGGTGGTGTACTTCGCCAGCATCACGGTGGCGATCCACGGCATGGTGATCTTCGGAGTCGGGCGCATGCTCCGCCTCGACATCAGGACGCTCGTTGTGGCCTCCCAGGCCAACGTCGGCGGTCCGGCTTCGGCGATCGCGTTGGCCACCGCACGCGGATACACCGACCGATTGTTGCCCGGAATGGCCGTTGGCCTCCTCGGGTACGCAGTGGGCAACTATTCCGGCCTCGCGATTGCGTCGCTCATGCACGGCGTGTTGGGTGGGTAGGCGATGACGCTTGAGCTCACCGACTACGAACGCTCGCTCATCGGCGGCTCCCAAGGCGACGCCACCGCCATGGCGATGCGCATTCTGGTGTCCGCCGCCGAGCTAGTGGGCGCCGGCGAGCTCGTCGAGATCCGCTCCGCGCACATCGATGGATGCCTCCACCACGGCGACGGCGGCGTCGAGTTCGCCGAGCGCCTGGCGGACGGCGGTGGCCGCGTGGCTGTAGACACCACGCTCAATGTGGGCGCTCTGGACCTTCTTCATCCAGACAAGGTCCGCGCCGGGGCGCACAAGACTGCCATGGCGCGGCGTCAGATGGACGCTTATGTGCGCATGGGGGCCGAGCCGACGTTCACCTGCGCTCCGTATCAGATCGGTCATCTGCCCGATGTGGGCGAGCAGGTCGCTTGGGGCGAATCCAACGCGATCGCGTTTGTGAATTCCGTCTTGGGCGCACGCACCGAGCGATACGGGGACTTCCTCGACGCGTGTTGCGCGCTCACCGGACGCGCGCCGCTGCACGGGCTGCATCTGGAGGAGAACCGCGCAGCGACGGTAGTGGTGGATGCTTCGCACGTACCGTCGGAGCTCAAGGCGCGAGACGTCTTCTATCCTGTGCTCGGCACGTGGCTCGGACTCGAGGTGGGCCGAGACATCGCCGCGATCGTCGGCCTGCCCGCTGCGACAACGCGAGACCAGTTGAAGGCGCTCGGCGCAGCAGCGGCCTCGACCGGCGCGGTGGCCCTCTTCCACGTCGTTGGCGTGACTCCTGAGGCTGCCACGCTCGATGCTGCGACGCATGGGCAGGTGCCGGGACGAACGGTCGCCCTTACCGCGGAGATGTTGCGCGGATCTCTCGCGAGGCTTTCGACCGCAGGGCAGGGCGGCCGAGTCGATGCCGTGGCGGTCGGAAGCCCGCACTTCTCGATCGGCGAGTTCGAGCACTTGGTGCGGCTTGTGAGTGGTCGACGCCTAGCCGTCCCGTTCTACGCGTGCACGGCCCGCGGGACCTTGCTGGCTTTGGAGGAGCAGGGCGATGCCGAGGTGCTGCGTGAGGCCGGCGTCGAGATCATCGTGGACACTTGCGTAGTCGTGACGCCTATCCTGCCGGCATCGGGCGGCGTGCTCATGACCAATTCGGGCAAGTTTGCTCACTACGGGCCGTCCAATACCGGCTACGAGGTCTTGTATGGGAGCCTCGAGGACTGTGTTGACTCGGCCGTGGCCGGTCGTGCCCTCAGCAGCCCAGAGGTATGGGCTTGGTAGCGGGCCGCGTCCTGGTGGCGGGCGAGGGCAGGGGACCCCTCCTGAGGCTTGATGAGCCGATCAGCTTTTGGGGCGGGGTCGATCCCGTATCAGGTACGATCGCCGATCCCCGACACGCAAACTTCGGTACGTCGATCGCGGGGACCGTGCTGGCGGTGCCTTCGGCCGTTGGCTCGAGCTCTTCGAGCGCGATCATGCTGGAGTTGCTGCGCGAGGGCACGGCGCCCGCTGCGATTCTTCTGGGACATGCCGATGCGATCCTGTCGCTGGGTGTAATCGTTGGCGAGGAGCTAGGGTACGCGGGCATCCCCATCCTGGAGATGCCGGTAGGCGAACTCGTGAGCTTCCCACAGGGTGTGCAGCTACACGTGTCGCCCGAGGGGATCGTCACTCAGGCCAGTTCGTAACGTGTTCGTGGTTGGTGGTCTCTCCTGCGTCGGCTGCTAGTCTCCTTTCAGAATGTCTCTCGCCTCCATCTGGGTCGCCTTCCTGGTCGGTACGTAGGCGGCAAGCGCCGACGAGCCGCCGACCACGGTGAGCACAGCGATCTAGGTGATCGGGTCGTTTGCGGTGATTCCGTAGAGCGAGCTTTCGATCCATCGCATGAGCACCCAAGCGATGAGTAGTCCCACGGCTGCGCCGACGGCGGTCAGGCCCATGCGCTGTCGGACGATCATTGCACGAATACTATCCGGCTTGGCGCCGAGTGAAAGCCGGATGCCGATTTCGCGGAAACGGCGCCGCACCTCGAAGGCCGTGAGGCCGTAGATACCGATGATCGCCATGAGAAGGCCGCGAATGCCACTGCATCGACGACGCTGACGATCGTCGCTGTCGCGCCGACACCGAGCATGAGCGTGACCAGCGCGGTCATGGCGAAGCCCGGACTCCGACGGAGCTGACGTAGGGAGTACGAGCAGTCCTGAAGGAAGGCGTCGATCCGCGACGCGCGAGCCAAGCGTCGGCGTGCCTGGCTGCGCACCGCTCGACTTTCCGCTTTGAGCCGCTCCGCATCGCCGAACTCGGCGCGAGCCCTGTCGGCAGCGTCCCTCGGCGAGAGTCCGTCGGCCAACAAGTCGTCAACGCGGTGTGCGACGTGAGCCTCGAACTCGGCGACGAGTTCTCCTTCTTCCCGGATGCGTGCGGCGCGTGTCTCGTCAAGCGGATTCTGCTCGGGTTTCATGACGCCTCTCCCGGTGCCTCGGACATCACGCGCCCAACTGCCGCCACGTACTCGTTCCAGCTATTCGCTTGTGCCTCCAGCGCAATACGCCCCTCAGGGGTGAGCGCATAGAATTTGGCTCGCCGCTTGTTCTCCGAGAGTCCCCAGCTCGCTTCGATCCACCCCTTGGCCTCGATCCTCTGCAGCCGCAGGGTAGAGAGCGCCTTCTTCTACCTGTAGCACGTCCTGCGAGGAGGCTTTGATGGCGCGGGCGATCTGGTACCCATGCTTCGGTGCAGCGGCAAGAGTTCGTAGGACCAGCAGGTCCAGCGTTCCCTGGAGTAGATCGAGTCTCGTCATTGTCCCCGTCCCAGCTTCTTTTCGAGCGGGAGCGACCTACTCTCCCCTAAGATGTCAAGGGGAAGCGCGACTCGGCCAGCCTCAGGCAGGGTCTTGAGCGGTTCGGCCCCAACCGGTGGCGATCGCGAAGACGAGCACGGCTAGCAGCGCCCAGGAGTGAACGTTGTGCAGCCCGACATCCCAGGGCGATAGTCGGGGCATGCCCATCACGTCGGCGGTCATCGACGCGGCGAGTACAGTGGGTATGAAGATGGGCAGCAAGAACGGATACGTGCAGACCGCGATGTCGAGAATGTTCGCCCTCCGGTTGGCGCCGACACCCGATGCCTCGCCAATGTCCCTAGCCATTTCACCGACCGTCACGATCGCGACCGTCGAGTGCGTGGTCAGCACTGTGGCGCCCGACACAGTCCCGAAGATCCACCACTCCGCGCTCTTCGTGGACGTGGCACGAGCACGCACCCAGTCCGTGAGGCGATCCAGCAGTCCGGCGCGCTCGAGCCCACCGACGAGTCCCATGAGCAGCACGGTGAAGATCGACACGCCGATGGCACGGCGCATGCCGTCGAGCAGCAGGCCGGTGGCAGTGAAGTTGTCTTGGTCGATCGACAGCAGATCAGCGAAGCCGAACCGCCCCAGGGCGAGCCCGAGCAGCGAGGCGCTCACTATGCCATAGATGAGCCCCTCCACCAGGTGCCGCTGTCGGATCAGAACCGTCAGCACGAGTGCGGGCACCGCCAGCATGAGAAGCCCCAGCGCGTCGGGCTCGGTTTGCAAGCCTTCCGCCGCGGTACCGGACCCGCCGAACAGTACGAACACGAGTAGCGCGACCGCCGCGGCCGGTATCGCATACTTGAGCCTCGACCGGACCACGTCCCCCAGCTTCGCACCTTGTGTGGTCGCCGACGCGATCGTGGTGTCGGAGATGGGAGAGACATTGTCGCCGAACGTGGCGCCGGCGATGATCGAGCCGATCAAGAAAGCGGGGTCGGCTGCAAGTGACGCACCCGCTGGGTACAGCAGCGGTGCGCACACGAGGATGGTTCCTAGGCTGGTGCCCGTGGCTGTCGAAAAGACGACGCATACGAGGAAGCTCACCGCGACGAAGCCACCTCCGCTCACCCCGGCGGCATCCGTCGCCCATACGAGTGATCCGACGAGGCCGCTTTCCCGAAGCAATACGCCGAGCACCGATGCGAGCAGCCACGCAAGCAGCATGATCATGACGATCCGTCGGCTCATGCCATCGATGACGGCGTCGCAATACGCCGACTTGTCGGTGGCGAGGCAGAGGCCGAGAGCTATGGCCATCAAGAGTACCGGCCAGAAGCCCGTCTCGTCGGGTGCGCCTGAGAGGCCGAGCCAAGAAACTCCCGCCAGGAAGAGCGCGAACGGAACGAGCGCCCCCACGACGCCCCCATGGAAGGAGAGCGGAGCAGATGGCGGAGCCGGGTGTGACATGGTCACCTTCTGGGTCATGCGTGGCCAAGCTGGTACGTGGCCAGGATCATATCCGGCGGGGTCGTGTCCAAGCCGGCGGAATCCTACGTTCCGACGAGCCCCTCTGAAAGGAATCTGCCGTTGTCCGCACAAGATGAGTTCACGCTGTACGACCTTCGCGTCGAGGTGGTGGCGGGTGATCGACCCATGGTCTGCAACCACGAAGTCGGAGACTACTTCGAACTGTCCGGTGAGAACCTTTCGATCCCGCCGGGCCAAACGTTCCCGATTTACTCTTTGGCGGCGCTGATCCCTCTGCTGCCGGCAAAGCAACGCGAGACGGCGCCCGCTGATTGGATGACGACTGACATGGAGGTGGCGTGCCCCGATCCGCTGTGCGGTGCCCGATTCCGGATCACGCGCACGGGAACCACGACGTTCCGGCACTCCGACGTTACACGAGTGCCCTTAGAAGGCCTTTGAAGATGTACGGTGGCGTGCGCACGTGGCGTCGGCGGGAGGTGAGCAGATGACGGGTCGTTCCGGAGATCCCGGACGGTACATACTGGCCGGTGACTACTCGATCTCCCGCATCATCCATGGCGGGTGGCAGTTCTCGGCTGGACATCGGCTGAGCGCGGCGGGCTCGGATGACGCGCTCGAGGTGCTGGTGCGGGCCGCCGATCTCGGTGTCACCACGTTCGACTGCGCCGACATCTACACGGGCGTGGAAGAACTCTACGGGCAGTTCATCAGACGTTGGAAGAGCACGTCGAACGCCGCGCCGCTCCAGATTCACACCAAGTTCGTACCCGACGACTCCGCGTTGCAGGGCGTGGATCGTTCGTACGTCCAGCGCATCGTCGATCGGTCGCTCTCACGCCTCGGGCTCGATTGCTTGGACCTCGTTCAGTATTACTGGTGGCGCGACGACGTCCCGGGCATGGAGGACGCGGCGCGCTCGCTCGGGGACCTGCAGGCGGCGGGCAAGATTCGCCATGTTGCCGCGACGAACATGAGCGTCGAGCGACTGCGCAGGATAGAGGATGCGGGCGTCCGCCTGGTCGCGAACCAGGTGCAGTACTCTGCGCTCGATCGTCGCCCCGAGGCGGGCCTGTCCGGGCATGCGTCCTCCACGGGAATGCGACTGCTCAGCTACGGCGCGCTGGCGGGTGGCTTCCTCACGGACCGTTGGCTGGAGACCCCTTCGCCGCCGGATCTCGCGAACCGTTCGTTGGTGAAGTACCGGCTCATCATCGATGAATTCGGTGGCTGGGCCTCGTTCCAGCGGCTGCTAGGCGAGCTCGGGAAGATCGCACGAGAGCACGGCGTCGATCTGGCCGCAGTCGCGCTGCGATTCGTGCTCGACCAGCCCCACGTTGCCGCAGTCATCGTGGGCGCGACCAAGGTCGGTCAGATGGAACGAAACGTCGGAGCGTTGGCGTTCACGTTGTCAGCCGCTGACCATGCTCGCATCCGCCGGCACCTGGACATAGCGCCCGGGCCCTCGGGTGACGTGTTCGCTTTGGAGAGTGATCGCGAGGGGAAACACGGGCGCATCATGCGCTATGACCTCAACAGCGAACGCTCCTGAGCCTCGGTGGCGTCCTCTCCGAACTTCGAAGGACGGGGCGCTAGTTCGTCACCAGCTTCCGGTACACGCCCGGAGACATGCCGGTCAGTTCCTTGAAGCGGTGGGTGAAATGCGCCTGATCGCTGAACCCTGTTTCGAGCGCGATCGACGACAGCGAAGCGTCCGACTCGCTCAGTGCACCGCACGCGTGTTCTATCCTTAGGCCTTGCACATATTTTCCCACGGTACATCCGTGGTGCACGCGGAAAACCCGAGCCAAGTGCACGGGATGCACCCCGGCCTCGTGTGCGAGGTCAGTGATGCGGATCGCCCGTTCGTAGCCCGCGTGCAGTTGGTCGCGCACGCGTGAAAGCCAGCTCGGTGCGCGTCGCTCTTTCCCCGTGGCCTGTATGCTGCCCATCTCCGCCAGCATCTCCACCACGAGTTCCTCGGCTCCAAGCCCGTTCCCAGTGCTCAGGAACCACCCGTAGAGCCTCGTCGCGTGCCAGTTGAGACGGCTGCCCCGCATCTCCTGCGATCCGTCTTGTTCGCGGAGGCCGAAATCCCTCATGCGCGTCATCCACTGCCCGCCCAACTCCACGTTGAACGCGCGGCCTCCTTGAGGCCCGAACGCCTCGGAATGCGGCTCATGGCGCGAATAGAAAACCAGAGACGTCGGAAGCACGCTGCGGCTGCCGCGGTCGAGCTTCTCGGTGTACGAACCGCGCAGCAACAGAGAGAAGAACGCATGCTCGTGGGCATGCTTGGGCAGCCGGCGCTCGGGCTCTTACTCGGCATCTTCGAGCGTCAGCCCTCCTAGCCTCCTAGCCTCCTGGTCTTCCGGGAGGCGCCGTGGAATTCGCCCTCATGCATCGTTCGCATGCAGCTCATACAGGCAGGGGACGTGCCAGGATGCCCGTAATATCGGTAACCCATTGTGACATAAGTACTTAGGTCGCACACGCGGGACCGCGGCGTGCATGTACGTAGTGACCGGCTCCGGGACGGCCGATCCCGGTGCCGGCACACCTTCCCCCGGCTGCCGACGCTGCCCAAATTGGCGCGATGAATGACCCCGCCGTGATCACCCTCCCGTTTCCTGACGCGCAGGCGCGCGCGCGCATCAGCGACGACCTCGATACGAACCTGCTGGTAGAGGCCGGTGCTGGGTCGGGAAAGACTACCGAGCTCGTCGCGCGAATGGTGGCGCTAGTGGCCTCCGGCGTGGCGACCGTCGACGAGATTGCCGCCGTGACGTTCACGCGCAAAGCGGCCGCCGCGCTGCGTGAGCGATTCCAGATGCATCTCGAGGAACGCGTCGGTGAACCCAGTGAGCGCGATGGCGACGACCTGACGCGAGAGCGACTTTCAACCGCGCTGGACGATATCGACCGGGTTTTTGTCGGCACCATTCACGCGTTTTGCTCCAGGCTGTTGCGCGAGCGACCCTTGGAGGTCGGACTCGATCCGGCTTTCGAAGAGGTCGCCGTCGAGGAACGCTTACGGCTGCGTCGACACTTTTGGGAGGCGTATCTGGAGCGCCTGACCCGCGACGGGGGCCCCATTTTGGAGGAACTGTCGGACGCGGGGCTGCGGCCCTCGCGGCTGCGAGGTCTGTTCGACCATCTGGTTGAGAATCCGGACGTCCACTTTCCGACGGACACGACTGAACTTCCTTCAGCAGTGGAGCTCAGTGAGGTCCGAGGTGTGCTCGACGAGTTAGTGGATCGTGCTTGGGAGCTCATGCCGGACCATGAACCAAAGCGGGGCTGGGATTCGCTCCAGAGGAAGCTGAGGACGCTCCACTTCACCCGTGACGTCACGGGGTGGAAAGAGCCGGTCGACTTCTTCGATGCTTTGTCACGCCTCTGCAAGCCGGGCCCACGTGGCCATTCCATCACGCAGAACCGGTGGAGAGACGGATCGATGGCGAAGGCGCTATGCAACCGTGTCGACGAGTTCGGCGTGGGCGATACCGTGGCGCGTGGCCTCGTGAACCGATGGTATGCGCATCGCTATGCACTCGCGGTCCGCCTGGCACGAACGGCCGCGCTCGACTTCGCCGAGCACCGGAAACGCACGGCGCGGCTCGACTTCCAGGACCTACTGGTGTTGACTGCCGAGCTATTGAGGGCGAATCCCCAGGTGCGCCGACAGCTGGGGCGGCGTTACCGTCGTCTTCTCGTCGACGAGTTTCAGGACACCGATCCGCTGCAGGCAGAGATCATGCTGTTGCTTTCCTCGGATCCCGACGTCGATGACGACGACGCGTCCCCGGCAGCAGATGGTCCGGCTGAGCGAGCGGATTGGCGCTCCGTGGTCCCCAGGGACGGAGCGCTCTTCGTGGTCGGGGACCCGAAGCAGAGCATCTACCGCTTCCGGCGCGCGGATATCCAGCTCTACGGATTCGTAAAAGACCGTTTCGACGACTTTGGAGCCGTGCTGGAACTCACGACCAATTTCCGTTCGCGTCCGCCGATCGGGGATCTGGTCAATGAGCTGTTCGATGCCGAGGAATTTTTCCCCAAGTCGGCGACTCCGGAGCAGGCGGGTTTCGAACCGCTGAACACGCGGCCCGGAGAATCGTCGTCGCGCGAAGGGGTCTTCTGGTACGCCGTTGCTCCCGACGCTGCCCGAGGCGACGCGGCGGCAGACGACGATGCCGCGCGTATCGCGAGCTGGATCGCGAGCAGGGTCGCCGCCGGAGAACGGTCGAGCGGAGACTTCATGATCCTCACCAAGAAGCGGTCCCATCTCGACAGGTATGCGCGAGCCTTGGAGGCCTTCAGCATACCGGTCCAGGTCACCGGTGCGGGTGTCGGTGTCGAGAGCGAGCTACGTGAGCTGCAAGCGGTGCTAGCATGCTTGATCGACCCGACCAATCCGGTGAAGGTGGTCGCGGTTCTGGTCGGACTCTTCTTCGGCATCGACTACGAGCGACTGGTCCAGCACCGTCTCGATGGGGGCGGCTTCGACGTCATTGGCCCGCGGAGCCGCGGGCACGCCGACGTGGTGAAAGCGTTACAGACCCTACACGAGTGGTGGCGGGCCTCGACGGTGCAACCGGCGGACATCTTCGTCTCAGGACTCACGAGTGAGCTCGGTCTCCTCCCGTTCGCCGCGGCCGGCGAACTGGGAATGCTGCGAGCAGGTGCGCTCGTCTATGCGCTTGATGCGGTCCGTGCTGCGGCGCTCGTGGGTGACGCTTCACTGCCCGGAGCCCTCGAGGGTCTCGAGGCGGCGCTCGAGCTCGCGGAAGCCGAGGCTCCTCTGGAGCCCGGGCGCCCGGACGTCGTGAGCCTCATGAACCTGCATCAAGCGAAGGGTCTCGAGGCTGAGGTCGTGATTCTGGCGGACCCGACGGGCTCAAGGGCCAGAACCCCCGAGATTCACATGCACCGCACGGAAGACGGCACCGCCGTCGGGTATCTGCGAGTCACCGAGTTTCGGGACGGGTTTGGTGGCGATCAGGTCCTGGCGCGACCCGAGGGCTGGGCGCATCACCAGTCCACGGAGAGCCGCTTCCAGGCGGCTGAGGAAGTGCGGCTGCTCTACGTTGCGGTGACCCGTGCCAAGAAGGAGCTGGTAGTCGCGCGTTGGCCGGACGGTCCGGACCGGTCTCCCTGGCGCGCCCTGGACCCCTGGTTGGAGGCACGAGCAGAGGAGCTCGAGCTGGAGCTGCGCGCGCCCGAGCCGCGGCAGCAGGTTGAGTTGACCCCTGAGGCGGTCGAGGAAATGCGACACGAGGCTGCCGATCGGCTCAAGGCGCTTGGCAAACCGTCGTTCGAGTACCGTTCGGTCACCGAGCTCTCGAAGCGAGACGAACCGGCCGGCACACGTGCGCGGGGGGACACCGAGATTAGTGACCGTCAGGCCTTCCGCGGCTTCTCGTGGGGAAGCGCGGTGCATGGCGCGCTCGCCGTAGCGGGGGAGGGGGCTACGCCGGAGGCGCTGCGCGCAGCGTGCCGTGACTTGCTCGTCGAGTACGAGAGGCCGTTGGACGATCACGGCGACCCGACCGAGTTGGACGAACTGCTCGTCGTGGTGGAATCCGTGCGCGCGTCGGATCTGTGGCAGAGGGCGCACCGGGCCGAGCGTATGCTCTCCGAGGTGCCCTTTGCTGCCTCGCAGCCCACGGGCCCAGGCGACGCGCGCGCGCCGGCCCCTGAGACCGACTCGCTTGATCGCGACGAGCATCCGCGGAAGCAACTCGACCTCTTCTCTTTGCACGCGATCCAGGAAAGCGAGACCGAGCGTGAGCCCGAAGAGCCTTCCGGTGTTCACGAAGTTCTCGAAGGCGTGATCGACCTGGCGTTCCTGGAGGCGGACGGTTGGGTGATCGCCGACTACAAGACCGATCTGGGGACAGATCCTGACTTCGCAACACGACTGCAGACCTACCGACGACAGGTCGACTTGTACGCGGAGGCGTGGTCACGGCTCACGGGTGACCCGGTGAAGGAGCGCGTGCTCTTTTTCACGGCACAGGGACGCGTGGAGTCCTGGTGACGCAAGCGACGGACGCCCAGGTGTGGTGGTTTGTCAGCGCCTCACACGATACGAGAGGACGGTCTCGACATCGAGCTCGTCTGTGCGCTTCGCGAGCAAGTGCGTCGCGTCCACTGTGCGGGATCGCACAGTTGGACCTGGTCCTCGCTGCGGTAAAACCCGCCGTGTCCGCAATGGAGCAGGACCGGAAGATCCTCTTCGATGCTGTACTCATAGACGAGGCGCATCTCTTCGCTGTCCACGCTGTCGCCGAGCGAGAGATCGAGCTTCACGCCCACGAAGCCCTTGTTCTCGACGGCGTTCTTGAGCTCCTCCAGGTGCCCGGGCCGTTCCGGGTGCACGCCGAAGAAGGGCAGGATACGGCCGGGGCGCTGGAGCGCGGCCTCGGCCGCGCCGTCGATCTGGCTCATGTGCCGCTTCCGGTCCGAGGCGGACTCGGGCGCCGCGAAGATGTCCATCATGAGCGAGACGATGACGCCGTCGTCGTCCATGTGTCGAAGGAGATCGTTGGCGACGTCGGTGATCGTGGCCTGCATGGACAGCCGGAGCGCCTCGATGACGTCGAGGATCTTCCACGGTACGCCCCCGCCCGGGTAGGCGTCGAGAACGCGGGTAATGATGTCACTCAGCGCATCCACAGCGAGGTCGTCCAGATCTTCCCCGAGCTGAATCGAGATCAGGTCGTTCGAGAATTGCTTCTCTAGCAGCTCGTTGAAGCTGTCTATCCCGGTGAGCTTCTGCAGCAGCTTCCGGAGCAGACGGCCTTCGTCCAGGTACTCAGGCCGCTCGAGCTGATCGTGGAGCAGGCTCCCGATCGCCTCGGCCAGGACGTCGGGAACGAAGCCCGTGTCCTCGAGGCGCTGAGTGATGATCCGGATCGCCTCGCGGCTCAGGATCGAGTGAATTGTGAAGACGTGGGTGTGAATGTCGACGCGCAAGCGGGCCTCCCGGAAGGGGGATAGGAGGCTGGAATCAACCTGGTGAGGGGCGGAGGGGATGGCCAGAGACTTCGCGGGAGACAGGGGGGGGGGAGATTCCACACGATTGCGAAGGGATCACCTACCGGAATAGGCTCCCGTCGAAGGCTACTCGCACCGTGAGCGCACGACCCCGATACTCGGCCGGATCGACGTTGTCGACCGGGACGTCTGTGCGAACCCCTGCCCCCACGATTGTGATCACCACGTCGACCGGCTGGGCTCCCGGCAGCCCGAAGTGCACGGGAAGATCACTCTGCGCGTCGTAGCCCGAGCCGGTATCGACCAGGCGTGTGCCCATGAGCCGATCGGATCCCGCGGCGTAGACGCGGACTTCGGTTCCCGCGCGCGTCGCCCGACCATGTTCGTCCAAAACTCGCACCTTGAGGGAGTGCCCCGCGAATTCCGGGCGTAGCAGGTTTTGCATGAGGTGGTGCATGCCGTCGTCGGCGACGCCGGTGAGAGCGAGGTCGAGGTCACCGTCTAAGTCGTAGTCGACCCAAGTCGCACCATGGTCGGAGTTCAGTTCGAGCAGTTGCGGGGGTGTCACATCCAGAAACATGGCTCCACCCTCCCGGCGGAAGAGCCAGTCTCGGTACTGAATGCCGCCAGTCACCGTGCCGTTCACGTACAGGTCGCTCGTGCCGTCGTGGTCGAAGTCACCCCATGCGCAGCTGTCGTAGCGCCCGTCGACCGCCAGTCCTGACACCGCGCCGACCGACTCCCATCCGGTGTCGGTCCGGCGAGCTATCTCGTTGGGGCCGTAGTTCGCAAAGAAGACATCCAAGCGCCCGTCGTTGTCGAAATCGACGACACAGGGCCGCACTGTGCCAAAGGCTTCGTCGCCCACCCCTCGGCCACCACCCTCGATCACGGTGCCGCGCGCCCCATCCGTGAACACTCCTCCGTCCTGACGCCAGAGCCCGTTTGCATCTCCGTTCATGTTCGCTGTCACCACGTCGAGGTCACCGTCCTGGTCGACGTCGAACCAAACCGCGCCCACCGTGCGGCGAGGGTCGCCGATGCCGGACGCTCGAGTGACATCGGTGAACATGGCCCCGTCGGACAGGTCGTTTCGGTAGAGACGGTTTTCGCGGTCGCGCAGCGCCAGGAAAAGGTCGAGGTCCCCATCCCCGTCGTAGTCGACCCACGATGCTTGACGCGTTACTCCCTCGTTCAGCCGGAGCCCGACTTCGTCCGCGACTTCGACGAAGCCACCTGGGCCGTCGTTTCTGAAGAGCGCCGTGACCGGTGCGTCCCCCGCGTATCCGAGCAGCAGGTCGGGGTCACCGTCTGAATCGAAGTCGCCCCACGCAGAGGTGCGAACCGACCGTTCCGTCACGAGCCCGAGCTCGGCCGCAACGTCCACGAAGCCGGCGGTCCCGTCGTTGCGGTACAGGCGGCTCGGCGTGCCGTCGAAGCCCACGAAGCGATCGGGGTCGCCGTCGCCATCGATGTCGGCCCATGCATCGGTGAGCGTGCCCCCCGCGGCGAAGAGCTGCGACTGCACGGCGGCAAAACGGACCGGCTCCGGGTCGCGGACGGACGCCGGCCGCGCAAGCGCATACGCGACTGCGCCGACCCCCACCATCGCCAGCGCGAGCTTCGCCTGCCACCTCATGAACTGTCCGGCGCGGACTCCTTCGACGAGTCCCTCACGCTATCTGCGTTCGTAGAGTACTTGTCCGCCGACGATGGTCATGTCCACCTCGACGCCCATGATGCGCTCGGGGTCGATCGTGAGCAGGTCTTCAGAGAGCACGACCATGTCCGCTAGCATCCCCGGCTCGAGCGTGCCCTTGGTGTCTTCCTCGAACGTGAGCCACGCGGCGTTGCGCGTATAACCGCGGATCGCCTCCTCGATCGTGAGCCGCTCATCTGGGCCGTACACTTCGCCCGACATGCCCTTGCGAGTCACCGCCGCGTATAGGCCGACCATCGGTCCGATCGGCAGGATGTCGCTGCTGATCGCCATGAAGATCCCGTAGTCCATCGGAATCTTGAGAGGGTTGTTGTGGGCCAGCCGCTCTCCGTCGAGGTTTGCCGCGTACCGGCCCTCGAGTGTGTACGTGAAATTCGGCTGCTGCGAGATGGCGATGTCGTACTCGGCCATGAGCTCGAGCGTCTCGACCGGTGGCGTGACCGTGAAGTGGTTCAGGTAGTGACGGTGGTCCTCACGAGGACTCGCATCGAGTGCGTCGACCATTGCGTCGACCGTGAGTTGAATCGCCGCATCACCGATGGCGTGGAAGCCGAGCTGCCATCCAAGCGCGTTGGCTTCCATGATGAGACTGCGAAGCTCGTCCTCAGGCACGTTCAGCATCCCTCTGTACTCCCCCATGCCCCTGTACGGCTCGATGGTGTACGCCGCCGGGCCGGTAAACCCGCCGTCGACCAGCACCTTGATCGCGCCGACCCGGAAACGGTCGTCTCCGTCCCCGGACATACGTCCGAACTGGGCAAGCCGGTCAGCGCTGCTCCAGCGGATCTGCACAACGGCTCGCGGCAGCTCGTGGCCGAACTCCTCGTAGATGCTCTCCCAGCGCCTGAAGCCGCCAGGGTTTTGCCCGGCCTGGATCACGCTGGTGATACCGAGCGCAAGCTGATCACGCAGCACCTGCACGTGGGTCTCACGCAGCTCTTCGGGGGTCGCATCGGGAACGAGCCGCCCGACCATGCCCTGACGTTCGCGGATCACGCCGTTGAGCTCGCCAGCCTCGTCGTACTCGATCACGCCGCCCTCGGGCTGAGGCGTGCTACGGTCGATCCCCGCCAGCGACAGCGCCAACGAGTTTGCCACGCCGCTGTGGCCGCCGGCTCGGGTGAGTATCACCGGGTTGTTGGGACCGGCTTTATCGAGATCTGCTCGCAACGGCCGCCGGCCCTCGGCCAATTCGTCCTCGCTCCATCCATACCCCGTGATCCACTCCCCTTCGCCCATCTCTTTGATCTTGGCGCGGATGAGATCCTGGATCTCGGCGATCGACTCCGTACCGCCGAGGTTGATGTACCTGCGCGCATTACCGCTGATGTGCGTGTGGGTATCGTTGAAGCCGGGGACCACGAGCCGGCCATCGAGGTCGATCGTCGTCGGTGCTGAGTAGTCGTCGGCGAGCGAGGCGTCCCCGACCGCGAGCACTGTTCCGTCCCGCACCACGAGGGTCTCGTAAATCGAGAAGTCGTCGTCGACGATCGCGATCTTTCCGCCCGTCAGGATCAGGTCCGCGGCGGCAGGGGGCTCGCAGCCACCGAGGACGAGTGTGAGAGCGGTGACGGCGACTGCGGCGCGCTTGCGCATGTGGTCCTCCGGGGATGGTCTGGGCCGGAGCCATGCTGGGGGCGGGGGCCCGGCCGGGCAAGTCTTCGCGCCGGGGCGTCCCTGGACCGAATCCTTCCTCGACGAGCAGAGAGTCGTTATGATCATAATAATCATATTAGATCCGTCTGAAAGGTCTCGGCAGGGTACAAAGCATCAGGCGCGCTTGGCTAGGGCTGGGGCATGGGGCCGGCTCGTCCTTCAGGTGCAGCTACCACATGCGCCGCGACTCGGCTTCTTGCAGATTCCCTCGGTTCGCAGACTCCTATCCTCTCCGACCGCCCCGCCCAATGACAGTTCTCGAGGCCATCGCGACCCGACGTTCGATCAAGAACTTCACCGACCGGGAGATCTCCCGCACAGAGATCGAACGCTTACTCGCCGCCGCCTGCCAGGCGCCAAACCACCGCATGACTGAACCGTGGCGCTTCTATGTACTCGGTCCCGAGGCACGCGCACGGTATGGCGCTGCGCTCGGCGCCCGCAAAGCGAAACGGGTTGAAGAGCCGGACGCAGCACAGGCGGTCATCGAGAAAGTCGAGCGCACGCACCGGGACCTTCCGTGTATGCTCGTCGCAAGCGTCGTGCTCGACGAAAACCCCGAGATCCGTGAAGAGGACTACGCGGCGACCTATATGGCGATCCAGAATCTTTCGCTGGTTGCTCACGCGATGGGGCTCGGCACGCACATCAAGTCTGGAGCGATCATGGACGATCCGAACTCGCATGCTGCGGTCGGCCTGCCCGAGGGTGAGCGGATCATCGCGACGATCAACGTGGGAGAACCCGCGAGGGTGCCGGAAGCCAAAGCCCGTCGTCAGTCCGCCGAACTCACGACCTGGGTGTCGTAGCGACTCCCCAACCCTGACTGAGATCCTATGAAAGCCTGGTCCCCAGCGGCATGGCTCGTCATCGCACTCGCAGCCGCGCCAGCCAACGCCCAAACAATGCCTCCGCAAGAGTACATGGATCGCGCGCGCGAGCTCCTCGCCGAACTCATAGAGATCGATACGACGGACAGCGAACGCGGCGATAACACTGTCGCGGCGCACGCCATGGCGGACGCGCTCCTCGAGGCTGGCTTTCCCGAGCAGGACGTGCAGGTGCTGGTCCCGTCCGATGCGCCGACGAAAGGCAATCTGGTCGCGCGCTACCGTGGCCGGGACAGCTCGCTCAAGCCGATCCTGTTGCTCGCGCACATCGATGTGGTCGAAGCGCTACCCGAGGACTGGAGCTCCGATCTCAACCCGTTCGAGTTCCTGGAGCGGGGCGACTACTACTACGGACGCGGCGTCACCGACAACAAGGACGAGGCGGCGATCTATATCGCCAACTTCATTCGCATGCGCAGAGAGGGCTTCGTACCCGACCGCGACATCGTGCTGGCGCTGACCGCGGATGAAGAGGGAGGACCGCGCAACGGCGTCGAGTTCTTGCTCGCAGAGCACCGTGACCTGATCGACGCTGCCTACGCGCTCAATGAGGGCGGCGGCGGAATGGAAAGGGACGGTCGCAAGATCTCCAACAACGTGCAGGCCGCGGAAAAGAAGTTTCTCTCCTTCTACTTCACCGCGACCAACCCGGGCGGTCACTCCTCGGTACCCGTGGAGAAGAATGCGATCTACGATCTCTCGCAGGCGCTGTTGGCGGTCCAGGCGTATGACTTCCCTGTGATGCTGCACGCGGTCACGGAGGAGTTCTTCGGCGGCTCGGCGGACCTGGTGGGCGGTGAAATGGGTGAGGCGATGCGCCGCATCGTGGCCAACCCGGCCGACGCTCAAGCCGCCACGACGCTCTCCGCCGATCCGGGCTACAACTCGCGGCTGCGCACGACGTGCGTGGCGACCTTGTTGGAGGGCGGACACGCGCAGAACGCACTCCCTCAGTTGGCCCGAGCCAACGTGAACTGCCGCATCTTCCCGACGCACGATCCGGCGGAGGTCCAAGCCAGGCTGCAGGAGCTCGCTCGTCCCTTCGACGTGACCGTCGAGGCCCGCGGCAGCGCGACGCCGAGCCCTCCTTCGCCGCTCACCTCTGAGGTGCTGGGCCCCATTGAGCGCGTCACCGAGCAGATGTGGCCGGGCGTCAAGGTTCTCCCAGTCATGTCCACCGGGGCGACCGACGGACTCTATCTACGCAGGGAGGGCATCCCAGTGTACGGAGTGAGTGGACTGTTCCGCCCCATGGACGACAACCGCGCGCACGGCCAAGACGAGCGCATCCTGATCCAGCACTTCTACGAAGGGCAGGAGTTCCTGTACAGGTTGGTGAAGGCGCTCACCGGTGGTGGCATCGCATAGGGTGAGCGTTCGTCCACTCATTTCGCCGCACGACCAGGGCGCGACCTTCGTCGAGCTGTTCTTCGATCTCGTATTCGTATTTGGAATCACCCAGGTGACTGTGCTGATTCACCACGGCCTGGACTGGACGTCCGTTGCGGAAGCCGTGCTCGTGTTTTGGCTCATATGGTGGGGTTGGACGCAGTATACATGGGCGTTCAACGCGGCTGACACGTCCCACTCCATCGTGGAATTCAGCGCGCTTGTCGCCACCGCGATCGCGTTCTTTTATGGCCGTGTCCGTGCCGGATGCGTTCGCCGGTGGCGCGCTGAGGATTTCGAGCGCGGCGGACGGCATGGCAGCTCCTTCCCTTAGAAGTTCTGATGAAACGAATACGGAAGGATGCTCTTGCACGTAATATCCGTAGTCGTTTCCTGCGCCAAGGAAACCGGGGTGGGGAGGTGGCGTAGAATAGGAGTCGACCTCGAACCAGTAGGGAGATTCCATTCGCTCAGTGCGTGTACTCATGCTCGTCTCGGCCCTTGTGGCCCTGGCCGTGTCGCCGGCCCCGCGTACCGCCCAGACGGTGTTGCTGCGTGTCGTGAGCGCCGAGTCCTCCCAGCCGGTCTTCGGCGCACTCGTGTATCTGGAGGCCGCCAGCGGCACCCTGGTCAAGAACGCGCTCACCGACGAGCGCGGCCGTTTGCTCTTCGTCGGTCTGGAGGCCGGCAGCTACCGGCTGCGCGTGGAGATGATCGGGAAGGGTGCTGTCCAGACCGACCTCTTCGACGTCTTCGTGGGCGCCACGGTGTCGCGGGATGTGCGCCTCGAGCCAAGCGCCATCGCCCTCGAGGGTATCCAGATCGAGGCCGAGGGAGGCCGCTGCAGCGTTCGACCCGAGCAAGGCCTGCTGGTGGCGGACCTGTGGGACGAGGTGCGGAAGGCTCTAAGCGCCGCCGCGTTCACGGATGAGCAGCAGATCTACCGCTACCTGACCACCGGATATGTTCGCGACATCGAGCGCGACACGAAGATCATCCGCGACGAGCAGCGGCAGCGCTCGGCGGGATTCCAGCGCACACCCTACGAGAGCCGGCCTGCAGAAGACCTGCTCGAAAACGGATTCGTCCAGAGCGACCCCGATGGAGACCTGTACTTCGCACCCGACGCGAACGTGCTGCTCTCGGATCCGTTCCTCGACACACACTGCTTCAAGCTCGAGCAGGGCGACGATGACGCCGGTGGTCTGGTGGGACTCGCGTTTCAGCCGGTCAGGGGACGCAACCGTGTGCCGGATATCGCGGGCACGTTGTGGATCGATCCGGGCAGCTTCGAGCTGCGCTGGCTCGAGTACAGATATCAGAACCTCAACGCGGACCTCAGCTCACCGGAGGTGGGTGGGCGGGTCGATTTTCAGCGCCTTCCCAACGGCACTTGGATCGTCCCCGAGTGGTGGATTCGCATGCCGACGATCGGATATACGCGCGACGGGAGCGGGCGACGCCAGCCGTATCTGGAGTCGTATCGCGTGTCTGGCGGAATCGTCACGGAGGTCCAGGAGTCCGGCGGACGTACCATCGTGAAGGCAGAGACCGGTACCATCGAGGGCATCGTGCTCGACAGCCTCGGTGTGGAGCCCCTGCGTGGCGCCCGCGTCGGCGTGCGTGGCTCGAACCAGCAGGTGTTCACCAATGCGGAAGGGCGCTTCAGCATCACGGGGCTGAACCAGAGGGCGTATGAGGTGCTCGTGACCCATCCGCGCCTGGAGGAACTGGGATACCGCCCCGAAGCGATCGCTCGAGAAGTCGTGAACGGCGAAGTCACCGCGATTCGTTTCGTCATGCCGTCGGTGGCCGACGTGGTCTTCGAGGCGTGTCGAGGCGAGCAGCGCGAGGGCACTGCAGCGCTCATGGGTTGGGTGAGGGATGCGCGCACAAGCCAGCCGATCCCGGGGGCGATCGTTCAGGTGCGGTGGAGCAGCTTCACCATACAGGCGCGGGGTACCTCGGCCGCCCGCTTCGGACCCGAGATCGTCGATGGTCTACAGACCACCGCCGACGGGGAAGGCTACTACCGCATTTGCAGCGTACCCGAGAGGGAGTTGCTGACCGTCATTGGCATCCACGAGGGCGTCGAGTCCGCGGGAGACACGCTTCGCATCGAAGAGTTCGCCGCCGCCAGGGTACACATGGTGGACATCGAGCGCGAGCGCCGGTAGCTGCCTTCCGCGGCTAGCGGCCGAACAATACTCCGATCCCCTGCTCGAACACGATGTCGCGCGGGATTCCCAAGGCGTCGAGCCGATCCAGATCGGCCTGTAGTCCGGTCGGTACGACTCCCTTTTCAGCCATCAGCTGATCCACGCCCTCGTAGTCGCCGTTCCCCTGCAACGTCAGTATCAACTCGCTCAGGCCGTCGACCGCGGCGCGCATCGCGTCGAAGTCGACGCGGTAGGTGCCGGATGCCTCGTCCCGCGTAAACGCGCCCTGCTCCTGGAAGTAGTTGAATCGGACCATGTTGGCTTGTCCGTGGGCGCTCGACGCGCCGAAGCGCACCGAGCGGAAGATCCCGGCGAGGAACGTCACGTAGTGGTCCTCAATGGAGCCCTCGGTCAACTCGCCACTCTCGAAGAGTTGAGTCACCATATAGAGGCCGACGACGTCCGCTTTCCCTTCCTCCATGGGTGACGCGTGCTCCCGCAACGCGGTGCGCACCGTGCCACGGCCGTTCAGCGTGTTCTTGATACCTAGCCCATGCGCGACCTCGTGGAACATGGTATTGCCGAAGAACGCATCGAAGGTCACGTGGGCACGTTGGTCCTCGGGGATCAACTGCTCGCCGAGGGGGACCATGATCTGATCGAACTTGGCCTGCATCGCATTCTTGAGTTGCAGGCGTCGCGTGCCTCTTGCGAGCTGCACTTGCTCGTCGTTGGGCAGATTGATCGCGATGGTCTTCGAGCCCGCGTTCGCGTCACCCGCGTAGTAGACGACGTCGTACGCGTTCAGGTCGGAGTCGGTGCCGGGCGTCTCGGCCTTGTAGCGGGCGTCGACGGGCAGTCCGCGCTGGAGACTCGGTAGCAGTGCGGCGAAACGGGACAGCCTGTCACTCCATTCCATGTCCTTGATCAGCACGTAGCCCTCGTGTCCGGCCTTGTATCCGTACAGCTGATCTTCGTACGTCTCGATGGGTCCGATCACGATGTCGATCGGGTTGTCCTTCATGTCCATCCACGCCATGTCACTCGCGCGATACTCGTCGGTCTCCAGCGCTGATGCGCGTAGGCGCAGATAGTGGGCGAGCCCCGGATCGCTCGCGAGCTCGGCCGCCTCCCTCAGCTTGGCGGCCGCCTCCGCGTGCGCTTCCGCGAACTGCTCGTGATACGGCACGGCGATGAGTTCACCCGATTCGTCACGGCGGACCAGGGTGTAGAGGCTCCCTAGCTCCGGGTTGTTCACGACAGCGGCGTCGAACTCCTCTGTGGTCATGTCCCGAGGATAGAAGTTGGCTCCCGCAGGTTTAGCGGCGACGCCCTCGATGAACGACTCGTCCCCGTGTAGTCGATCCCAAGGCCCGAAGTTGACCCGTAGATACTCGAGCGTGGCAGGGTCTCCCCGCGAAAGCTCTTCCGCAGCTAGGCGATCACCGTATGCCTCGTACCAGAACACTTCGTCCATCGGCTGCACGGCCTGAATGAGCAGACGCACGACCTCTTGGTCGTTTTCGGAGAGGTGCGAGACGTCGGCCTCGAGGCGAACGGTCGCATATTGGTCGAGAAGGGCGTGCATGCGCTGGTGCTCCTCCGAGTTCTCGGGGCCGTCAGACGGGTCGGCGTCACACGCTATCAAGGTGATTGTGGCGAGCAGGAAGAACAGCGATCGAGTCGGGGTCGGCATGTGAGGGCTCCGGGCGACTGTTCGGGCGTCGGGCCAAGCTACAAAGGTGATGAACGTGAATGCTAGTCTTGATCGAGCCTGCCTGCCCCTGGCGTGTCGGAAAGCACGGCTCATACGTTCCCGGCTCCAGCGCCGCGGCGCCGCGGTCCTAATTCTCGTAGCTCACCGGCTCCCTGTTATGAACTCCCAGACCATCGGCTTCGTACTGCTCGCGGCGGCTCTTCCCATGGCGTCGCCGTCGGATCGCATTGCCGCCCAGAGTGATCGCATGTCGGCAACCGAGCGACTGGAAGCCTTCGAGCAACATCGCGCGATGGTCGAAGGGTCCCCGTTCTCCACTCTGCCTTGGCAGTACCTCGGTCCGACCAACATCAGCGGTCGATCGACGGACGTAGCGGTCGCTGAGCCGCGGGGCGAGACCTACACGATGTACGTCGGTGGCGCCTCGGGAGGCGTATGGAAGACGGAGAACGAGGGCGTTACCTGGACGTCGCTCTTCGACGAAGAGCTCACGACCTCCATCGGAGACGTCGCGATCAGCCCGTCAAGCCCTGACATCGTCTGGGTGGGGACGGGTGAGGCCAACATCTTCCGCAGCTCACATGCGGGCGCCGGTATCTACAAGTCGCTGGATGGCGGTGAGACCTGGGCACACATGGGGCTCACCGAGACACAAACGATCGCGCGAGTCGTCGTGCACCCGAGCAACCCGGACATCGTCTGGGTGGCCGCGAGCGGTCACGAGTATCGTGACAATCCGGATCGTGGCGTCTACCGGACGACCGACGGTGGAGAGACCTGGCAAAACGTGCTCTTCGTCGACGACATGACGGGCGCCATCGACTTGGTCATCCACCCCGATGACCCGAACACGCTTTATGCGGCGACGTGGCAGCGGAGGCGCGCCAAGTTCAACGACCCGCGCAACGAGCCGGCGTTCACCCAATCGACCGACTACTTCACTGGCTCCGGTGTGTGGAAGAGTACGGACGGGGGCACGAACTGGAGCGAGGTGAACAACGGGTTGCCTGAAACGCGGTACCGCGGCCGCATCGGCCTCGACATCGCGCGCTCGCAGCCCGAGACGGTCTACGCGTTCGTCGACAACTACGAGATCGCGCGCGAAGCCGAAGCGAGCTCCGGCGTCGACGCCTACGGACGGCCGCGCGGCGGCGTGATTCGAGGCGCTACCGTCTTCCGGTCCGACAACGGCGGCGGTTCTTGGCGCAGGACGAGCGAGCAGAACCAGTTCATGGAGAGTCTGGGCGGCACCTACGGCTGGGTTTTCGGCCAGATGCGTGTCGATCCAAACAACGCCGACAAGATCTATGTTATGGGGCTGGGTCTGAATGTCTCGGAGGACAGCGGTCGCACGTTCAGCAGGCTGACCGGCATGCATGGCGATCACCACGGGCTCTACATCGATCCCAACAACTCCGACTACCTGGTCAACAGCAACGACGGAGGCGCCTACGTTTCCTATGATGCCGGCGAGAACTGGCGTTTCTATCGCGAGCTTCCGATGGCCACGTTCTTCAACGTGAACTACGACCTCGGCGATCCGTTCCGCGTGTACGGCTCGGTCCAGGACCACGGTTCATACAGTGGTATCGTCGACCTGAGCGGCGGACGTCACAGCATTCCCGCAGTCGCGTTCGATGGTGCGCCGGGTGGCGAGGGTAGCCACCATGAGATCGACCCGCGCGACCCGAACCTCGTCTATTCGGCGGGCTTCTACGGATCCATCTCGCGCAGGAACCTCGCGACGGGGGAGAACACTTCGATCATGCCCGCCGCTGCCCCGGGCGAGCCGCCGCTGCGAGGTCAGTGGCTGGCCCATTTCATCCTTTCGCCGCATGACCCCAATACCATCTACCACGGCCTGAACTTCGTCTTCAAGTCGACCAATCAGGGCAACGACTGGCAGCGCATCAGCCCGGACCTTTCGCACAACGATATCGACCGCATTGGCGACATCCAGTTCCAGACCATCGTCGCGCTTGCGGAGTCACCCGTCAGGCAGGGCCTTCTCTACGCCGGCACGGACGACGGGCGCGTTCATGTAACCAGGAACGACGGCGGAAGCTGGACCGATATATCTAGTGGTCTGCACCCCGATCGCTTCACCTCCGAGGTCGTGGCGTCGCGCCTCGACGAGGGAACCGTCTACGTGACCCAGAACGGGCGGCGCAGTGACGACTTCGGCGCGTACGTGTGGCGGTCCACAGACTACGGCCAGACCTGGCGGAGCATCGCGGACGGGATTCCGTTCGGGCCAGTGAACATCATCCGCGAGGACCCGAAAAACGACAACATCCTGTACGTCGGAACCGACGTCGGGGTCTACGTGTCGCTCGACCAGGGCGAGCAGTGGCATGCGCTCAGCCACGAGCTGCCTAGCACGTTCGTTCACGATCTGGTGATCCATCCCCGTGAGGACATCATGGTCGTGGCGACCCACGGCCGTGGCATGTTCGCGTTCGACGTACGCCAGCTCCAGCAGCTCACCCCAAACATCATCGCGTCGGGCGCGTACGTCTTCGGTGCCGAAGACGGCGTGCTGCCGAGCGGCGGCCGTGGAGGCTTCGGCGGAAGTGTCCAGAGCGCTTATGTGCACTATTGGCTCGGTGCCGCCGCCGACATCTCGCTCGAGGTGCAGGACATCCAGGGCAGAACGGTGAACGTGTTGGAGGCGACTGGTTCGGCAGGCCTCAGCCAGATCGAGTGGCGACTCGACCGCCTGGGTGCCAACCAGGGTGGTCGCGGTGGTGGTGGCTTCCGCCGACGAGCCAACACGGTGCAGCCCGGGCAGTACACGGCTGTGCTGACCGTGAATGGTGCCGAGCATCGCATGCCGATTTCTGTCACGCGTGGCGGGAACTAGTGACGAGGCGCGCGCGCGCGTCAGGGGCCGTCGCGCTCGGCTTTCTTGCAGGGCTGCCGCTCGCTTGGCCAGCCGCCGGCCAGGCCGCAGGCGACATAGTGGTCGTGCGCATCGAGACCGCCAAGGGCGACATCACCGCTGAGATCTACGTGGATGCGGCCCCTGTGACTGCCGAGAATTTTCTCGCCTATTTGGCCGACGGGCTGTTCGACCGCGGCAGGTTTTACCGCAGCGTACGCATGGACAACCAGCCGAACGACTCGGTGAGGATCGAGGTCATTCAGGTGGGTCTGGACCGATCGATGCGCGCTCGCCTGCGTGCGGCGATACCACTCGAGAGGACCAGAGACACGGGTCTCTCACACGTAGACGGAGCGCTGTCGATGGCTCGGGGAGGCCCGGACTCCGCTCGCGCGTCGTTCTTCATCTGTATCAACGACCAGCCGTCGCTGGACTTTGGCGGCCACCGCAACCCCGACGGCCAGGGCTTCGCGGTCTTCGGCCAGGTCGTCGAGGGCATGGACGTAGTGCGTGACATCCAGACGGGTACGGTCGACGGCCAACAGTTGGTTGAAAGCGTCGTGATCGAGCGAGTGCGAAGGGTCGCCGGATAGTGGCGGCCTCTCGACAGCTTCTAGGGGAGCCTTCCCGAGCCGAGGCATCATGAGACTGAATCGCATGTACGTGGCCCTCGTCCTCGCCGCTGTTCTGGCGGCACTCCAGGCCTGTGGTGGTGAGAACCAGAGTGTACCGCAGTCGGCATCGCAGACAGCCATCGTAAAGGGTGGCGACGACAGGACTGGAGAGTACGAGGCGGTGGAGAACTGGTGGAAGTCAGCGCCGGACCACGAGGGCCCATGGACCTGGGGGCAGGTGTCCGGAGTCGCGGTGGATACCCCGGACCGGATTCTGGTGGCGATCTGGGGGGACCGGGACCGGCAGGGGCGGGAGCGGGACGGGAGTACCAACTATCTCGTAGCCGTCGATCGGAACGGGAACATCACTGAGAACTGGAGCCAGTGGGACTCCATCTTCAACAAGCCTCACCAGGTCTACATCAGCCCTTACGACCCCGAACGCCACGTCTGGGTCGTCGAGCGTGGTGGCGGCAAGGGGGTCAACATGCAGATCCTCAAGTTCAGCAACGATGGAAGCGAGTTGGTGATGCGGCTCGTCGACCCCGACCACCCGACGACTCGCGCAGAAGCTCGGGCAAATCCCAACCCGGGTCCGTTCACCTACGGCGATCCGGCGGTGCTCGCTTTCCTCCCGGACGGCAGCTTCTTGCTCGGCGACGGCTACTGGAACTCCCGCATCGTCAAGTACAACGCATCAGGAGAGTACTTGATGGAGTGGGGGGAGCTCGGGAGCGGACCCGGACAGTTCGACCTGGTGCACGGCGTTGCTGTGGACCGGGATCACCGCGTCTACGTGGGCGACCGCACGAACAACCGCATCCAGATCTTTACGGAGGACGGCGAGTTCATCGAGGAATGGCCCGACGTGTCCGATCCCGTGGGCGTCTTCATCGATGAGAACGATGGAGTCTGGGTGATCTCCGCGAGGCTGAACCGGATTCTCAAGTACAACCTGGCCGGTGAGCTCCAGTATTACTTCGGCGCTTTCGGAGGGACGCGGGGAGGTTTTGCAGGCGGCCTATCCCGTCCGCACCAACTCGACGTGGACCAGGAGGGCAACCTCTATATCGCCAGCTGGGACGGCGGATGGATGGACAAGCTCGTGCCGAGGCCCGGCGCCGATACGAGCAAGCTCATCGGCAGATCGCTCGTGCTCTCGAACTAGGTGGCCTACATTGCCTGAAGCATGAAGACAGTAGCTGCTGTTGCCACCCTGTTGGGCGTATGGCTTGCGGTCGAGAGCCACCTCGCAGGGACCGGCATGCCCTGGCGCGAAGCCGGAACGGTGTCCGTGGCTGCCACCGCGGTGACTCGAACGCCCACTGAGGTGATTGAGCGGTATTGCGTGCGCTGCCACAACGAGCGCCGGCTGGCCGGGAACCTGACGTTGGAGACGTTCGTGGTCGCCAGTGCCCACGAGCGGGCGCAAACCGCTGAGCAGATGATCCTGAAGCTGCGCGCAGGGATGATGCCGCCTCCCGGGGCCCGGCGGCCTGCCGGCGACACGCTGCGGACACTCGCGGAGGCGCTCGAAGCGGTCATCGACGAAGCGGCCATAGCCGATCCAAATCCCGGCGTGCGACGGTTCCAGAGACTCAACCGCGCCGAGTACGAACGCGTGATTCGTGACCTGCTGGCGCTCGACGTGGCCGCCGGTCGCTGGCTTCCTCCAGACACCTATTTGGGCAGCTTCGACAACTTGTCCGCCGCACAGGGGCTCTCGCCCACGCTGCTCGAGGCGTACTTGAGGGCGGCCGCGGAGGTCAGCCGTTTGGCCGTGGGCACGCCCGACGCTGTCGTGTCCTCGACGAAGTACACGAGTCCGATCGAGGTCTCGCAACACGCGTGGGACCGGCTCGAAGGCGCCCCGTACGGGACACGCGGCGGGATCGTCGTCACCCACGACTTCCCGGCGGACGGCTCTTACGTGTTCTCGTTAGAGACACTCTTCGGCAGGGGCACGTCCTTCGAGGATGTCGATCTCTCCATCGACGGCGAGGGCGTTGCGCTGTTGGCCCTCGAGCACAACGGCGGCAGCAGCGTTCCGATCCGAACCGAGCCGATTAGCGTCGCTGCGGGTCAGCACCGTGTGGCGGCTGTGTTCGTCCGGAAAAATGACGGGCCCTACGAGGATCGCCTGAGCCCCTTCGCATGGTCCTTCGTTGGAGGAGAAGACTCGCAGGCTTGGGCGAACTATGGGATCACGGCGTTGCCCCACGTCGCCGACCTCATGATTACGGGGCCGGTGCGTACCACTGGAGTGTCCGAGACCCCGAGTCGCCGTGAGGTCTTCACGTGCACGCCTGCGACGCCCGCCGAGGAGCGCCCCTGCGCGGAATCGATCGTCGAGCGCCTCCTGAGCAAAGCGTACAGGCGACCGGTCACTGCGGCGGATGTCGCCGGTCCGATGTCGTTCTTCGATGCCGGTGCCGCCGAAGACGGCTTCGAGGTCGGGGTCCGGACGGCGCTGCAGGCGATCCTGGCGAGCCCTTCGTTTCTCTTCCGCCTGGAACAGCAACCGGTGGACGTTTCGGAGGGTGAGAGCTTTCGCCTAGCGGATCTCGACTTGGCGAGCCGCCTCTCGTTCTTCCTCTGGTCCACGGGACCGGACGAGGAGCTGCTCAGAACAGCGGCCGATGGGCGACTCACGAACCCCGGAGTGCTGGAGCGGCAGGTCGCGCGCATGTTGGAGGACCCCCGTGCGGAGGCGCTCGCCACCCGCTTCGCGCACCAGTGGCTGCGATTGCAAGACGCGGCCAAGAATCAGCCGGAGCCCTTTTTCTATCCGGACTTCACCGGTCAACTCCGCGCCGACATGGTGCGAGAGACAGAGCTGTTCTTCGACCACCTGGTGCGCGAAGACCGCAGTTTCCTCGAGCTCTTCGACGCGGACTACAGCTTCATGAACGAGCGCCTGGCTCGGCACTACGGCATCCCGGGGGTATCCGGCGACGAGTTCAGGCGAGTGCGTTATCCGGACGACACCCGCCGGGGTGTCATGGGCCACGGCAGCGTGCTACTGCTGACCTCAATGTCCGACCGAACCTCTCCAGTGCTTCGGGGAAAGTGGGTAATGGAGGTGCTCATGGGGACGCCGCCTCCGCCTCCACCGCCCAACGTGCCGGCCTTCGAGTTGACCGAAAGCGTAGCGGACGGGCGTCGCCTGACGACGCGCGAGCGCATGGAGCGGCACCGAGCTGATCCGACGTGTAATTCCTGCCACCGCTTCATGGACCCCATCGGCCTGGCACTCGACAACTTCGACGTGACGGGCAAGTGGCGGAAGCGCGAGAACATGATGCCGCTCGACACACGAGGCACGTATTACGACGGCACCCCCGTAAGCAAGCTGAGCGAGCTCACCGATGTCATGCTCGCGCGTCCGATCCCGCTCGTGCGCAACTTTGCGGCCCACCTGCTGGCGTACGCCATGGGCCGGCGCGTGGAGCACTATGACCAGCCGTCGATCCGTGCCATCGTGAGAGATGCGGAGGCGGAGGAGTACAGAATGTCGACGTTCATCCTGGGCGTCGTGAGAAGTGATCCATTCCAGATGAGGCGATCGCCGCTGACTTCGGAGTCCGACACCGACAAGGGGATGTAGAGCGATGCATTTCATCACAGGAAAGCACGTTTCTCGTAGGACCTTCGTACGCGGCATGGGCGCGACCGTCGCGCTGCCGTTCCTGGACGCGATGGTACCGGCTGGGCGGCTGTGGAGTGACAGCCTGGCGGCGCCGGCCAACACTCGTCTCGTCTGTATCGAGGAGTCGATGGGGTGTGCCGGCGGCAGCGAATGGGGAGACTCCCAGCACCTCTTCGCTCCGGCGAAATTGGGCCGTGACTTCGAGTTCGCGCCGACGAGCCAGTTAGCGCCTCTGGAGCAGTACCGGGAGTACCTGACGATCGTCAGTAACACGGATTGCCGCATGGCCGAGCCGTACCAGGCGGCGGAGATCGGTGGTGACCACGACCGCTCGACTGCGGTGTTCCTGACACAGGCCCATCCCAAGCAGACCCAGGGCTCGGATCTCTACCTGGGCACGTCGCTCGACCAGCTGCACGCGCGACGCTTCGGGCTCGACACCGCTCTGCCTTCGCTCGAGCTGTGCACGGAGCAGATCGACCGCGGCGGTGGGTGCGCCTACAACTATCACTGCGCGTACACCACCTCGCTCGCCTGGGCGGCGCCCACGCAGCCGTTGCCGGCGATTCGCGAGCCGCGGGCCGTCTTCGAACGGCTCTTCGGGGCGGGGGACAGCGCCGAAGATCGCGCGGCCAGACGCCGGACGGACCGCAGCGTGATCGACTGGATTGCGACCGAAGTCGCGAGGTTGCGCATGACTCTTGGCGCCGTGGACCGACTGGCCATGGACGAGTATCTGACGCACATCCGTGAGATGGAGCGCAGGATCCAGCTGGTCGAGGCGCGCAACACCAGTGGCGAAGTGCGGGAAATGCCAGAGGCTCCGTCGGGGGTCCCGGACTCCTGGGAGGAGCACATGAGGCTGATGTTCGACCTCCAGGTGCTCGCGTTGCAGACGGACCTGACCCGCGTGATCACGTTCAAGACCGGCTTCGACCAGTCGAATCGCACGTTCCCGGGGAGCGGAACCACCAAGTCGCACCACGGAGCGTCGCACCACGGCAACGTGCCGGCCGACATCATGGACTACAACCTGATCAATACCTACCGCCTGAGTCAGGTCGGCTACTTCCTGGAGAGGATGAAGAATACGATGGAGGGAGATGCTTCCCTGCTGGACAGGACAGCGATCGTGTGGGGCTCGCCCATGGGTGATTCCAACCTCCACAATCACCGAAAGTGTCCGCTCATTCTCATGGGCCACGCGAACGGCGCCTTGGAAGGCAACCTCCACCTCAGGGCCCCTGGGGGCACCCCAATGGCGAACGCCTTCGTGAGCCTGATGCAGGGCATCGGGCACGATGAGATGCACGGCTTTGGCGACAGCACGGGCGAGTTCGCATTGACGTTTCCGCGCGGCGCTTCGGGCGACGGCGAGGCATGAGCAAGAAAATAAGGCCGTCGCCACGGATGGTGGTTGCGGTCTTCACGGCGGCGTTGCTCTCTGGCGCCGCGCTCCCCGTCGACAACCCGCTGTTGGACGCGGCGCGTCGAGGCGAGGTCGAGGTGGTCAGGTCGTTGCTCGACGGTGGTGCAGACGTGAACGCGGCTCGAGGGGACGGCCTGACCGCCCTGCACGCGGCTGCGGAGCGCGGCCATCTCGACGTCGCGAAGCTGCTGATCTCGGCCGGCGCTGAGCTGGATGCAGGTACCCGCATCGGTCGATACACCCCGTTGCACCTCGCTGGTCGCGGCGGACATGGTCGCGTAGTCGGAGCGCTGGTCGAGGCCGGCGCTGACGTGAACGCCACCACCAGCAACACCGGGGTCACGCCCGTTCACCTGGCGGCCGCCGCGGTCGGCGGCGAGACGTCCGTCGCGACGCTGCTGGATCACGGGGCTGACGTGAATGCGCGAGAGGCTTCGTCAGGACAGACGCCGCTCATGTTCGCCGCGGCCTACGATCGCTCGGCGGCTGTAAGGATGCTGCTGAACCGCGGCGCGGATGCAGCGATCACCACCGAGGTCGTCGATGTGCTGCGAAGCGTCGCGATCGATAGGGAGGCCAACCGTCGGTTTCGGGAGATGGTCCGGTCGCTACGGGACGGTGCCCCCAACGCCGCTAATTGGGAGCCGAGTCCTGCTCAGGTGCAGGCGGCCATCCGCGCTCAACGGGAGTTCCTTCTCTCCGACGATCCCGTAGGACCAGTCGACGCCAGCGAGCTCGTGAACTACCGGCCGGATTACCCGGGTGGCCCCGAGGTCGCGCGCCCTCCCTACCGGGAGACGCTCGTTGGGAAGACCGGAGGCATGACGGCGCTGCTACACGCGGCTCGAGAGGGCCATGTCGAATCGGTGCGCAGGCTGCTCGATGGTGGCGCCGGCGCGGACCAGGTCAGTGGCGGCGACCGAACGAGTCCTCTGCTGATGGCGGCGCTCAATGGCCAATTCGACGTCGCGCTGCTTCTGATCGAGCGCGGGGCGAATCCCAACTTGGCCGCCTCCACCGATGGAGTTGCGCCGCTGTTTGCGGTGCTCCAGACACAATGGGCACCCAAGTCGAATTACCCGCAGCCGAGGGCGCACGACAATCAGGAGGCGGAGCACATGGAGGTGTTGCGCGCTCTCCTGGAGGCTGGCGCCGATACGAACGTGCGACTGGACACCCACTTGTGGTACTGGGAATATGGTCTCACCAAGCTGGGGATCGACCTGCAGGGCGCGACCCCGTTCTGGCGGGCGACGTTCGCGCAGGACCTCGACGCGATGAAGCTTCTCGCCGCGTACGGCGCAGACCCGAACATTCCTACTTCGTGGCCAGCCGTCGGAATGAGAGAGCGCCGGCAGCAGGATGGGCGCCAGCAGGAAGATTCGGGGCTGCCGTCTATTCCCGAGGGTGTGCCGAGTGCGTACCCCGTGCACAGCGCCGCGGGAGGCGGATGGCTCGGGCTGGGAGCGTTCAGCGTGCGTAGCGTCCCCGACCAGTTCATGTCGGTCCTGAAGTACCTGATCGACGAACACGGCGCCGATGTCGACCTTAGGGACTCGTGGGGCTACACGCCGCTCCACTATGCAGCCTCCCGCGGGGATGACGAGATGATCCGCTATCTGGTAGCGCAGGGCGCGGACGTCGGCGTGATCACACGGCTCGGACAGTCCACGGCCGACATGGCTCGGGGTGGCCGGGCCGGCTTCTTCACCAGGGTGGAGTACCCGGAGACTGTGGCGTTGCTGCAGAGCCTGGGCTCGACGTTGGAGTGCCTGCACACGCACTTCCTCGACACCGGAGACTTCTGTCCGGGCGCTGGCGTGATCTGGGCGAGCGACTCAGTACCAGCCAAGGCCGGTTCCGGCAGGTAGAGGTCGCCGTGCGGCCCTACAGGAAGGCGTCTCGGGCGCGATGTACTATCCGTACCACCAGAGCGCCGCCTCGAGCATGAGGCTGGCGCTGCGCACTTCCGGGAACGCCGGTTCGGTCACGGCGGCTGTGCGCGGCGTCCTTCGAGATCTGGCACCTGAGGCGCGGCTGTCTGCGGTGGCGACGATGGACGAGATCCTTGCTCGGTCTGTTTCCAGCCAGAAGGGCGACCACGGCCGTCCTGGTCCCCTTCTCAGCAGCAGCAGCCGTCCTGGCGGCCATGGGTATATACAGTGTGCTCGCGTATCAGGTGGCCGGTCGCCGGCACGAGATTGGGGTCCGCATGGCGCTTGGCGCGACCGTCGATAGGGTCGCGAACGGAGTCGTGCGAAGAGGCCTTCTCCTGTCCGGAGTGGGGTTGTTGCTGGGCATTCCTGCGGCGATGGCAGCGACCCGCCTCATCAGGAGTAGTCTCTTCGGAATCGAGCCCTTGGATCCACTGACCCATGCGGTCGTGTCGCTGCTTGTTGGGATCGTTGCCACGGGTGCTTGTTTGCTGCCGGCCCGCCGCGCGGCCCGAGTCGATCCGGTCACAGCGTTCAGATCCGATTGAACACTAGGGTGGCGGGGCCCAGCCCCGCCACCCATTGTCGGGCTTCGCGCCCACCTCCCCGATGATCCCCACAGCATGAATCCTGAACGCGCGCGGCGGCTAGCCGTGCTCCTCGTAGCTCTCTCTACTCCCGCACTCTCGGGAGCTCTGTCCGGTCAGTCGACAGACCCGCTGAGCGCTGCCGTTCAGGTATATATCGATTCGCTCACCCATAACTCCGGTATCCCCGGGCTCACGCTCGGCCTCGCGTTGCCAGATGGCACCTCTCGCGGTTTTGCGGCGGGCTGGTCGGATACGACTGCCCACCGTGAGATGCGTGCAACCGACCGCATGCTTCAAGGCAGCGTCGGCAAGACGTATTTCGGAGCGGTAGCGCTTCAGTTGGTGTCCGAGGGTCGACTCGATCTGGATGCGCGCCTGGCCGACTACCTCGGCGACGAACCCTGGTACGACCGACTCCCCAACGGTGATGACGCCACCATCCGGCAGCTCATGAGCCATACCAGCGGCATCGTGCGCTACGAGCTCAACCCGGCGTTTCTCCAGGACCTGACGCGGGAACCCATGCGTACGTGGACGGCTGAAGAGCGCCTCGCGTACTTGTTCGGAATGGAGCCTCCGTTCGCCGCGGGTGAGGGCTGGGACTACTCAGACACGAACTACATTCTCGTTGCAATGGCTGTCGAGAAAGTTCTCGGCACCTTGATCTACGACGAGATCGACCGTCGACTGCTCGGGCCGCTCTCGCTCGAGAATACGGTCCGCTCGGACCGGCCTGCGGTGCCCGGTATCGTGAACGGCTACGGCGGTCCCGAGAACCCGTTCGGGGACTTTGACGAGACAGTCTCGGAAGGCCGACTGGTCTTCAACCCGCAGTTCGAATGGGCCGGTGGCGGCTTTGCTTCCACGACGGAAGACCTCGCGATCTGGGTGAGACACATTCACGAGGGCCGCGCGTTCGACCCGACGCTGCTCGACGACTTCAGGACCGGGACGCCGGCGCCGCTCGGTCCCGAAGCCAGCTATGGTCTAGGCGTCGTCATGATGCAGCTGCCGGCGGGAACGGCCTGGGGACACAGCGGCTTCATGCCGGGCTACCGGACTGAGGCGTACTACTTCCCGGACTACGGTTTCGCGCTGGCCTTGCAGGTCAACTCGTCGGACCGGCCAGCGTTCGATCGGCCTCCGCTGCTCCTGCTCAGCGAGCTCGCGGAAATCGTGAGCGAGCACCTCGGGCTGGGACGGTAGCATCTTGAGCGAGGTCCACGTGCGTGCCGGGATCGATCGATTGCTAGCGGGGGAGGCCGACCATCTGCGCGGTGCCGCGTGCGGCCTGATCGTGCACCCCGCGTCGGTGGCGTCGGACCTGACCTTCTCCGCGGACGCGCTGCTGGGCGCGGGCTTCGACGTGCGTGCGCTCTTCGGCCCGCAGCACGGCGCGCGCGGAGAAAAGCAGGACAACATGATCGAGTCGGAGTACTACGCTGACCCGGTAACCGGCCTCCCCGTGCATTCCTTGTACGGGGAGACCCGCAAGCCCACGCCCGAGATGCTGGACGGGCTCGACGCGCTCCTCTTCGACCTCCAGGACGTGGGGGTCCGGGTGTTCACCTTCGTGTGGACGATGGCGCTCTCGATGGAGGCGTGCGCGGAGGCCGGCGTTCGCTTCGTGGTGCTGGACCGTCCCAATCCCATCGGCTGCCATCGCCGCGAAGGGCCCGTGCTTCGTGCCGGGTTCGAGTCCTTCGTGGGTCTCCACCCGGTGCCGCTCCGCCACGGACTCACGTGCGCAGAGTTGGCTAGGTGGCTCAACGATGTTCGCGGCATCGCTTGTGAGCTCGAGGTCATTGCCTGCGAGGGGCTCCGTCGACGGATGCGGTGGTCGGACACCGGACTTCCGTGGGTGAGGCCGAGTCCCAATCTGCCCACCCTCGACTCGTGCGAGGTCTATCCTGGCACGGTGCTGGTCGAGGGCACCAACCTTTCGGAGGGAAGGGGCACGACGCAGCCGTTCGAGTTCGTCGGAGCCCCCTACCTGGATGCTCGTGCTTTCGTCGAGCGACTGGATGGGCACGCTCTTCCGGGCGTACGATTCCGGCCCTGCCACTTCGAGCCGACGTTCCAAAAACACGCAGGCACCATCTGCGGAGGTGCGCAACTCCACGTCACGGATGTCGAGAGGTTCCAGCCGGTACGAACCTCGGTGGCGATACTCAGCGCCGCGAAAGAGCTGGCTCCGGAAGCATTCGCGTGGAAGAGTCCGCCCTACGAGTACGAAGGGACAATCGCGCCCATCGACATTCTCTGGGGGCACTCTGGGTTGCGCACGGGTGTGGACGCGGGCGCTACTGTGGATGAAGTCCTACACGGCGTCGATCACGAACTCACGGACTTCGGCGACAGCGTCGCACGCTTTCTGCTCTACGAGTAGCAGTCGGCGCGCGACGCCGTCACGCCGCCAGCACAGTGGCTCCCTTAGGAGCAGGCAGCGCTCCTCGAGAGCACCGACTCGATCCTCAGGTCGAGTATGTCGCCAGGGTCGGCCTCGATGGTGTCTGTCGTGCACTTCGGGCCAGCTAGCAGATCGATCTCGATGCGCAGGGGCTTGCTGAAATCCCACGGAATTTCCAGTACCGCCTGCTGTTTGCCAACGACTATGCCGAGGTGCTGGCGCGAGCTCGAGCCGATAGCGTAGAGTCGCGCGTCCATGAAGTTGTCGTTCTGCACGTGCACGCGGATGGTCCCCTCCGCGACTGCGTCGCGGGTGAAGGGCTGCCCGCGCTCGACTGCTCTTCCGCTTGACGCGCAGGCCGTGATTACGACGAGCGCAGCGATCGATATCAGTGTCTTCCTCATCATCATCTCCTCACCTCCGGAGCCAGCCACCGTTTCAGTATACGACGCATGAGGACGGGGAATAACCACCTGCGATGGCCCCACGCTGCTGCGCGCGGAGGCGTCCTATCACGCAACGGTGCTCTTGGATGAGCCGGCAGAGGAAGGGGCCTACCGTCAGGTGCTCGAGGCGTACCCCGACGACGCGACCGCACCTAAGAATCGCAGCCTGATTCTCGAAAATCGTGGCGAGTTCGCTGAGGCGGCCGGAATGCTGGAACACGCGCTGTCCACTCCCAACCAAACGCGCGTCCAATATCTGAACCTCATCGAGGTGCTGCTGCGACAGGGCTTAGCGGACTCTGCGCAGGTCGTACAGTAGGTCGCCGACGGGCGGTACTAGCAGCTTGGCCTAGGCCTTGATGAGACCCCTCTGCTTCAGCTCTTCATCGAAGGCGACGAGCTCGTAGTCGTCCTCGAAGCCGATCTTGTCGAGCGCCGGTAGGTAGCGGCCGAAATCGGTCTCACTTTCGGTGAGTTCGCGATCGAAGAGAGCGAGTTCACGCTCTCCGGCCTCGGCGGCGGAGTCGCTGGTGGAGAAGACGATCTCCCCGAGTGTCCGGTTTTCGAGCTGTAACTTCCGACGCACGGTCTCACTGGCTGTGAACTGCTGACGGAGAGCCGGGAAGGTGTAGCGCGTGTCTCCGGCGTCGTCGACTGCCACGGCGGCGTCGAGCTCGGCCGCCAACCCCTGAAGCGCCGCATCCACGGCTGCCCGCTCGACGACCTGCTGCTTTAGGCGGGAGACCACATGCTCGTATGCCTCTGCGGCGCCGACGTCGCGACCTTTGTCCAGAGATCGACTGTACACCAGACCGAGCAGAACTCGACGGATGTTCTGTTTCTCCCGGCGCTTGTTCTCACGGGTCACGCCCCACATGCGCAGGAGAGGAACTCCGTAGAAAAGGACACTGAAGACGACCGGTATCAGGATTAGCCCAACCACGGCGACGGGATCGCTGAGGCTAATCCCGAGCCTCGGAAAGATGAACCACGGCGACGTGGCGGCCGCGACCAGCGTGAAACCGTTCATGCCGGCGACGACCGCGTTGGCGCCCGCGGTGTTGCCGGTCAGCTCCTGCTTGTGCTCGAGGCGCAGCCAAGCTGGGTTGGGCTCGCGCGCTTTCGTGTCGTGGGCGCTGAGCATCAGTTCGGGAAAAGCGTACACTAGTTCGCCGTCCGGCGAGACCGCCGCTTCGCCGTCGTACGCGCCGAGCAAACGTCCCATTTCGTCCTCGGCCTCCGGGAACGTGAGCGCGGTGTGCTCCACCAGCTCGGCGGTTGTGATGACTCCCTTGCGAGCTCGGATGAGTCGGATCGTGCTGCGATCGAGCTGGGCCTGAGTCGGGGTCGGCTTGTCGGGCCCGAACACAAAGGCGAAGACCTTCTTGTAAAAGGGTGGCCGGTCTTCCTTAGCGAGCGTGCCTTCCCAGCGACGACCGTAGTACGGTCGGCCGAGTCTCCAGCGCGGCGTCCAGATGTAGTACCAGAGCCAGAAGTTGCCGAAGCCGCCGTGCCTGTGACCCCCGCCTCTCCGTCCGCCCAGGATGCCGCCCCCGCGCGAGTTACTATTCTTGTTCGCAAAGAGCGCCGCGATCACCAGCGCCACGAAGATGAGGAAGTAGACGACCAACATGATCACGATCGTGGCCTTGAAGCCCTTTGTGAACACATCGGTGGCGGTGCGCTTCATGCGCGCGAGCACGGGCTCCGTTCCGCGCACGATCAGCTTCTCGTCGAACTCGTAGAGCAGTTCACCGGTGTCGGAGACCGCCAGGTGCCCTTGGTGCGACTCCAGCAGCACCTTGAGTCCCGAGCGCACATTGTCCCCGGGCAGACCGGAATCCGCGACGACATCTCCTACTGTGCCTCGGCCTTGTAGGCGCCGAAGTGAGGCGAGGATGTCGGATTGGTGCTCGGCGAGGGTGAGCGTGCTCACGGCTAGTCCGTTTGGAAACGAGGTATGAGTGTGACTGCTACTACGATGTTTCGCTGGAGGTCCTTCCAGCTTCCTCTATCAACGCTACCACGGCCTCGCTCGCGGTGTCTTCGGTCACGATGGCCAGTCCGACGTACATCCCGGTGGACAGCAGCATCGCCGGGAAGATTTCATGAATGATCTCAGACCCCGGCGCGAAGTCCCAAGCGAGAAGCACCACGATCCCAGTAACGAAGGACCCCACGACGGCGGTCCCGCTCCCCCGCTTCCAGTGCAGACCCAGTACGAGCGCCGGGAAGAAGCACGCGCCGTAGAGTGCCCCACTGAAGGCGGTCAACTCCACGATACCCCCCAAGGGGTTCAGCGAGATGAGCATCGTGATGAAGGCGAACAGCGCCACCCATCCACGCGTCCAGAACATCTCCTGTTCCTCGCTGCGGCCAGGCCGGATAATACTTACCACGTCCCGCTCGGTGGTCGATGCCAATACGAGCAAGACGCTGTCGAGCGACGACATTGCGGCCGCGACCATGGCCACCAGCAGGAACGCGCTCGTGCCTTGCCCGAACACTTCAGCGAGCAGGTTCGGGATCACGAGGTCCGTATCCTCGATCCCGTCGGGAAAGATCCGTCGCGCGTAGATCCCGATGGGGATCAGCAGCGAAAAGACCGCGGCGAACGTCAGAGACGACACCCACATGCCGGTCCGTATGGCTTTTTCGCCCTCCAGCGCGAAGAAGCGTGACAGCTGACGGGGCTCGACCGCGAACTTGATGAGCCCCGCCACCATCGTCCCGATCAGGACTGGGACCGCTACGCCGCCTCCCCACGTAAAGAGCGCTTCGCCGCCTGGCTGTGTGCGGACCTCGGTGATGGAGCCGAGTCCGCCGGCCGCGTTCACCGTCCCGAAGAAGAGCAGCACCGCGGCGACGATCATGACCACGCCCTGGACCGCATCGGTCTTCACGACCGAGATGAAGCCGCCGACCATCGTATACGTCATGACGATGAAGAAGACGATGACGATGGAGATCTTGTACGGGATTTCGAGGAAGACTTCGAGCAGGTTGCCAATGCCCTTGAAGACCGCGGTCATGTAGAAGAGCGAGGCAGCGATAACGATGAGCGCGGCGAAGATGCGGGCGGTAGTGCTATCGAAGCGGAGTCCGATGAAGTCGGGCACCGTCAATGAATCCATCGCTGCGGTAAAACTGCGCAGCCTCGGAGCGACCACGATCCATGCGAAGAGGCAAAAAGCGACCGACATAGGGATGAACAACAGCCACGGCAACCCCCAATCGTATGTGCGGCCGCTGAAGCCCACGAACGAATTCGTGCTCGCGTATGTCGCGAAAAACGAGAGGCCGATGACCCAGCCACCCATGTTGCGGCCGCCGACGTAGTAGTCGGAGAGGTCCTTCGTCTTCTTGTTCCCGCTCCAGGCGTGGTGCGCGAGTATGACGGTGTAGAGTGCCAGCAGCGTATACACCATCCAGTACTCGCGCAGGTTGGCAAGCACAGCGTCGATCATTCGCTCCCCAGGGCGCAGATCGTGATCAGGAGCCCCACAAGACCCCAGTTGAGAGGTCGGCGCAAGCCGCGTCGCGCGCAGTCCGGCAAAAGGGCTCGCGTAAGGCGCTAATCGACATCGCGCAGGTCGAAGAGTTCCACTACAGTGGGCTTGGTGACCTTGCCCATGGCGTTCCGCGGCAACGCGTCCACCAGAATGATCTGCTTGGGCACCTTGTAGGGTGCGAGGCGCTCCCGCGCGAAGCCGCGCAGCGCGTCCACGTCGAGCGGGTGAGAAGCCTCGCAAACGACTGCCGCGCAAACACGATCGCCCCAATCCGCGTCCGGGACACCGACCACGGCGCAGTCCACGACTCCGGTGTAGGATCGCAGCACGTCCTCGATTTCCAGCGCGGATATCTTCTCGCCGCCGGTCTTGAGGATGTCCACGCTCGCGCGACCGAGGATGCGGTACGCGCCGTCCTCGACCACCGCCTGGTCACCTGTATTGAACCAGTCCTCTTCAGCGAACGCATCTTGCGTCTCCTGCTCACGCCTCCAGTAGGTTGAGAAGACGGTCGGACCTCGTACCTGGATCTCACCCTCGGCGCCGGCCGCTACCGGTCTGCCGGCTTCGTCAACGAGACGGACATCGATCCCTGGTAGTGGCTGGCCCACATGACCCGCGCGCCTTTCCCCATTGAGCGGATTGGAGAGCGCCATCCCGATCTCGGTCATGCCGTACCGCTCGAGCAGTCGTTGCCCGGTGATCTCCTGCCAGCGCTCCAGTGTGGGCACGGGCAGTGCAGCGGATCCGGATACCATGAGCCGGCAAGCCAACGCCCCGGCGCTCCAGGCCTCTCTCGTTGCCGGGTCGGCGCGTTGCCACGCCTCTAGGAGCCGTCGGTATACGGTCGGCACCGCCATGTAGAGCGTGCAGTCCCCCCGGGATAGGCGTTCCCATACGTCGACGGCGTTGAACCGCGACAAGATCTCGCAGGTGGCGCCGTTCCAAAGCGCCGAGGTCAGTATGTTCGTAATGCCGTGCACGTGGTGCAGAGGGAGATGCAGTAGAATGTGATCGTGCTCGCTCCAACCCCAGGCGTCGCTCAGCGACGAGACTTGCGCTTGCAGGTTGCCGTGCGTGACCACGACCCCCTTGGGCCGCCCCGTGGTACCGGACGTGTAAAGCATCATAGCCGACCTGTCCGCGGCCAGGTCCGGAAGCACGCCGGTGGGCCCTTCGGCAAGTAGAGCGGGCGTCTGGAGAACCGGCAGCTGGCGCTCGGCGGCGACGCCCGAGACTCGGTCGATCAAGTCCGGATGTGCGACGACTGCTTCGGGCGAAGCGTCGTCGAGCACGTATGCGAGCTCCGCCGCCGGGTGCGAAGTCGCGAGCGGCACCGCGAGGCCGCCCGACCGCCATATGCCCCACTGGACCGCGACGTGGTGCCAACCCGGAGGCACGAGGTAGCAAATGCGTTCGGAGTCCAGGTCGTCGCGCCCCGCGAGCAACCGAGTGGCCACCCACCCGGACGCATCAAGCAGCTCGCCGAAATTGAAGGCCCCTTCGGGGGCTACGATCGCCGTCCTCTCTCGAATCCCGGCGGCACGCTCAAATAGAGGTAGCTTCAACGAGGTTCTTGGCAAAGTGGCGCAGGGGGCCTGACGGGCCGGAGGCGTATTCGATAGCCTGCGGCCCGATGACGCAAGGTCCCCGAGTGGGAGCCGCTATTCCGCCTCCAGCGCCACCTTGGAGGGGATACGCCTCACCAGGAGAGGACCGCTTCCACCTCGTTCCCGCGTTCGTTGTAGTCGAGCGAAGTGCACAGCTGCTGCACTAGAGAGATTCCCCGGCCGCTCGGCGTATCGGATTCGTCGGGAGACGTCGACTCTTCCTTGCGCTTGAAGCCGGGCCCCGAGTCCTCGACCTTGATCCGGATGCGGCCACTGCCCGTCTTTTGTTCGCCATGCAGCGACACCGAGACGGAGCCATCCGAGAGGCCATCGAAGCGTTGTGGGCTATCCCGTACGATTTGGTGCTGATGCGAACGCCATGAAGGGCGATCGTGAAGTCTGCCTCGAAGTAGGGATGAACGACTATCTGACCAAGCCGATCGACCTACGCGCGTTGGCTGACGCGCTCAAGCGATGGCTGCCAGCAGGGGAGCACGCTGTGGATGCCTTGGGCCAAAGTGAACAACCGGAGGTCATGAGTCATCCGTCGGTCTTCGACAGAGCCACTCTAAAGCGACGGCTCATGGACGACGACGAGCTGACTAAGACTGTTGAATACGCCTTCCTGGAGGAGATCCCCACGCTGATCGAGGCGTTGAAGGACGGCTTGCAGGAGGGAGATGCCGAGCAAGTCGGGCGCCACGCGCACTCCATCAAGGGCGCATCCGCCAACGTGTGCCCCGAGGCGCTGCGTGATGTCGCGCACCAGATCGAGACGGCAGGCAGAGAGGGAGACTTGGGCCCAGCCCTCGCTCAAATGACCGATCTCGAAGTCCAGTTCGAGCTCGTGAAACAGGAGATGCTTCCGGCGGGGTAGCCGGGCAGGTATTACCGCCTTCGCAGCATGAAGAAAAACCCGATGATGGCGAAGCCGATCAAGGCCTTGATGATGGCGTCGTTATCCCACTCGCCTCGGTCGCTGGGCTCTCGAGCATGGATCTCCTGGTCCTGATGAATGGTGCAGAACGGTGACTCGCCTCGCGCGTCCCTCTTGCACCGGTCTCCCTTCTTCGTACTTCCACTGCACTGAGCCACGGTTCACCTCCTCCAGAGTGTGCACTGCATTCTACTACGGATATGACCCCGATGTGGTTCACGTGCCAGAACTTTGCGTAGATTTCCTGCCATGCCCTACATCGAACAGATCGCCGTCGAAGACGCGACCGGGTGGCTGAGAAAACAGTTCGAGACGGCCCAAGAGCGTGCAGGCCGCGTGTGGCACATCGTGCACGTCATGAGCCTCAATCCCCGCACGATGGATGCATCCCTGCGGTTGTACGGGGCGCTCATGTTCGGCGCTTCGCCACTCGCTCGTTGGCGACGCGAGATGCTCGCCGTGGTCACATCCCAGTTGAACGACTGCTTCTACTGAATTCAGGCGCACGCGCACGACCTCCGGGAAGAGGTCACGGATATACTCGCCACCGACGAAGCTGCGGACGTCTTCGTGCACGCGATCGTCCGCGATTGGCGTGACGCGGAGCTGAGTGAAGCCGATCGAGCGCTTTGCGCCTATGCAGAGAAGTTGACGCTGCATCAGCACGAGGTGGGGCCGTCAGACCTCGACGTCCTGCGCTCGTTTTCATTCGACGACACCGCGATCCACGATGCCACGCAGATCATCGGCTACTTCAACTACATCACGCGTGTCGCGGACGGGCTAGGGGTCGAACCGGAGGACTTCATCCGCCTTTGGGGTGAGGACGAGGCGACGCCCGGCTGACGCTTCGGCGCGGCACAAGAGGCCTTCCTTCCTGTCGTGCACAGGTCGGCTATATTCGGCGCTATGGAGACCAAAAGGCCAACGAGTCCCGCAGCCGAGGAGATCCTCGGAGGCTATTTCCCCGCGCTCGATCACGGGTTCGTAGCGCTCGTCGACTACATGGGCACCGACGATGACGTAGAGCGGGCGGCGCGCGTGAGCTACGGATACGGCACGCGGAAAGTGTCCGCGACGCGCGGGCTCGTCCGGTACCTACGCCGTCATCGGCACACCACGCCATCTGAGATGGTGGAGTTCAAGTTCCACTGCGCGATGCCGATGTTCGTGGCGCGGCAGTGGATACGGCATCGCACGGCCTCTATCAATGAGTATAGTGCCCGTTACAGCCTCATGCCGTTGCTCTACTACATGCCCGAGCGGGAGCAGTTCGCGCTTCAGAGTACGCAGAATCAGCAGGGCAGGGATGCGGGCACCTCGGACGCGGTGTACGCGGAGGCCATTGAGCGCTGGCGGAGCCTGCGCGAGGCGGCGAGCGACGGCTACACCTGGATGGTCGGCGAGGACGTCGCGCGAGAAATCGCTCGCATCGACCTCCCGCTCTCGACCTATACCCAGTGGTACTGGAAGATCAATCTGCATAATCTCCTGCACTTTCTGTCGCTGCGCGTGGACCCTCACGCCCAATGGGAGATTCAGGTGTTCGCCGAGATCATCGCTGGCATGGTCAAGCGAGTCGCGCCGCTCTCCTACGAAGCGTGGGTAGACTACGATCTCGTGGGACAGCCCATGAGTCGCGCGGAGCTCGAGGTCTTGTCCCGACTCCTCGTCGGGGGCGAGCAGCAGATCTCCGCCCGGGACGGGGCCTCGTTGGACGCAGACCAACTCAAGGAAGCGGGGCTCTCGCCTCGAGAAGTCCGTGAGTTGATTGCGAAATTGCAGGCGCCGGCACGTCCGGACTTCGAGCTCGACCTGTCCAAAATGAAGTCGGCGGAGGAGGTCGGGAAGACGATGTCCGAGGCGGTGCCAGGGAGCTTCGAGTAGGCACCAACCTGGCGGCCGGCAGACCACGCACTACTTCACCCAGACGGTCTTGGTGTTCGTGAATTCGAGAATCCCCAGCGGGGACAACTCGCGACCGTAGCCACTTTCCTTCGTGCCGCCAAACGGCAGTCGCGGGTCGGACTTCACAATGCCGTTCACGAAGCAGTTGCCGGCGTCCAGGAGTTCTGAGGCGATGTATTCACCCCGTTCCACGTCGCTTGTGTAGACCGACGCTCCGAGGCCGTAGGGAGTGTCGTTCGCCACCTTGATCGCTTCGTCTTCGTCAGTCACGGGTAGGATCGACGCGACGGGTCCAAACAGCTCCTCCTGGTATGCCACCATCCCGCTGCCGACGTCGGCGAGCAGCGTCGCCGGGTACCACGCTCCGGGCCGGTCGGGCACCGAGCCGCCCATGACGAGGCGCGCCCCGCCCGCCACCGAACGTTGCACTTGATCGTGCAACGCGTCCCTCAGGTCGACACGAGCCAGCGGACCTAGCTCTGTACCGGCGTCCATGGGGTCGCCCATGGTTGCGGCCTCCAGCCGCGCCGTCAGCTTCTGCTCGAACGCATCGCGTATTGCGTCGACCACGACAAACCGCTTTGCCGCGACGCAGCTCTGGCCGGAATTGAAGAGCCTTCCAAGCGCGCAGCTCGCTACTGCCGCATCCAGATCGGCGTCCGCAAGCACGAGGGAAGGGTCGCTTCCGCCGAGCTCGAGCACGCACTTCTTGATGGCGGCGCCGGCCCGGGAGGCCACCGCACGACCTGCCCGCACCGAGCCCGTGAGGCTGACGGCCCGGACGAGCTCGTGGTCGATGACTTCGCCGGTCGCTTCGACATCGATGAAGAGGTTGGCGAACAGCCCCGCGGGGTATCCTGCGTCAGCGAATAGAGTCTCGAGCGCCTCGGCGCATCCCGGTACGCAGGGTGCGTGCTTGAGCAGTATGGCATTGCCGGCCGTTATCGCGGGGGCCGCGAACCGAACCACCTGCCAGAAGGGGAAATTCCACGGCATGATGCCGAGAACCACGCCCAGCGGCCGGTGCACCCAGTAGCTAGTCGCGGCGTCGGTAGGTGCCGGCACCGGGGCAAGGAAGCGCTCGGCGTTCTCCGCATAATAATCACAAACCCAGCCGCATTTTTCCGCCTCGGCAACCGCCTGCGCGAGCGGCTTGCCCATCTCGACGGTCATGAGCTGCCCGTAGTCGTGCGCACGCTCGCGCAACAGGGCGCCCAATGCGGTCAGCCGTGCAGCTCGCTCCGCACCAGGCTCACCTCGCCAACCGAGGTGCGCCTGGTGCGCTCTCTCGATGATCCGTGCCACTTGGCCGGACGACGTTTCCGCATACGTGGCGATCGCCTCACCGGTTGCCGGGTTTATGGCCATGAAAGTCATGGCCGCAATCTAGCGCACCTGAACATGAGTACGCTGGTATTCGAGCGGCGCTGCATCTCGCCCTGCTGCGTTGCTCGTCGATCACGGTCAGCAACTTCAGGGCTCGACCGTCGTGTGTCCGCTCACTCACGAAGTCGTAGGACCAGACGTGATTCCTACTGCAGTGGCCTGAGCCGGATGCACGAGCCATCGCCCAGCCACAACCGGCCCCGTTTCGGCTGCCCCGCCTGGGCACCTTGAGCTCCTCCTGCCGCCAGATCCGCTCAACACGCTTGTAGTTCACCTGCCAACCCTCGATACGAAGCAGGTTCGTGATCTGGCGATAGCCGTACCGACCGAACCGACTCGCCAGCCGCACCACGTCCGTCGCCCCCAGTCGCTGACGCACCTGCACCTCACACCGGCGTCGGCGCTCGGGGCTCAGAAGTTTCCCTTGGCCGCTTCCTCCAGGATCAGCTTGTCCAGCGTCAGGTTTGCCACCGCTCGCTTCATCTGCGCGTTCTCTTTCTGCAGCTCCTTGAATTGACGCGCCTGGTCCACCTTCATCCCCCCGTACTCCTTCCTCCACCGCTAGTAGGTCTGCTCGCTGATCCCGAGCTCCCGGATCACCATCCTCACCGTCTTGCCGTTCGCCAGACCTGCTTCGGCCTCCCGAAGCACCGTGATGATCTGCTCCGACGTGTGTCGTCTCCTGC